>CAINOE010000059.1 GCA_903851415.1 uncultured Rhodopila sp. | reverse complement strand
TTGCGATGACCCTATTCGTCATGGCCCGGCTTGTCCGGGCCACCTATCGCGGCAGGGTGCTGGTATAGGTGGCCCGGACAAGCCGGGCCATGACGGGGTGGCAGCGTCCGCCGCCTTTCCAGTCAGCCTGAACACGCTCTAGTCCAGTCGTGGCGGGGTCCATCGCCGTTCCAGCCAGCCTGAACACGCTCCAGGAGACGAGCATATCCCGCCCGCCATGGCGCGGCTTGTCCGGGGCATGACGTGAACGGCGGCCGTGACTGGAGCGACGGCCGCGCTTCAGCCGACGACCCCGCTGGCCTTCAGATTCGCGATGCGGGCGGCGTCATACCCGAGCCATTCGGATATGACCTGCTCCCCGTGCTCTCCCAGGATCGGCGCCGGCTTAACCTCCGGCGGGCGGCCGCCGAAGCGGACCGGCCATCCGATCATGGGGTAGTCGCCGACGGTCGGGTGCTTCATGGTCTGGCGGATACCGCGTTGCTCGAACGTCGTATCGTCTGCGAGTTCCCGGGTGTCGAGCACGGCGCCCGCCGGGATCGTGGCGCCGCCGGCAAGGTCCATCGCGGTGTGCTTGTCGTGCCGGATGGTCCATTCCGAAACCACGCGATCGACCTCGGCCCGATGCTCCGTGCGGGCATCCGGGCTGGCGAAGCGCGGATCGCCGACCAGATCCTCCCGGCCCATGACCTTCAGTAGCCGGGTCCAGTGCTCCGGGTTGGCGGCACTGGTATAGATGTAAACGTAGTCGTTTGGGCCGCCGCCCTTGCATGGATAGACGCCGATGGGCGGATTACCGCCCCCCACGGTTTTCGAGCCGGCACGCGGGGCGGCTTGGCCGTCGGTGCGCTCCATGTAAGCGAAGGCGTTGCGGATATAGTGCAGCACGGCATCCTGCATGGCCACCTGAAGGTGTTCGCCCTGACCGGTGCGAAGACGGCGGACATAGGCCCCGAGGATCGACACCGCCATCAGCATTCCGGTGCCGGTGTCGCCGATGGTTGCACCAGGCTTGCACGGAGGTCCGTCTTCCTCCCCGGTAATCGACATCAGCCCGCCGCAGGCCTGGGCGATCATGTCAAAAGCCAGATTCTTTTCATACGGGCTGCCCGTACCGAAACCCTTGACCTGGCAGAAGATGATCGCCGGATTGATGGTCCGGATCACCGCATAGCCCAGACCCAGACGCTCGATCGCGCCGGGGGCGAAGTTCTCGATCATCACATCGGCCGTTGCAGCCAGTTCCTTCACCAGATCAAGCCCGCGCGAATCCTTCAGATTCACCGCCACAGAACGCTTATTCGCATTGTACTGGAGGAAATACAGCGCGTCGTTCGGACCCCTGGCGCCGGTCGCGCGGCCCGGATCGCCGATCTTCGGATTCTCGATCTTGACGACATCGGCACCCATCCAGGCGAGCGCCTCGGTGCAGGATGGTCCAGCCTCGAACTGGGTCAAGTCCAGGATCCTGAGCCCGGCCAGGCAGTTCTCTCCGCTCATAGGCACCATCCTCCGTGCTGATTTGCGGCGAGGCTACGCTGGCCGCGCGGAAGCCGTCGAGAGCGGCGGCCGGGGCGGCGACCATGAACGGATGATTTTGCGCAACTTTCAGGTGAAAGACTCTTGCCTTCCGCCGCGCGGGAAGCCAGCCTTCGGTTCATGGTGGAACCTGTCAGTCTTAGCAGCTACCGCGAAGACACGCTTTGGGCGGTCGTTGCGTCAGTCGGGCGGACATCGCGCGTGGCCGAGGTATTTACCAGCCGGTTGGCAGCCCTGGCGGATCAGGCCTGGCGCGAACAAGAGGTCAAGGCTTACGCCAATTTCCTGAGGAGTTCGAGACAGCCACCACCGTCCTATACGGTCAGGCCGATCCGTCGGGCCGACTTGCCTCGATCATGGCGGCCTTTGCCGGCGCTGGGTTTCCTGCAAGGCAAGCTGCTTTGAGGGGATCAGCCATCCGCCGGTAACTGGACCTTTTCTCGCTCCCCGGTCAGGCGGGCGACCAGATCTTCCAGCTGAAATAAGTCGCGGAACTGGATGCTGATTTCGCCGCCACCTCGGCGGTTGGTGGCGATGCTCACCCTGCAGCCAATCGTATCGGTCACGCGCCGCTCCAGTTCGGCGACATCGAGTCGTTCCGGCTTTGGCTGACGCGGCGCCCCTCTGGATGCAACGGCTCTGGCGACCAGGAGCTCCGCCTGACGGACAGACATGCCGCGCTTCATGATCTGTTGAGCCAAAGCTTCGGGGTCCGGAGCGTTGATCAGCGCCCTGGCATGACCGGACGACAGGGTGCCGGATCGCACGTCCTGCTTGATGCTTTCGGGCAGGCGCAACAACCGGACCGTATTACCGACATGACTTCTGGATTTGCTGACGGCATAGCCGAGCGCTTCGTGCGTCAGTCCGAAATCCTCCAGCAGCCGCTGGTAGCCCTCGGCTTCTTCAAGCGCGTTCAGGTCCTGCCTTTGCAGGTTTTCGACCAGCGCCACCACCGCGGCATCGCTGTCGTCCATTTCCCGCAGGATTGCCGGAATTTCGTTCAACCCGGCCAGCATCGCCGCGCGGAACCGCCGTTCGCCGGCGATGATCTGGTAGCGGTCCTCGGCGGTCGGGTGCGCTCTGACCAGAATCGGTTGCAGGACGCCCTGCACCCGGATCGACTGCGCAAGGCTTTGGAGTTCGCCCTGGTCGAAGTCCATGCGTGGCTGGAAAGGGTTGGCGTCGATCTGATCCATCGGCACGGCGATCACCGCCATGCCTTGTTCGGCGTTCGGCTGGAGCGGCGAATCTCCCAGCAACGCGGCCAGTCCGCGTCCAAGCCTGGGGGGCATCTTCTTACTGCTCATGGGGGATAACAGGTTGCGGGAGCACGAGTTTCTCTTTCTTAACGATTTCTTCCGCCATGGCGTTGTAGGCAGCCGCGCCCAACGATTTCGGATCATAGGTGAGCACGGGCAAACCGTGACTTGGAGCTTCGGATACGCGGATGTTGCGGGGAATCGTCACGTCGAAGACCCAGTCGCCGAAGTGGTCCCGTGCATCCTTTTCAACAAGACCGGACAGGCTGTTGCGGCGATCGAACATGGTCAACAAAATCCCGGACAGGCGCAGGCGCGCGTTAAAGCGGCGGCGCACCGCCTCGATCGTGTGCATCAGGCTGCTGATGCCCTCGAGCGCGTAGAATTCGCATTGCAGCGGGACTATGACACCGGACGCGGCCACCAATGCATTCAGGGTCAGCAATCCCAGGCCCGGAGGGCAATCGAGCAGGATCACCCGGAACGCCCTAAACTCCGGCAGTTCGGCCAGGGCCGTCTTCAGGCGGAATTCGCGGCGCTCCATCGGCACAAGCTCGATTTCGGCGCCCGCCAGATTCATGTCGGAGGCAATCAGGGACAGGTTGGGCACCGGAGTCCCCCGCATGGCCTGCCTATCGGAGCGGCCTTCCATCAGCAGGTTGTAGGTTCCGCTGAATCGCTCCGAGCGATTGATGCCGAGGCCGGTCGATGCGTTTCCCTGCGGATCCATGTCGATCAGCAGCACGGGAAGGCCGGCGATTGCCAGCGCGGCAGCCAGGTTGATCGCCGTTGTGGTCTTGCCGACGCCTCCTTTCTGGTTCGCCACGGCCAGGATGAGTGGTGTTGTGATGATGGCCCCCGGGGTCCGACTCGGAAGACGCCGCGGATAGCGGCGCCAGACGATTGTCGTATAGCCCTTTTCTGCGACATACGGAACGGGACCTTCCGCTCCGGCGGCCGTTCCCGGAAGACGCCGGGTTCAGGTGGCCGGAAAGAAGCGGTTGGCGGGCCGCGCCAGACCAAGATTCTCCCGCAAGGTACTGCCTTCGTACTCTGTCCGGAACAGGCCCCGCCGCTGCAGTTCGGGGACAACCAGGTCAACGAAATCGTCCAGGCCTCCTGGCACATATGGGAACATCACATTGAACCCGTCGCAGGCATCGGTCAGAAGCCACTCCTCCATCGCATCGGCGATCGTTGCCGGCGTGCCGGTGAAGCACAGGCCGCCATAGCCGCCGGCGATCTGGGCGAGTTGCCGGACCGTCAGGTTGTCGCGCCTGGCGCGGTCGATGACACGCTGCCGGCTGCTCTTGCTCTGATTGGTTTCGGGAATCTCAGGCAGCGGTCCGTCCAGGTCGAAAGCCGACGCATCGCAGCCCAGCGCGATCGACAACGAGCCGATGCCGCTGTCCGGATGCACAAGGCTGTCCAGAAGGTCGCGCTTTCGCTGCGCCTCGGCGACGGTCTCGCCAACGACAACCAGTGCGCCGGGCAGTATTTTCAGGTGGTCGCGGTCACGCCCGAGCGCTTCCGTGCGGCCCTTGACGTCCGCATAAAACCGCCGCGCTTCCTCGATCGGGCCGCCCGCGGCGAATACCATTTCGGCGGTTTCGGCGGCGATCTGGCGTCCGGCCTCGGAGGCTCCGGCCTGAACGATGACGGGCCAGCCCTGCACCGGCCGGGCGACGTTCAGGGGACCGCGGACGGAGAAATGCGGCCCCTTGTGGTTCAGCACGTGCATCCGGCCGGGATCGAAATAGATCCCGTTTTCGACATCGCGGATGAAAGCGTCGTCGGCCCAGCTATCCCAAAGGCCGGTCACCACGTCATAGAACTCGCGCGCCCGGCGGTAGCGCGCCGCGTGTTCGACATGCTCCTCAAGGCCGAAGTTCAGGGCGGCATCGGGATTGGAGGTTGTCACAAGGTTCCAACCGGCGCGGCCGTTGCTGATATGGTCCAGCGAGGCGAACTTGCGGGCGATATGATACGGCTCGTTGAACGTGGTGGAGGCGGTGGCGATCAGGCCCAGCCGCTCGGTGACGACCGCCAGGGCCGGGAGCAGCGTGAGCGGATCAAACGACGTGGTGGTCGCGCTGCGCTTCAAAGCCTCCATCGGCATGTTCAGCAGCGCCAGGTGATCGGCCATGAAGAAGGCGTCGAACTTGCCGCGCTCCAGGGTCCGGGCGAAGCGGGCGATGTGCTGGAAATTGAAGTTGGCGTCCGGGTAGGCGCCGGGATAACGCCACCATGCGGTGTGGATACTGACCGGACGCATGAAGGCGCCCAGCCGCAATTGCCGCTTATCGGTCATGCGTTCTGCTCCATTCTCCAGAAAGCTGGGGTGTCGGGGCGGCGTTTCAAAGCCGGCGGACGCGGGGCAGGATTTCCGCGGCGAAGCGGCGCATTTCGGCCTCGAACGGTTGAAACTGGAGCATGAACAGGTCGATCCCGGCGGCGCCAAACGCCCGTATGCGTTCGGCGACCTGATCGTAGCTGCCGACGAGCCCCGCCGCGGTTCCGCCGTTGCTGCCGACACGCGGGGTCTTGGCCATGGTCTGTGCCATCACCGATTGGGGATCCGTATTGGCTCGCTGTATCGCGCGGATCGGGGCATCCAGTTTGGCGAGATCGAACAGCCGTTGCAGCGCGGCCTGCGCTTCGGCCTCGGTCGCGCGCGCGATCACGAAGGCGGACAGGCCGAACGTCAACGGGGGAGCCTCGCGGGGACGGGAAGCGACATCGGCGATCAGCGCGCGGACATCGTCCAGCGGTTGACCGTTGATGAACCAAACATCGCCATGGTCCGCCACCAACGCCCGCGCCGGTTCGGACTCGCCGCCGACATAGATGCGCGGCCGGGGCCGATACGGGTCCGCGGGACGCAGCGTGTAGTCATCGACGTTGAAATATTGGCCACGGTAAGAGACCGTCTCGCCGCGCAGCAGCGGCTCGACGACGGAAATCCATTCTCGGCCGTAGGCGTATCGTTCATCATGTTCCGCGAAGCCGATACCGGCCTTCTCCAGTTCCGGGCGGTTCCAGGCGTTCACCAGGTTGATGGCGAAGCGGCCGCGGCTGATGTGCTCGATCTGCAGCGCCATCTTCGCCAGGACCACCGGATGATAGAGGTATGGCTTGATTGCCGTGATGATCTCGATCCGGCTGCTGCTCGCGGCGAGGGCCGCCGCCGACGTCCAGGCTTCGAGCTGATCCAGTGGCGCATGGTGCGGGTTGATCGTGTGCTGCGCCACCAGCGTGCTGTCATAACCGAGCCGTTCCGCCTCCTGCACCAGGGCGAGGTTGCGCTCCCAGGAGGCGTCGTAGGGTTCCTCGGGGTCCTGGAGGGCCCCGCGGCTGCCGTGAACGAGTGCCCAAATTCCAAAGCGCATTTCGCTGGAGCTTTCCGTGGTTCATCAAAGTCGCACTTTGTAGCCACGGTATATGCGGCTGTCGAGGGCAAGCGGCGCGGGGTTCAGCCGGATGCTTTTGCCGCCGATGGGCCTATACTGGCCTGCATGATGACGGAGACAGGCTGGCGATGGATCAGTATCTGAAAGAGTTCGCGCGCATGATCGAAGCGGCGGACCGGATCGCCTTGTTCACGGGCGCGGGCATCAGCACCGAGTCCGGCATTCCCGATTTCCGCAGCCCGGGCGGAATCTGGACCAAACAAAGGCCGATCGATTTTTCCGATTTCATCGGCTCGGAAGACGCCCGTCGCGAGTCCTGGCGCCGCCGTTTCGCGATGGAGCCGGTGCTGCGGAAGGCAGCGCCGAACCGCGGCCACCGCGCGGTGGCGGAGTTGGTGCGCTCAGGCAAGGCTGAGGCCGTCATTACGCAGAATATCGATGGCCTGCACCAGGACTCCGGCATTCCGGACGACAAGGTGATCGAGCTGCACGGCAACACGACGTATGCGCACTGCCTGGATTGCGGCACGCGCTTCGAGATCGAGGCGCTGCGCTTCGATTTCGAGCACGACCGGATCGTTCCGCATTGCGCCTGCGGCGGCTGGGTGAAGACGGCAACCGTTTCGTTTGGCCAGGCGATGCCGTTGGATCAGATGCAGCGGGCGGAACGGGAAACCTTGCGGGCCGATTTGTTCATTGCCATAGGTTCGTCGCTGGTCGTTTACCCGGCAGCGGGTTTTCCGGAGCTGGCGAAACGAAACGGCTCCGCCCTGGTGATCCTGAACCTCCAGGAGACCGGCCTCGATGCGATCGCCGATCTGGTGCTGAACCGGCCGATCGGCGAAACGCTGGGAGCCGTGACGGAGGTGGATTAATACGACTTCGGCTGGTCGAGCACGCGTTCGGCCAGGTAGCTCAGGATCAATTCGCGGCTGACCGGGGCGATGCGCGGCAGCATGCTTTCGCGGAACAGCCGCTCGACATGGTATTCCTGCGCGTAGCCCATGCCGCCGTGGGTCATCACGGCCTGCTCCGCCGCGTGATAGCCCGCCTCGGCTGCCAGGTATTTCGCGGCGTTTGCTTCGGCGCCGCATTCGCGGCCGGTGTCGTAGAGCCAGGCGGCCTTGAAGGTCAGCAGGTTGGCGGCTTCGAGTTCCGCCCAGTTCTTCGCCAGCGGATGCTGGATTCCCTGGTTCTGGCCGATCGGCCGGCCGAAGACGACGCGCTCCCGGGCATAGCGCGACGCCCGCGCCAGCGCTGCCCGGCCGATGCCGACAGCCTCGGCGGCGACAAGGACCCGTTCCGGGTTCAAGCCATGCAGCAGGACGCGAAAACCCTCGCCTTCCTCGCCTATCCGGTCTTCGACCGGCACCGGCATGTCCTCGAAGAAGACCATGTTCGAATCGACGGCATGCCGACCCATTTTGTGGATCAAACGAACCTCGGCCCGGGACTTGTCGAGGTCGGTGTAAAACAGCGTCATTCCGTGAGTCTTGCGCTTGATCTTGTCCAGCGGGGTGGTGCGCGCCAGCAGAAGGATCTTGTTCGCCACCTGCGCCGTAGACGTCCAGATCTTCGTTCCGTTAATCCTGTAATGATCGCCACGCAGATCCGCGCGCGTCGTGATCTCGGTCGTGTTCAGGCCCGCGTTCGGCTCCGTCACGCCGAAGCATGACTTGTCGACGCCCTGGATCAAAGGCGGCAGCATGCGAGCTTTCTGCGCATCCGTTCCGTAGACGACGACGGGATTCAAACCGAAGATGTTGATATGGATCGCGCTGGCACCGCTCATCCCGGCGCCCGATTCGGCCACCGCCTGCACCATGATGGTCGCTTCGGTGATCCCGAGGCCCGAGCCGCCGTAAGTCTCCGGCATGGCTATCCCGAGCCAGCCGCCCGCAGCCATGCTGTTAAAGAATTCGTTCGGGAAGGTGGCGGTGGCGTCGCGTTCCAGCCAGTAGCGGTCGTCGAACCGCGCGCACAGGCGCAGCACCTCGTCGCGAATCTGCTGTTGCGCGTCGGTCAATGCGAAATCCATCACCGGACCCTTTCAACGCCGCCACCCCAACCTGGAACTTTACGGCAATCCGAAGTTCTTGCGAACCGCTTGACGGCCCGCGGCCGAGGTTCGCGGCATGTCAGAAACGGACTTTCGTTACTATTGCGCCAACGCGGCCGACCAGGGCGAGGCGATGTCGCTGATGCCGCTCCGGCTACCATCGCCGTTAGATATGATCGCATTGGGACAAGCGAAGTTGATGGGCATGACACTGCGCTCCACCACCTCCACGCGACCGTCCGATCTCAACGCGTCGATGATCTCCGTAGCAAGCCGCACGTCCGCCGAGACGTATCCGGGATCGGAGACATCGACCCGCGGGTGATGCGCCGCCTGTTCCAGGCTCATGCCGAAATCCGTCACGAAGGCCATCATCTGCGTGACCGCCGCCAGAATCCGGCGTCCGCCGGACCCGCCCGCCGCAAACCACGGCCGATCGGCCTGGCGGAGGATGATCGGCGACATGTTGGTCAGTGGCCGCTTGCCGCCGCCAATGGAATTCGGCTGGTTTGGCTGCGGATCGAACCACATGACGCCGTTGTTCATCAGGATGCCCGACCGCGGCAACACCACGCGGCTTCCCATCGACGACAGCAGTGTCGTCGTCAAGGCGACCATGGTTCCATCCTGATCGCAAACAGTGAGATGAGAGGTGCAGGTGTCCGCCCCCATCAGGCCGGCATCGCCCAGCCCGGCCAGACGCTCCGCATAGGCGGCTTTCATCGCGCGTGTGAAGGCCAGAAACCAGTCGGCGTCCGGTGCCGAACCGGTTCCGACCCGCGCCATCTGATCCAGCACCCGAACCATCGTCGGGGCCGCGGTCAACCCGCCCGCCAACTGGAGAGTATGCCCTCGCCACTGATACTGCGGTGGCGGCAGGACCCGCACCTGGCAGGACCGGAGGTCCTCCGCGGACAGCACGCCGCCCATATCTTCGACATCCGCGATAATGGCCTGCGCCACGTCACCTTCATAAAGATCGCGCAAGCCGGTGCGCCCGAGTTGCTCCAGCGTCTCCGCCAGGGCGCCGAGCCGGAAGAAGCCGGGCTTGCCCTGATAGGGCGCGACCGGCGGCAGGCCGTCCGGCAGATAGATGCGCGCGCTTTCCGGGTAGCGCCGCAGCACTGCGGCCGACGCTGCGACTTTCAGCGTGGTGAACCAGTCCTGCGGCAAGCCTCGTTTCGCCAGCGCTATCGCGGGCGCAATCACCTCGGCCAGCGGCAACTTGCCCCACGTCGCGTGCATATGCGCGTATCCGGCGGCCGAGGACGGAATCGCGAACGACAAGGGGCCATGGATGTTCGCGTCGCCCGCGACTTCGGGCCAGGCAAACAGGTCCTGCTTCATCCGCCCGGTCAGCCTGAAAGCGGACGGGTCCAGGCCGCGCGGCGCCACGGGCCCGAAATCGACCACTTCGGCCCTCGGCTCTCCGGCCCGATGCACCAACGCGAAGCCGATCCCGCCGAGACCGGAGTTCCACGGCTCGGCCGCGGCGAGGGCCAAAGCAGTCGCGACGGCCGCATCCACCGCATTGCCGCCGGCGTTCAGAACGGCGATACCCGCCTCCGCCGCGCTGGCTGCCTGGGAGACGACGATGCCCCGCCGCCCATGCGCGGAAGGCTTCGACAAGACCCAGTTCTGGGTGATGTGTGGCGATGGGACGAATGTCATCCAATTGTCTCCGGCTGGCCTCAGGAACGTGAATTCCGCCTACAGGCGACGATACCCGGCGGAAAGAGGCCACGCCTCGCACCGCAAAACGCGATATCTAACCAACCGCCCGATAGACCGAAAGCTTGATACCCATGGCATCTGAAGACTCGACGCGCCTGTTCGTCCCGATATCCCGCGCCTTCGCGCAGCTCGACGACCCGACATTCATAGGTGTGGCGATACGCAGCGTCGCCTGGTCAGCCGCCAGTTTCGCGGCACTCTACGCCATCGCCGTCTCGATCATTCACAACCTGCTGGCGTTGCACGGTTGGTTGGCCTGGGGCGCCGACTTCCTGGGTGCCGTCGGCGCATCGCTGCTCGCGCTGTGGCTGTTCCTGCCAATCGCCGCCGGGATCGGCACGCTGTATTTCGACCGCATCGCCCTCGCGGTCGAGCGCCGCTACTATCCGTGGCTGCCTCCGGCCGAAGGCGCCCCCCTGCTTGAGCAAACCTGGGACGGCATCGCCGTGGCCCTCAAGGTGCTCGCCCTGAATATCGTTGCGCTGGCGCTGGTGCTAACGGTGATGTTGCCGGGCGTCGGTCTGATCCTCGGCTGGGTTGTCGCCACCTACGCCATCGGCCGCGGATTGTTCGTCGCGGTGGCCATGCGGCGGATGCCACGGGCCATGGCCGAGTCGCTCTACCGCTCAAGCCGCAGCATGGTGATGGTGAATGGCGGCATCCTGGCCGCCGCGGCCTATATGCCGGTCATCAATCTGCTGATCCCGCTGATTGGCACGGCCGCCATGGTGCATGTCCTTGATCTGGCACTTTCGGCGGTGGACGAACCGCGCCGGCCGCGCCAGCGGACCAGTCCGTAGGCGGATTGTTGCGGCGACCCCGCAACGGATTGTTGTTTGCATGGCGCCCGCCATGCTAGGCGAAGGCTCCGCATTCAACTGGGTAAAATGTCTTGTTCAAACGTCGCAAACCGGACGAATCACTTCCGGCGGCATCAGGCGACCTCCACGCCGCTGGAGCAGCGCCCGTGACGGACCAATCCAAGGCCGCAGAACCGGACCCGGATATCCGCAACGCAATTAGCCCGACCCCATCTTCGGATGTCGGCCTGGGTGTCCCCCCTTTCCGTCCCGCTCCGTCTAAGGATGCGCACCTCATGTCCAGACCTCCGTTTTCCCCTTCCGGAACCACACCGTCCGCACCAGCCTCGCCCGCCCGGCCCGGATTGAGCCTGAACCGCCCGGCCCCGCGCGACCCGGCCGAGCGGCGCACTTTGGTGGTGGGGCGCGGCATCAGCGTTCAGGGCGTCGTCCAGGACGCTGAACGGCTTGTCGTCGAAGGCACGGTCGAAGCGACCATGATCCACGCGACCGAACTGGCGATTGCCCCGGGCGGTGTTTTCAAAGGCGAAATCGAGGTCGAAGACGCCGAAATCGCCGGCACCATCGACGGCACCCTGACAGTGCGCGGCAGTCTGGTGGTCCGCGGCAGCGGCAAGGTGTTGGGCACGGCCCGTTGCCGCCGCCTCCAGGTGGAGGATGGCGGCCAGATCACCGGGCGGATCGAAATGATCACCGACCAGCCGCAGTCCGACATCCCGCCCCGCCAGCTCGCCGAACCGGTGGCCTGAACCGGTTCCCCGCTGAACCCCTTGCTGCCTACTGGCTGATGGCCTGATAGGCAGCAAGGCAGGCCAGATCGACGATCTGGGTGGATGTCGCATCCATCGATACGATCTGCACCGGCTTCTCCATCCCGATCAGCAACGGACCGATCGTCGTCCCGCCTCCCAGATGATGAGCGAGGCGGGCGGTGATGTGCGCGGAGTGCAAGCCGGGAAGCACGAGCACATTTGCGTCGCCGGTCAGGCGGCAGAACGGATAAAACGCGCGAATCGACGACTCCAGCGCGACGTCCGGGCTCATTTCGCCATCATATTCGAAATCCACCTCGCGCTCGTCCAGAATTTTGATCGCGTCGCGCATCGGCACCGCTCCGGGGTGCGGCGGATCGCCGAAGGTGGAGTGTGACAGCAGAGCGACCCGTGGTTCGTGGCCCAAGAGCCGCGCCGCCGCCGCCGCGCCGATGGCAATTTTCGCGACCTGATTGGCATCCGGGCGAAAATGCACCAGCGAATCCGCCAGGAAGATGGTCTTGCCACGCATCCCGACCAGCAGGGTCAAGCCGAATGAGATCGCACCCCGGGCGGTTCCGATCACCTGGCGCACGTCGCTCAGGCAGACCGACGCCGAACGGGTAACGCCGGTCACCATCGCGTCTGCATCGCCGGTCGCTACCATGCAGGCCGCGAACACGTTTCTGTCCAGATTGACCATGCGCACGATGTCGCGTCTCAGCAAACCTTGCCGCTGCAGGCGGGCGTACAGGAACTCGATATACTTGTTGTTGGACCCCGACAGGCGGGCGTTCTGGATTTCGATGCCCTCGATGTCCCCGTGCCCCAGGCTGGCCAGGGTCGCCCGGACACGATCCTCCTGCCCGATCAGGATCGGCTGCCCGAACCCTCCGGCGAGGAACGCCACAGCGGCGCGAACGACCTTCTGCTCTTCGCCTTCGGCAAAGACGACGCGGCGCGGGTTGTTCCGCACCATTTCCATGGTGGCATCGAAGGCGTCCGCTGTCGGATCGAGGCGGCCCGACAGGCTGCGCACATAGCGGCGAAGGTCGTCGAGCGGTTTGCGGGCAACGCCGGAGTCCATCGCGGCCTTGGCGACGGCTGGTGCTATGCGGCCGATCAGGCGGGGGTCGAAGGCGTTCGGAATGATGTATTCCGGCCCGAATGCCAGCCGGCGCCCGGTCGATGCGCTGTGCACTTCGTCCGGCACGTCTTCCCGCGCCAGCTTCGCCAGGGCCTCGGCGGCGGCGATCTTCATGGCATCATTGATCGTCTTCGCCCGGACATCCAGCGCGCCGCGGAAGATATAGGGGAAGCCCAGGACGTTATTGACCTGGTTCGGGTAGTCGCTTCGCCCGGTTGCAATGATCGCATTCGGGCTGACCGCCCGCGCCTCCTCCGGCGTGATCTCCGGGTCCGGATTGGCCAGCGCAAAGATGATCGGCTTGTCCGCCATCGACGCGACCATGTCCCGGGTGAGCGCGCCCTTCACCGACAGGCCGAAAAACACATCCGACCCTTCGATCGCCTGGCTCAGGGTACGTGCGCTCGTCACCGCGGCGTGGGCCGACTTCCATTGGTTCATGCCCTCCGTCCGGCCCTGGTAGACGACGCCCTTGGTGTCGCACAGGATCACGTGGTCCGGCCGCACGCCCATCGCCTTCATGAGTTCCACGCAGGCGATCGCCGCCGCGCCGGCGCCGTTGACGACCAGCTTCACGTCGCGCAGCGAACGCCCGGTCAGGTGGCAGGCATTGATCAGGCCGGCGGCCGCGACGATCGCCGTGCCGTGCTGGTCATCGTGGAAGACCGGGATGTCCATCAGCTCGCGCAGGCGCTGCTCGATGACGAAGCATTCCGGCGCCTTGATGTCTTCAAGGTTGATCCCGCCAAAGCCCGGCCCGAGGAACCGGACGGCGTTGACGAATTCCTCGACGTCCTCGGTGCCGATCTCGAGGTCGATGCCATCGACGTCGGCGAAGCGTTTGAACAGGGCGACCTTGCCCTCCATCACGGGCTTGGCGGCAAGCGCGCCCAGGTTGCCGAGCCCGAGCACGGCGGTGCCGTTGGAGATCACCGCGACCATGTTCCCCTTGGTCGTGTAGTCATAGGCGAGCGACGGGTCCTTGGCGATGCGCAGGCAGGGTTCCGCCACGCCGGGCGAATAGGCCAGCGACAGGTCCCGCGCGGTAGTCAGCGGTTTGCTGATGCGCGTTTCCAGTTTGCCGGGCCGCCCGCTGGCATGCATGGCCAGGGCTTCCTCGGCAGTCACCCGCGCCGTACGTGTGTCATCAGCCCCATCAGCCATGGCGAGTTCCTTCAGGTATCAGACGTCGGTGCGGCCACATGCAGGGCGCGCGCCACCTAGAAGGCGACACGCGTACAAGCATGGCTCGGTGCCCGGTTCTATGGCAGAAAGCAGCGGATGAGCGATAGGTTTGATGTAGTCGTCGTCGGAGGCGGTCATGCCGGGTGCGAGGCTGCGGCCGCCGCCGCCCGGGCCGGGGCACGCACGCTGTTGCTGACTCACGCCTTGCACACCATCGGCGAGATGTCCTGCAACCCCTCCATCGGCGGCATCGGTAAGGGCCACCTCGTGCGGGAAATCGATGCGCTGGATGGCCTGATGGGACGGGCAGCCGACGCGGCCGGCATCCACTTCAAGCTGCTGAACCGGAGCAAGGGCCCGGCGGTGCGCGGCCCGAGGGCGCAGGCGGACCGCTCGCTGTATCGCCACGCGATGCAGACCTTGTTGCAGGAGACGGCGGGGCTGACCCTGCGCGCCGCCGCGGTCGAAGATTTTGAAACCGGCGAAGACGGACGCATCGCCGCGGTCGTCTGCGCGGACGGCAGCCGGATCGCCTGCGCCGCGGTCGTGCTGACGGCCGGGACATTCCTGCGCGGAATCATCCACATCGGCGATCGGCAGACCGCGGCGGGCCGCATCGGCGAGGCGCCGTCCATCGGTCTGGCGAAGACACTGTCCCGCCTGGGGCTGCCCCTGGGACGCCTAAAGACCGGCACGCCGCCGCGATTGGACGGGCGAACCATCGATTGGGCGGGGTTACGGGCGGATCCGGGCGACGACGATCCTCAGCCGTTCAGCACCATGACGACGCGGCTGCCGAACCGGCAGGTCGAATGCCACATCACCGGCACGACGGATGCCACGCACGCGGTGATCCGGGATAACATTCACCGCTCGGCGGTCTATTCAGGCCAGATCGCCGGCAGGGGGCCTCGGTATTGTCCGTCGATCGAGGACAAGATCGTCCGGTTCGCCGGGAAGGAACGTCACAACATCTTCTTGGAACCCGAAGGTCTCGACGACCCGACGATCTACCCGAACGGGATTTCGACAAGCCTGCCCGAGGACGTGCAGCGTGCCATCCTGAAAACCATCCCCGGCCTGGAAAACGCCCGCATGATGCGGCCGGGCTATGCGGTCGAGTACGACTATGTCGATCCACGGGCGCTCACCCGAGGCCTGGAATTGCGCGCGATGCCCGGTCTGTTCCTGGCCGGACAGATCAACGGGACGACCGGATACGAGGAAGCCGCCGCGCAAGGCCTGCTCGCCGGCCTCAATGCCGCGCGCATCAGCGTCGGACAGGAAGCCGTGTGGCTCGACCGGACCGAATCATATCTCGGAGTCATGGTTGATGACCTGACCACGCAAGGCGTGACTGAGCCATACCGGATGTTCACCTCGCGCGCCGAGTTCCGCCTCAGCCTGCGGGCCGACAATGCCGATCTGCGCCTGACGGAAAAGGGGATTGCCTGGGGCTGCGTCGGGCAGGCCAGGGCAACGGCGTTTGCGGCGCATAAGAAATCCCTGGACGATGCGATGGCGCGCGCCCGTGCGGAGGGCCTGCCGGCAGTCGCGGTCGATCGCCTCGGCATTCCAATACCCCTCGACGGGCGCTGGCGATCTGTCCTGGAGCTTGCCGCCAACGATGCCGTCGGCTGGCCGCGCCTGTGCGCCGAGTTCCCGTGGCTCGCAATGTTGCCGGCGAGGACCGCGGAGCAAGTTCGCACCGATGCGCGCTACGCTGGCTACTTGCATCGGCAGCAGGCCGAGTTCCGGCTGAGCCGGCGCGAAGACGGCGTCGGTCTGGCGGACATCGCTTTCGAGGCGATCGGCGGCCTGTCCACGGAAATCCGGGAAAAGTTGAACCGGTCCCGCCCGGATTCGCTAGGCGCGGCCTCCCGCATTCAAGGCATGACCCCGGCGGCGCTGGCCTCGATCGCGGCTTTCGTTCGGAAGCGCCAGGCGGCGCCGCCCGCTGGCGCAGACGCTTAACAGAACCGTGGACACAGCTTCCCACCCCGCCTCGAAAGTGCTGTCGGCATCCGGCGCGACGCCGGCCATGGCGCAGTGGTTCGCGGCGAAGGCGGACCATCCCGATGCGCTGCTGTTTTTCCGCATGGGCGATTTCTACGAATTGTTCTTCTCCGATGCGGAAGCGGCATCGGCCGCGCTCGACATCGCGCTGAGCCACCGCGGCGAGCATGACGGCTCGCCCATACCGATGTGTGGCGTTCCGCACCACGCGTCCGAGGCCTATCTCGCCCGGCTGATCCGGCGGGGGTTTCGCGTCGCCATCGTCGAGCAGATGGAAGACCCGAAGGCGCGGACGGGCAAACTGCCAATCAAGCGGGAGGTCGTGCGGGTCATTACGCCGGGCACGATCACCGAGGAAACGCTGCTGGAGGCGGGGCGGCCGAACCTTCTGCTGGCGATTGCCTGGAACAAGGACGGCGTAGGGGCCGCCTGGGTCGATGTCTCGACCGGCCTGTTCGAGACGGCTGCGCTGCCCGTGGCCGAGCTTCCGGCTTTGCTTGGCCGCCTGGAACCGGCGGAAATCCTGGCGCCGCAAACGCTGGCTTTAGGCGAGTGGGACACAAGGCGCTCGCCGGAGCCGGTGGCTTCGACTCCGCTGATCGCGCGGCGGCGCCTGGCCGATGCCTTCGGGACGGCGAGCCTCGACGCGTTCGGGACGTTCACCGACGGTGAAGCAATCGCAGCGGCGATGGCGGTCGATTACGTCCGCAGCACGCAGTCCGGGTCCCTGCCCCGGCTTGGCCACCCGGAGCCGCAGGGGCAGGCCGGTGCGCTTTCGATGGACGCGGCGACCCGCGGAAACCTTGAGATCCACCGGTCCAGGGACGGCGGCACGACGCATACGCTTTTCTCGGCCGTGCAACGGACGCTGTCGGCCGCCGGCACACGCCTGTTGGCGAGTTGGCTGTCGTCTCCTTTGACCGATCATCCCTCGATTGTGGCGCGCCAGGACGCGTGGTCGTGGTGCATCGCCCATCCCGACGCCACCAAGACGTTGAGGGGCGTCCTGCGCGGCGCCCCCGACATGGCGAGGGCACTGGGCAGGCTGTCTGTGAACCGGGGCAACCCGCGTGATCTCGTTGCAATACGTGACGGGCTGAAAGCGGCGTTTGCGGTTGCCGGGCTTCTGCAACCGCCGTTGCCACCCGCCCTCGCCGATGCGCTGGCGAAAATCCCCGCTGGTTCGGCGCTTGAAAGCGAACTTGAGCGGGCTC
Organism: uncultured Rhodopila sp.; assembly: GCA_903851415.1. Classification (GTDB taxonomy): domain Bacteria; phylum Pseudomonadota; class Alphaproteobacteria; order Acetobacterales; family Acetobacteraceae; genus Rhodopila. The sequence goes on along the minus strand of CAINOE010000059.1, from coordinate 60,359 downwards.
TGACCGACCCGGCGCCGTCGCGTCTGGAAGACGGCGGCGTCATCAAGACGGGTTTTGATGGCGAGTTGGATGCGCACCGCGCGTTGCGCGACCAGAGCCGTCAGGTCATCGCGACGCTGCAACTCGACTATGCGCAGCGCTTCGGCATCGCCAGCCTCAAGATCAAGCACCATGCCCAGCTTGGCTATGTGATCGAGGTGCCTGCCGTCGCGGTCGAAAAGCTGCGCGGCTTTCCCGAACTGACCTTGCGCCAGGGCATGGCGAACGGGGCAAGATTCACCGAAGGTGCGCTGTCCGATCTGGACCAGCGCATCCGCGAGGCGGCCGAACAGGCGACCGCGCGGGAACGCTTCGTATTCAGCCACCTTGTGAGCGAGGTCGTGAGCCGTTCCGACGAACTCGCCGCTTGCGCCGAGGCTCTTGCGTTTCTCGACGTCATCCAGTCCGCGGCGGCGCTTGCCGAAAGCGGGCGGTGGGTGCGGCCGACGCTGACCGTCACCGACGACTTTCACATTGAAGCGGGCCGGCATCCCGTGGTGGAGAGCGCCCTTGCGAGCCAGACCGCTTTTGTCCCCAATACCTGCGATCTTTCGCCGGATCGCCGCGCGATGCTGCTGACCGGCCCGAACATGGCGGGCAAGTCCACATTCCTGAGGCAAAATGCCCTGTTTGTCGTTCTCGCCCAGGCTGGTTTGCCGCTTCCTGCCGAATCGGCGACTTTAGGCATCGTCGATCGTCTGTTCAGCAGGGTCGGAGCGGCCGACGATCTGGCGCGCGGCCGATCGACCTTCATGGTCGAGATGACGGAGACCGCCGCCATCCTGCATCAGGCCGGGCCGAGGTCGCTTGTCGTCGTCGATGAGATCGGCCGCGGTACGTCCACTCTGGATGGGCTTGCGATCGCCTGGGCTGTCTTGGAAGCTTTACATTCCGCAACACGCTGCCGCACCATTTTCGCCACACATTTCCACGAACTTGCGGAACTCGCGGATCGCTTGCCGCGGCTGAAGCCGCATACGATGCGCGTGAAGGAATGGAAGGGCAGTGTGGTGTTCCTGCATGAAGTCGCGGAGGGAGCCGCCGGACGATCCTGGGGCATTCATGTCGCGGAACTGGCCGGTGTGCCTGCGCCGGTGGTCCGCAGAGCCGCATCCTTGATGGCCGCGATGGAGAAACATGGCGGGCCGCTGAACGCAGCCGCTTCCCTGCGCGGGCTGCCCTTGTTCGCCGCGACCGAGGCCACGAACGAACCTGTTCTGGAAACCAACGAGAGTTCCGCGCTCCGCAAGGCTTTGGATGATATCAACCCCGACATCATGACGCCGAAACAGGCTCTTGATGCCTTATATTTACTTAAGTCGCTCGCCCCCGCTTGCGCGGACGGGTCCACATAGTACGATTGGCGCAATGTTAACTCCAATCCCTCTGCCGCATGCCCCTGAAGCCGCGGCGACCTTGCTGTCCGACGCGCTCGCCAGCCTCGCCGGCGAGGGTGGCTTAGTGCCGCGGGACGCGGCGGTCGGCACCTTCAGGCGCCATTTGGCGCGCATTCAATCCTATGTTCAACATGCCTTCGAACATGAGCAGATCAGCGGACTTCAAGCCGCCCGGTTGTTGGGGGCATTGGTTGATGGCGTCGTCTCAGCACTGTTTGAGCACACGACGAACAACGCGGAGCTTGGCCCGGTCGCGCATCTGAGCATAGCGGCGACCGGCGGTTTCGGCCGCGGGGTATTGGCGCCCTTCAGCGATATCGATCTGCTTTTCCTGACCGCCGAAGACCCGGAACCCGCCACGCTACGCGTGGTCGAGTACATGCTTTATTTTTTGTGGGACCTCGGCCTCAAGGTCGGTCATGCCACGCGCTCCATCGGCGATTGCCTGACGGAGGGCGCGAAGGACACAACCATCCGGACGGCTTTGCTTGATGCGCGGTTCCTGGCCGGCGATGCTGCGCTTTTCGGCGAATTTTATCGCCGTTTCCGGGCTGCTTGCAAGGAAGAGGGGCCGGCCGAATATATCGCCTCCAAGCAGGCCGAACGGGCTGTCCGCCACCGCCGCTATGGCGACAGCCCGTTTGTCGTCGAACCCAACGTCAAGGAAGGCCGCGGCGGGTTGCGGGATCTTCAGACCCTTTACTGGATCTCGCGATATGTCTTCGACACCCGGACCATGGGAGAACTGGCTGATCTCGACGGAATTCTAACCCAGCAGGAAGCGCGCCACGGCCGGCGCGCCTGGGAGTTCCTGTGGACCGTGCGGTTCCATCTGCACTACGTGGCGGGGCGGGCGGAGGAGCGGTTGACTTTCGACCTGCAGCCGGTTGTGGGCGCTCGCATGGGTTACACGCGGCATGGCCGCCAGGATGGTGTCGAGCGCTTTATGCGCCACTATTTCCTGACGGCCCGTGAGATCGCTCGTCTTACCCGGATCCTGGAACCTGCCATTCTTCGGTCCGCTCTCGGCCCCCCGGCGATCGAGGCGGAAACCGACGCGGCCCTGCTAAGTTCCGGTTTCGTACTTGCGGAAGGCAAGTTGCTGCCGGTTGGCGGCCGCGACTTCGACGCGGAGCCGATTCAGATGCTCCGCATCTTGCAGGTGGCCCGGGACCGCGGGCTGGAACTTCATCCTTTGGCCATACGATCGTTCATACAAAACGAACGCCGCGCCGTCTCGCTGCGAGGAGATGCAAGGGCGGCCGCCATCTTTATGGATTTGCTGTGTGGCAAAGAGCCGGATCGGTCGCGTCCCGGCAGTCAGCACCCCGACGGCGCCCGGTGGTTAAGTATACTCAACGAAACCGGCTTTTTCGGACGCTATCTGCCCGACTGGGCCCGCATTGTCGGGCAGATGCAGTTCGACACTTACCACATCTTCACCGTCGACGAGCATACGATCGAAGCAGTCCGGGTCCTCAACACGCTCGAGCGTGGCGAACTGGCCGAAGTAGCGCCGATTGCTTCGGAGTTAGTCGATAACGTGCAATCGCGGCGGGCGCTTTATCTCGCGATGCTGCTGCACGACATCGCCAAGGGGCGCGGCGGCGATCACTCGGAGCTTGGGGCGGAGGTCGCGCTTGAAGTGGGACCGGCCCTTGGCCTGACTGATGAGGAGACCGAAATGGTTTCCTGGCTCGTGCTGCACCATCTGCTGTTGAGCGCGACCGCGTTCAAGCGCGATATCGACGATCCGAAGACGATCCTGGATCTGGCCGACACCATTCAATCGCCCGAGCGCCTGCGGTTATTGCTGATCCTCACCGTCGCGGACATGCGGGCGGTTTCGAGCAAGGTCTGGAACGGGTGGAAGGCGACGTTGCTTCGCGAATTGTATGCTCGCGTGGCTGAAGTGCTCGCCGGCGGCCTGTCAACCGCAGAGCGCGACGTTCGTGTTGCCCGGGCGAAGGAGGCCGTGGCCGCCCTGTTGCCGGAATGGTCGGACCAAGAAATTGATAATTTCACATCTCTGGCCTACGCCGGATATTGGCTTTCATTCGATCCCGAAACGCATGCCCGGCATGCGAGGCTTATTCGCGATGCCGACCACCGGAAATCTCCGCTGACCGTCGATACGCAACCGCTGCCGGCGCGCGCCGTCACCGAGGTGACCGTATACTGCGCCGATCATGCGGGACTGTTCAGCAGGATTTCGGGCGCGCTGGCCGTTGCGGGCGCTTCGATCGTCGATGCCAGAATTCATACGATGAACAACGGGATGGCCCTGGACACATTCTGGATTCAGGACACGGCCGGTGGAACGTTCGAGGCGCCTCATCGTCTGGCGCGATTGTCAGTTCTGATCGAACAGGCACTGTCCGGCCGCTTGAAGCTGGGACCGGAAATCAAGCGTGTTTCGAAGATTCTTCTGGGACGCCGGATGCAGGCGATCCATGTGCCCCCGCGCGTGGTGATCGACAACCGTGCGTCAAACACGCACACTATTCTGGAGGTGAACGGCCGCGACCGTCCGGGCCTGTTGCACGACGTGACCGCTGCTATCAGCGAGCAAGGTCTTCAGATCGCTTCCGCGCATGTGACAACCTACGGCGTGCGCGCCGTGGACGTGTTTTACGTCAAGGATGTGTTCGGACTAAAGGTCGAAAATGACCGCAAGCTGGCGCAAATCCGGGAGGCGTTATTGCAGGCGCTCACCAACACCGACGATTTGCCTCCCCCCGCCATTGTTCCGGCGGTGCGGAAGGTCAGGAAGGCCGCTGCCGGATAGGGTAATCTCCAGTGGAGTCGACGGGACGCCCGGGCAACGTCACCCCGTATACGATACGACCTCGCGGAGCCGCCCTCCGGAGGTTGGGAGTCATTTTCGCCAGCGCGATTACGCTGGATGCCTCATTGTCCCGTGCCGCGCCGCCTCAGTCCGCCGAAACGGCGATCACACCCCCGGTTAGCCCGGCCTGCATATCGTCCCCGTTCGGGCCTCGATCCCTTCCCGACAGGCCATTGGCGGGGAAATTCCATAACGGGATCGATATGCCGGCGCCGGTCGGCGCCCCGGTCAAAGCGGTGGCGTCCGGTTCGGTCATTCGCGTGCAGCGGCATGGCGTCGGGGGGCTGGAGATGCTCATCCAGCATCAAGGTTTCATCGGCGTCTATAGCCACCTTGGCCTGATCGCCCCGGTGATCGCCGAGGGCCGAAGGGTGGTGTCCGGAGGCGAAAAGATCGCGACCGTCGGCCGCTCCGGTCTCACCTACGGCCCGCATTTGTACTTCGGAATGATCGTGGACGGCCGGTCCGTCGATCCCTCTCCATATCTGCACATAGCCCCCTGCGGCACCAGCCCGCAGGGGGCGTTTGAACGAGAGCTCCGCCCCGGCCGCATCCTCCTGGCGAAATCGAACGGATCGCCGTAACGAATCAGCCGACGATCGCAGGAACGGCGCGTGTTCCGGCCTCGGTGACCCATTGCAGCGACGCAACGCTGCCGCAGGACGAGCATTTCGGCTGCCAGATCACGTGCTCAGCGCGGCAGTTGCTGCATTGCCAATGCGGATCAGGATCGGCGTTGGCGGCCTGACGCAGTGCGTTTCGCTGGGCGAGGCGACCTTCTTCGGTATCGCCCCGCTCCGTTTCCTCTATTTCAGCGATAAGAAGAGACAGACGTCGCTGATTTATTCCAGCCGCCAGCGCGGCCTCCGCCTCGATGCGCGCCTCGGCGATCAAACCCGCATCAAGCGATGTTCTGGCCACCAGGAACCGGCTCTCGGGATTGGTTGGATTTCGCTGGACGAGTTGCCTGGCCGCCTTCAGGCGCGCCTGTGCATCAGGCTCCGGCGCCAGCAAAAACTCCGCAAGCTCCGGATGTGGCGAAATCGCCCAGGCCTCTGTCACATAAGTCCGTGCGCGCTTTTCATTGCCCGCCGAGCGCAAGCGGCGTGCGTAGGCCATAACCGCGGGCGCGAATTTGGGGTCTGCTTTCCAGGCCTGCTTGGCGTAGCCCAGCGCCCGGGCCGGGTCGGACTCGGCATCGGCCGCAGCGATCAGGTAGGCCGGGCGGCGCGCATCCGGACCGATAAGGTCAAGCGCCTCAGCCCAATTTTCCGTCTGCAAGGCCAGTTCGGCACGCTGCTGTCGCAGCCAGGACGTGCCTGGCTGGATCGCTTCGGCCTGATTGGCAATCTCAAGCGCCTGCGGCCAGTCACGGCGATCGATTGCCTGGCGCAGCAGTCCGCGCAGTCCCAGGAACCGCGCGTCCTTCCGGTTGGCCAGTGCGAGAAACGCCTCATTCGCCTCATCCTCGCGGCCGGCCAACCGGCTGGCTTCCGCCTGCAGCAAAAGTACTTGGGGCGAATCGCCGAGCAGCAGCCTGGCCCGGCGGGCCTGCTTGAGAGCGGCTCGCTCGTCCCCGGCAGCCAGCGCGACGAGCACGCGAGTAACAGAAGTTTCACCTAATTCGGTCCGGCGGCGGCGGCGCCAGAGACCTCCGGCGCGCGGCATTCTAACGACACCGTAGAATATGCGGACGAGGATGACGATCGCCACGACAAACAGGATCAACGCCAAAATGGCGAAGGCTGCCGAGGTCGAAACCGTGAACGTCCCGATGGTCGCGGTAACGTGGCCCGAGACGCCGGACAAGAACCATGCGCCCGCGACAACGGCCGCCGCGACGATGAGAAAGAGAATAACCCTGCGCATCAGGTCTGCCCGGCCAGACTGGCGAGCGCGGCGCGCGCATCCTCCAGTGATTTCGCTTCCGCCAGCCACTTGGCCATCGCCTGGCGCGGCTGCCCTTTCAGCGTCTCCACCGTAGCGATGGCGTCCTTCAGATCGCCGGAATCAAGCGCTTCCCTCGCGTGGCCCAACGTAACGGAGGCCGGGTTGCCCACCAGGACCTCCTCGCCCCTATGAACGGTCACCAGATTTTGCGCCCGCTCCCAAACGCGGTCGATCAACGGCTCGGACGTATCGTCCGGCTGCTTCGCGTCGACGGCGGCCTTCTCGGATTGAGCAAACAGCAGGCGGAGTTGAACCTCCGTCGGGGGGGCCTCATGCGCAAAACGGGACAGCGCGGGTGGCGCGTTGGGAACGTCGCCGACGGGGCGGCCGGCCGCGAGCGCGATGCTTGCTTCCTGAATGCGGGTCACGCGTTGCAGATGGTCGGAAACAGAATCCAGACCCCCGGCATTTTTCTCAAGCGCGGCGACCTGCGCGGAAAGCCGATCGGCCTGCTGCTTTTCGGCATCCAGTGCAGCCTGGAGGCGGCCTGAGAGGGCTTCGATCCGACCCGACAGGCCGTCGAGGCGACCACCGACCTGGGTCTGTTCCGCTGCCTTTGCGTCGAGTCCGTCAATCCGGGCTGCCAACCTGCCGATGTCGGCCTGGTTCACCGCCGGCGGCCGCTGCTCCAGCCGGCCAACACGGGCATCGAGGTCCGCGATGCGCTGCTCCAGGGCATGGTTCGCCGCCAAACCCGGCGTGCGCGGGTATTGCCAGGAGACGTAAATGCCACCGGCAAGAAGCAGAAAACCGAGGCCGCAAAACCAGGGCAAGAGATCCGGTTGCGAACGGGCCGGGTCGTGCGGGGGCACCGCAGCGGTGTCCGTGGGACGCTCCGGCGGGGAGGGATAATCGGTGGATTCGTTCATTGCAGCAGCGCCAACATTGCATCCTGATTCGGCTTCGCGGCGACACTGATGCGCCGCCAGGCCAGTCGCTTTAATGCCATGACCGGACGCTCGCTGATAGACACCGCTTCGACATCGGACACAGCCTCTCCCAAACCTGCTTCCAGGACAAGGCGCACAAAGTGGCGCGCCGTTTCTGTGGAGAAAAACATGGCCGCCGTCAACCGCCCTTGTTGCAAATCGGACACGGCAGCTTGCGGCAATTCAGGCACAGAAACTGCCTGGTAGGCAACCCGCCGAATGACGCGAAATCCCAGTTTTCTGAGACTGTCCGCCAGCGCGGCACCCTGACCACGCCCCGTCGGCAGAAACAGGCTGCCACTCGCAGGAGAAAGAGTTTGCGCGATGAGTGCGGCCAAAACGGACGCATCGCCGTCGGCATCGATCACATGGCTGAAACCGGCCGCGCTGGCACATGAAGCGGTTGCTGTCCCGACGGCGAATACCGGACGCCCGTGGCAAGCGGCAGGACAGGCGGGAACCGCATTGCGGCTGGTGACGACAGTTGCCGCGATATGCTCGGGAAGCCGCAACGCGGGCTCCACGCCGGTGACCGCGAGCACGGGGGCAACGACGGGGACGAAGCCCATTCCAGCGATTCGCTCGGCTGTCTGCGACGCACCCGGTTCCGGTCTTGTGATCAGTATCCGCTTCAAGGGGTTCGCTTTCGTCAAAGTCCGCCCATCAGGGTCGGATCTGATTGCCCGGGCCGCCGTAGGTAATGGTCTTTGCGCTGTTCCGCCATGGGCGAAGGCAGGTTGCCGTGGCAGGGCAAGATGGGCCAAGACAGCGCCGGCCGCGATAGGGGCGGCGTGAAGGGTGCGATGAAGCCGGTCCTGGGTATCGAAACCTCCTGCGATGAAACGGCCGCGGCGGTTGTCGCCGGCGATGGGCGGATTCTGGCGGAAGCCGTGCTTAGCCAGCTTGCGGAACACGCGCCGTTTGGCGGCGTGGTGCCGGAAATCGCCGCACGGAGCCACTTGCGGTATCTGCCTGAGCAAGTGCGCCGCACGATGGCAAAAGCTGGCATGCACTTCCGGGACCTCGGCGGAGTCGCAGCCTCGTCCGGTCCCGGCCTGATCGGCGGGCTGATCGTCGGATGCCAGTTCGCCAAGGGAGTCGCGATCGCCAACCACTTGCCCTTCGTGGCGGTCAATCATCTGGAGGCCCATGCGCTGACCGCTCGCCTACCCGGCCTGGCCGAAGACGGAGCACCGTTCCCCTACCTGCTGTTCCTCCTCTCCGGCGGTCATTCCCAGTGCATCGCGGTATTGGATGTTGGCAGGCATATCCGCCTGGGCGGGACGGTCGACGATGCCGTCGGCGAGGCATTTGACAAAGTCGCCAAGCTGCTCGGGCTCGGCTGGCCAGGCGGCCCGGCCCTGGAAAAGCTCGCCGAAGCCGGCGATCCGAACCGGTATCCTTTCCCGCGCCCGATGATGCGCCGAACCGGCTGCGATCTCAGCTTGTCCGGACTTAAGACCGCGGTTGCCCAGACGGTGTCGAGACTTGGCGAAATCTCGCCGACGCACCGGGAACGCGCTGATGTCGCAGCCAGTTTCCAGCAGGCTGTGGTGGACGTGCTGGCCGATAGGGCCGGCCACGCAATGGACATGATGCGGCAACGGTTTCCCGGGTCAAAGCTGCTGGTCGTTGCAGGTGGCGTTGCCTCAAATGCGCGGGTGCGCGACGCTTTGCTGGAAGCGGCGCGGTTGCAGGGGTTCCGCATGGTGGCCCCGCCGGTCCGCCTTTGCTCGGACAATGCCGTCATGGTGGCCTGGGCCGGCGTGGAACGCCTGCGGCGCGGCATCATCGACGATATGAGCGTGACCGCTCAGCCTCGGTGGCCGCTGGAGGCGCTGGCCCCATGAACTATCGCCACGCCTATCACGCCGGGAATTTCGCCGACTGCTTCAAACACGCCTTGCTGGTGGCGCTTGTCGATTCGTTCGCTCGCAAGCCGGCGCCGTATTTCGTGCTGGATACGCATGCCGGGGCGGGCCACTACGACCTGACGGCGGAGACGGCGCTACGGACCGGCGAGGCTGATTCGGGGATACGCCGGCTTTTCGCAGCCCGGCCGCCCATCCTGGCCAGATATCTTGGCCTTGTGGAAGCGCTTGGCCTGTATCCTGGCTCGCCCGCCTTGATCCAGGCGCTCCTGCGTCCAGCCGATCGGCTGGCTTGCTGCGAGATTCATCCGGAGGAGGTGGTCCTGCTGCGGCGTCACTTTCATCGATATCCACAGGTGGAGGTCCACAAACGCTCCGGATGGGAGGCGCTCGGTGCGCTGTTGCCGCCGAAGGAAAAGCGCGGCCTGGTTTTCATCGATCCTCCGTTCGAGGATCCGGATGAATTCGCGGCGCTGGCGGCAGGCCTTAGCCGGGGACGCGGCCGCTTCGGGCATGGCGTTTTCGCCGCCTGGTATCCCATCAAACAGCGCGCCGCCGTGCGGACCTTTCACGCGACTCTTAGGGCGGCCGATATTCCCGACATCCTGGCGGTCGAACTCTATCACCGCGAACCGACTAACGCCGAGCGGCTCAACGGCTGCGGACTTCTGGTGATCAATCCACCTCACCCGTTTGTCGAGCAGAGCGGCCTGATCGCAGCCGCGGTGCTTGACGGCCTGGGTCGCGATGAAGCCGGGGCTGGAACCGCGGTGATCAGGATCGCCGATGAGTAAGGTCGCAGTCGTCGGCGCGGGGGCCTGGGGCACCGCGCTGGCGATTCAGGCAGCGCGCGCTGGCAACGATGTTGCTCTGGTAACCCGCACGGCAGCGGCAGCCGCCGCGATCAGGAACAGCAGGGAGAATGTTCGGCTGCCCGGCGTGCCGGTTAGCGAGTCGATCACTCTCAGCGAGACCCTTCCGCCCGGTTCCGACCTGCTGGTCTGGGTTGTGCCGACCCAGCAGCTCCGGTCCTCGCTTGTGAGGTTTCGGCCCTCCGGCACGCCCATTGTGGTTTGCGCTAAGGGCGTCGAGGTGGGATCGAACATGCTGCCGCTGGAGGTGGTGACGCAGGTGTCGGCCGCCTGTCCGCTCGGAATACTGAGCGGACCCAATTTCGCGCACGAAATCGCGGTTGGCCTGCCGGCGGCAACCGTGGTCGCGAGCAGCGATCCCAGCCTGCGGGAGCTGGTGCGCACCTGTCTCGGGACGAACACGTTCCGGCTCTATGGCAACGACGATCCCATCGGCGCCCAGCTTGGCGGGGCGGCAAAGAATGTGATCGCGATCGCAGCCGGCGCGGTCATCGGGGCGGGCCTCGGTGAAAATGCCAGGGCAGCGCTGGTCACGCGCGGACTCAGCGAGCTGTGCCGTCTGGCAGCCGCCCTGGGCGGACGGGCGGAAACCGTGATGGGTTTGTCGGGCCTGGGCGATTTGCTGCTGACGTGCACCGGCACGTCCAGCCGGAATTTCAGTCTCGGCTATGCGCTGGGGCGGGGCAAAGCCCTTGTCGACATACTCGCCGAAAGGACCGGGGTGACCGAGGGGGTCAGCACGGCGGCTGCCCTGGTAGAGCGGGCGGGAAACGTTGAACTGCCGATTTGCCTTGCGGTATCGGAACTATTGATGGGAATGAAGACCCTGGACCAATCGATCGCGCAACTTCTTTCCCGTCCTCAGCGGGATGAGTGAAAAGAATCCCCGGATGAGGCAGCGACTCCGACCTGTGGCGCCCTCATGCTGAGAGGCATTCTGACTGTTGGCGGATGGACGCTGATCAGCCGGATCCTCGGTTTCGCCAGGGATATGCTGATCGCGGCCCTGATCGGCACCGGCCCGATCGCCGACGCGTTTTTCGTGGCCCTGAAGCTGCCCAACCTGTTCCGCCGCCTGTTTGGCGAGGGGGCCTTCAATGCCGCTTTCGTGCCGGCATTCACCGGGTTGCTGCACACGGAGGGGGTAGCCGCGGCCAGGCAGTTCGCTCGGGAGGCGTTTGCGGTCATGGCGTTCTGGCTCGGGATGATGACGATCCTGGGCGAGATTTTCATGCCGCAGCTCATGCTTGTCCTGGCCCCCGGGTTTACGGAGGACCCGGCGAAATTCCAGCTGGCGGTCGACCTTTCGCGGATAACCTTTCCCTACCTGATCTTGATCTGCCTGGCCGCCCTGGTTTCAGGCGTTCTGAACGGGATGGAGAAATTCACCGCGGCGTCAGCGTCGTACGTGTTGTTCAACATCGTCTCGATCGCCTGCATGCTGTGGATGACCCCTTACGTCCCGACGGTGGGCCATGCGCTGGCGTGGGGCGTGTCGCTTTCGGGCGTGGCGCAGCTCGGCATTCTGATGATCGCCGTTTGGCGCAGCGGGATGAAGCTGTCGATCCCGCGGCCGAGGCTGACGCCGCAGATGCGGCTGCTGATGCAGCGCATGGCGCCCGGGCTTGTCGGCGCCGGAGTCACGCAGCTCAACCTCGCGGTTGACGTGATTATTGCCAGCCTGCTGCCGCCGGGCACCGTGTCGCTTCTCTATTATGCGGACCGGGTGCAGCAGCTTCCGCTCGGTGTCATCGGCACGGCCGTGGGCACGGCGCTGCTGCCGATGCTCTCGCGCCAGGTGCGGTCGGGCGAGGCCGCGGGGTCGATCGCGACGCTCAACCGGGCGGTCGAGTATGCGTTGTTCCTGACCCTGCCGGCCGCTTTGGCCCTGATCGTGTCAGCTTATCCGATCATGCTGGTGCTGTTCGGACGCGGGGCCTTCGACGCGGAGAGTGCCCGGCTATCCTCGCAGGCGCTGGCGGCCTACGCTCTTGGCCTGCCGGCTTTCGTGCTGGTGAAAGTGCTGGCCCCCGCGTTCTTTGCCCGCGGCGACACCAGCATGCCGGTGAAGGTCGGGATGGGGTGCGTTGCGCTCAATCTTTGCCTGAACGTGGCGTTCATGGTTCCGCTGGCGCATGTCGGACCGGCGCTCGCGACCAGCATTGCGGCGATCTGCAATGTCCTTGGCCTCGGCTACATCCTGTACCGGCGCGGACAGCTCAAGCCGGACTGGCAGCTCAAGCGGCGGCTGCTCGGCATGATCGGCGCTTCGCTGGCAATGGGGGTCGTGCTGTATTTTTTGCAGAGGCTGCTTTTCGCGGAACCCTCGCACGGGGTCCTCAGGCTCGCATCGCTGGCGGTCCTGATTGCCGCGGGCCTGCTGGCCTACGCTGCCGCTGTGCCGCTGACGGGAGCCTACAACCTCAGAGATATCAAGCGCGTCATGTCGCGCCGTCGCTTGCAGACGGCAGGCGTATCGGCCATCAGTCCGGTGACAACGATAGAGACCTAGAGCATGCAGCGCGTCTTCTCCGGCATTCAGCCGTCCGGCATCCCCACCCTGGGCAATTACCTGGGCGCGATCCGCAACTGGGTGAAGCTGCAGGACAGTCACGAGTGCATCTTCTGCGTGGTGGATCTGCACGCGATTACCGTCTGGCAGGAGCCGGCCGCCCTGCGGCAGCAGTCGCTGGAGATGACCGCCATTCTGCTCGCCTGCGGCATCGATCCCAATAAGCATATCCTGTTCCTGCAATCGGCGGTGCGCGCCCATGCGCAGCTTGCGTGGATCTTCAATTGCGTTGCCCGGCTCGGTTGGTTGAACCGCATGACGCAATTCAAGGACAAGGCTGGGAAAGACCGAGAGGCTGCCTCCTCGGGCTTGTTCGTCTACCCCAACCTGATGGCAGCGGACATTCATGCCTATCACGCGACCCGGGTGCCGGTCGGGGACGACCAGCGTCAGCATCTGGAACTCGCAAACGACATCGCGCAGAAGTTCAATCATGACTATGGGGTGGATTTCTTCCCGAACATCGAGCCGCTGATCATGGGGCCGGCCGCCCGGGTCATGAGCTTGCGCGACGGCACGAAGAAGATGTCGAAATCGGACCCGTCCGACCAGAGCCGCATCAACCTGAACGATGACGCCGAGACGATCGCGCTGAAGATTCGCCGCGCGAAAACCGATCCCCTGCCGGTCCCGAGCGACGTTTCCGAACTCGCGGAGCGGCCGGAGGCGCGGAACCTCGTGGGGATTTACGCCGCCCTGACGGAAACCGATCCCGCTTCTGTCTTGCAGGCGCATGGCGGCACGGGGTTCGGTTCGTTCAAGGCAGCGCTGACCGAACTTCTGGTCGATCAGCTGTCGCCGATCGCCGCGGAGACCCGGCGGCTGCTGGAGGACGAGGCGTCCCTTCTGCAAATTCTCAGGTCCGGCAGCGAGCGGGCGGCGGCGATCGCCGATCCGATCGTCGCCGAGGCGGAGCGTCTGGTTGGCTTTGTCGGCGGATAGCGATCCGGACGGTCTCAGGAACCCGGAGCGCCGGACGATTGCGGCGCGGGGTCAATCAGCGCCGGACCGCCGCGTTCGATGCGGAACACCGCGAGGCCTCGCCTGACCTGTCCGTCGGGAAGGAACGCCAGCCAGCCGTCGGTCCCAAGGAAGCCGGCCGGCTGCGTCAGAACAGATGTCTGCGCACCGCCGCGGCCGATGATAGCCGCCGCGACCGATGCGGAATCATAGGCCAGGTCCGCCAGCGGCGGCGGCGGCACGCCGTATTTCGCCGCATAGTCCCGCTCCAGCGCGGCGCGCGAAGCGTTGTCCGGAGCAGCATACCAGGCCCCCGGCACAGCACCCGATCCGCTTGCCGGATCGGCCCACAGGGCCGGCCCCACGAACTGAACCGCCGAGCGATCGATGTCATAGTACGGCAGGACGCTGGTGATTTCCTGCAATGCCTCACCCGTGTCAGCAAGGAGCAGGACATTGAAGGAGGGTGGCGGGATGGGTGTTTTCATCAGTTCCTGGGCCTCGTGGCGGCCCTCAGGGGTGCCCAGAGCACGTGCCTCCTTCACCTTCGCTTCAATCGGCCCCCGCCGATCGGCGTAGCCGGAGACGTCCTTGGTGGCGGCTGTAATCGCCCCCATCCCTGATCCATGCATACGAACCCTGGCAGGCGGCAAGTTTTCGGCGGCGACTGCTTTGGTCAATCCGTTGGCCATGGCCTGGCCGAAGTCCGTGGCGGGCAGCAGAGCAGCAAACTGGGTCTTCCCCTGAGCCTCCGCGGCGACCACCAGCCGCCGCACTTGCTGGGCCGGGGTGATGCCGAGCGTCCAAACGCCTGGCTGCGCCTGCGACGAGTCATTGGTGAACGCCAACACGGGAATATTGGCGCCGCGCGCGACCGGGGCGACAGCGGCGGTTTCCGCGGATGTCAGAGGCCCGAGTATCAGGCTGTCATGGTTGTTGATAGCTGTCTGAGCCGCGGTGACCGCGCCGGCGGGCGTGCCTGCGGTATCGATGACGTCCAGTGCCGGCCCAGCCCCATTGCCCAGGGCAAGCTGCGCAGCCTGGAGCAGAACCTTGCCCAGATCCGCCCTGGGTCCGGTCATCGGCAGCAGGATCGCGGCCCTCTGCCCGTAGCCGCCTTTGTTGCCGGCAGGGCCTAGCGAGCCGGCGCCATTCGCTCCAGATTGGTTTTCTCCGCCGTATCGTCCGGAGGTTTCCTCACCGCAGCCGGCGAACGCCAGGGCGCAGATAAGGAGCAGGAATGCCCGTTGACGCATCGGCCGAGTCTCCCGATGACCCGCGAGACGGCCAGCCCGGCCCGCTACCTGGCCTTGTGCTAGTTTCCACGCCAATCGGCAACCTGGGGGATATCAGTGCGCGGGCTCGTCAGGCCCTTGCCACATGCGATCTGATCCTGTGCGAGGACACTCGCCGGACCGGCCGCTTGCTTGCGGCGATGGATATTCACACCCGGACGGACACGCTTCACGACCACAACGAAGATGGCAAGATCCCGGCGGTGCTGCGGAAGCTTCAGGCCGGACAGACAATAGCGCTGGTTTCCGATGCGGGGACCCCACTTGTGTCCGATCCCGGTTACCGGCTGGTACGGGCCGCCATCGCCGCCGAACTTGCCGTGAGCGCCGTACCCGGTCCCAATGCCGCGGTTACCGCGCTGATCCTGTCAGGGCTGCCGCCGTTGCCTTTTCTGTTTCTTGGCTTTCCGCCACCGCGGCCCGCCGCCCGCCGGGCGGCCTTCAGCGTGTTGCGCGCCGCCGAGCGCGCAGGCCTGTCCTCGACGCTGATCTGGCATGAGGCTCCCCATCGGCTGCCTGAGACGCTGAGCGACGTGCAGGAGATCTTCGGCAATCGTTCAGCCGCTGTCGCCCGCGAATTGACCAAGCGTTTCGAAACGGTCGAACGCGGGACAGCGAGCGAACTCGCGACCTTGTTTGAACGCGAACCCGCGCGAGGCGAGATCACGCTGCTGATCGGACCGCCGGAGACGGACGATCCGGAAGAGCTCGATGCACGGCTGCGGGCCGCCCTGGCCACCCAAACCGTAAAGGATGCCGCCGCGCTTGTGAGCACGGCGACGGGTTTGCCGCGGAAGCTTGTCTATGCACGCGCCCTGCAAATTCATGAAGAGGGCTGAGACGAAGTGGCGAGGCGCAGCACGGCCCAGCCGGCCGCCTCGGCGACGACGGGATCCGGATCCTGCCGCAAAGCATCAGCAATTGTCATCAGGGCACGGTCGCCAGAGTTGCCGATGGCAACCAGCACGTTCCTGACAAAGCGGTTCCGTCCGATACGCTTGATTGGCGAGCCTGCAAATTTTGCCCGGAAAGCCTGATCATCCAGGCGGGCCAATTCCGCAAGTTGGGGTGCCGCGAGGTCGGTTCGTTCGATTAACTTTTCGTGACATGTCGGCTTTGCGAACTTGTTCCAGGGACAAACCGCCAAACAATCATCGCACCCGTAGACGTGGTTGCCGATCATTGGTCGCAGTTCCTGCGGGATCGGGCCACGGTGCTCGATCGTCAGGTAGGAGATGCAACGGGTGGCATCCAGCCGATACGGCGCGGGAAAAGCCTTGGTGGGACATATATCCAGGCATCGCGAACACGAGCCGCAGCGATCGGACGAGGCTGCGCCGCCCTGCAGTTCCAGGTCCGTATAAATCTCCCCGAGCAGCAGCCACGAACCGTGGACACGCGAAACGAGATTCGTGTGCTTTCCTTGCCAGCCAATGCCGCTTTGTTGCGCCAGCGGTTTTTCCATGACCGGGGCGGTATCGACGAAGACCTTAACCTGACAGGCAAAGCGCGATGCCATCATCTGCGCCAGATGCTTCAGGCGCCCCTTGATGATAGAGTGGTAATCCCGGTTGCGAGCGTAGACCGAGATCGCGCCCCGGTCTTTCTGTCTCGTGACAGCAAGGGGATCGTCCGGCGGTGCGTAGTTTATGCCCACGACAATGACACTGCGGGCGCCAGGCCAGAGCGATCGCGGTTGGCTTCGCTGTTCGGTTCTGTCGGCGAGCCATCCCATATCGCCGTAGTAACCAGCCCGAAGAAAGCTTTCCAGGCGGTCCCGCGATTCGTGCCCAAGCTCGGCCCGGCAAAAGCCGATCGCATCAAAGCCGATCCGCAGGGCATGTTCGCGAATGGCGGTTCGGGGGTCGGCCATGGTTACCCTTTTCGGGGCGCCTACGCCCTGTGTGCTCACCCACGCCCGCGATAGGAGGGAACCTCTTGGTTCGGCACCCAAACATCCGGCGGTGCGTTCGATGTCTGCCAGAAGACATCAATCGGAATACCGCCCCTGGGATACCAATACGCACCAATACGCAGCCACACCGGATCCAGTAACGCCACCAATTTGGCCGCTATCTCCATCGTGCAGGCTTCGTGGAACGCCCCGTGGTTCCGGTACGACGCCATCAGCAGCTTGAAGGATTTGCTTTCGACGATCCAGTCTCTGGGAATATAGTCTATCATCATGTGGGCGAAGTCCGGTTGACCGGTCAGCGGACAGAGCGACGTGAACTCCGGACAGGTCAAGCGCACGATATACTGCCTGGCCGGGGCGGGATTGGCGACACGCTCCAGCCTCGCGTCCGCGGGGCTGGCCGGCTGCGATGCGGCATGGCCGAGCAGCGTAAGATGGTCATAGGGCGTTTCGGTCATGCAGAGGCATCCGCGGCGGGTTCCCAGGCTGCGCGTGTCCTGGCGGCGAAGGCGGCAAACTGTCCAACCTGTATCGCGCCGCGAATGCCACGCATCAGGGACTGGTAGTAGGTGATGTTGTGCCAGGTGAGGAGGATAGGGCCGAGCATCTCCTGCGACCGGAACAGGTGATGCAGATAGGCCCGGCTGTGCCCGCGACACGCCGGGCACAGGCACTCGGGATCGAGCGGCGCGGGATCATCGGCGTAGCGCGCGTTCCTCATGTTGCGGACACCCGACGCCGTGTAGGCCCGAGCGGTTCGGCCGGCCCTGGTGGGAATGACGCAGTCGAACATGTCGATGCCGCGCTGGACAGCAGCCAGAATGTCGTCAGGCGTGCCAACCCCCATCAAATAGCGAGGCGCGTCGGCCGGGATCCCGGGCACGGTGATGTCAAGGGTCGATAGCATTGCCTCCTGCCCTTCACCCACTGCGAGACCTCCAACGGCATAGCCATTAAATTCGATGTCCTTCAAAGCGCTGACCGACCGCAGGCGGAGATCCGGATAGATGCTGCCCTGGACGATGCCGAACAGACCGTATCCCGGACGCTGCCGGAACGCCTCCCTGGATGACAACGCCCAGCGCATCGACAGTTCCATCGATGCCTCTGCGATCTCGTACGTGGCTGGAAAGGCGGTGCATTCGTCAAGCACCATGGTGATCGTCGAGTCGAACTTCCACTGCAGGTCCATGCAGATAGCGGGGGTGAGCCGGTGGCGGCTGCCATCTATATGAGATTGAAAGGTGACGCCGTCAGGGTCGATCTTACGCAGCCCCGCCAGTGACATGACCTGAAATCCGCCCGAATCGGTCAGGATGGGACCCGGCCAGTCCATGAACCGATGAAGGCCGCCCAGTACGGCGATGCGGTCGGCACCCGGGCGGAGCATCAGATGATAGGTGTTCCCCAGGACGCACTGCGTACCCGTGGCTCTGACGGCATCGGCCGGCATCGCTTTGACGGTCCCTGCGGTCCCGACCGCCATGAAGGCAGGTGTCTCCAGCGGTCCATGAGCGGTGTGCAACACACCCGCACGAGCTGCGCCGTCGAACGCCGAGGTCTCGAAGCGAAATTCCCGGGTCTGGGCTGGAGCGCAGTTCATCCTTTCTGCGTAGGGCCGGGTAACCTCCGATGACAAGGGGTATCGTCGGCGCCCTGCCGTCAGGATCGCGCCTGGTTGGCGGCACGGAGGTCTCCGCCAAAGACGGGTGTCCGACAACCATAGGAAAAAAGGCTTGACCAAACGCCCCAAAATGTCCTATGGTGTTTGACATGATCGGAGACACGGCGCTGACCGCGCTGCTCCGAGACTGCCGCCACCCGGGCGGTAGGCCTTTATCGCAGGAAAGGCGGTAGGCGGCCGAAAACCCGGGTTTTCATTTCGGATTACAGTGCTGCTATTGAACGAGAACTCTATGTAAGAAGCAGGCTGCGCGGAAACCTGCGGGCCTGGGCCGAAGAGGCACTCAAAACAACTGGATACCGACCAGCCGCACACCAGCTCTATTTGCTGTCCGAGCTCGAGAATATTTGCAGCGGGACATATGACAGGCTGATGGTGCTGATGCCGCCGGGGTCTGCCAAGTCCACCTATGCGTCGGTCATTTTTCCGGTGTGGTGGTTTACCCAACACCCGCGTTCGTCGATCATCACGGCCTCTCACTCCGCATCGTTAGCCAAGCATTTCAGCCGCCGCGTTAGAAGTCTGATCCTGGAGAAGAAAAACCATCTTGGATTCGGTGTCACGCGGGACGAACGGTCAGTGGACAAGTGGACGACCACCGCCGGCGGCGAATATCTCGCGATCGGCGTCAGAGGCGCCATTGCGGGGCGGCGCGCCGATCTGGTGATCATCGACGACCCGATCGCCTCTCAGGCCGACGCGGAAAGCCCTCGGCAACGAAATCATGTCTGGGAGTGGTTCAAATCCGATCTCACGACCCGGCTTAAGCCGGGCGGCAGGATCGTTCTTATTATGACACGGTGGCACCCGGACGATTTGGGTGGACAATTGCTCGCGCACGCCAAATCGGAATGGCGGGTCGTTCGTTTACCCGCTCTCGCCGAACCGGACGACCCGCTCGGCCGAGCCGTCGGAGCGCCGCTCTGGCCGGAATGGGAGGACTACAACGCCCTGATCCGGAAGCGGCAGATGATGGGAGAAAGGGCATGGGCGGCCTTGTTTCAGCAAACCCCGCTTCCCGCGGCCGGACAGCTCTTTTCTGTCGATCGCATCCCGGTCGTTCAGCCGCCTGAGCCGGGTGCGTCAGAAGTTGCGGTGCGGGCCTGGGATCTGGCCGCCACCGAGACAACGGGCCAGAACGACCCGGACTGGACGGTTGGCGTCAAGCTGCTGCGAAGCTCGGATGGCCGCTATGTTGTGCTTGATGTTGTCCGCATTCGCGGCACGCCGCATCAGGTCGAAGAACTGGTTGTCAACAGTGCACATAAGGACGGGACCAAGGTCATCGTGGCAATTCCGGAAGATCCCGGTCAGGCCGGTAAGAGTCAAATGGCCTACCTGACACGGCAACTTGCCGGTTTCCATGTCATCTCGGCTCGAGAAACCGGTTCAAAGGCCACCCGGGCCATGCCTCTCGCCTCCCAGGTGGAGGCAGGTAACGTCTCGGTTGCGCGGGGGGCGTGGAACCCGGCGCTGATCGACGAGATGCGTGATTTTCCGTATGGACACAAAGACGATCAGGTAGATGCCCTCGTGAGGGCCTTTACCACATTGGCCGATCGGCCGCGGGCAACAGGACCCTTGGCCATTTCCATTTTCAATCGCTGAATGTAACGCGAAGCCCGTATTGGAAATTAGGTGTTTGATACTCTTTGCGATCTGGTCCCTCGCGATCCGGACTATCCGGATCGCGTTCGCCGCCTCGATATCCTCAACCGCGTGCTGGACGGTACGATCTACGACGTGTTGCCGTATCATTTTCATGAGGAGCGTGGACCGGGCGGCGAATACATACCGCTCCGTCAACGTCGTCCCAGCGTAAGATACCCGCTGTGCCGGATCGTGGTTGAGGACAGTGTTTCGTTGCTGTTCAGCGAAGGGCATTTCCCGACGATCGACAGCAGCGATGCGCAGATCCGCGATGCTTTCGCCGGGATTATCAAGGAAACCCGCCTCAATTTCACGATGACCGAGGCGGCCATGAAAGGCGCGGTCGGGTCGGTTGCGCTGCTGTTGCGGGTGCTGCGGGGGCGCATATTCGTCGATGTGCTGGACACGATGTATCTGACGCCGACATGGGACCCGCTGGCGCCTGATACGCTCGCCCGTGTCGACGAACGATATAAGGTTTCCGGCGCCACCCTGATCGCCAACGGCTACGATATCGACGATCCGGGGGCGCAATACTGGTTCGCGCGAAGCTGGGATTCAAGCAGTGAAACGTGGTTCGAGCCGGTGCCCATCGGAGCATCATCTCCCGCCATCGTGGACACCGCCCGCACCGTTTCGCACAAGCTCGGCACGGTGCCGATCATTTGGATCAAGAACCTGCCGGGCCTTTCGGTAACGGGGAACCCGTGCGATGGCGCCTGCACATTTTCGGCTGCCATGCACACCCAGGTTGAGATCGACTATCAGCTGAGCCAGGTCGGGCGCGGACTGAAGTATAGCAGCGATCCGACCCTTCTGCTGAAAGACCCGGCTCTTTCCGATGGCGATATAGTCAAAGGGGCTGGCAACGCCCTGGTCGTTTCCGAAAAGGGGGATGCACGGCTGCTCGAGATCGGCGGCACGGCATCGGGCGCGGTCATCGAGTATGTTCGCACTCTGCGCGAACTGGCGCTGGAAAGCATACACGGGAATCGGGCCAGCCCCGAACGAATTACCTCCGCTCAGTCGGGGCGCGCATTGGAGCTGCTCAATCAGGGCCTGATCTGGCTGGCGGACAATATGCGAACCAGCTACGGCGAGGCTGGCTTGTTGCTACTTGCCCGGATGATTGTCCGGGCGTCGCAGGTTTACTCACTCGTTGTCCTGGGACAGGAGGTCGGTCCATTGGATCCGACCGCTTCGCTCAGCCTCAAGTGGCCGCGCTGGTATCCCACCACCGCCGAAGACCGTCAGAAGGATGTTCAGTCGCTGACGTCACTGATCGCGGCGGGATGCATCAGCCGTGAAACCGCGGCGCGCGCCATCGGGGCTTACTACGACATAGAGTACTTCCATGATGACCCCGATGCAGAGGACGTTTAAGTAGAACCGTGAGTTGGATATGGATGAACCACTGAAGAACGAAGAGCAGACCCCGCAGGACCAGCCGCAAACGGCGCCGGCTGATGACCAAATTGCAAAGCTTCGTGCTGACTATGAGTCTCGCCTCGTGGCGGCCAACTTGCGAACCGAGGCCGTTAGGGCCGGAATGATCGACCTTGATGGGCTGAAACTCCTCGATCTTTCTTCTGTCACCCTCGACGGGAACGACAAAATCGTCGATGGCCGCAAGATCATGGACAGTCTTCGCCGGGAGAAACCCTGGCTTTTTGGAGCAACGTCGTCATCGAGCGCCGCAGTTGCCCCGGCGTCGCAGCCGGTGCGGCAGAAAACCGCGCTTGAGATGACTGACGAAGAATATGCCGCCGCCCGCGCGGCGCTGACAAGACATCGCCTTTAACCGTCCGTCACGCCTGACGACGCCACCCGACAATCATAGGACCATTGATGGCTATCAATAATTTTCCGGCCTCGCTGCAGCCGATCATCCAGCAGGGTTTTCTCGAGCGTGAGTTTCAGCAGGCGCTGCGGTCCAAGCTCGGCTATCGGGCCTGCGCCGATCGCGTCACCGTCGCGGTGGGCATCGGTGAAACACTGACCAAGACCCGGGCTGGTCTGAAGCCGACCGTTACGACACCGTTGGTGCCGTCCACCAACACCAACTTCGATAACGGCCTGACGCCCACCACGTGGGGCGTCGAGCAATATACGATCTCGATGAACCTTTACGCGGCGACAACGGATCTGAATGTTGTGACGGAGCGGGTCGGCATCGCATCGCAGTTCCTGCAGAATGCCTATGTGAACGGCGAACAGGCCGCTCGCAGCCTCGACGAGCTGAGCCGGAATGCGCTTTTCAACGCTTATATGGGTGGCAACACCCGTGTCCGCGTGACCCTTTCAGCCGCGGCCGCCACGATTGCCGTCGACGATATCCGCGGCTTCCAGTACGTGTTTGTCAACGGCGTGCAACAGGCTGTCGGCAGCAGCAACGCCATGACGGTGACCGTGGGGTCCAACACTTACACCCTCGTTGGCGCCGCCGCGGATGCCTCGAACGTTTCGACTGCTCCGAATGGCGTTTCCGGGACGCTGACGTTCTCAGGCAACGTCACGGTCGCTGATGGCACGGTGGGAAACACCGTCACCGCATCAACCGGCTCGTCGATCATCCGTCCGTCGCAGCGCGGCAACACGTCGCAGATTCTCGCGTCCGACACGCTCACGATGTCGAATCTGCTGGATTCGGTCGCCAAGCTGCGGCTGAACGCGGTTCCCGAGATCAACGGCGCCTATAACTGCTATCTCGATCCGGTATCGGCCCGCCAGCTTTTCGCGGACCCTGACTTCAAGCAGCTCTTCCAGGGTGCGACCTCGGCCAACCAGGTCTTCAAGAATGGCATGACGAACGACTTCCTGGGTCTGCGTTTCATTCCGACGACCGAAGCTTTCGTTCAGGCGCATCCGTCGCTTGCCGGGCTGATGATTCGCCGTCCGGTGATCTGCGGCCAGGGCGCGTTGATCGAGGGTGACTTCGCCGGGATGGCGACCAGCGACATCGCGCCGGCTGATTCGATCGTATCGATGGTCGATGGAATTGCCATGGTCACCCGCGAGGCGATCGACCGCCTGCAACAGATCATCGCCCAGTCCTGGTATTGGATCGGCGGGTTCTGCGCGCCGTCGGATACCACGACCAACTCCACCACCGTGCCGACCGCGACAAACGCAGCCTACAAGCGCGCCGTCATCATCGAACACATCGGCTAACAACGATACGGAGGCTTTTCCGCCATGCCGATCGGCTCGATCAGTCCGTTCCGCCCGACGGGCACTGTAAGCTTAGCAGCGAGCAGCGTTTCGTCGAACGTCGCCTTGTCCGGCGGCGGTGATACAGTCGTGGTCACCAATGCATCGACAGTCCTGGCCTATATCAGGTTCGGCTCGGACTCGACAGTGGTGGCGACCGCGAACGACATGCCCGTTCTGGCGAACAGCCGGGTGATACTGTCCGTCAACAGCCTGATCGCCAACGCTGCGGCGATTACGTCTTCAGGCTCCGGCACGATCCTGTTCAGCCGCGGTGACGGATCGATCCTGTGAACCCGCTTTCGGATGCCGAAAAGGTCGATATCCGCCGCTTCTGCGGGTATCCGGCCTACGGCGCGGCCCCGACAGGCATGGAGGCATGGCGGTACTTCCAGGTCTACGGGATGCTGGAATTTCGCATGACCAACCTGTCGGCATTCGAGACGGCCGTGGCGCGGCGATATCTGGGAACCTTGCTTAGTCTTGAGGTGGCGGTGCCCGCTGCCGCAGCCAATCTTGATACGGATCAGGCGGCCATGTGGACGCGGAACAAGGCTGAGATAGCCGATAGGATGCGCCTGCTCGACGAATGGCGCCGCCGCCTGTGCGGCTTTCTCGGCGTCCCAGCGGGGCCCGCGCTTTCCGGCGGCAGCACTCCGGCTTTGATTGTTTGAACAATGGACAGCCATAAGCTCCAGGACCGCCTGTATTTTGGCTTGGGACTGTCAGCGCGTCACATCGGCCAGACGGCGAATGCGTTTCGTCCTGCCGGCGCGTTCGAACCGCTCAAGAAAGAGAACCGGTTTTTGCGTCTGCCCGCAGCATTCGTTCCCGCCACAGGCGGCCTGGAAACAACGAATACCTATGGACAGCCGTTCTGGCACGGGGTTTTCGATGCCAGCTACACGCGGCCTGGAGACTATATCGTCTTAGGAAGTTCTACCTACTTCATAGCGTCGCAAGAACCACTTCTGCCTGTGCTCTGTGTAATGGCCAACCGGACGATCTCAATCGCGCGGCCGACGGTGCAAACCGCGACGGGGACCAACCCGTATGGTGGCTTTACACCCAATGGTTTTTCCGCATTGATGGGTCTTTGGCCTGCAAGCGTGCTGGGTGAAGGCAAATTCTCCACGACATCCGTAAATCTCCCGACCGATCAGGCGATCCCGTATTGGAACATCCTGGTCCCGGCTCCTGCCGGCGTGCTACTCCTGCCGGGCGACATGATCACCGACGACATCGGGCGAAGCGCTGTCATCGCGGGGTCGGAACTCACCAGTCTCGGCTGGCGTCTCATCGCTAAAATGGCAACCACCTGATGGCAGACATTTCCGATGTCGAACACGCCATAGCGGAAAGCGTTACGACCAGTCTCTACCCCGCGGGTTCGTCTCAATCGAGTGTCGTGGGCGTCCTTTGCAGGGTTTACCGGGGCTGGCCAAACGCGGCGACACTGAACTCGGATCTCAGCGCCGGTGTCGTCAACGTGACCATTACGTCGGACAACGATGCGGGGCGCATCACTACCCGGTATCTGCCGAAGTGGCAATACACGCCGGTTCAGCCGGGAACAACCGCGACCGCAACGGGCACGACCATCACGATAGGTGGCACGCCAACCGTAGGCGACGCGGTTGGTGCGTTGATCGATCGGGCGGCGTATGTCTATCGCATCCAAAGCGGCGACGCTGCTGGCCTTATCGCCGGCAACCTGGCTGGTTTGATTCAAGCAGATCGAGTTGTATCCGTTCGGGGAACAACCATAACGATACCGGGCGCCGGTTCCGTCATCGCCCGGGCTGTGGCCGACTGTCCAAGCTCCTATGAGAGCCGCCGGCAGGAAAAAGACGTTCGCGTGGCATGTTGGTGCCCGAGCCCGACGGTTCGGGATACGGTGGCGGCGGCTGTCGATGCCGCAATGAATCAGGTGAGCTTCCTTGTCCTGGCGGACAGCACGTACGCGCGGATTACATACAAAAATACCGCCAGCTACGACCAGGCCCAAAACGCCCTGCTCTACAGGCGGGACCTGGTTTACGTCGCCGAGTATCCAACTGTGACAGTCTTGACGCAGCCTTCCATGATCTTCGGCGCTGCTTCGATCAACGGCAACATAACATACGGTTAGGTACCTTCATGACTCTCCATCTTGTCGTGACAAAGCCGTTTCTTGGCTTTGTCCGGGGCGATATAATCGCCGATGCCGCGAAGATTAGCCAAATCCTCGCATCCGACTACAAGAAATCAGTGGCCAGGGTTGGCTCACCCGTTGCGTTGAAAGGTTAAGGCCGTGCCGATCAGCCAGCAAGGCACCGTCAATACGACATCGCTCATCGTCCCGGATCTTTACGTCCAAATCGTCCCGCCGCAAAATCTGGTTTTGAACGGCGTCCCGACGAACATAGTGGGAGTCGTGGGAACAGCATCGTGGGGGCCGGTGGATCAACCCGCCATTGTCGCGACGATGGCTGACTATGCCAAGTCGTTTGGACCGTTGATGCCCAGAAAGTACGATATGGGCACCCAAGTGGCGACTGCGGTTCAGCAGGGCGCGCAGAACTTCCGCTGCGTCCGCGTCACGGATGGCACCGATACCGCAGCGTACTCCGCGGTTCCAGGCTGCAATGCCAGCTTCGCCGCGATCTACAGCGGTTCCCTCGGCAACAGCATTACCATTACGCTTGGAATCGGATCCCAGCCTAACACCTGGAAATTGTCGGTTTTGCTCCCGGGTTTTGAGCCCGAGGTCTATGACGGGCTGACCGGAAACGGCGCAGCATTCTGGACCGGCCTCGCGGCGGCGGTCAACACCGGTCAGGGGCCGCAGCGTGGACCCTCCTTGCTTATCGTCGCCAGCGCGGGCGGCACAACCGCGTCGCCGGCTGCATTTTCCCTTAAGCTTGGTTCAACAAGCGCCGGAGCGGATGGCGCAACGGGCGTGGGCAGCGCCCAGCTCATAGGTGCCGACCTTTCCTCACGCACAGGGATGTATGCATTGCGGGGCCAGGGCTGCGGGCTTGCCTTGTTGGCCGATTGCGACGACGCAACCACATGGAGCACTCAGGCGGGTTTCGGCTTGCAGGAGGGGATTTATATGATCCTCACCACACCTGCCGGCGACACGATCACGAATGCGGTCGCGACAAAAGCCGAAGCCGGCCTGGACAGCTATTCGGCCAAACTCATGTTCGGCGACTGGCTGTGGTGGTCGGACCAGGTGAATCTGATCGTCCGGCTGGTTTCACCGCAGGGCTTCGCGGCGGGCCGCCTGGCCAACCTGTCGCCCGAGCAATCCAGCCTGAACAAGCCGCTATACGGCATCGTCGCCAGCCAAAGCTCCGGCATGCCGGGAAGCGGACAGACCTCGACCTATTCATCCGCAGATCTCGGTGTTTTGCTGGCGGCCGGTGTCGACGTTATTTGCAACCCGCAGCCGGGAGGAACCTACTGGGGGGTCCGCGGCGGGCATAATACATCTTCCAATCCCGCGATCGACGGCGACGATTACACACGGCTGACAAACTATATCGCCGAGACGCTCGCCGCCGGAATGGGTCAGTATGTTGGTCAGGTCATCAACAGCAATCTGTTCACGCAGATCCGATCGACGCAGTTATCGTTTCTGAACAATATGCTGTCGCAGGGCTTGCTCGGCAGCACGGACGGCTCGGTTCCGTTCAGCGTGATTTGCGACACCTCCAACAATCCATCGTCGCGAACCGGTCTTGGATATGTCCAGTCCGACGCCCAGATCCAATACCAGGCGATCAACGAGCGGTTCATCGTCAACGTCGAAGGCGGACAGACCGTTCAGGTGGCGCGCCAGACGTTACCATCCGGTCAGGTTAGCTAGGAGCTCATGCAGTGGGTCTGACAACTTTTTCAATCGGCCGCGACACTCAGCTGGTCATTATGGGACCGAGCGGGCGTGTCGATATCAGTCACGTAACGGGCTTCGAAAGCCGGCAGTTGACCGCTCCGATACGGGTGAACCGGCTCGACGGTCATCAGCTTGGCGCTGAATTGCCAAAGGGCTGGGAAGGTAGCTTTGAAGTCGAGAGGGGCACGTCCGCGCTTGACGATTTCGTTTCTGCAATCGAACAGGGCTTCTACAACGGAGCGGGCAACCAGTCGGGGACTATATATCAGTATGTGACAGAGACGGACGGCTCGGTATCGACCTACCAGTTTGATGGCGTGGTGTTCAAACTCGCCAGCGCCGGCGTCTGGAAGGGCGACGCGAGTGTCAAGCAAAAGCTGGAGTTCTTTGCGACCAGGAAGAAACGCATCTGATGACCCCGTCAAAGACGATTATCCAGGCGTCAGTTGAGACTTTGTCGGCCGTCGACAAACAGGGTCGGAAGCTGCTGCTGCGGCGCCTGACGGCGTTGGACACGCTGCGGCTGTTCAAGGCGGCAGGTCCGGTTCTTGCCCAAAATGGCCCTTGGCTGTCCATGGCCGGCCTGGCGTTTTCCGTTTTGGAGATCGACGGCGTCCCTGTACCTTCGCCGACGACCGAACCTCAGATCGAGAGCCTCATCGAGCGGCTTGGAGATGACGGTCTCGCAGCGATCGCCACGTTGCTCAATGAGGATGCGAGCGTTCCCGACGCGAAGGAACAGGTGGGAAACTCGCGCGGCACCCTGTCCTGATCGACTGTTTATACCTCGTTCGGAACGGGGTGCCGTTTGACGTGGCTTTTTCGCTTACTGCCGTAGACCGGACGGCTTACGTTATCGCATTAGGTATTCTTGATGGACACGCTTTCGACTGGTCGGCCTTCGGCTGGTCCGTCCAGCGCTAGACAGGCCGGATGAATTTCATGCCTTCGATCGATGCCCATCAGAGCAAGTTTCCGGACCGCCGCCTGATGCTTGCGCACAGCGCAAAGCGGATCGCCTGGTTCCTGGCGCTTCGGCAGATTTTTCAGTTTCCAGCGTATCCAATGGCGCCTCTGCCGGGCAGGCATCACGCGAGGCGAGTTGCGGCTTTTGAGAGTGGCCGGGCGGTAGATGGACCGGATCTTATACCGGGCTCGTATCCGAATTCCTTGCCGTTTCGTCAAGGCCACCCGATTGCGGCATTGACCAACGCGCGGGATCGAAATTCCGCTCCCAACGAGGTTGCGGACGTTCTGACCCGCCAGTGGCGGATATTGCCGTCACGATGGCTCGCTAAGGTCAGTGCATCACAGCGGCAGTTGGCGTTGCGTCAAGCGCCATCCTATGCCGGCGCTGCGGTGGTTCCCGATACACCCGAACCTTCTGCGGGTGCGGATACCATTCATACGCGGAAAATAGGAGCGGTCACGCCGACAAACTGGCACCGCCGCTTCGGCGAGGGAAGTGTTGTCCCGTCGGCATTCCTTCCTGTCTCGCCCGCGTCCGGCAGGTTTCCGGAACCCGGTCCTTGGCGGCCACCGGCTGCCGGCGATAGGTTCGGCCCTCTGCCGCGGGAGACGATGGAAGGGCCACCAGATAGCCCAATCGGACCGGAACAAGTTTTTCGGGGACGGAATGGATCCGCGTCAAGCGGACCAAACCAGGCGACAAGCGGAGATGGAAGCCGTTCAAGCAATCTCCGCGTTTCCACGCTATATCTTGATGGTTCGGCCCTGGGACGATGGGCGGTCGATCATCTCCAGCGCACCCTCTCAAAGCCGGCCACCGGAATGACCGGGGTAGATCCGCGGACCACGATCCCGCGAAGCCGAGTATCGCCTTTCTAAGCAGAAGTGCCGCCAATGTCCAATGAACCTCGTTCTCTCGCCGGATCGGACTGAGCTATGCAGCAATCTCCGATTCAGATCGGCATGATAAACCTTCAGGATTTTGAGGTCCCGCCATCCGTGCGTTTTGGCGGCCGGTACAGGGTCATGAGTCATACTCTGTCCGGCGGAACTCGTATTCTGGAACGTCTCGGCCCGGATGACGGCGATATCCAGTTTCGAGGGACATTCTCGGGGCCTCAGGCTGAAGCAAGGATGCGGGCGATCAACAATCTTCGCCTGACCGGCGAGGTGGTCTGGTTGACATGGGAGTCATTCAGGTATCAAGTAATAGTCAAGTCGTTTGTGGCCGACTATCACAGCCCGTGGTGGATCTCATATCAGATCGGCTGCCTGGTCGCGCGTCAGGACGGCGCCGCCGATCCACAGGATCAGGCGCTCAGTGCTCTTGTAACTGCAGATCTTGCGCAAGCGATTGCGGCCGTGTCGGGGTCATCGATCCAGCTCGGATCACTGCAAACCGCGCTTTCCGCGCCTTACGCGCTAAGCGCCGGCACGTCGGATCAGTCACAGGTGATTGCCGCCGTGGCATCGTCTCA
Organism: uncultured Rhodopila sp.; assembly: GCA_903851415.1. Taxonomy (GTDB): domain Bacteria; phylum Pseudomonadota; class Alphaproteobacteria; order Acetobacterales; family Acetobacteraceae; genus Rhodopila. Next base: position 30,837 of record CAINOE010000059.1, on the reverse strand, counting down.
GGCGGCGATCGACCAGCAAATAACAGCCCGATCCGCTGTCCTTGCCACGCCATTTGGAACCGCCAGCGCGGTTTCCGGTTACGGGTCCGGGTTGCAAAGCACGGTGGCCGCCGCAGGAGGGCTGGCGGCAGCGGTGAACGCCAATGCCTACGTCGGCCGTATCGGTTCAAGACTGAGGGCGTCGGGAGTTTAAGTTGAAGACAATAACGGCAATAGGCGGAAACCTATTTGCGATCGCCGCGGCCGAGCTCGGTAGCGCTTTGCAGTGGGTTAATATCGCCAGGACCAACAACCTGAAGGACCCGATGCTCACGCGACAGGTCGATATCATCATTCCTGACTTTTCCCCCATCTTCTCGGATGGCATTGGACCACAGTGAAGTGCTCGACGCAGCGGTCTACGAAAATAATATCGTGGTTACGATCGACGGAAGAGCCACACCCGGCCTGTTGCATGCGGCGATAACGTCCACGAACTGCTTCTCAGCGGACTCGTATGCTCTCACATTCGCCATGGGTGATGAGCCTCTCAGCGATATAGCCATATGGTCGGCCTTGACGAGCGGCTGCGTGGAAGTAATGACGGGCAGTGCGCCCGGACCGGCGTTAACAAGCTTGATCACTGGAATGATCGACACTGCTCACATCGATGCAATCCGGGGAACCGTCGCCATCGAAGGGCGTGACCTTTCCGCGTCACTGGTCGACTCTTACCAGCAAGGCGATTTCGTGAACCAGACCGCTTCGGAGGTGGTGGCGACCATAGCCAACCGTCACGGACTCGGCGCGGTCGTAACGCCCACTTCGGGGTTTATCGGTCGCTACTATGGCGACGGATACACGAGGTTATCGACGGGTCAGTTCTCTCGTTTGAGATCGGATTGGGATCTTGTGGTCGAACTGGCCCGGGAAAATCAATTCGACGTCTTCGTGGAGGGCACGCGATTGTTTTTCCAGCCATCCCTGCCAATCCCGGCTACCCTTACTGCCATCACGCCAGACATGGTCCAGGGCATGCGCTTCAACCGCTCGCTGGCGGTCATCCCCAGCGGGGCCGCCCGAGTACAGTCATGGAATTCGCAGAACATGGCCTGCTACGACAGCAATGCCAATGGCGCCGCGGCGCCATCGAATGGCTCGCTCAACCAGCCCTTTCTGTTCTCCGCGTCGAATTTCACCTCAGCGCAGGTAGCGCAATCCGCGGCGCGGTACACCGCCGAGATCAATCGACTCCAGACCACTTTGCTCATTGAAATGCCGTGGAATCTGCAGATTGCACCGCGAGGCGGCATCTTGCTCAGCGAAACAGGGTCCGTGCTTGACGGAGCCTATCTGGTCGATTGTGTAGAACGGTATTACAGCACAACAGTCGGGTCCAGGCAGACTGTGCGAGCCGTGTCGGCCGCCGGGACCTACGGAGCATAGAAAGACCATGAACGACTTCCTGGTGAATACGCTCAAGGCGCACGCTTCCAGTCTGGATAATGCCGCCGGTCAGGTGAAGTTTGGCACGGTGACTTCGGTTGACTTTCAGACTGCGACCGCCCGGGTCAATATCCAACCGGATGGCGTGCTGTCCGGCTGGCTTCCTGTACTGACTCAGTGGGTTGGCAACGGCTGGGGAATGGTCTGCCCGCCAAGCCCGGGAGATCAGGTTGCGCTGGTGCCTCAGCAAGGAGACATTGAGCAAGGCATCATCATAGGACGGGCGTTTTCCAGCAGTCAGATGCCCCCCCAGCCGCCGGCGGATGAGTTCTGGCTCGTGCATAAGACAGGCAGCTTTATGAAGCTCTGCAACGACGGAACAATACGAATGAATGGAGACCTTCACGTCAATGGCGACGTGTACGACAGCCACGGCTCGCTGTCGGCCCTGCGCACGGCCTACGACTCGCATACCCATACGGTGCCCGGAAACGGGACGACGTCCATACCATCAAACCAGGCTTGATCCCGATGATTGATATTTTTCTGGAATGGGCCGGAGATCTGGGCGTCGGAAGCACCGGCGACCTGGCGTTGGTCTCCGGGCCGGACACGACCAACCAGCGGGTATACAGGCGCCTGCTCACAAATCCGGGCGACTATATCTGGCAACTGAATTACGGAGGCGGATTGGCCCAGTTTGTGGGAACGCCCGCGGACGCGGCGGACATCGAGTCGGTAGTCAGGAGCCAGTTGGCTCTGGAGTCCGCCGTAGCCGCCTCTCCCTCGCCGCAAGTAAGTGCCAGCGTTGCAGACCCGGCCAATGGTTATGTGGTTGCGAGTATCACCTATTCCGATGTCTCGTCAGGCTCGTCCGTCCAGCTTGCTGTAAGCGCCCGGTAACCGGACATGAATCTATCGCTGAAATCATTCAGTCAGCTCGTGGAGGATATGGGTGCGGCGCTTCAAAGCTCTGCAACCGCTCTGGTCGACGTCTCGGTCGGCTCAGTCATTCGCGCCATTTTCGAGGCCAACGCCTCGGTAGTGCTATGGCTGCAGTGGCTCATCCTTCAGCTTCTGCAGACAACGCGGGCGGCAACCTCCACCGGCTCCGATCTGGACTCCTGGATGCTGGATTACGGCCTCAAACGCCTGCCGGCCTCGCCTGCCTCCGGAACTGTAACTTTCTCCCGCTTCGCCAACAGTCTCGCAGCGTTCATACCGGTCGGCGCGATCGTGAAGGCGTCCGACGGCTCGCTCAGTTTCTCGGTAACTGAAGATGCGACCCGTTCGACATGGCAGTCTTCGCCGGCCGGCTATGTCCTACCGAGCGGCGTCAGCGCGGCCGATGTGCCTGTGACCTGCTCGACGGGCGGTGCTGCGGGAAATATCCTGGCGGGCGCTGTGAGTGTCATAGCCACGTCTTTGCCGGGGATTGACCTGGTCACGAACGCCAACCCGTTCAGCAATGGCATCGACGCCGAAAGTGACCAGGCATTCCGCACCAGATTCCAGAGTTATCTGGCAAGCCTGTCGCGTGCCACGCTGTCGGCGGTGCGAAGCGCCATCGCCAATGTTCAGCAAGGCTTGCACGTCATGATACAGGAGAACGTCGCGGCCGACGGAACTTCCTGTACGGGATCTTTTCTCGTCACCGTCGATGACGGATCGGGCTACCCGTCATCGACCTTGTTGTCGTCGGTTGCCTCAGCCATTGAATCTGTTCGGCCGATTGGCACGGTATTCGCCGTTCTGCCTCCTCAGGTGTTGGTGGTTAACGTATCGCTCACGGCCACGTTTAGACCCGGCATTGCTCCGTCTCAATACGTTACGGCCATTCAGAACCAGGTCGCCGGTTACCTCAATGGCTTGCCGATTGGCCGGATCGCGTCGGCCACCCGTGTGGCGCAAAGCGCCTATTTGGCGGGTCAAGACGTCGAAAACGTCATCGGGGTCCTGCTGAACGGGCTGATGGCCGACGTGCTCCCGCCGAACCGGACGGTCGTCAAGGCTGGTACTGTCACGGTGAACGTCAATGACGGGTGATCTTTCCGACTTCGTGTCAAGATTACGGTCGGTTCTCCCCGGGCGCTGGTTCGGGGATCAAGCTCCCAACCTGACGGCGATACTGACATGTATAGCGACACCCTGGGCCTGGCTCTACGGTCTTCTGTCTTACGTTATCCTGCAGACCCGGATCAGCACCGCCACCGACAACTGGCTCGACATAATCGCCCTGGACTTCTTCGGATCCGACCTCGCTCGCAAAAGCGGTGAAAGCGACAACTCATTCCGATCACGCATTGTCGGCACTTTGCTGCGTGGCGCAGCCACCCGTTCGGCAATCAGCGCCTGCATCCAGGTGCTGACCGGCTCCGAACCCCGAATCTTCGAGCCGGCCAGATGCGCCGATACCGGCTCCTATTCGACGCTGGCAGACGGACCGCTTTCTTCCGGCTGCGGTCTGGCTTACGGCATCACAGGCGGTTGGGGCAATCTGAACCTCCCGTTTCAGATCTTCGTCAGTGTAACGCGGCCACCAACCCCGGTCGTTGCCATGTTGGCCGGTTACACGACGGCGGTCGGCGCATATGGCCAGGGTTCCATTGCTTATGTCAATCTTTCCGCGCTTCCCGGGCAGGTTACCGAAGAGGACGTTCGGAGAAGTGTATCAAGCCTTCTTCCTGTCACTACGATCGCCTGGCTGCAAATCACCTGATCTTAATCATAGTTGGATAGCGAAACCCCCGCATGGACCGCAACATCGTATATCCCGGCGCCATCCCGTTGGACACGGACCTGCTTTCAGGCAACAAAAATGCCATGATCGGTCTGGGGTTCCTCGCCCAGGCGGTGCTGGGAACAAGCACGGTAGTGGACGGGCTGGCGTGCCAGCCGACAACGCCAGCCTCGATGAGCGTAACGATCGGCCCCGGCACCATTACACAGCTTGGCCCTGTCGATAGTCTGCCTTATGGCTCCTTACCCGCCGACACGTCCGATACGCTCGTCAAGATGGGGATAAACATCGGATCCACCAGTTTCAATCTGGACGCGCCTTCCAGCGTCGGGCAATCGATAAACTATCTGGTGGAAGCGGCCTTTTTGGAGGCCGACGCCGATCCGGTTATTCTACCATATTACAATGCCAACAATCCTGCACAGTCGTATAGTGGACCGTCCAATTCGGGCGCCGCTCAAAACACCGTTCGTACGCAGCGGGTCCAACTGCAGTTGAAAGCGGGGGCTCCGGCGAATGCTGGCAGTCAGACCACCCCGGCAGCAGATGCCGGATGGATAGGTCTTTATCAGATCACCGTTGCGAACGGGCAATCCACCGTAACCGCCAGCAACATTTCCGTCCTTCCGACCGCCCCCTTCCTGAGCTGGAAGTTGCCGTCCCTTAAACCGGGCTTTGGCTCCGGCGTGAAGACCTTCTGTAGCTCAGGCAGTTTCACGGTTCCGGCCGGGGTAGTACAAGTCGAGGTTGAGGTATGGGGCGCAGGCTCAGGGAGCTTCGCTTCACTCCCGGGCTTGGCCAGCGGCGGGGGTTCAGGTGGAGGCTACGCCAGAAAGCTGGTGACGGGCCTTTCACCAGGGCAGATCGTTCCGGTTACGGTCGGGGCGGGCGGAGCAGCCGGCACAGCCAGCGGAACGCCGGCAGGCTCGGGCGGCACGTCAAGCTTCGGCCAATTCGTCAGCGCTACCGGAGGCAGCCTGAACTATCAGGCGACTACGTCAGCCCCGGGAAACGGAGCCACTCCGCCCGGCATCGGCATCGGTGGCGACGTTAACTTCGGCGGATCGGCAGGACAGGCGGGCATTTCGAATCAGGGTGGGATGGGCGGAGCGGCTCCGATGGGGGGCACGCAGAACAGTGGAAGCACCGGGAACACCGGCACCTTCCCGGGCGGAGGCGCCAGCGGTGCCGGCACCGGCGCAACCAGCAATACAGCCTTCGACGGCGCGAGCGGCGCCGGCGGATTGGTGGTTGTCAGATGGTAGGCGCCCGCCATATCCATTAATATTACGTAATGACCTATAATCTCGAAGCGTATGGATTGATATGTCAACGCCCGCTAACCATGCATGGATACCAAGCCACGCACGCGTGGTAACGATCGATTCCTTCATTCCAATTGCTCGCGGCACAGCCGCGGTTGCACCACCTCCGTTGAACTGGCCGACCAAAGACCCCGGCGATATACTTGACTATATTTTGGACATAGGTCCGGCTATCATTGGGAATGACGGGGACAGTATTGCTACACTTGATGTGGCCTCGATGCCATCCAATCCCGGCGACCTCGTCATTCGGAGTACGACGACCGACGGCAGCAGAATCATACTGTGGTTAGCGGAAGGACAGGCTGGAACTGTTTACACCCTGACGTTCGATATCACGACCGTTAATGGGCGCTCATTGCAGCGGAGTGTTCTCCTTCCCGTTCTTCTCCTGTCGGTACCTCAGATACTCGCGAGCGCCATAATGACGGCAACCGGGACCATGCTGACCGACCAAAATGGGAATCCGGTGCTGGCGAGCAGTAGCTGAGACTGAAAACCGTCGATTACGCGTATTCTTTTGGTGTTGGACCAGTCCCGTCGGCAGCCCGGGGCGGCCGGAGAATGATTTTCCATGCCCACAATAGATCAACTCGGTCCCGCGACGTCGGCCGCGGATACTGATGAATTTCCCGTCAATCAGGCAGGCATTACGAGGAGTATCACTCGCGCTCTGGTGCTGAACGGCGTTCAGCCGGCGATCACGCTGACCAGCGGTTCACTGCTCGGCCGGATCAGCACCGGTGTCGGTGCGCCGGAGGTCATCGCGGTCGGCTCGAACCTGCTCCTCAGCAGCGGCACGCTTTCGGCCAGTGCGGTGCCCTTCGTCATCGGCGCGCTGCCCGCGGGCAACGTTCCGGCAAGCAGCGACCTGCTGTCGATGTCTCAGTCCGGTACAAATGTGGCCGTAACGTACGGCCAACTGCTGAGCGGAATATCGGGCGCCGCAAACATCGACCTCTCAGAAGGGTTGGTCACGCCCACGGGCGCGGCGGCGGCGGAAACCTTAGCCAGCCTGGCTGCGAACACGCTGCTCTTGTCCGGGGGAACACTGACCGGTGCGTTGGCGCTATCCGGCAACCCGACATCGTCCGCCCAGGCAGCCAACAAGGCCTACGTCGATCAGCAAGTCTCAACCGCCCTGCCTCTGACAGGCGGGTCGATGACCGGAACGCTGACGCTGGCGTCGCCTCCGCAGCACCCGTTGGAGCCGGCGACAAAGGCATATGCTGACGCGATCGCCGCGGGCTCGCTGCCGCTTGGCGGCGGCTCGCTTTCGGGATCCCTGCTCCTCAACGCAGACCCGTCAATCGGCCTGCAAGCCGCGACAAAAAACTACGCGGATCTGAAGCTGTCGCGCTCGGGCGACACTATGTCCGGCGTTCTGACGCTGGCAGCCGATCCCGTGTCGCCGCCGCAGGCCGCAACGAAGAATTATGTCGACACACAGTTCGGCGCCGCCTTACCCAAGGCCGGCGGCACGATGCTCGGGAGCCTCGTGCTTGCGTCTGACCCGACGGCGAACGCCCAGGCCGCAACCAGGCAATACGTCGACCAACGTGTTCTTCGCGCCGGCGACACGCTGACCGGCGCTTTGATGCTCGCCGGCGATCCGGTCGCGGCAAGTCAGGCATCCACCAAACATTATGTCGACACGCAGTTGGCCGGCGCCGTTTCGATCGCGGGATCGTCGATGTCCGGCGCGCTTCTTCTGGCCTCGGACCCGGCGGTCGCGCTTCAGGCCAGCACGAAGCAGTATGTCGATCTCCATGTTGTCCGGGCCGGCGATACGCTGACGGGTGCGCTCTACCTGGCGTCAAATCCGACCGCTCCGTTGCAGGCTGCGACGAAGCAATACGTCGACGGACAGCTATCGACGGGTGTCAGCGCAGCCGGCGGGACATTCACAGGCCCCGTGACACTGGCAAGCGATCCGACGCTGCCGTTGCAAGCCGCCACCAAAGAGTATGCCGACACAAAAGTGACGCGGGCAGGCGACACATTGACCGGCGCGCTGATACTGGCGGCGAACCCTGTGGCGCCGCTCCAGGCCGCGACCAAGGGTTATGTCGATACCCAGGTGCTCGGTTCACTCCCGCTGTCCGGCGGCAGCCTGACCGGCTCTCTCGGTCTTGCCGCCGATCCGGTGAGCGCCAGCCAGGCCGCGACAAAACATTACGTCGACGGCCAGATCGCAACGGCGGTGCCCCTTGCCGGCGGCAGTCTGACCGGATTCCTGTCGCTCGCTGCAAACCCGACTGCGGCGGCGCATGCCGCCAATAAGCAATATGTCGATTACCAAGTCGCAACGACTCTGCCGCTGACCGGCGGATCGTTGACCGGTATCCTCACACTGGCGGCCTCACCCACGCTCCCGCTGCAAGCTGCAACCAAGTCCTATGTCGATGCGAACCCGAATTCCGCGGGCGTCATCAACGTTGCTCTTCCGCCTTACGGAGCGAAGCTCAACGGCGTGACCGACGACACCGCGGCCTTTTCCGCGGCCTATCAGGCTGCCCCGGCCGGGTCGGTCATTTACGTCCCGAAGGGCACGACGGTTTTGCAGCAACCCGGCAATTGGGGCATCGCCCTGACAAAGCGGGTGAAATGGGTCATCGACGGCACCGTCCTTGCGGACGGGACGCCGCTTGCCTCGGCAATTCCAACCGGCGGAGCCCCGGCCGGATTGGTGCTGCCGGGTGTTGTCAGCGGGAATACCCCCTCGGGACTGTCATCGTCGCAGGGGTCGTCAAGTGCGTCCGACTTTGCCGTCAATCAGTCATCCTATATCGTTAACCACAACGGGGGCACCAACGGCGCCGTTATTACGAACGTCCGGAACGATACGATCATCTACAACAGCCCCGCCAACTATGTCTGGGGTGGCCTCGATCGATTGATCTGGACGGGAATCCAGACCCCGACCGCAAGCACCCCGGCGCAGCACGTTGGGCGTTATGTTCAGACGCTTCGACAAGCGGCAGCCACCAACTCCAGCGGCGCGTATTTGCCCCAACCCCAACTTTGGGCGGCATGTCTCGAGTACAGAGACACCACGGGACTGCCGTCGAGCGCGGCCGGAACGTCACTGACGATAGAAATGGACTGGATGGGCAATGGCCTGGATGATGCGAACTGCAGAGCAATCCAGAGTCTCGTCATCGGACAGCACAACTTGTCCGGCGCGCCCGTCCAGGTATCCGCGATCATCGGCGTGTATCTGAGCGCGGGATCGTCCGGCAGCGCCAAAACGGTTTTCGCCATCGGCGTGCCATTTTCCAATGCGGTGCTCGATACAAGCTATGCCGCGTCTATCGGGGGCGCCCCGGCTATCAAGCTCGCAGCCGGCCAGAGCATCGCCTTCGAGGCCACGAACAGCAATACACTGTCCTATAACAGCACAACCGGATTGCTGACCTGGCAACAGGGAACGATAAAATACCCCGTCGGGAAAGGCATCTGCGTCGGGTGGCAGAATGTTGTCGGCAGTTCCATGACGCTGCCCAACTACATATCCGGCAACATCATTTTCCTGAACGGGGGATCGGCCTATACCGTTACGCTACCGGCGGCCAGCACCGTGGCTGCCGGCACCGGGTTCACTTTCTCGGTGATCGGCTCTGGTCCTGTCAGTATAGCGCCTAACGGCACGGACGCCATCGACTGCGGGCCCGTTGTTCTCAGGCTCAACGACCGCTACCATATCGTTTCGGATGGGGTCTCGAGCTGGCGCGAGGTATTCCGAACCAATGCCGTCTCCCCGCGTTTCACCGGCACTCCGGTGCTGCCGTCCTACACTGTGGCAAACCTGCCGACAGGCGTCGTCGCCGGAGCAATGGCGTTTGCCAGTAACGGCCGAAAACCCACCGAAGCCGCCGGAGCGGGAAGCGGTGTCACGGTATTTTATGACGGACAAAAATGGGCGTCATCGTGCAGTGGCAGCGCCGTTGCGGCATAGCCGCATCCGAAAATTGTAATTTACCGAAATAGAGCGCATAGATGCCGACAATTTCCCAACTCCCTGCCGCGACATCCGTCTCTGCCGCCGATTTGATGCCGATAAGTCAAGGCGGCTCGGCTGCGGCTGTAGGCGTGGGAACGCTTCTCGCTTCCACACAGCCGGCGATCATCGTCCAGTCGCCAGCCTTGCTTGGCCGAATCAGCCTCGGATCCGGTGGCCCGGAGCAGGTTGATGTCGGGACCGGCGTCAATATTTCGCAAGGCAGCCTGGTCGCCACGGGTCTGGATCACGCTGGTTTTCCCGTTGTGTCCACCCTGAGCACCGGATCGGAACTGGTGATCAGCAACCAGGGCACGCCCATGTTGATGCCGGCATCGTTGCTGCACGGGCTGTTTTCGGCCGGCCAGAATATCGCAATCACCTCGGACGGAACGATCTCGGCGACGGGCGTGGGCGTGGCAAGCGGAAGCGCCAGCCCTATCAGCAGCCTTCAGGCCGTTTCGACGCTGACCGGTCAGGATCTGGTGGCGGTCAGCCACGCCGGGACCAACAGTGCGATATCATACAACAACTTCCTCGATGGCATTACGATCGATCAGGCGCAGGCTGCCGGCCCGGTCAGCGATACGGATACGATCTGGGCCGCCCAGGGCAGCAATGTCATGGCCAGCCAATCCTTCAGCGCCATTTGGGCTTGGATCGCCAACAACCTGCCGGTTTACAAGGCTCCGGTTATCGAGATCACCGCCAGCATCAATCTCGATACCACCGTCCATAACGGGCGAATTCTCGTGTGCAGCCAGCCTGTCACGCTGACGCCGCTAACGACCAATATGGGCAGCGGCTTCCACTGCACCGTCATCAACGCCAGCGTGGGAACAGTGACCCTCGGCACGGGATTTGTGACCTCGACCGGCAGCATGACGTTAGGTTCGCAGCAGGCTGCATCGATTTTTTGTGCGACCTATTCCGGCGGCACCATCGCTTTCGCCTCGATTGCCGGAACGGCCGCCGTAGCGGCTCCGGGCCAGGTCACCGGCCTGGCAAGCTCAACGATAACATCCGCTGCTATCACGATTTCCTGGCAGTCGCCCGGCAGCGGTGGCGCAGCCTCTTCCTACGCCGTGCAATACCGGGTGACCGGCACATCGTCCTGGAGCACCGCCCCGGCCGTTGTCGGCGCCACGACATGCGTGTTGAGCGGCCTGACGGCCGCCACCAGCTATGACATCGTGGTACAGGCAATCAACGCCGCCGGAACCGGATCATCGTCTTCTATTCTGACCGTAACGACAGCGGCCTTGCCTCAGGTGCCCGTCCCCGCCCGGGTGAGCGGTCTTGCCGCGACGCCAGCCTCCAGCAGCAGCATGCAGGTTACATGGTCGGCGCAGACAGGAACCAGCGCCGCCACCAGCTTCACAGTCCAGTACCGGGTGACCGGCTCCGCCACCTGGACATCGTCCGTGGCTGGAATTGCGGGAACATCGACGACGATATCCGGACTGCAAGCCGCCACAGGTTACGACTTCTCCGTCATCGGCGTGAACGCTTCCGGCAGCGGCCCGGTGTCGGCGACCGTGACAGCGGTGACCGAGGCAGCCTCGACGCCAGCCACGTCCATTGCCTGGAACCTTTTGCCAGGCGGCCCATATACGCACGGAAGTGGATCTATCGGCGTCAACGCGCAAGTCGAACCCGCGAGCGCCGCGATTCAGTTCGGCTTTTCTCTGTCCGCCACAACACCGCCGGCCTCCTGGACGGCCGCCATACTCGTCAACACGAATCTTTGGGGCGCCTATGTGCCGACACCGGCAACCGCGGGCACCTGGTATGTCTGGGCGGAAGGCACCAACGGCACCGGCTTGACGGTCAGCCCGACCCCATTCGTGGTCCAGTAGGCAATGAGCCTTCTTTTCGTCCAACCGGGCCGCCCGATGATTGTCGGGTCGGGCCAGCTTGCTTTGTACGCGCCGCTCGCGTCCGCGGCGGCCGTTCCGTCCGTTTCGCTGGTCCAGACAGTCGCCGGAACCGCTGGCTGGTGGGATGCGAGTCAACCGGGTGGCTTGATCGGTCCCGGAAGCACGCCACTGACGGCCTGGAACGTTGCCGGGATCGCGCTTCTGGATCAGTCCGGAAACGGCCGGAACCTCGCGCCGTTTTCCGCACAGTCCACGGCCGCCCAGCCGCGGGGCGCGGCGCATCTTTCAGGCTTGCTGGGAGGAGCCGCATTCCCGGCCACCGGCTCCGGGCTTCTGCAGCCGGCGCTTGACCCGGCGACCGGATGGCAGGCTCCCGGTTCTACCGCGAGCGTCGCTTCGGCCTGGACCTGGTATCTGGTCTGGTCGCGGCCCAATTGGCGGCAAAACAGCGGTGTCGATACGCAGCCGATCACCTTGCTGTCGATCGGGTCCCAGCCTGTGTTGCAGGTGGACAGCGCGGGAGGCAACGGCCGGCTGGTGCTCTTCCCGGGGGCGAAGCAGGTCGTGGTCAGCACGACCATGACCCGGCGGCACACGCACTCCATCGTCATCCGTTACTCTCCGTCCACCGGGGCGGATTTGTGGCTGGACGGGGTCCGGGCCGCGACGTCGGTCGCCTGGTCCCCGGCGGCGCAGACCGGCAACGTGCTTTTGTTGCATGACGGAACGGCGACAGGCGCCGCGCAATGCTGGCTGCATGAAGCGGCCGAGTGGACCCGATCGCTGTCGGACGCTGACGCCACCGCCGTGATCGGCTACGCCGGCCGCTGGATATGCGGCGCCCGGAAGGGCATCTACCTGCTCTTCAACGGCCAGTCGAATGCGATCGACTACGCGTTGAACGATGGCGCCGCCGCTCTTCTGGCACAAGGCGTTGCGTATTACGTCGGCGCCTTGGCCTATAATGTGTTGGCAACGACAGCGAGCGCCGCGCCGTACACAATGCAAAGTGGCCACGGGATATATGCTACCAGTTCCGGGTATCCGGGCAGTTTCGTTCAAAACCTGGGCGACGGGTCGAGCCCGTCCACCTGGTCTCTCGGGGCTGATGGCCTTGCTGTTCAGCAGGCGGTAGCCGCCTTGCCGGCCGAGGATCTGGCCGACGTCTGCGCCATTGTCTGGCCGTGGAATGAAACCGACAGCCTGCGCGCCTACGGCGAGTACAGCACTTTCAAAGCCGCCGCGCTCCGGTTTCTCTCGCTGGTCCGGGCGATGCTTGGCGATACGGCCAATCGGATTCCGCTGGTCTGGTGGAACGCGATACCGTACGGGACCGCGGATGGCATCACGATGCATCGGCAAGTCGTTCAAGGTATCGCGGCCGATACAACCCAGCATGTCGTTATCGGCAACATTCAGACCAGCGACAGCAATCCGCGCGGATCGTCCTGGGATCCCACCACCGGGATCGCAACGGGAGGCGATTCCGCCCATCGCGACAGTGCCGACAACCAGCGGTTTGCGATGCTGGCAGCCCCGGTCGTCGGCCGAGCCTTGATCGCCGACGGATATGCCGATTCGATCACATCTCTACCCGGGACCACGCCCAAGATCGGCGGTCCAACGATCAGCCATGTCTACCGGCAGTCGAACACCACCCTTGTGGTCACGGTCATCCATGATGCCGGCAATGACCTCAAGGTTCCACTACAGGCCGCGACGGGAGCTGGGTTCGCTGTGATGGACGGCGGCTCGCCTGGCAACGACGGCACGATCGTTTCGGCCGTTTCCTGCCAGCGGATCGACGCTACACACCTGCAGATCACGCTGCAAACCGCGCTCCAGAATGTCTCCAGCGCCTGCCAGCTTTATTACCCGTACGGACCCGCGCAGATTTACCGTGGTAACGCGATAACCGACAACTTCTCCGCTATTGTCCAGCCAGTCGGCTGGAGCCTCGCAACCGATCTGGGAACCAACTGGGTTCTGGACTGTCCGCTGGCGGCAACTTTCTCGGGCATCACGCTCTCGGACACGGCAACCTGACGCTGCTCAGCGCCGGTATGGCACCGGCAGCAACGACCTGATCGGCAGCTTGATCAGACCCGTCGCATCCCTGACAATCACCGAGGCCGCGGGCGCATGATCCAGGATCATCTCCCGGCAGCCGCCGCATGGCGAAACGACCGCCAGTTCCCGGTCTTCCTCTTCCGGCTTCGGATGCCTGATCGCGACGGCGGTCTGGATCGTCCCGTCGCCCTCCAGGATCGCCCGCCCGAGCGCAACCGCCTCGGCGCAGATCGCCAGCCGCCCTACCGTTGTCCCGATATGCAGACCGGTCCAGATCCGGCCATCCTTCGACCGGATGGCCGCCGCAACCGTGTGCCAGAACGTGCGGTAATGCCGTTCCAGCACCGCGTTCGCAGCCGCGATCAGCGCGTGATCGTCGACGGTCAGCGCGACATCGCGCAGCACCGACTCATTCAGCGGCTTCGGCTTCCTCGCTGTCATCGACGGTCGACAGCATCAGGTTGGCGATCACGCCGGACTGCTCTCTGACCTTGGTCTCGATGGAGTCCGCGAGGTCGCGGCGGTCGCGGAGGAACTGCTTTGCGTTCTCCCGCCCTTGTCCGATCCGTTGACTGTCGTAGCTGAACCATGCGCCGGACTTTTCCACAACACCGGCCTTTACGCCAAGGTCCAACAACTCGCCGACCTTGCTGATTCCTTCGCCGTACATGATGTCGAACTCGACCTGGCGGAACGGCGGGGCCAGCTTGTTCTTGACCACCTTGACGCGGGTCTGGTTGCCGACGACCTCCTCGCGCTCCTTGATCTGGCCGATGCGGCGGATTTCCAGGCGGAGAGACGCGTAGAACTTCAGCGCGTTGCCGCCGGTGGTTGTTTCCGGGTTGCCGAACATCACGCCGATTTTCATCCGGATCTGGTTCAGGAAGATCAGCATGCATTTGCTGCGGCTGACGCTGCCGGTGATCTTGCGGAGCGCCTGGCTCATGAGCCTGGCGTGCAGCCCCATGTGGCTGTCGCCCATCTCCCCTTCCAATTCGGCACGCGGCACCAGCGCGGCCACGCTATCCACCACCAGCACGTCGATCGCGCCGGAGCGAACCAGGGTATCGGCGATCTCCAGCGCCTGCTCGCCCGCGTCGGGCTGGCTGATCAGCAGGTTGTCCACGTCCACCCCGAGCTTCCGGGCGTAGGTCGGGTCCAGCGCATGCTCGGCGTCCAGGAAGGCGCAGGTGCCGCCGCGCTTCTGCGCCTCGGCGATGGCATGCAGCGCAAGGGTCGTCTTGCCGGAACTCTCCGGGCCGTAAATCTCGATGATGCGTCCGCGCGGGAATCCGCCGATGCCGAGTGCCAGATCCAGACCGAGGGAACCGGACGGGATCACCTCGATCTGCTCGTCTCCGGCCCGCGCACCCATGCGCATGATCGACCCCTTGCCGAAGGCTCGTTCGATCTGTGCCATCGCCGCGTCGAGCGCCTTGTTCTTTTCCATTCCGCATATTCCTCGGTTTGAGACAGATTGACCGCTTTCTCAACCAATCTAGGCGCAATCGACGCCGAATTACAACCAATACGCGCACGTTCGCGCGCGCCAAGTTGTCCTTCTTATGTTCCACTCAGCGTTGAGCGGCAAGAACTTTCTATGAACATCGGGCCGCCGCGCGCCAAATACCCGTAGCAGCATCAACCCTCAGGCCCGAGTCGGCCTAGCCCAAAACGCAATCGTCAGGCCACCGGCCGCGAACGCCGTCCGAGGCGCCAGACATAGGCTATAATCTCAGCCACCGCCTTGTAATGCTCCGCGGGAATTTCCGCATCAAGCTCCAGGCGGTAAAGCGCGCGGGCGAGCGGCGGGTTGGCGACCACCGGCACATTGGCGGCTTGCGCGACCTCCCTGATCCTGGCGGCAACATCATCGGCACCTTTGGCCACGACGCGCGGCGCCGGGTTGGTTGCCCGGTCATAGGCCAGAGCAACGGCGTAGTGCGTGGGGTTGGTGACCACGACCGTCGCCTTGGGAACCTGAGCCATCATCCGCTTGCGCGCCCGCAGCATCCGGATGCGCCGGATGCGGGCCTTGGTGTGCGGGTTGCCTTCCGTCTCCTTGAATTCGTCGCGGATGTCCTGGTGGCTCATGCGCAGATCGCGGGCGTAGCGAAAGCGCACCCAGGCAATATCGGCAGTCGCCACGATGGCGTGGCACAGCAGACTCGCCAGAAAGATATGGAAAATCGGCCGAGCCACGGCGGAGGGCAGCCCGCTCGGGTCCTGTCTCGGCAGCAGCATCAGGCCAGGCAGATCACCCTCGACGGCGATCCAAATCGCCGTGCCATAGGCCCCCAGCTTGGCAAGCGACCTGACCAGTTCCTCGAGACCTTGCCGACCGAACAGGCGCTTCAAACCGGCGGCCGGGCTGATGCGGGAAAACTGCGGCTGCAAGCCGCTCCCGCTGAGCAAAAATCCGGTCTGTAGCAAAACCGCCGCCGTGGCGCCCACGGTCGCCGCAACAAGATACGGCAGGACGGCGGCGAATGCGCCGCGGACGGCGATGCCCGGACCAGCCGCCGACGGACCGTCCGCATGGGCGAGAAACTGACTCAGCATTGGCAGCAGATCCCGCATGGTGGCCTGCGCCTGGTACGCCAGCACCGCCACGACCGCGGTCATGCTGACAAAGACTGTCGCCTCGCGCGAAATCGGCACACGTCCGGCATCGCGGGCCTGATCGAGGTGCCGGCTGGTCGCGGCCTCAGTCTTGTCGCCCGTGGATTCGGACTCGTCCGCCATCCCCTATTGGCTCCCCGGCAGCAATCCCAGGAAGCTCTGCGCGCTGTCCCGCCAGGCGAGGATGATCGCGCTGCCGGTGAGCATCAGCAGCGCCAGCCCGCCAAGGATCTGCCCCGGCATCGAGACAAAATAGATCTGCATGCGCGACCCGGCGCGGGCGATCTGGCCGATGGCGACATGCCAGACGATATCGGCCACCACGAACGGCGAGGCCAGTTGCAGGGCCAACCCGAAGGCCGTGCCAACCGCATGCAGAGCGACCTCGGCGCTGTCGCCCGCCGGCAGCATATGGCCGGGCGGGATCAGCCGGAACAGCCCGTCCAGCGCCTTCAAAGGCAGGACGTAAAGCCCCGTCGACAGGATCAGCATCGGCGCCGCCAGTTCGAACAGCTTGCCCAAAGCCGTCGATTGCGAGCCAAGCTCCGCATCCGGCTGCAGCACGCTGGACAGCCCGATCAGATAGGCGATGAACTGCGCGGCGATGGGCAGCGCCAGCGCGAACATCCGGGCGACCCAGCCGAACCACAGGCCGGTCGCCACCTCTCCCGCCACCATCAGCGCCATCTGGAGACCCGATTCCGGAACCACCGGAGTCATCGGCTGCAGATCGGGCAGCAGCAGGATGGTGATGCCCAGCGCCAGGCCGATGCGGACAATCGCCGGCGCCGCGCTTTCTCCAAGCGCCGGCAGCAGCGCCATGGCGCCGCCCACGCGCGCGAGGGTCAGAGCGAAGGACGGCGCCCAATCCAGCAGCGACGCCCACGTCATCCTTCACGACCCGCCAATGACGACGATGCGGTCGAAGACCTCGCGGGTGAAATTCAGCAGCGTCGCGACCATGAACGGCCCGAAGATCGCCAGCGCGACGCCGATGGCCGCGAGCTTCGGCAAGAACGCCAGCATGGCCTCGTTGATCTGGGTCACGGCCTGGATGATCGACATGATCAAGCCCGCGACAAGCGCAACACCCAGCACCGGGCCGCCCGTCTTGAGGATCACGACCATGCACTCATTCACCAGTGCCGCGGTATCGCCCTCATTCATCAGATCGGCATCTTGATGATGTCCTGATACGCCTGGACGACCCGGTCGCGGATGACGGTCGCGGTCTGCAAGGTCAGTTCCGCATGCGACAGGGCAGCAACAACCTCCGTCAGGTTGCCGCCGCCGCTGATGGCTTTCATCGCCTGGTCGTCCGCCGTGTGGCCGGTCTGCACCGCCTGCTCCAGCGCCTTCTGGACGGTGGAACCGAAATCCGCCGCCGCCCCGCCGGATGCCTGCCGCGCCGTGCGGGCATAAGCTTCCGCCGCCGCCGACGGCGTTACGACAACAGTCGGGATCGTCGTCATTTGAGCAGTTCGATCGTCTTGTTCAGCATGCTGCGCGTCGCCTGCATGACGGACAGATTCGCGCTGTAGGAACGCTCCGCCTCCTTCATGTCCATCACCTCGACGAAGCTGTTGACGTTCGGCAGCTTGACATACCCTTGGGCGTTCGAGGCCGGGTTTGCCGGGTCATAGCGGAGCTGCAGGTCGCCGGAATCCACGCCGATGGACTTCACGCGCACGGTATCGACACCCGCCGCGCGATCCAGCGCGCTTTCGAACGTAATCGTCTTGCGGCGATAGGGTTCGGCGCCCGGTGACGAACCGGTCGAATCCTGGTTGGCGATGTTCTGTGCGATGACCCGCAGCCGGGTCGTCTGCGCATCCATCCCGTTCGCGGAAATATTCAGCGCGCTGCTCAGATCGCTCGCCATGGCTAGCCGGACTTCCCGAGTGCGGTGTTGAACATCCCGACATATTTCTTCCAGATCGACGTCACCAGAGACTGAGTCGTTTCCGTATCGGCGACCTTGGTCAGTTGCTCATCAAGCGCCACCGCATTTCCATCCAACGCCCGCACCGGAGGGCGTTGCGTCGCCAGCGACGCCACCCCGGTCGGGATTGTTCCCGCCAGGTGCCCGGGCTGCGTTTGAACCGGCGCCATGGTGCCGGTACCGGCCAGGACATTGGCGAACGACGTCACGTCGCGCGCCCGGAATCCCGGCGTGTTGGCGTTGGCGATATTGCCGGCCAGCACCGACTGGCGCTGCGCCGTCCAGGTGAGCCGCTTTTCGGCCAGATCGAACAGGCCAATTTTGGTCGGGTCCATAGCCGGACTATGACGCAAAAGAATGAATCAAAGGTTAACGGCGTTGCGTTAACCGTTTATTCATCTTCCTCGTCCATCATGAGCGTCATGCGATCCAAAATGGACAGCCTGGCGCTCAGGCGACGCCCGGGAATGATCGAATCGGCTGGCACCGCCATTCCCGTCATGGCCCGGCTCATCCGGTCCACCTATTGCGGCACTGTGCTGGAACAGGTGGCCCGGACAAGCCCGGCCATGGCGGTTTCGAGAACACCGCCGCACGAAGCGGTCGTTCCCGGGCGTCGCCTTAGCATTAACCCCGGTCTGAACACTCAGGCACCGGGCGCCAGCCGATGACCGGCCAAACCGCATCCTTGATGGGCGTGGCCCTGATCGCGATCCTCGCCCTGATCGGCCTGTCAGCGCGGGTCCTTCAGCCTGGCGGCTGGAGGCCGGCCTCCGGAACCGGACGAACGTTGGTCGTGCGGGAAACCATCGCGCTCGATCCCCGCCGCCGCCTCCACCTTGTGCAGTGCGCCGATCGGCAGGTGATCCTGCTGACGGGCGGGGGGCAGGATCTGGTGGTTGGATGGATAACGGACCGATGAAACCAGGCCATTGTCTGCTTGCCGCCCTGATCCTCCTCGCCCCGGGGCTTGCGCACGCGCAGTCGGTGAATATCGACCTCGGCGCCGCCGGTCAGGCAGGCGCCACCGCGCGCATCGTCCAGCTTACCGCGCTGATCACCCTCCTGTCCCTAGCGCCCAGCCTTCTGGTCATGATGACCGCCTTCACCCGCATCGTCATCGTTCTGTCGCTGCTCCGCAGCGCGCTCAGCACGCAAGGCACGCCGCCGAACGTCGTGCTCATCGGCCTCGCCCTGTTTCTTTCCTTCTTCGTGATGCAGCCGGTTTTGGACCAGTCCTGGACCGCCGGCATCCAGCCGATGACCGAGGGCCGTGTCTCCGAGCTTGACGGCCTGCGGCTGGCGACCGAGCCATTCCACCAGTTCATGGCCGACAACGTCCGGGACGAGGACCTGACGTTCTTCCAGGGTCTTGGCCATCTGCCCCCCTCGGCGGACCCCGCGTCGATCCCATGGCGCGCGCTGGTGCCCGCTTTCCTCGTCGGCGAACTCCGCCGCGCCTTCGAGATGGGCTTTCTGCTGTTCCTCCCTTTCCTGATCATCGACATCGTGGTGGCCAGCGTGCTCATGAGCCTCGGCATGATGATGCTGCCGCCCAGCGCCGTCTCGCTGCCGTTCAAGCTGATTTTCTTCGTGCTGGTCGATGGATGGCGCCTCGTCGCCGGCAGCCTGGTTCAGAGCTTCGTCACCGCCGGCGGCGGCTGACATCGCGATCTTGTCAAGCCCGGACCTCAGCCGTGATTATCCCCGCGTGCCGCCGGCCGCTAAAATCCGTTTCCACAGAAAATACCGGAGGCAGCGTTGACGGCTCTGGCAATCGACTCCCGCGATACCCTCGCAGCCGTCACTCCGCCGCCTCTCCGGGCGCTGGCGCATATCCCGGGCGATGGTGGATGGCCGCTGATCGGGAGCACGCTGGAAGCGCTCGCCGATCCCAAGCGGTTCTTTGAAAAGCGGGCGGCGCGGCACGGGCTCGTGGTCCGCGCCAACATTCTCGGCGAGACCGCTGTCAATCTCCTCGGCCCGGAAGCGAACGAGTTCGTTCTGTTCGACCAGCAGCGGCTGTTTTCCTCCAGGCTTGGCTGGGAACGGTTCCTGGATCGTCTTTTCCCGCGCGGTCTGATGATGATGGACTTCGATGAGCACAGGCTCAATCGGCGCGCACTGTCCGTCGCGTTCAAGGCTGGACCGATGAAGGCGTACCTTGCGGGGCTGGATGCCGCGATCGCGGCGCAGGTGGCGCAATCGCGGGCAAAGCCCGGACCAATGCCGATCTATCCCGCCATGAAGCAGCTTACGCTTGATATCGCCGCCACGTCATTTCTCGGAACGCCCCTCGGCCCGGAAACGGATGGCGTGACGGCCGCGTTCAGGGATATGGTCGCGGCCATCACCGCCCCGATCCGCAAACCGTTCCCGGGGACGCAAATGAGCCGCGGGGTTCGCGGCCGCGCGCATATCGTCGACTGGTTCACGCGGCAGGTGCCGATCCGCCGCGAAAGCGGAGGCGAAGAACCTGTTCTCGGAGCTTTGCCGCGCCAGGACGGAAGACGGAGAGCTTTTATCGACACAGGCCGTGGTCGATCACATGAGCTTCTTCCTGATGGCCGCGCACGACACGCTCACATCCTCGCTCACCGCGTTCGTGTGGTTGCTCGGCGCCAATCCCGCCTGGCAGGTCCGGTTGCGGGAAGAGATTGCCGGTCTCGGCCTGATCCCCGGCGAACCGCTGCCGTTCGACCGCCTGGAAACGTTGAAACTCACCGAAATGGCGTTCAAGGAGACGCTGCGGATAATCCCTCCGGTGCCGGCGCTCTCGCGGCGGGCCTTAAGGGATTTCACGTTCGGCGGGCACCATATCCCCGCCGGGGCGTCGGTCGCGGTCAATACGTTGTTCACGCATCATATGCCGAATATCTGGCCCGATCCGGATCGGTTCGATCCGGAGCGCTTCACCGAGTCAGCTCAGACCGGGCGCCACCGCTTTGCGTTTGTCCCGTTCGGTGGCGGCGCCCATATGTGCCTTGGCCTGAACTTCGCCTATATGCAGGCGAAGTGTTTCGCGCGGCATCTTCTGCAAACCCTAAGCGTCAGCATCGAACCCGGCTACACGCCCGCCTGGACCATGTGGCCGATCCCCAAGCCTAAGGACGGACTCCGGGTCACACTGACGCCGGTCTAAAGGCGGTCAATGAACCGAAAGCGGATGCATCTCATGCTGAACGATCGCGGCGACAGCGACGGCCCGGTCGCCCGCAACGGCCATTGGCGTGCCATCGGCGGCGTGGATCGCGAAACCGGCCACTCCGTTGACGATCACAGGCTTGACATAGGCGATATGCGAGACGCCGAGCGCGGCCAATTGCTCTTCAGACAGGTGGCGAACATCGAACGCCACTGGCTCGGTCACCGGTGCCCTGGCCGTGTCACCCCTGTCGCCTGAATTGATGTCCATGGATCCTGTTCTCCTGATATGCGGCGGCCTTCACAAGGCCCGCCGTTTTCCCTTGTTCAACGGGTCCGCCAAGCGGCCCCCGCGCAATCCTCAGTCAATCACCGTTCAGCCTTGCTCTCAACAACTGTTCCTGAGTCTGCCCCATTTGGCCGCAGCGTCGTTGCCGCCGTGTTGCGCGTGATGGGGATGGTCTTCACCCGAACCTCCGGCTGCGGCTTTGCCAGGTCGATATGCAGCAAGCCGTTGTCGAGCCAGGCCCCGCGGACCTCGATCCCCTCGGCCAGTACGAACGACCTCTGGAACTGACGGGCCGCAATGCCCCGGTGCAGGAAGATGCGGCCCTGGCTGTCGTCCGTCTGCCGCCCCCGGATAACCAACTGGTTGTCCTCCTGGGTGATTTGCAGATCATCCATCGTGAACCCGGCAACCGCGAGCGTGATGCGCAGCCCTGTCTGGCTGATCTGCTCGATGTTGTACGGCGGATAGCCGTCGGATGAGGTCTTCGCCGCACGCTCGAGCATCTGCTCAAGGTGGTCGAAGCCCAGAAATAGTGGCGACGTGAACATACGAGCGGTCAAGGCCCCCTCCTGCGAGCGAAGCGAACACCGGGACCCGCAACGGCGTCCCGGCTACGCAACATCTTGGCAGGCGCGGGGATACTTGCAAGAGGCCCCCCACAATCGGTAGGACACCCTATTGGCCGGCGTTGATCGGCCAGGTCCCCGCCGCCACATCAGCGAGACAATGAGCACCACCATATCCCCTCCTGCGATCAAGCCGATATCGATCGTGATCGCTCCGAACCAGATACTGAAAGCGCGCGCCCGTCCGGTGCAGGACAAGGATGCGGACGTCGTCCGCGATCTGATCCCGCGGATGTACGCCGCCATGTATGCCGCGCCGGGTATCGGCCTGGCGGCGCCGCAGGTGGCCGAGAGCCTCCGTCTGATCATCATAGACCTGAAGGCGAACGATAAGTTCGAGCCGGTGACCCTGATCAACCCGGAGATCGTCGCGGTCACGGAAGAACTGGCGACGAGGGAAGAAGGCTGCCTGTCGCTGCCGAACATGTACGCCGACGTCACCCGGCCGGCGAAGGTCAAGGTGCGGTATCTCGATGAATTCGGCGCCAAAAAGGAGATCGAGGGCGAGGGGCTGATGTCGGCCTGCCTGCAGCACGAGATCGACCACCTGGACGGCATCCTGTTCGTCGATCACCTGTCCGCGCTGAAGCGCAACATGATCATGCGGCGCCTCGCCAAGGAACAACGGGACAAGAAGCGGTAGCCGCGATGCGCCTTGCTTTCATGGGCAGCCCGGAGTTTGCCGTTCCGGCCCTGCGGGCGATCCATGGCGCGGGGCATACGATCGCGGCGGTCTACTGCCAGCCAGCCAGGCCGGCGGGACGCGGCCAGGCTGTCCGCCGTTGTCCCGTTCATGCCGTGGCGGACGAACTGGGCCTGCCGGTCCGCACGCCGGCCCGCCTGCGCACCGACCCGGAGGCTCAGGCCGCTTTCGCCGCGCTGGACCTGGATGTGGGGGTGGTCGCGGCTTACGGGTTGATTTTGCCACAAGCCATGCTGGACGCGCCGCGCCGAGGCTGCCTGAACATTCACGGCAGCCTGTTGCCGCGCTGGCGCGGCGCGGCGCCGATCCACGCCGCCGTCCTTGCCGGCGATGCGGAAACCGGCATCACCATCATGCAGATGGACGCGGGACTGGATACCGGGGCGATGCTGCTGCGCCAGAGCGTTCCGATCACAGCGGATACGACGACCGCGCAGTTGCACGATGCGCTGGCCGACATCGGCGCGAAGCTGATCCTGGAGGCGCTGGCCTCGCCTCCCGATCCTGTTCCGCAGCCTGCGGACGGCGCGACCTATGCGCCGAAGCTGACGCGCGACAATGGCCGGATCGACTGGAGCGAGTCAGCGGAAACCATTGATCGGCGGGTCCGCGCCTTTGACCCCTGGCCGGGCACGTTTACGCTGCTCGGCGGCACGCTGCTGAAGGTCCTGGCGGCAAGGCCGGTGGAGGGTCAGGGAGTTCCGGGCACCGTGCTCGACGGCGCACTCACGGTCGCCTGCGGCCATGGGGCGATCAGGCTGACCCGGGTCCAACTTCCCGGCCGCGGGGTGCTCGATGCCGACGCGTTTTTGCGCGGTCATGCCGTTCAGCCCGGCACCGTGCTCGGGCGGTGATCAAGGGCTTCTGCTTTATCGTCATGGCCGGGCGTATCCCGAGAGCTATCATGATAAGAGGCAGCCAGGGCAGAGTTTGCCCGCCGTGCCGGTCGCTCCTCGTCATGGCCCGGCTTGTCCGGGCCACCTATCGCGGCACGTGCTGGAATAGGTGGCCCGGACAAGCCGGGCCATGACGAATGGGGTGAATGCCATGGCCGCGCGACCCCTCATCCTGATCGCCGTGAGGCGTGACGGTACATGCGAGCACCGCCGTGACGGATGAGGATCCTGTAGCGGTTCGTATGACACGATGGGCGCTGTTGCTGGAATATGACGGCCGGCCCTTCGTCGGCTGGCAACGGCAGATCAACGGCCTGTCGGTACAATCGGTCCTGGAACAGGCCGCTTCCCAGCTGAACCACGGCGCCCCCGTCGCCAGCATCGTCGCGGGACGAACCGACGCGGGGGTCCATGCCGAGGGTCAGGTAGCCCACATCGACCTGCCGGAGGGACTTCGCGCCAAATCCGTCCGGGACGCGCTGAACTACCACATGAAGCCGCATCCGGTGGTCGTGCTGACGGCG
This sequence comes from uncultured Rhodopila sp., assembly GCA_903851415.1. GTDB lineage: Bacteria > Pseudomonadota > Alphaproteobacteria > Acetobacterales > Acetobacteraceae > Rhodopila. The sequence continues at coordinate 6,651 of CAINOE010000059.1, read as the reverse complement.
GCGGAAGTCCCGCCGGACTGGAATGCCCGGTTCTCTGCCAACCGCCGCGCCTACCGGTTCCGCATCCTCAACCGGCGCAGCCGCCCGGCGCTGCTGGCCGGGCGAGTCTGGCACGTCCCGGTCCCGCTCGATGCACCTGCCATGCACACCGCGGCGCAGCTTCTTGTCGGCCGTCACGACTTCACCTCGTTCCGGGCCGCCTCCTGCCAGGCCAAATCCCCGATCCGCACGCTCGATCGGCTGGGCGTCACCCGACACGGTGACATCATTGAAATCGAGACGGAGGCGCGCAGTTTCCTGCACCATCAGGTGCGCAACTTCGCCGGCACGCTGAAGCTCGTGGGCGAAGGAAGCTGGAGCGTCGAACGCGTTGCCGAGGCGTTGACCGCAAGAGACCGCGCAGCCGCCGGACCCACGGCACCGCCCGAGGGCCTGACGCTGGTCAGCGTCGGCTACCCGGACACTCCGTTCAAGAACTGAATGCCTCCGCCACGGACAGCAGCAGGATGCCGATGGACGCGTCGAGCAGAACCAGGGACGTCGCTATGAGCGGTCCCACCCCGAGGGCAAGTCGCGTCGCATACCACTCCAGCCAAAGCGCCCAGCCGATGGCGATCAGCTGGCATGCCTCATCGATCACCGCGGGCGCCCCGAACAGACCGGGAAGCCCGCCAGCGAGGACCAGCACGTTCTCGATCACATTGCACCAGTTCCAGAGCGCGATGAACCGCCCCCATCGCTGCGCCCGGCCCAGCACCGGCGCCAGATGATGCGTCACTTCGACGAAGATCAGCCATCCGAGAACAAAGACGATCAGCTCCAGTCCCGCCAGATGCGCGGCATCGGACGGAATGCCCGTGTCCGCCCAGGACATCAGCAAGCGGCACAAAACAGCGGGCAGGCAGAATGCGATCGCCCAGAAACTCCGGGCAATCGTGGCGCGGTCTCCCGGCACCATCACGACGCCGTCGGCCCGGCCGCGCGCCAGCCGCAGCGCGGCGGAAAGGCCCGATGCCATGCTGGCGACCGAGGCGTTCACAGCGCGGGCGCCAGAGCGGCCGGGCCGGCGATCGCAAGAAAGGTCCCGATATTCACCAGAATGACGAACAGCATGGCCCGCGCAGCCGGCAACGACAGCGCCTTGCTGGCCAGGAACCACTGCATCCAAAGCCCGTAGCAGCCGAGACCGATCAGCAGCGCCAGATTCGCCGACGACTCGTCCACGCCGGCGCCGATGGCAAGGCTCATCGGCACCATGGCCAGGCAGGCCAGCACCGGCAGGATCCACTCGCACCAATTGAAGGCGGTGGCGAACCGCATCCAGGCTTCGGACCGGTTCCAGAAGCGCGCGAGTTCGAACGACAGGACGGCCGGCATCAGCAGCGCGCACAGCGTCATCCCGAGGCCGGTCAGCGCGCGCCTCGGTCCGTCGGAGAACATCGCCAGCACGGTGCCAACGATCGGGAACGCCAGCAATGGCGCGAGGCTCGCCAGGAAAGCCCGCGGGGTCGCGTCGAAGCAGGCGACGCCGTCGGCGCGGCCGCGGGCAATCCGCCAAATGCCGACCAATACGCTATTGCGTGGTGCGACGGGCTGGCTCATGGCAGGAACGCCGCGATGATGTCGCGATAGATGCGCGTCAGATCGCGCAGTTCGGCGACAGGAACGCATTCGTCGGTCTTGTGCATCGTCGCGCCCACCAGTCCGAATTCGGCGACAGGGCAATAGTTGGCGATGAACCGCGCGTCGGACGTGCCGCCGCCGGTATCCAGCCTCGGGGCGATCCCGGCGGCGCGTTCGATGGCCCGGCGCAGGATATCGACGAGCGGGCCGGGCCGGGTGACGAACGACTCGCCGCTGATTGTGGCTTCCAGATCGAAGCGCTCCGCGTAGCGCGACAGGGTGGCGCGAACCCAGGCGGTCAGCGACGCCCCGCTATGCGCGTCATTGAAACGGATGTTCAGGGCTGCGCGGGCCGAGGCGGGGATCATGTTGGCCGCGGTGTTGCCGACATCGATACTGGTCACCTGCAGCGTGGACGGCTCGAACCAGTCGGTGCCCGCATCCACCGGAGCCGATGTCAGGGCATCAAGCGTGGCGATCAGCCGATGAACCGGATTGTCGGCCCGCTGCGGATAGGCGACGTGGCCCTGGGTGCCGTGCACCTCGATCGTCATATTGACGCTGCCGCGGCGGCCTATTTTCACCATGTCGCCAAGGCGGACGGGGCAGGTGGGTTCGCCGACGAGGCAGAAATCGGGGATCTGGCCGTTGGCGCGCATCCACTCCAGCACCTTGACGGTGCCATCGACGGCGGGGCCTTCCTCGTCCCCGGTGATCAGGAAGCTGATCGAGCCGTTCGGCCGCCCGTGCTGCGCCACGGCGGCGGCGAAGGCGGCGATGGCGCCCTTCATGTCGCAGGCGCCGCGGCCATACAGCACACCGTCGCGGACCTCGCCGCCGAACGGGTCGCTGCGCCAGTTCGACGCGCCCGCCGGCACGACATCGGTATGGCCGGCGAAGCAGATATGCGGCCCCTCGGTGCCCAGCCGCGCGAACAGGTTGTCGATCTCGCCGAAGCGCAGGCGATGGATGGTGAAGCCCAGCCGCGCCAGCGTCGCCGCGAGCACCTCCTGCGCGCCGCCATCGTTCGGCGTCACGGAGGCGCAGCGGATCAGCGCCTGCGCCAGCGGCAGCGGGTCGCCCGGGTCCGTCAATCGCGCAGCAACTCGTTGATGGACGTCTTCGACCGCGTCTGCTCGTCCACCGTCTTCACGATCACCGCGCAATACAGCGACGGCCCCGGCGATCCGTCCGGCAACGGCTTGCCCGGCAGGGAGCCGGGGACGATCACCGAATAGGCGGGCACCCGCCCCATATGCACCTCACCGGTCGCCCGGTTGATGATCCTGGTCGAGGCGCCGATGAACACGCCCATCGACAGCACGCTGCCGCGCTCCACGATCACGCCCTCCGCAACCTCGGAGCGGGCGCCGACGAAGCAGTCATCCTCGATGATGACCGGATTGGCCTGCAAGGGTTCCAGCACGCCGCCGATGCCGACACCGCCGGACAGATGGCAGTTGGCGCCGATTTGCGCGCAGCTTCCGACGGTGGTCCAGGTGTCCACCATGGTGTTGCGGCCGACGCGGGCGCCGACATTGACAAAGCTCGGCATCAGCACCGCGCCCGGCGCGATATAGGCCGATCGGCGGACGACGGCGCCGGGGACGGCGCGAAAACCGGCTTCGCGGAAGCGGTTCTCGCCCCAGCCGGCGAACTTCATCGGCACCTTGTCCCAGACGGCCGCCCCGCCCGGGCCTTCCATCAAAACCGAATCGGACAGCCGGAAGGACAGCAGCACGGCCTTCTTCAGCCATTGATTGACCTGCCAGCCGGCATCCGTCTTCTCCGCGACACGAACCTCACCGCTGTCGAGCGCGTTCAGCGCGGCCTCGACAGCGTCCCGCGCCGCCCCTTGCGTGGCTGCGGAGAGGCTCTCCCGCTGTTCCCAGAGATGCTCGATCGGCTGTTGAAGGCTGTGCTGCGACATAAGCGGCCGTTCCTGACTGAAGCGGGCGGACGATGCGCAGCGTCTTTTGTCCTGTCAACGCGCGATCACCCACGGGCTGCTCCTGTCAGCGATAATAGCCGGGATAGCCGTAGGTAACGGGAGGGGGCGCGTAAAAGCGCTGATGCTCACGCCACTCGTGCTCCCGCCATTCATGTTCCCGCCACGCATGCTCCCGCCATTCCTGGTGCCGCCATTCCTGGCGTTCCCGGTGACGCCAATCCTCATCGGCGAAGGCCGGCGCGGCGGCGCCAACCGCGAATAAGGCACCAAGCGCGATCAGGGTCAGATTACGAACTTGCATGAAAGCCTCCTTTTGGCGGCGACATGCCGCCTGACCGTGTCTTTGGCAGTGAGACATGGCGAATATTCGGCGACTTAAAGGCTTTTCCTTTCACGAACAGGAGGGGCGCGGTAGAAACGGAGAAGGGATTCTTGGAGCGCTCGATGTCACTGGGCAGTGAACTCAAGCGGCGGGCGCGGCTGATGCTGGCCCCGTCCGTGTTTTTGGCGATCACGGGATATTTCGCCTGGAACGCGACGCAGGGCGACCGCGGCCTCAAGGCGTATGCACAGCGGAAGGACCTGCTGCATCAGGTTCTTGTCGATCAAGAGGCTGCAAAGGCCGAGCGGGATGGCTGGGAAAAGCGGGTGTCCGGTCTGCGGGCGCGTCACCTGGACCCGGACACGCTGGACGAACGCGCCCGGGCGATGCTGAATCTGGCACAGCCGACGGATGTGATCGTGAAACTGGGCCCGCAGGACAAGCTGTTCTGAGGCAATGCTCCGGAGAATGGGCAGAACCTCGTCATGGTCCGGCTTGTCCGGGCCAACTGTCGCGGCACGTGCTTGGATAGGTGGCCCGGACAAGCCGGGCCATGACGGTCATCAAACCGGGCCCGCAGGACAAGCTGTTCTGACTACCGGTTCATCATCACCGGCAGCCTGGCGTTCTCCAGCACATGCCGCGTGACGCCGCCCAGGATCAACTGCCGCAGCCGCGAGTGCGAATAGGCGCCCATCGACAGCATGTCGCAGCCGAACTCCGCCGCCGCCGCCAGCAGCCCGGCGCCAACCGACCCGCCGATGGCCTTGAAGGAGACAATGCTCGCGTGAATGCCGTGCAGCGCGAGATACGCCGCGGCATCCGGCGCACCGGGGCCGCGCCGCTGGTAGCCCTCGGCTGACAGGATCGCCACGGCCTCGGCGCGTTCCATCCAGGGCATCGCCGCCTGGACCGATGACGCCGATTCGGCCGTGCCGTTCCAGGCGAGGCACACCCGGCTGCCGATGGTGGGCTGAGCGGTTTGCGGCGCGATCAGCACGGGGCGGCCGGAATCGAACAGCACCGCATGCAGTGCATCCGACGACGAAACATCGTCCCCGCTATCCGGGTGCGGCACAACCGTCAGATCGGCCAGCCGCGCCTGCTGGGCGACGATGTCCTCCTCCCGCCCGGTCACCGAGGCGAAACTGGCCGATGCGTGGTCCGCACCCGCCCGCGCCTCCTCCACCACGACATTGTGACGAGCAACGAAACGTTCGAACATCTGCCGCACGGCATGGGCACGGTCGTTGCTCTCTTTTTCCGTGGCCGACATCATTTCCTCGATCATCGCACCCGACAGGCCCTCGCCGGCCAGCGGGGCAACGTCGCGGCTATCGACGCGCACATGCAGCGCCAGCACATGCGCGTTCCAGCCGCGCGCAATCGTCAGGGCAGTCGACAACGCGGCCTCGCCAGCCGCGGTCCCCGTGAGGGGAAGCAAAAGCTTGCGTATAGCCATGGTCTGCTCCATGAGACGGGTGTTGCGGTCAAAGCAATGCAGCCTTGCGTCCGCCGCGCAAGTAAGGGTCGAAAGGGTTATGGGAACATTTTCGTCTGTTCCCATCCGCCATCAGCGGTCCGACGATACACTGTCCGGTCATGCAGACGATACGGCATGTCCTGCCAGAACTCGAACAAAACCGGCAGCACGCGATAGCCGGACCAGTAGTCCGGGCGGGGAATGTCATCGCCCGGGAAGCGCTGGTCAGCCTCCGCCAGCCGTTGTTCGAGAAGCGCGCGTTCGGGCAGCGGGCGCGACTGCTGCGAAGCCCAGGCGCCGAGGCGGGAGATCCGCGGCCGGGAGGCGTAGTAGGCGTCGGCCTCGGCATCGGTCACGTGTTCGACCGTCCCCTCGATGCGGATCTGCCGGCCCAAAGACTTCCAGTAGAACAGCAGGAACACGTTCGGATTGGCCTCGAGTTCGTCCGCCTTCCGGCTTTCCTTGTTGGTGTAAAACACAAACCCGCGGTCATCGACGCCCTTCAGCAGAATGGCGCGCGCCGAGGGCCTCCCATCCGGCGTCGCGGTGGCGACGATCATGCCGTTGGGGTCTTTCGGTTCGGCTTTCTCGGCTTCCACCATCCAGGCGTGGAACTGGGCGAACGGCGAAGCATCCAGGGTCGATCCGGCCGGCATGGCGGCACTCCTTCAAATCAAGATTTTGCCGGCGGGATAACAACAGGTTCCTGCGATCCGGCAAGCCGGGATGTGGACCCGGGCAGTCATGCGCCGCTGCCCCTTGCCAGTTGCCGGATCGCGGGCAATCACCGTAGGCAGAAAAGTCTGTTCCGGGAGGTTCTTCATGCAAGACACGCTGCGCCCCGACCCGCATGCCCAGATCAGGGACGAGGTCCGCAAGCTCTGCGCCGAATTCCGCGGCGAATACTGGCGGCGGCTGGACCGGGAGCGCGGCTACCCGACGGAGTTCGTGACCGCCCTGACCGAAGCCGGCTATCTCGGCGCCTTGATTCCGGAAGAATACGGCGGTGCCGGCCTGCCGCTGTCCGCCGCCGCGGCGATCCTGGAGACGGTGCAGTCCTCGGGCTGCAGCGGTGCGGCCTGCCACGCGCAAATGTACATCATGGGCACGATCCTGCGGCACGGCAGCGACGCGCAGAAGACCGCGTATCTGCCGAAAATCGCCACCGGCGAGCTGCGCCTGCAGGCGTTCGGCGTCACCGAGCCGGCGAGCGGGACGGATACGACCTCGCTGCGCACCTTCGCCCGGAAGGAGGGCGATCATTATGTCGTC
>CAINOE010000058.1 GCA_903851415.1 uncultured Rhodopila sp. | reverse complement strand
GCCATAGCCGGATCGGAAGACCTTGGTCAGGCTCAAAGACTCAACGCGGATGATGGCTTGGAGGTGATTGAACCCGTGCGGACCAGTATAGGTGGGGGTTCTTGGCACTTGCGCAATCCTACTCATGGGGGCGAAACGTTTCCCGCCGGCGAAAGTTGCTGCCGCTCGATTGTGGAGGCTTTGGAAGCGGCCACCGAATGATGGCAAGCCGACACATGGTGCCGGTGTGTCATGGTCCGGATCTTTGAAATCAACCGTGCAAACAGCCTGCTGCAATCGACTTCGCGCAACGGGCCTAAACAAGAGGCGCCTTCACCTTCAGCCCGCGAGGAGACGCCCAAAACCGGGGGAAATTAACCGTCGCGCTCGTTACCAAATAGCGTCCTGCAATTCCTCGCGCGGCCGTAAGGCCTTCCGCGATTAACGCGGAGCGGAGCTTTCCGAGAACCGCGGCCTCGCGCTCCAGGCGATCAATCGTCCATCGACAGGCAGCCGGCAATTCGATATTGACGCGAAACACAACCGGAGACCTGCCTGGTGGACGAAGCTATTGTCAGCCTGACCGTCAACATCGTATCGGCCTACGTCGCTGCCAACGATGTGGCGGCAGTACAAATATCCGGTTTGATCCGGGAGGTTCATCAGGCAGCTCTCAACCGTCGGGCAACCGCCGGTCGAACCGCCAGCGCCGGAGCCTGCGGTCGCGGCGCAGAAATCGGTCTTCGCCGATCACCTCGTCTGTCTCGATTGCGGCGGGAGCTTCAAGACGCTCAAGCGGCATCTCTCGGCCGATCATGAGATGACACCGGACGACTATCGCACGAAATGGGGCTTGCCATCGTCCTATCCAATGGTTGCCGCCGAGTATGCCGCGGCGAGATCGGCCTTTGCCAAGGCAACCGGGTTGGGACGCAAGGCTGGCGCGCCGCCGCCGAAGAAGAAGAAGGCCGACCGCCCGAAGCGCAAGTAGGAGCGTGGCAGCCCGGGCAACCGGACATTTCGAAAATGACGTGCCCGGCCGAGGGCGTGGCGAGACCTTCTGTGAAACGAGCGAGCCGCCCGGAGATCCACCGGTCAGCCGCCGGTCAATCCAGGTCGCCGAAGCCCTCGCCGTCGTTATCCGCTATATCGTACGCCGGTCGGCTTGAATGGCGGGATGACAGCACCGCCCTGCCGCGCCGTGCGGATCGTCGCGTATACTTTTCTGCGCCTGATGCCGAGTTGCGCCGCGATTGCGCATGGTCTCATGCCGGCGCCCACCAATGCGATGACTGCCGCTCTGTCAGGGTTCTCGCGTTTTTGGCGGGGGATACCGGCGTCCCGTTTGCGCGCCGCCGACAGGATGGGGTGGATGGCGTCGTTGGTGGCTCCGACCGCGGCGGCGATGTCCGCGACATGCATGCCACTTTTGGCCATCCGGATGATGGTGGCATTCGTGGCGGCGAACCGTCGAGGCGAGCCAACCGGGAAATTCGGGATATCGACGCCGCGCCGGCGTGCCGCGCAGATCAGATACGACACGCAGACCCCCGTGGTGCCAAGTTTTCGTGCGATTTCGCCCGGCCGCATGCCGTCTCGGGCCAAGGCGACGGCCAGATTCCTGTCGAAGGTTATCCGCCATTTTACACGGTCGCTCGGGATATCTATTCCGGATTTTCGAGCAGATGACACCGTCGTATTGACGGACCGGCGAGTCGAGCCGACCGCCGTGGCGATTGCGCCGTAGTCAACACCGTCCTGTGCCAACCGGATGATGCGGGCGGCCTTCGTTTCATACGGCATGCTGCGGGGCCTCCTGGTGCGGGGATGCCCCGATTGTGCCGCCGCCGCAAGCGAGGTGGTTGGTCTCCGGGCGTCTAGCCCCCCATTCGCAGAGACGCTCGCGGACGTTCAGAAAATGCCGACTCCGGCGCTTATGCACGCCTTGCGCAACTCGTCGTCGAGCGTGGCGAGCGGGAGCTTTTTGCGCATCGCCAGTTCGAGATAGGCCGCATCATAGGATGTCAGTCTACAGGTAACAGCGAGACGGTGGATTTCAGCAAATACGGCGTCTGTGGTATTGGTATCCACCGTAATGGGCAGCGCCGCCAGGTCATCAAAGAAATCCTTCACCCGCTGCTCGGTAAGCACACCGTTTCGCTGCGCACGGGCAAGGACGGCGCTTGTCTCATAGCGCCACAGAATGGGCGCTATGGCATCGCTTTGTCTGGTTTCCAGCCGTTGCAGGACAGCATCCGCATAGGCATGGGAACCACTGTCGAAACACCATCGCATGGTGACGGAATTATCGAGGATAAAGGAGGTCACGCCCGCCCATGTTCAATCATCGAACGGATCGTCTCGCCTTCCGGCAAAAAGGTGCCTTTGCGTAGCTCGCGCATCCGGGCCGCAGCCTCGGCGGGTGTGCGCTTCCTTATTTGAAAAGCTTCGGACGGGGCCGCAGCGCCCCTTCGCTCCACCAGATAGCGCTCCAGCGCCTCGCGCACCACGTCGCCGGGGGCACGGTGTTCTTCGTCGGCAGCGGCCTCCACCTCGGCAAGCAGCGCCGGAGGAAGGACCCAGGAAATTGTCTCGCCAGTGGGTTTCATAGCTCTAAACGTAGCATTTCATGCGGCAAAGTCAATGTTTCCAGCGTGATAAGAGTGAGGCGCGGGGTCAGGGCGCGGCGGCCTACTTTCGTCATATGACGAAGATCACATAACAAAGATAGGCCGGGCGGCGGTCAGATGACCCATAACTTATTGTCCCTGCTTGCATGTCAGCCGTAGCAAACAGACTACAGATCATTTGGGACAGAGCGGCCGACCTCCCCGCGGCCGGTCACTTTGCGTCTGGCGACACGAATGTTGGATCTGCCCCGTTCAGAGGAGAAAGGCGTACCTCGTGACCATGCGGATCCTGACCACCGCCGAGATTCGAGGCGACAAGCCTGACCGCGCTGAATGCAAAAATGCAGTCTTCAACGCAGATCGATAGCGGGGACCGCGCATACATGTTGACCGCCATCGAGCGGATCGGAGCGGCCCTCAGTCCTGCAGGGCCTCCGTCTCCGGCACGGGATCGATGCCGAGTTCCTGGCGGATATGCGCGAATTTCTTCGGATCGGCGAAGCGCCTGTCGTTCATCATGGCGCGGAGTGCGGCGATCCCGGTCTCGGTGAACACCAGGCGCGGCAGGCGGCCACCGGTGTCCAGCCGCATCAACCCGCGCTCCAGCAGCCCCTTGGCCACGGGAGAGATTTTCGGCTTGCCGCGCTCCGGGCCGCCCCGCCACGTCTTGAGCTGGAAGCCGTCCGCCACCGTCGGCAAGGTCGAGAAGAAGATATCGAGTTCGCTGCGGATATACGCCCGCTCGCTCGCCGTAAAGTCAGCACCTGATGCAGTTTGCGTCTCGGTCATTCGGAATCCTGATCGCTTCGTTCAGTCCGGCCGGGAACCTTCCACAACCCGCTGCGCAACGATAGCGCCGCCGGCGGAACGCTGAGATCAAGTGCCGGAAACCCCGCGGCCGGCGGCATCGGCAGACCCGGTCCGTCACCCCGGCGTCGCCCAGGCGCCCGCGCCTGACACGTCGCGCTCCCGGCGGGCGACCCGGATCGGCGTCCAGTCGGCATCCTGGTCCAGCGTCACCGCATGGTCGCGGGCCAGCTCCAGGCCGGCAACCAGCGTGCTGGCAACCGCCACGCGGCAGCGCAGCGTCGGCTTCGCGACAGCGCTGTCTATCCTCGGAAGGAAGGCGGCCAGCGGGGCCGGCTCGGTCAGCCCGGGCAGCAGGCGTGACATGTGCCGGATCGCGTCGCTCGCGGTCCAGAGCAGCGGCGGCCGGGGCCGCAGGGCGACCGCCTGCTCCTCCGGCACGTGCAGAACCGGCAGGCAGGCGCGCAGCAGGTCAGTCAGTTCGCCGCCGCGCACGGCGGCGCTCGCCTCGGACTGACCGCGGCGGAACACGTCCTGACCCAGATGCGGCTGCCGTTCGAGCCAGTCGGCTGCGGCCAGCATGAAGGCTCGGCTGGCGATCTGCTCGCGCAAGGCCTCCGCTTCCGTTGCCGCGGCACGCGCCTCCGGACTATCCGCCGGCAGCTTCAGGCGTGACCAGAGTTCGGTCAGCGTCGCCGCGGTGACCGTCCAGACCGCCCAGTGCTCGAGCCGGACGCCCGCAGAGTCGGCAAGCGCGGCTTGCAGCGCTGCGTCAAAAGCCTCGATCAGCGCCGCGATCGACAGGCTCGCCAGATCGAGCTTTTGCGCGCGGGCGCCGTCGAGCAGCCGGTCGAGCGGCCCGTCGAAGCCGGCGATCGACAGCAGCGGCGCCATGCTTGTCTCGCGCACCGAGGCGGCCGGCCGCAGATCCTCTGCGGCTGGCGGGGCCGGGCCGACGACGCAGCTATCGGGCGGGTGCTTGCAGATGGCGGTCACGGCATGTCGTAGCTCGGGCGCGTCTCGAACCGCAGCGCCGGCCAGTCGGCAGCGATCCGCGCCAGAGCCAGCCAGGGCGTCCAGTCGGCCGACCAGAAGGTGACCGTGAAGAACGCCTCTCCCGGCTGCCGGTGTCCGCGCACGGCGTCAACGGCTTCGGCGTCCTCCGCGACGTGCCGCAACGCCTCGGTCGTGCCCCAGTGCTGCCAGAGCCAGGCCAGCGCCCGCGGATCGTCGGGGCCATGCCACAGCACCGCCTCCGGCACCGGCACGAGGGCGTGCAGGTCGAACGGGCAAGCCCGGCTTATCCCGACCCGGGCGGCAGCCAGTTCCCGGCGGCGGCCTGCGGCGTCGCGCAGTTGGCCGGCCAGGATGCGGGCGCCGGACAGGCTGAGGCGGCGCGGCGGCGAATCCGCCGCTCCGGCCGGCGCCGGGGGCGCGACCAGCAGATGGAACAGGTCCTCCTCCATGCGGTCGAGATCGAGCTGCCACGGGATCGTCCCGGCGCCGGCCGCCGCGGTGCGGAACGCGGTCAGGTCACCCGCCGGACCGGTCACCCGCAGCCGGTGATGCAGCCAGTCGGTGTGCGCCAGGCGCTGCGGTGCGTGGCGCAGGTCGGGTTCTACACCGGTGGGAAGGGTCGCGCCCGCGGCGCGGCTCCCGTCCGGGCATCGCGGCGATCCGGCCGCTTCCCGTGCCGGTGCCGTCGCGTCTTGCACCGGCTCCGCCGTCCGTGGCTGGCGTTCCAGCCAGGCCAACAGGGCGTCCGCCGCTGTCTCCGCCTTTGCGGCGGCGGCGTGCCGTGCCTTGGCACCGCTGCTCATGCGGGCGTCGCCTTGCGCGCCCGGCGGCGGTGGTGCGGAGCACGGCGGGCGAGAATGCGGCGGATCGCATCGGTGCCGAGGCGGTCATGTTCGATCGTGCCCCAGCGATCGATTTTCCGGAACACCGGCCCGAACCGCGTGTTGGAGCCGTCAAGCCAGTCGCGCAGCGCCTGCACCGCGCAGACGGCGAGGCGGGAGCCGCGCGGGATGACGATCGTCGTCCTCTCGCTTGCAGGCTCTGTCGCCCTGTCAATGCCGGCGGGGCGTTCGGAGAGTTCGGCGCCTGCCGCGGTGAAGCGGATATGCTCGGCATCGAGGCCGACCAGCGCGGCGCGGCCCAGACCGCCGGCGGCCAGCAGCAACAGGGCGCGGTCGCGCAAGCCGGCGAGATCGCGCGGGCAGCGCGTGGCCATGCGGATCAGCGCGGCCGGCCTGGCCGGCGGCGGCCGTCGCGGCATGGCGCTGCGGCGCGCGCGGCGGAGGATGTCGGTCACCGCCAGATCGCCTGCCGGGGAAGCCAGGCCGCATTGTCTGTGCATCGCCGCGATCGCCGCGGCGCGGCGGCCCAGCGCGCCGGCGCCGACGCTCGTCGCCGCTTCGGTGAGGAAAGCGGCCACCGTGGCGGGATCGGCCGGGAGGGTGGTCAGCGCACGGGCGCTGCACCAGTCCTCGAACGCCGCCCAGTCCGCTTTATAGAGACGCTGCGTCTCTGGACGGGCCGGCCGCCGGGGCGATGGTATCATAGGCGCCGGCTGATCGGTGATCAGTGCGGTGCCGGGGAGCCTCTGCCGTATGTCCGCCGTCATCCGGTCGCCTCCGATCATCCATGCTCCGGCTGCGCCTTCCGGACCGGAGCGGCCAGCGCCGTGGGCGCGCACCGAGCCGAATTCGCGTCGACTTCATGAAGAGTTTGAGCCTCTTGGATAATTATGGCAACCCTGTGCAAAGGCGCGGTAAACAAATCTACCCGCGTGTATGCCTGATAAAGCGACTTGTCGCGCATACGTGAAACCGGTTACGCTGCGGCATGCCAAACACCCCGGATGCCCTTGATGGCGAGATAGTGCGGCCAGCCGCACCGCCCGGCGCGGCGGCAGACCCCCCTGCCCTGCCGGACGGGTTGCCGCCGGTGCCGCTCGGCCGGCCGCCGGTAGCCGTACGCGACTGGTTCGACGACGCCGCCGCGGCGCTGATCCCGGACCATGACGGCACGCTCGCTACCGCCCGCTCTGCCGCCGGCGCCTATGCCGGCCGCGCCAAGGCCGGCAACACGCGGCGCGCCTACCGCGCCGGGGTGCGCGCCTGGTGCGACTGGTGCGACCGCTTCGGCCTGCCCTGCCTGCCCGGGCGCGCCGCCGATGTCGCCGCCTTCCTCGCCGCCGGGCGTGGCCGCGGCCTCAGCGTCAGCACCTTGACGCTGCGCCGCGCCGCCATCCGCTATCTGCACGTCGCCGCCGGCTGCCCGGTGCCCACCGCCGAGGCCGCCGTCGGGGAAACCATGGCCGGGATCACCCGGCATGCCGCCGAGACCGGCGACACGCCCGCCCGCAAACTCGCCGCCACCGCGGCGATCCTGCGCCAGATCCTGGCACCGATCGAAACCGATCTCGCCGGGCTGCGCGACCGGGCACTGCTGCTGCTCGGCTTCGCCGGCGCGCTGCGTCGTGCCGAACTTGCCGCGGTCCGGGTCGAGGACCTCGAACCGTGCGACCGCGGCCTGCGCCTGACCCTGCCGCTGTCCAAGGGCGAGCGCAGCGGCGGCGGCGTGACCGTGGCGATCCCTTACGGCAGCACCGAGCTTTGCCCGGTGCGGGCGCTGCGGCAATGGCAACTGGCGGCGGGCATTACCGACGGGCCGCTGTTCCGGCGGATCTGGACCCCGCCGCGCGGCCGGGCCGGCCGCAACACCCCCCAGCCCCGCCTCGGCTATGCCGCGGTCGACGCCGGCACCGTGGCCCGCATCGTCCAGGCCCGCGCCAAAGCCGCCGGCTTCGATCCGGACGTCCTCGGCGGCCACAGCCTCAAGCGCGGCGCGCTGAGCACCGGCATGGAGCGCGGCATCCATCCCACCCGGCTCAAGCAGCTCGGCCGCCACAAGAGCTACGCCGTGCTGGACGTCTATCTCGAACTCGGCGACCCCTTCGAGGCACACCCGCTTAACGGCGTGCTGTAAACGGTCGGCCTGGCTGGGGGCGGACGCGCTGCGTTACCTGCCGTGCCGATGCCGGTCGGCGGAGCTAAATCGTCCGGTTATTGCCGAAACATCGTTTCCCGCCCTTCGAGCGTGGCGGGCGCCGCTTCGATCTCGCCCGCCGGCAGGTCAGGGTCGAGATGCTCCGTCGGTTCGGGTAGGGCGGCATCCACCTCCTCGAAGGTCATCTTCCAATGCCCGAGCCACGTGCGTACCTGGGTGCTGATTTCAAAACGTCCGAGCCCTCTGCCGAACAGCAGCACGGGTGGCTGCTATTGCGATTAACCAACCAGGAACTCGTCGCGAGGCCAGCCATTGCTAGGCCCCGAGGCGAGGTTTTGCCCGTGGCGCAGGGCTGACAACCAAGACGCGGCGCTGCCCGCGGGCTTCAGCGCACGGTGACACAAGAGTCTCCCGTCGATCTCAGTCACGCCGTCGCTGAAGCGGAAAGCGATGGCTGCTATCCCCTTCTCCGTATACCACGTGGCTTGGCGCAAATATCCCGTTCACGCGCTCCTTGAACCAACGGATAAACGGACCTCGGTGCCCCTGCATTTGTCCGGTATCGCAGTCCTCAGATCGGTTCAAGAAATCGCCATCCAGCCGAAGGCGCTGCGAAGTCACCTTCCAGCGCTAGCGTCTAGATGGGCTTCCTCCCTCTTTCGCCACCGCGACGGCGAGGCGGCGAACGCTCGACCCATAATTCGACCCATAATATGACCCCCGCGAGGTTGCAATGAAAGCACAAACGACCCAGGATCGGGCTATCACAGCTTACCGAAGTATGTCGGACACTCGCTATGGGGCGGCTAGCATGGTTCTGCGGCAGAGGAAGTTGGTGTCCGCGGCCGGCCTGACATCAGACCCGTCCCGCTAGGCTGCCGCCGGCAGGACATCTGATCTGAACGTCTCTCTCATGACAGCCGCCTCCGCGTTTGTAAGCCAGACATTGGTTGCTATTCGTGTCAAGGTGAGTGCGTGGGCGGACCCTAACTTAGGACGGCACACCGCCGCCCGCCTTGCGGGGCTGATGGCCGTTTGTTGGCGGTGTCACAATCCGCCTGCCGGTGTCGGCATCTTTCCTAGGTTAAACGGAGATCCGTTCGGCATTACTGCGCGGCGAAGGCCGGCCCCTAGTACACCTTGCCGGAAGTGGCGACTCGGTTAGCCCGGCCACGGCAAACCGAGTCGCAACTGCCACAGTTGCCGCAAGAATGAGATTTCGCCGCCCCGGGCCATAGGCGGGACTCCGTCAGCCTTGCGAATCGTCCTCCCGACCCGAGGGGAGAAAGATCTTGCCGGCTCACAAAGCTACGCCGATCCAACTGTCGCCTGAGCAGGAGAGCGAGCTGACAGCGCTGGTTCGGGCGCATTCAACGCCACAGAAG
>CAINOE010000057.1 GCA_903851415.1 uncultured Rhodopila sp. | reverse complement strand
TGGATGCGCCAGACCGCGAGCTCTATTCCCTCCTGGTCGAGCGCCTCCTTCCAGGCGAGCACGTGCTGGTAGACGCTGTCCACCAGCGTGCCGTCCAGGTCGAACAGAAAGACCGAATCGATGTGCATGCTCATCTCCTTGCTTCGCCTCGCCAGACTCGCCCGGGCGGCGTAAGGATGATGGGAACGGAGACCCCCAGCGCCAACGGAGCCGGTTTGTGACGTTTTCCCGCGCCGACGTGACCCGCATCGCCGAGATCCTCGCGGAGGCGGCGCGCACCGAGATCATGCCCCGCTTCCGGGCGCTGACGGATGGCGACGTGCGGCACAAGAGTTCGGTGTTCGACCCGGTGACGGAGGCGGACGAGGCGGCGGAGCGGGCGATCTCGGCCGCGTTGCGGGACGCCTGGCCCGGCGCCGTGATCGTCGGCGAGGAGGCCACCGCGGCGGACCCGTCGCTGCCGGACAGGCTGGCGGAGGCGAAGCTGGCCTTCACGGTCGATCCGATCGACGGGACGCGGAATTTCATCGCCGGGCTGCCGCTGTTCGGGGTGATGGCGGCGGCGATCGTGGACGGCGCGGTGGTGGCGGGGGTGATCCACGATCCGGTCTGCCAGGACACGGTGTGGGCGTTGAAAGGGCAGGGCGCCTGGCTGTCGCGCGACGGCCGCCCGCCGATACGGCTGCATGTCGCGGCGCCGGCTCCGCTGGACCGGATGGAGGGGATCGCCGGCACCCACTATTTGCCGGAGCCGTTGCGTTCGACGGTGCTGCGCAACCTGCCGCGGCTCGGATCCGTGACGTGGCTGCGCTGCGCCGCGCATGAGTATCGGATGGCGGCGTCGGGGGCCTGCCACGTGCTGTTCTACAACCGGCTGATGCCGTGGGACCACGCCCCGGGCTGGCTGCTGCACCAGGAGGCGGGGGGATACAGCGCGCATTTCGACGGGTCGGCGTATGTGCCGGCGCACACAACCGGCGGGCTGATCTGCGCCCCGGACCGGGCGAGCTGGGAGGTTGTGCGGGAGGGGTTGATCGGAGGGTAGGGGGCGGTCAGGGTGGCGCGAGGGAGCGCAACGCGGTTTCAAGGCGGCCGATAACGTCAAGCGCCCGGTTCAAGTCCTCGACCGAGGGTTCCGGTTCGGGGCCGTCCTCCCCGGGATAGCGATACGCGATGCTCCAGGTCGTCCAATCCTGTAGCGGTGTCAGCAAGTCGTCGAGAGCAGGGAAATGCGGACGGACAAGCCCGGCGAGCGCGTCGAGGTCGTGTGTCTTGCGCACATGTGCGCCGGCCCTGACGAGAAAACCCTTCAGCAATTTCTCCGCGGCCTGTTGGCAATGGTATGCCGCTGCATCGCACAAAGGCGGATCGGCGGTCAGGCAAAGCCTCGCAACCCGCTGGTCGGACTCGGCGACCCGCAACCATGCGATGATTTCCTGCCAACTGTCCGCGGGGTCAGTGCCGCTCATAGACGACAATGCCCTCTAGCGCGGCGGAGCGTGACAGGGTGTTGGCGATCTTCGACTTGCGCAGGAAAGTGGCCTCCCGAACCGGGATCACATCGGCCGGGTGGTGATAGGATCGCCGGGATTCGAAGCCCGCCTTGAGCGTAACTTTCTCCGCCGGCGTGTCGTCGTCAACGATGACCAGCAGATCGATATCGCTGTCCGGTCCCGCCTCTCCACGAGCGGCGGAGCCGAACACGATCACCCGCCGCGGGTTGAAATAGGCGACCACGGGATCGAGCAGTTCGGCAGGGACAAGTTTCGCGTTCATACCTGACTTCGATCGGAAGGAACATTCGATGGAACTCAGCGTATCCCATTGGGGGTCGCGAGTCCCCCATAAACGCCGGGGTAAGGAGGGCTTGACAGCAACCGCAACGAACGTCAAACGCAACTTATGGTAGGCACGACGTCATTCTCCGGGCGAACCCGGCGCTACCGTGGCGTCTTGCGCCGCCGCGGTCTGCGGCGCGTGCGGATTTTGGTCGCCGACGTGCGCGCCGCTGGCTTCGCTGCTGAGATCCAGCGTCAGTGCGAGCGCATAAACGCAGCCGATCGGCAGGAGAATCTGATCGGCTGGGTCGAGGACGTGAGCGCGTTCGATGAAGACCGCACCGCATGAAGCGAGGCGACCTCTTTGGCGTGGCCGATCGCCCCGGCGCTGATGCTGGCTGCGGCAGTCGGTGCACACTCGGTCCGAGACGGACGCGAAAAGTGCGGAGCTGCGCTGGCTAACCCATCTTATTCACGCTGACGGGGCGGTTGCGAACGATGTTATTACGTAATAATATGGACAATACTCCCCCCCTGCTGGCCCGGCCGCGGTTCAGACCCTATCCGGCAGGCGTAAGCGGTTG
>CAINOE010000056.1 GCA_903851415.1 uncultured Rhodopila sp. | reverse complement strand
GCGGATCTCCGCGGTGTTCGGGGGTCTTGATGCGTCGAACTACCAAGAGGTTGCCAAGTACCTTGCAAACAACAGCATTCAGCAGTTCCAGGGCAATTTCGGTTCTCGGCCGGCGAACGCGGAGTTCCAGATCCAATTCAAAACCGCAAGCCCAAATGCCGAAATGACTCCCACGGCGCTCAAGGACATTCTGAACTTCAACACGAAGCAGTTTCAATACGGGCTCGACACGGCGCATCACATCACCGCCTATGCGTCGGACCTGAAGAAAAATCCGCAGTATTTCTACGACTGGAATCAGCAGCACTTCCCACTCGAAAGCATCAACGGTGCGCCGCCGCCCGTGCGCCCCGGCCAAGCCACGAGCGGCCCGGCGCCAGAGACCGCGAAGCCGATGCCCCAAGGCGCCAAACTGACCGCCTACGCGGTTCAGCACTTCGGGGGTGACGAGGCCAAAGCCGCGGCGTTCTTGAAATCGCACGGGTATCAGTGATGGCCGCCGCTGCCGTCGATATCAGCGATCTGCCGGCGCCGCCGGATATCAGTGATCTGCCTGCCCCGCCACCGCCCGACCAGACGGTGGCCGGCGCGGTGCAGGCGGCTGGCTCTGGCCTGACGTCCGGCATCATTTCAGACATTGCCGGGATGCCCGTCGACAAAGCGCGCGAAGTGCTTGAGATGGGCAAAGCGGCGGCCGGCGCCGCGGTCGGCGAAGCCACCAAGAAAGAGGTCAGCCCCGAGCCGTCCATGAGGACGACCCATGGGCTCTACCACTACATTGACCCGAACACGGGTGCAGACACCTACTCGAAGACCCCGCCGCCGGCCGGCGCCAAGCCCTACACGCACACCCAAGTCACCGTCCCGAGTTTCCTGCAGCCGTTCGAGGGCACGGATATCGGCAGTTCGGAGAACATCAAAGGCGGAATTGAAAAGGTTTTGGGCAAAAACGCCACTGAAACGCAGCAGGACACCGGGCTCAACCGAGTGCTTCACGCTGCGGGCAAAGCCGTGCCGGCCAACATTCTGTTTGGCGCGGAAGCCCCGATCGCCAACGCGCTCGCCGGCGCGGCGGGCGGCGCGGCGTCGCAGGGCGTGGCCGAAGCGGGCGGCACGCCGCTCGAACAAGCCGCCGCCGGGCTCGCTGCGGGCACGGCCCCGGCCGTAGCGCCCGCTGTGGGCGCCGCAGCGCTCCGTGGCGCCGTCCGGGGCACCAGTGGTGCTGCTATGGCCGACCGAGCCGCACAGGCCGCTGAAAGCGGCCAGAATCTGTCTGCCGGGGCTGCATCGGGCAATTCCACCCTGCAGTACCTCGAAGGAGCCTTGGGCAAGTTGTGGGGCGGTGGCGCGATCGGGGAGAATGCCGAAAAGAACACCGCGGCGGCCGGCGCGCACGTCAACAAGATCGTCGACAACCTCTCGGGCGGCCAGATCGTGTCTCCGCAGGTGGCCGGCGGTGCCATTGAAGCCGGGATTGGTGCGCCGCACAAGGAAGGCACGGCCATGGGCAACATGCGCAAGGAGGAAGAAGCCAAATACGACAAGATCGACCAGTTGGTGGACCCCAACACGCCAGTCACCTTGAACGCCACCAAGGCGGCGGTCAATGACGCCTTGCAGAACGCACTGGTTCCGAGCCCGAAGATCGCGGCGGTCGGCAGTCGAATTGACAAAGCGACCGCTGCTGCCGAGAATGCGTCCAAGGCTCCGAAGGCCGCGGGCGAGTCCGGCGCTTCTGCTTCTCCGGAGGGTGCTGCCCCCGCGGCCCCGGAGCCTTCTTCCGAATCCCCCGCGATCATCAAGAACGTCGAGGCGCTCGCCAACCACCCGATCTCACGGCTGAACGACGGTCTGCAGAAAACCGGGTTGTTCCAACAGCTGTCGGATATCAAGGCGAACGGCGGATTCGCAAGCACGCACGACGTCCTCGACCACATGGTCAACGTCGCGACCGAGCAAGCGAACCCGCACATGGTCGGGATCCTAAGCCACATTCGAGACCACG
>CAINOE010000055.1 GCA_903851415.1 uncultured Rhodopila sp. | reverse complement strand
GCCGTGTGCGACTGGGACGGCTATCTCACTCAGGCGCAAATGCGGGCGTCTCAATGAGGCGGCGTGGCCACGCCGTGTGCGACACCGGTATGCACTCCTTGCATGCCGGTCGCCACCACGTCTCAATGAGGCGGCGTGGCCACGCCGTGTGCGACTGGAGGAATTTGGTCATGGCTATGGTCTCGAACGAAGTCTCAATGAGGCGGCGTGGCCACGCCGTGTGCGACTTGGACACGGTTGAGAGCCTGTCCGAGGAGGAGAAGTCTCAATGAGGCGGCGTGGCCACGCCGTGTGCGACGTGCGCGGTCGGTCACGACGTGACCGCCGAACTCCCGTCTCAATGAGGCGGCGTGGCCACGCCGTGTGCGACTCTCTCCATGGCTCAAGGTGGACGAGGATAAAAAGTCTCAATGAGGCGGCGTGGCCACGCCGTGTGCGACCACGACGCCAACATCAGAGACGCCCGCGAGGAGTCACGTCTCAATGAGGCGGCGTGGCCACGCCGTGTGCGACATAGAGCGTTTGCAAGTTAAACCGCTTCATCTCAGTCTCAATGAGGCGGCGTGGCCACGCCGTGTGCGACACTCGCCGCTGGTGGCGGTGCACATCGTACACCACGTCTCAATGAGGCGGCGTGGCCACGCCGTGTGCGACCGCTGGGTTTCTAGTATTTTGTTATCAAAGAATTTTTCGGGGCCTTTTGACGGGGTCCCGGCGATTCTGTGGATAACTTTCCAACAGCCACGAAAAGAACCCTAGCCGACACCCGAAACCGATGCAATATCAAACCGCTGCGGCCTTTGACGGGGTCATGGCTTCGTTGCGGTGGCGGACATTGCCGGCAGTTGCGGGCCGGAACAGCCGCCATCCGGCCTTTCCCAAGCAAGACATCCGCCTGAAGCCTCATTGTCCGCCCTACTCCGCCGCCACCTGTAGCGCGGCCGGACGCTCCTGCGGGGCGGCGGCGCGACGGCGCGGCGCATCCTCGGCCAATGCCCGCTCCGCCCGGATACGCGCCAGCAGTTCGCCCAGGTTGAGCTCGTCCAGCGCGCGGCGGTCGACACGGAAATACTCAAGATACGGCGCCCGGCGGATCTCCCGCCAGCGCCACCACGCAACCAGCCGCACGAATGGCAGCGGCAAGGTGCGGTAGCGCCGCGCCCAGCCGATGGCGGCCAGAACCGACATCACGCGGCTGAACTGCACCAGATGCGGGTCATCAACCCCATGCGCCACCACCACGACCTCCCACAGCCACAGGCGCAGGCGATAGCGGTTCAGTAACGACCACAAGCGGCACAGTTCCGGATCGGCTTCCCCCAACAGGTTCAGGAAGGTCGACAGGTCGGCGACCGGAGTTTCATCCAGCGCGTCCTGCGCGGCGTGCAGCCGCCGGCCGATGGCGCGCCGCACCGGCACGTGAAACGTTGCGCCGATCAGCAGCAGTTCCAGCGCGGTGGAGACCGCCAGAGCGATCAGGTCGGTCGATGTCAGGCCGCCGGGTTTGCCGAAGCCGCCGCCGATGCTGGCCGCGATCCGCGCGGGCAACCCGATCATCACCGTGTTGGCGTCGGTAAAATCGGCCACCGCGACGCGCTGTTGCAGATCCGGCAGCGACCGCAGCTGCCCGGCCGTTGCCCGCGCCCGGTCGCGGATCATTGCGTCAGGGCAGCGGAACGCCTCGCCGTCCCGCCCGTGCCGCACCGCCTCGTCCGCCCCGGCACGGCCGTCAAGCCGATCGGCCGCCGCCGCCAGCGCCGGGTCGTGCACGATCGAAAACGCCGCCGCCAGGCTGGCATTCAGCTTGCCGAGACCCTGCTGCAGCGCCTCGCCGGTCTCCGCCGACAACGCCTGGATGTGCGCCGCTTCGGCGTCGAGCCGCTTCGAGCGGCCGGCCACCGCCTGTTCGATCTGCTGAAACCCCTCGGCATCCGCCACGCGGAATTCGTACCGTGCGCCCCGGCCCCGGCTGGACCGTTCGCAGGAATCGCCGGCGGCGGCCTCCCGCTCCGCTTTCTGGCGCGATACCGCCGCCAGATCGTGCGCCGCTTCGGCCGCCGCCGCCAGACGCTCCCGCGCCACCACCACGTCACGCACGGCGGCGTCGCGCTGCTCCGTGAACTGCCGCATCGTCAACTGTGCGCCGTTCATCATGCGGAACAGGTACGGCGTGTCGCAGATCATGCTCAGAATGCAAAACAGCACCGCCAGGCACAGAAACAGCGGCCCGCGGCCGCACCGCCACTGGCACAGGCTTTCGGCGAACAACACCTCGATGATCACGGCCAGGACGAAGGCGGCCAGACCGCCGAGGAACCAGCCCATCTCCGGGACGAACACCGGCTTCAACCCCGTCGCGGCGGCGGCGGCGACGATCGCGACGACGCACCAGTAGGCCGGCTTCACGGGTTCCCGCAGCATGGCAGTAACGATCGCGATCATCGTCCGTCTCCCGAAAGATGCAATGCAGTCCGCAGCAGAAGCCCGGTCAGCGGCGTGATCGCTCCGGATTCGATGCGGCCGAGCGGGTGCCGGTTGCCGCCCGCGGCCATCACCAGGAAACTCAGCGGCCGGCCGCGATACAGCAGGCCGCCAACCTGCCAGACCACCCGCGTCCGGCGCCCGTCCGCCGCGTCGCCGGTGCCGGTCTTGCCCCACATATGATCCACCCCGGGCAGCGCCGCCACGACGGCAAGCTTGCGCAGCGTGCCCTGCGTGACCGGCGCCGAGAGCACGGCGCCGACGAATCCACGCACCGGCGGGCGCATCAGCGCGGCCAGCGCCTCGATCGGCAGCGCCGCTTCATCCGGTTGCACCACGGTCCCGTCGTCCAGCGTGATGGCGGTGATCGCATGCGGCAGCGGAGCTGCCGCATGCGATCCGCCAGGATGCCGGTCAGCGCCCCGGCGGCGCGCAGGACCGCGTCCGGCCGCACCTCGATCGCGCCGTAGACCGCGTTGTAGCGAGCCTCCCCGGGCGGCGGGACCGGCCAGCCGAGCGCGGCAAAGACCGCCGCCGCCTCGGCATCCGGCCGCTGCGCCAGGCGGTTCAGGATCGGCGGCCCGAGCGAGCGGGCGAACGCCTCCCGCGCGGTGACCGTGTGGCCTTGCGGGTCGTGGTAGAGGCTGCCGGGCCGATCGCGCGGTCCGAGCGTGATCGCGGCGGCGATCTTGCCGAGCGAGGCGATCGGATAGGCGCCTGTCGTGGCGAGGGCAGCGCCCTCATTGCCGAACTCCAGGATCACTTCGCCCCGCGCATTCGCCACTGCGGCAAGGACCAGCGCGTGGTCCGGACCGTCCCACAGCGGCACTTCGAGAGCCGGCCCTGCACGCCGTTCAATGTCATGCACGGCGGCGGCGAAGGCGGCGGCAAAATCCGCGGGAAGCCGCGGCGCCCGCACGCTGGCCACACGGTTGCGCCAATCCGGCCCGGCCGCCTGCAACAGCGCGCCGGGCAGTCCGAACAGCGTGGCGGGGGGCACCGGCGGGCGCCCTGCCCGCTTCAGGCCCGGCACCAGCAGAGCCCGCAGCGCGGCGCGGGCCGCCACGCGATCGGTTTCGGGCGGCAACGGGGCGTTCGCCAGGCACCGATCGGCGCGGGCGCGTATCAGGCCGAAGCGCCGCTCGGCCGCGGCGGCGCCCGGGTCGCTGCCGGGCGCGGCCATGACCACCGGCAGCTTGATCGCGGCGGCCAGCACCGCGGCCTCGGCCGCGTCCATTTGCTCCGGCGGCTTGCCGAACACCGCGCCGGCGGCGCGGACCAGCCCGTGCAGCTCGGGACCGAAGCCGGAGCCGCGGCCGCCGATGACCAGCGGCAGATGCGTCGCGGCGGCGAGCGCCAGATGCGCGTCGTCCGGAAACAGCTTTTGCACCGCCGGCCCGTAGCTCCAGGATACCAGCTTGCGCGGCAGTTCCTCCCACACCGGGGCGGACGGGCGGGGCCGCAGTTCCAGCAGCTCCCGCGCGATCATTTCCGAGATCGTCGATCCGCCCTCCCGCCGCGACCGCAGGCCGGCGGCGTAGGCGCGCATCACTCCGCCGACATCGACGCCCGTGAGGTGCCAGGGTTCATCCAGACCGCGATCTTCCAGCCAGACCGCGCAGGCCCACCAGACCGGCGGCACCACGGCCGGAGCGACGGCGAGGTAGGCGGGCGGGCGCGCGGTGGCCGTCAGCAGACCGGCCGGGACCGCGGCGGACGGGCCGCCGCCCGCCGGGTCGGTCAGCAGGATGGCGCGGTGGCGGGCCGCTTCGCGGCGCAGTTCGCCGGCGTTCCGCTCGCGGTGCAGCCAGCCCCAGCCGAGGCACGCGGCAATCACCGCGACAATGCCGATCGGCAGAACAGCGCCGGCGACCAGGGCGGGCCAGCGGGCGGCCCAGGCGAGCCGGATCGCGAGCAGGATGCCGGCGGCGGTCAGCGCCGCGCCGAGCAGCGTGGCGGACCCCGTGAACGCGACGCACCCGGCCAGCCCCGCCAGCGGAACTCCGATGGCGATGAGCAGCGCGGCGCCGGCCAGCGCGGGCAGGAGCAGCAGCATCAGCTTCTGTACGCCAGAGCGCCGCCGACCAGCTTGCCGATGGCCAGCGCAGCGAAGAACGCGGAGTAGATGCGGGTTTCGCCGGCAAAATGTTCAAGCAGGCGAGCCAGGCCGGGCAGACCCGCCTGATAGACGACATAGCCGCAGCCGGCGGCGGCGCACGCCAACAGCAGCACCACCAGCGGCCTGAGTTGGCGGATGGCGAGTCCAACCAGGATGCCGAGCAGAAAGCCTATCGCGAGCTGCGTCACGCTTGCCTCCGGATGTCGGGCGGATTGTCCGGACGGAGATGTGCCATGGACGCGGCGCGGGGCGGGCGGGCGGCAAGGTTATCGTGATGCGTGCCGGGATGGGCCTGCCGCGCGCGGCGCGGATCGCGGCTATCGGCGTTTCAGGAAGCGGCTTGGCGGGGGAGCGGCCGGGACGGACGGCTAGCCCGCCGGGTGCCCGGCATCCTGTGACGCCAGGCGGCTGGCGGCGATATCGACGATGTAGTCCACCGCTTTATCAATGGCGCGGGACCCCAGGCACAACTCGATCCCGCCGCGCCGGGCGCGGTCGGTCACTGCCCCGGGCCGGTTTTCCAGCCAATTCAGTGTCACGCACGGGTTCACGATCAGCGCCCGGCAGACCTGTCCGCCCAGCATGCGCTTGTTGTTCTCGACCACCGGCAGGGCGTGGTCACCGATCCTGGCGGCGGCGGCGTTGGTCATTTGCGAGGACTTCGCTTCGACGATCACCAACTGGCTGCCGATCATTACGGCCAGGTCAAGTTCGACCTGTTGCGTGCCGGGCTTTGCTTCAGAGCAAATTGCCAGGCCGGTGAAGACACTCACGTCGTTTCTGGCGCCCAGCGCATCCTTTACCGCCAGGTAGAGCGCCGCTTCCAGCCAGCCGCCGGTCAGGAACCGGGAGGCCGCCGCGGTATTGATTTGGAAGCCGCTGATGGCGTTGCCGGCGTCGAGATCGAAATCAATGCCCGGGAAGCCCTGCAATTCCTTGAGCGCCCGACTTAACTGATCCCGGGCCGGCCAGGGACGGCTATCCGGCATCGAGATCAGGCCCGATGGTTTGAAGTCGCGATCGCCTTTGTTGGCGTCGGCGTGCTTCTGCGCCAGGTCGCGCAGAAGCGGCCAGCCCTCGATCGCGGCTGGAAGAAAGGCTCGGGCAAACGCCTGGATGCGATCCCGTTCGGCTTCGTACAGCGCTTCGAGCGCTGCTCTTTGTTGATGTGCGCGACGCGGGTGCGGATCGATATGTTCGCGGAAACCGTAAGTCTCCAGGTAGCGCGGGAGATCGAGATCGGCGCCGCGGACGGGCAGAATGTCCTGCCGGCCCGGGCGCACCAATTGGACCCGGGCATACTGGTCGCTGACCGTTACCAGCAAGCCGCGATCCTTGCCGGTGGCGCTGAGGCCCAGCACGCCGCCGATCGACATTTCCTTGGTGCCGCCTTTGAGGTTCAGCACAACCGGGAGGCTCTTGCCGTCCGGCCGTTCGGTGTCCGCCAGCAGGGCGCGCATCTCCTGGTTCCAGGTCGATATCGTAACCGGAGAGCCATAGACGATACGGACGGTTCTCTTCGCCTCCGAGAGCCTGTTATTGGAAAGTCGGGCCAGTTGCCGGGCCAGGCGCAGGGCCGGATCGACGGCTTCGGCCCGATCGTTGCCGTCGTCCGTATCGGGTCCATAGGCGCCGCAGAAGATAAAGACCTGTTCGACACGGTCGATTCCGGCATGCGCCACGGGCAACATGTTCACGACAGCTCCGCGGCCTGCACTGCACACGTAGATAAACCTGGTCGGCCAGTCGGCATTCATCGTCCTGCCCCATTCTTTGCAGTACTATTTCCCGGGTCGGCTGTTGTTTCCATGCCGCGGCGAACCCGGTGATGGTTCCTGTGCCGCAGCAAGTATCCGCGACGTGCCAACGCTACGCCCGCGCGACCGATACGGGCTTCCGCCGACCGATGCAAGGTGCCAATGAAGTGGGCCGGTTACGCGATGCGCGACTGCCTTCAAGAGCCAAGGTATCGACGTCCCACCGAGGCGGCGTGGCCACGCCGTGTGCGACGCAGTATGCGGTGGCTTGGTCCAAGTGACTCCGGGGTCTCAATGAGGCGGCGTGGCCACGCCGTGTGCGACGTTTCGCACATCGTAGCAGAGGCGTATGCGGCTAGGTCTCAATGAGGCGGCGTGGCCACGCCGTGTGCGACATGGCAACGTCGCCCATTATTGCAACATCGGTCGTTGTCTCAATGAGGCGGCGTGGCCACGCCGTGTGCGACTGGCAATGGCCGTCTGCTGGCCTGACCAAGCCTGGTCTCAATGAGGCGGCGTGGCCACGCCGTGTGCGACGGGGCAGTTCGGTGGCCTGCATGGCATCATCGGCGTCTCAATGAGGCGGCGTGGCCACGCCGTGTGCGACGCGAGCGCGGCAGGAGTTCAGCATCGAACTCTGCAAGTCTCAATGAGGCGGCGTGGCCACGCCGTGTGCGACAAGGACCGCGTGACCGGCCAGGTTTCGCACTCCGCGTCTCAATGAGGCGGCGTGGCCACGCCGTGTGCGACTAGGCCGTACCGTCTTTGAGGCTGCACGGGTAGGGTCTCAATGAGGCGGCGTGGCCACGCCGTGTGCGACCCGAGCTACCAAGATCTACTCACAAATGTGCTGGCGTCTCAATGAGGCGGCGTGGCCACGCCGTGTGCGACCCGAATCGGGCAAGCCGGGTGAACTCGCGTACCTAGGTCTCAATGAGGCGGCGTGGCCACGCCGTGTGCGACGGAGATAGGGAGAAAGACCGTCGTGGGCGGGACGTCTCAATGAGGCGGCGTGGCCACGCCGTGTGCGACTAGCCTCAAATGAGATACCACACATTCTCAGACAGAGTCTCAATGAGGCGGCGTGGCCACGCCGTGTGCGACCATGAGCGGCTGGCTGCGGCTGTCATTTCCGGGCGTCTCAATGAGGCG
>CAINOE010000054.1 GCA_903851415.1 uncultured Rhodopila sp. | reverse complement strand
GATGTTCTCCTGCTGGCTGGCGGTCAGCGCCTGGGCGCCACGAAGCTGGAGGTAGGCCTGCGCCACCTGCCCTTCCAGCATCACCAGCGCGTCGTTGGTGGCTTCGATCGAGGCCTCGGTGTTGGCCTTCGCCTGCTCCTCCGAGCGGCGGACGCGGCCGAACAGGTCGAGTTCCCAGGACGAACTCAGGCCGTACTGAAACAGGTTGACCGGCTGCGAGAGCCTGTTCAGCGACCCGTTCAGCGCGGAACTGGCGCGGCTGCCGAGGCCGGGGCTGAGAGCGTTCAGCGGCGAGCCGGGCTGGCCGAGGGCATCGACCTGGCCTTCGATGCCGGAGGACAGCAGGAGCCCGCGCAGCCCGAGCTGATCGCGCATGTAGCTGCCGCTGCCGTTGACGCTCGGCAAGCCGGCGGCACGGGCGGTCACCTCGCCCTGGCGGGACTCGACCACGCGCAGCACCGCCTGTTGCAGGTCGAGGTTGCCGGCGATGGCTTTCTCGATCACCGCTGTCAGGACGGGGTCGTTGAAGCCGTTCCACCATTTCGGGTCGGGATTGGTCTCCGGGTTGACCGGCGCCCGGGCGCGATGCGCTGACGGGTCCTTCCAGGCGGCGACCTCCGGCGGCTTCGGCGGCGTGAAGTCGGGTCCGACGGCGCAGGCGGCGAGCGAGGCCGTCAGAGCGAGACCGGTGCGCCGGAGAACGGACAGCCAGCCGAGCCCCGGCGGATTGCGGCCGGGCTCGGCGCGTCGCCCCGTCTCCCGGCGGGGCCTGGCCGGGCCATCCACGAGTTCACCCGCGGCCGCGCCGCGGGGCGATGACACGCTGCCGCCCGCCATCAATGCCCCCCGCCGCCGGACTTCGCCTTGAGACCCGACATCAGCAGCGCGGTCGGGATCATCACGAACGACATCAGCGCCGTCAGCAGGAACACGTCGTTGTAGGCGAGCACTGCCGACTGCGTCTGCAACATCTGAAACACCTGCCCCGGCGCCATCTGCATCGCCTGCGCCGCCGAATGTCCGAACTCGACCAGTCCCTGCTGCGTCTGCTGCACCAGATCGTTATAGGGCTGACTGGTCGTCCCCAAATGGTCGACCAGATGCGCCTGGCGGATTTGAGTATGCTCGGTCACCAACGCGGTCGAAATGGAGATGCCGATGCCGCCGAACACGTTGCGCGACATGCTGAACAGGGCCGTTGCGTCTCCGTTTAATTCCGGCGGCACCGTCGCATAGGCAATCGTGCTGATCGGCACGAACAAGAGCGCCAGCGCCGACGTCTGCGCCGCCCGGAACAGAACGAGGTGGTAAAAATCCAGCCCGGGCAACAGGTTCATCGAGTAGATCAGGGCGCATCCCAGCGCCAGGCCACCGCCCGCGACGACATATTTTGTCGGCACGAAGTTCATGATCCGCCCGGTGACCGGTATCAGCATCACCAGCACCACGGCCCCCGGCGCGAGCACAAGCCCGGCCCAGGTTGCATTATAGCCAAGCTGCTGCTGCGCGAATTGCGGGATCAGCACCGCGCTGGCGTACAGCACGAAGCCCATGATCGCGATCTGCAATGATCCCAGCGCGAGGTTGCGGTCCTTGAACACCCGCAGATTGACGATCGGGTCGCGCACATAGAGCAGGTAGGTGATCCCGAAGATGAAGCCGCACGCCGACAGAGCGAACATCAACCGGACGAAGTTCGATCCCAGCCAGTCGTAGTCCTCGCCGCGATCGACCCCGACTTCGAGGCACCCCAGCGCCAGCGCAATGAAGAACACGCCGAGATAGTCGAAGCGCGGGGCGGTCCGCTTCTCCCGCTGAATTGCCGGCGAATCCTCGACGAACTGCAGCACGCCGAAAAACGTCAGGATGCCGACGGGGATGTTGATCAGGAAGATCCAGTGCCAGCTATAGGTGTCGGTCAGCCAGCCGCCCAGCACCGGCCCGACCACCGGCGCGATGATGATGGCGACCGCGGTCAGGGAAAACGCCTGCTGTCGCTTCTCCGGCGGGAAATGATCCAGGATGATCGCCTGCTGCGTCGGCTGCAGGCCGCCGCCGAAAAACCCCTGCAGCGCGCGGAACACCAGGATCTGCCAGAACTGCCCGGTCAGGCCGCAGGCCAGCGACATCAGGGTGAACATGCCGATGCAGATCAGGAAGTAGCACTTCCGCCCCAGCCTGCGGCTGAGCGCGCCGGAGATCGTCAGGACAATCCCGTTGGCCACAAGATATGTCGTCAGCGCCCAGGTCGCCTCGTCGCTGCTGATCGACAGGCTGCCGGCGATATGCGGCAAAGAAACGTTCACGATCGTGGTGTCCAGCACCTCCATGAACGCGCCGAGCGTGACGATCACGGCCACCACCCACGGGTTGGATTTGGGCTTCCATGGCTTCGGCGAGTCGCTCATCGGACGGTCACCGCCGGCACCACCGAAATCCCCAGCGGCAACCCGTGCCGGTTCTCCAGGCCGCTGTCGATGATGATCTTGACCGGCACGCGGCGGACGATCTTGACGAAGTTGCCGGTGGCGTTTTCGGCGGGAAACGCCGAGAAGCGGGCGCCGCTGCCTTCCTGGATGCTGTCAACATGGCCATGCAGGGTCAGGTTCGGATAGGCATCGACGCTCATGGACACCGAATCGCCCGGCTTCATGTCGGCAAGCTGGGTTTCCTTGAAGTTCGCGGTGACCCAGACCTCCGGCCGGACGATGTAGAACACCTGCTGCCCGGCCTGAACGAAGGTGCCCGGATCGACATTGCGCCGGGTGATGGTGCCGTCGGCCGGCGCGGTCAGCGTGGTATAGGACAGGTTCACCTCGGCCTGCGCCAGGTTGGCCTCGGCCTGCGCCACCCGGGCTTCGCGCTGGCGCACCATGTCCTCGGCCGCCTGGATGTTCTGCTGAACCAATGAGGCGATCTGCACCTGCGCATCGGCATTGGCCACCGCGGCGCCGGTGGTCTGCATCTGCGCCGTGGCCTGATCGACATTGGTCTGCGTCGTCGCACGCGGATCGACGGCGCGCTGGCGGCGATACTCCCGCTCGGCCTCAGCCTGGTTGGCCTTGGCCTGCTCGAGCTGCGCCCTGGCCTGCTGCAGGTTTGCCGGCACCCGGACGCGGGCGATCTCAAGATCGACCTGCGAACTGGCCAGTTGCGCCCTGGCGAGGGACAGGCTGGCGCGGGCCTGGTCGCGCGCCGTGATGTAGTCGCGCGGGTCGATCTTCAGCAGCAGATCGCCGGCATGCACGAACATGTTGTCATCGATATGCAGTTCCGTGACGTAGCCGGAAACCTTCGCCGCATAGGCGATGGCGTTGCCGTCGGTATAGGCGTCGTCGGTGCTCTCCAGGCCGCGGGTCATGAACCAGTAGACAACCCCGCCGATGATCGCCAGCAGCACGACGGCGGCGAGGATATACAACGGCCAGCGCCGATTCGGCTTTTCGCCGTCATCCGGGCCGCCGCCGGCCGCATCGTCGCGGTCCCGCTGCTTCTCCGCCGGCCTGGCCGCGCGGCCGTCCGGCGCATCGGAACGAGTTGGCGCGCGCCTGTCACGCGCATCGTCTTCCTGCCGGTGAGGCGAACCGGCATCGCCAACTACTTCGCTCGCCAACTCAGACCCCTGTCCTGACGCATGTCAAACGCGGCGGCCGGTCAAGGTTGAGTTCATATCGCGGTGAGGCAGAGGCGGCCCGTCCCCGACGTCACGGCCCGGCTCCAACGGCAACCCGCGCCGCCGGAGGGACTACTGTTCGCGGCCGAACCGATATCCGTCGGTCAGGGTTTGGAGGAAAGCGACGAGGTCGTCGACGTCGGCACCGGACAGGCGCCGATCGGCGCCGAACGGGGGACCCTTTTCCACATTATCCGCAAACGCGGCGGGGAGGTCGTCGAATTTGCGCACCGCTCCGTCCGCTCCGGCCGGATACCATTTTGCGGGTTCGGTGTCGCGTTCCGCGTAGAACGCCACCGCATCGCGCAGCGTGCGGACAACGCCGTTATGGTAGAAACTTAGTTTCAGCGCGACGTTTCTCAGCGAGGGCGCCTTGAACAATCCGCAATACTCCGGCTCTCCGGTCAAATCCCGCCGGAACGGTCCGCACAGGCCGAGATCGAAATACCCCGGATCGCCGTTCGCCGGAATCGCGCGGTTGCGCGGCAGGCCGAGCGCGGCATAGCCGAAATCCGTGAACAGAGGCGGTTTTCCATCCCTCGTCACCGCGCTTTTGTGGCATGATGCGCAGTTGCCGCGCGCCGGGTCGTTGAAAACCGCCAGTCCACGTGCCTCCGGCTCGGACAGGCGGGCCGCTCCGCGCAGGAATGCGTCGTACTTGCTGGCGAACGGGCTGAACACCGCCGATGTTTGCTGAAAATACTCCAGCGCCTCGGTCACCGCCGCGAAGGCCGCTTGCGGGCGGCTGAACACATCCTGTCCGTACAGGGCCCGGATGTCCCCCGCATAGGCCCCCTGCCCGGCCGCCGCCGCCACGGCCACGGCGCCTTGCATCGCCATTTCATTCCTGTCCAATAATGGGATCGCCGCCTGGTCGCGCAGACGATCCACCCGTCCATCCCAGCCGCGTCCCCCGGCCGGACCCTGATCGGCGCTTTCGTCGCCGTCTTCCTCGGATTCGAAGAAATGCCGCCGGAAGGCCGGCGCAAACTGTCCGTAGGTCAAACCGGGGACCGCCCGCACGCCGGAACGAAGCACATCGGCTCCGCCCGTCTGCACCGGTTGTGCGTTCGGTGCCGAGAACCCGTGCGCCGGATCGTGGCAGGCCGCGCAGGCCAGCTTGCCGGAGGCCGACAGCGCCGGATCGAAGAACAGCTTGCGACCGAGTTCGGCGATGGCGGCGGCGCGGGCATAGGCGGCCTTGGCCGAAGGCGCCGGCCCCCAGGGAAGAGCCGGACCGTCCGCGGCCAGGGCCGGAAGCGCCACGCAGATCAGCAACGCCAGCGCGCGAATCAGGTCCATTGTCACGGAATTGCCATCCCGGGCTGGCGCAGGCGAATTATATCGGGCATTGGTTCGTCATACTCCGAAACGGTCTAACGGCGGGGCACGCATGATACGCAGGATTTCAGTTCGTTGGGTTGCCAGCCTTGCCGCGGTGGCGGCGCTGCCGATGGCGGCGGCCGCCGCCGCACCGCGATATGACGACATCCGGACCGTTGTCGTGATCTATGCCGAGAACCGGAGCTTCGACAACCTGTATGGCACCTTCCCCGGCGCCAACGGCCTCGCCCGGGCCTCCGCCATATCCGCCACCCAGCTCGATCGCGACGGCAAGCCGATGCGGGGGCTGCCGGCCGTCTGGGGCGGCATTACGGACAAGGTGTTCCAGGGCGCGCCGGTGGCGCCTGTCTCGTTGACCGAGGGTCAGACCGCGACCTTCCTCGGCGGCTTCAACCATCCCTACGACGTGGCCGCCCTGTATCAATCGGCCGGGTCCGAGGACAACGACCCGCTGCGCTACACCAACCGCGACCTGTATCACCGGTTCTACGAGAACCAGATGCAGATCAACGGCGGCGCCAACAACATGTTCGCCGCCTGGGCGGACTCTGGCGGCATGACGATGGGGTATTTCACCCCGGCGCCCGAGGCGGAAATGCCGCTGTGGGACTGGGCGCGGCAATACGTGCTGGCGGACAATTTCTTCCAGGGCGCGTTCGGCGGCTCGTTCCTGAATCATTTCTACCTGATCTGCTCCTGCGCGCCGTATTACGCCGATGGCGGCGTCAACCCGAGCGGCGGCGCCAATCCCGGCGTCTCGGCGGTGGAGCCGGATGGCGTCACCCTGACCCTGGCGGCCAACTCGCCGGCCTCGGCGCTGGACGGGCCGCCGGTGTTCAAGCTCAGCGGTCCGCTGACGCCGGATTACTTCGCGGTGAACACCATGCAGCCGCCCTATCCGCCGAGCGGGAATGCCGACGACAGGCAGAGGGCGGTGAACCTGAAGTCGGCGACGACCTTGACGCCGCAGACCGCGGCCACCATCGGCGACCTGCTGACCGCGGCGGGCGTCGATTGGGCTTATTATGCCGGGGCGTGGGATTTCGCTTTGTCGCATGCGCCGTTCGCGGCGGGGGTTTCGGCGGCGGTGCCGAACTTCCAGTATCACCATCAGCCGTTCGACTACTTCGCCGCGTTCGATCCCTCGACCGCGACCGGGGCGGCGAACCGCGCGGCGCATCTGCTGGATGCGGGGGTGGTGACGAACCCGGGCGTGCTGCCGGACTCGCGGTTCCTGACAGACATCCGCATCGGCAACCTGCCGCAGGTGACGTTCTACAAGCCGCAGGGATCGGTTAACGAGCACGCTGTCTACGCCAACGTCGCCGATGGCGATCGGCATATCGCCGCATTGCTGAACGCGCTGCGCGCCGGCCCGCAATGGAGCCACATGCTGGTGGTGGTGACGTATGACGAGTTCGGCGGCTGGTGGGACCATGCGGCGCCGCCGAAAGCCGATCGCTTCGGCCCGGGAACGAGGATTCCGGCGCTGATTGTGTCGCCGTATGCGCGCAAGGGGACGGTGGATCATACGCTGTATGATACGACCTCGATCCTGCGGTTCGTGACCAACCGGTGGTCGCTGCCGGTGCTGCCGGGGATCGCGATACGGGATGCGGCGCTGAAGGCGCACGGGCAGCCTGCTTTGGGGGATCTGACGGAGGCGTTGGAGCTGCCGTAGGTGCTATCCAGCCGTAGATGCTATCCACTGGTTCCACTCCGGCGGCGGCGGCCATCCCCCGATCCCGAGCGTCGTGAACCGGTGATCGATGGCTTCCAAAGCCTTGCCGGCAAGCATCGAGGACAGCATGAGGGCGGTGGCGGGGATAAAGACACGGCCTTTGCGGACACTTGCAGAAATGTTCCGCTCCCCGCAAAGGTCGCGGGCAAGCGTTTCGTAAGCGTCAACCAACGCGCCGTTCTCGCCGAACAGCATTTCGTGCATCGCGGCCTGCCTGTCCGGCTCGCTCGTGATATTGATACGGTAATCCAGCACCCCAGCCTGTCGCACCAGGGAAATCGGCATATGGACTTCGAGCCCGCTCGCACCAAGCCTACGAGCACGGCGCGTAAGGGCGTCGCGCGCGGCCTGATTCTCGCGCCAGCTTACAACCTGATTGACGAAGTTCGTATTGTACAGACCGGAGGCTCGGTCCGGCCTGATGCGACACTGGAACGACCAGTCCAGATGGAATCCCTGGTCCCATTCGCCGGGTTCGTTGACTGGCGGTGCGAAGTCCTTATCCACCATCGAGCGCAAAGCCGCGTCCCCGGCGAAGGTCGTGAAGGCAAGCTCGGTGCGGGCGACGAGAAAATGGTCGTAGCAGGCATTTTTGAAGCTAATGATATCTTTCAGCCGGCGGGCAACCTCTTCGTGGAAGCGCTTCAGGTTGCCGGCCAACGCGCTAGCAGAAAAATTGCCGTCGGAGTTGTAGACCCAGCTCCCCTTATCGACCAGATCGCCTACGGTCGGCAATAGGTGGCAGCCATACTCACCGTCGGTTTCGCGGCCATCGATGTTGAAGACGCAAATAATATCGCCCCAGCCATCGATGATGAAGCCGTCATCTCCGGCGGTGTCGTCGCGATCGGGATCGGCCACGCGAAAGGCGGCCCACGGGGGCTCCGCATTCTCGGGCGGGCCGGCAATCTGTCGCATGAATGTCAGCCTCGCTGAACGCTGCGCAAGCTGCGTAGAAAGCACCGCGATCGCGGTGTCCTCCCCGGGCGGGACGAACCATTCGGAGCGGGCGACATGACGATCGGCAGTAAATTTGTCAGGGGGGCACCGGGAGATGGCGTCGATCAGTTTGTTCCACTCGGCTTGCACCGCCACCGGTTTGAGCGGCTCGGGCGGCTTGGAATCGGGCGGCGCGTCGGCCCATTTGCGCCGGAACGGCAGGCCGAACTGCTGGCGAATGAAGAATGGATCGTCGTATTCCTGTTCCGTTTGGCATACAAACGATTCGTTGGGGTCACATTCCGCGTCGTCCAGGGGTTGCACTCGCGACCCGGAATCGATATCGCAGTCGGCGAAGATCCGCCCGTCGCTGCCGAGATACGGTGCCGTCCCTTTCAATGCCACATCGACCGCGTAGGGAGGGTCCCACCAGATGGCGCGAGGCGGGAGATCCCCTTTCAGAGAAAGAGGCCTCAGTTCGCTTGCGCCCGCTGCCGTCAAACACTCCATGCTCTTATACTCGCGCAGCGAAGCAAACGGCAGCGCTACGCGATCAGAAAGTTCAGGTGCACCGGATGCACTCATGGCAATATCAAATTCTTCCCCGCGCTTGTCTCCTTCCCTGGCCGCCCGGCCCGAAGCCTGTTCCGCCGGGGGATCGAAGGTCAGCGATTTCGCCGACATGCGGGGTAATTTTCCGGCGCCGACCGTCCGCGCCCCCTCGATCCGAATCAGGTCATACCGCCCGAGCAAGGGCAAACAGCGCACCCAATGCCCGTTTTCTCTGTTCGCTGGTGTATCTACCCAGGGCGAAGCGAACAGCTCTCTCTGGCCCGAACTGAAGATGGCCAACTCGCTTTGCCCGAACTCGAGACGCGCCGATGCCGGCAGGAGATGCGCCCGAGTGGCGATACGCTCCAAACGATAGATCTTACTGCGACCTCTGCCGGAGTCCCGATCGTGGCCCAGTATCCGCATCAATGTCGGCCATAGCTCTTTCTCCGGATCGTCGGCGGATGCCTTTTGGTTGCCTGACCACGCTGCATAATCCCGCAGTTGCGCCAACCTCAGCCTCAGGTGAGGGTCGAAGTCGGACAACACAGAGCCACTAAGCGATAACGCAAGGGCACCGACGGCGCTGATCTGTGTCGAAATAAGCATCTCGCTGTCGGCAAAAGTGCCGTCGTTGTTAGCCTCGTGCGACCAGTTACGCGGCGAGCTTTGCAGGAGCTCGTCCGGGGTCTGATTCAAGACCCCGACACGGGTTGCCAACCAGTTGTCAAGCTTAGCGACCAACTTGCTCGCGGCGATTCGTGCGCGGGCATCGCCGACGTTTGCGTCCAAATAGCGCAGGCTCCCAAGGATCGCCCGCGAGACCCGTACACAGACTTCAAGACGGATGCGGGCCTTGCGAGTGTTCCAAACCCATAATTCGACGCCAAGCTGGAAGATGTGGCGACCCAGCCATTGCTGACGATGCAGTCCGCTCAGAAATCTCTTTGCAATATCGTCTTTGGGAACGGGATTTTCCGCCGAAGCCGACGGATAGAGTTTCAGGCTGCTGATCAAGGCAAATTGCCACGGCACGTCAAAAACCCAGCGAAACAGGTTGTCGACGCCCACATCCCGAGCTTCCGGTTCGTGGTTCAGATACGTCTTGGCGAAGTCCTTCTCCAGGGAGCTTCGATCGCTTGGCGAGCCCGGATACTCGCGTTCGAGCAACGGGCCTCGCAACAACTCGGCAATCTCCGCCCAGTTGCCGCCCGAATCGCCAATGGTAGCCTCCGCATCATCGTATCCCTGGATCGTACCGGCGATCCGGTACCCCTCTTCTTCTTCTGTGATGCGCTCGATTGTCAGGCAGAGCTGATGCCAATGGTCCCAGGCCCCTTTGCGGTCCCCGCTCGCGCCGTCGCGAAACGCGGTGTACAGTAGGTCGGCAGAATCGCGCACGCCCTTAACCAGTGTAGCCGCGAGAGGCATCGGCGTGTCGCGTTTTTTGCCGATGGCACGCAGAAAGCCGACGACGGCGTGCAGACGCAGGAACCATATCGGCGGATCGGGAACCCGGGGAAGACGCTCGAAAATCTCGTGCTCGAAGTCGAGGTCGAAGTCTGGTACCCTCGGCAGGCCGTCGAGGATCGCTTCGAACCCGAGACCGGGCAGATCGAGCGCCATCGTGAACAGGTAGGCATCGCCAACCGCCGCCGCGGCCAGCAAGTCCGCCGCGAGTTCGGTCAGCAAGGTGCGTATCTGCTCGTGTGTCAGCTCCCAACGCCAGGCGATGTCGCGATATTTCGCGCTTCGGTCGAAGTCCTCGATCGTGGCATTAACTCGGTTGAGCAACCCGGCAAACGGGTCGGCTGCGCCCGTTAGCGAAGAAAGCGACGGCCCCGCATAGATATCCGCCAGCTCGGCATGGGCGATCTCGTGCGCCAGTTGCGGCTGCATGTCCGGCCGATCCGGCATCCAGTAGGAAGAATTTAAGTAGCGTAACGCGTTATAGGCCCGAGGATCGAGCGGCGGCTTATGCGGATCCCAAGCCTCCGTCAGGTGGATCGCATCGATTTCGTGCTGCCAGCGGGACGTGTTCTGCAGGTCCCAGCGGTGCATGATCACCGGCGGTTTGCGACCCACACCGCCGGGGTACTTGACCGCAAAGCGGTTTGCGGCGCCAAGCTTGCGCAAAATCGCCGCCATGCGATCCTGCAAGCTGATAAAGCGGTCCACAATGGCGTCGTTATAGATGCCTTGATCCCGGCGGCGCGCCGCTGACGGGCGCGGGTCCTGTTCAAGCGCCACGTCTATTTGCTGCTCGATCTGGCGTTGGATATTGCCGATGCGCCCCACCCGCAGGGCGATCTGGTGCCGTAGCGCCCAGCAGGCGAGCAGCAACGGTCTCAGCCGCGCATGCTCAACCTCTTTGAAGGTTTCGCGCTCTTTATGGGTTTCGCGCTTCGGATCGCGGACGCTCGGAAGCTCGACTGCTCTCGGCTGCAAATGGCTTTGGATCAAACCGAAGGCACGCAACGCGGTGTGCACGACGATGATCTTCTCCCGCAGCAGGTTCTGTTTGACCACCTGCAATTCCGCAGCCATCAAGAACGTCCGGCGGAGATCCTGCGTCGGATACCCGTGCCTGGAAGCGACTCGCATCACATCCCATACATGTCGCTGTATGGCATGATTCTCATTCAGCAACTTGTCTGTCGCCGGCTCTGCCTGCGGCGGTGGCGGGTCGGTTGGCAGCGGGTAACGGATAGTCCAGCGCGCCGCGAGCGAGCGGGAAGCGCTGCGTATGTTTGTTTCGCTACGCAGGTTGGCCAGCCAGGCGTCATCGAGAAGGTCTCCCCAAAGGAACCTTTCCTCGAATCGCAGAACGGCGAACAGCTCAGGCAGGCCGAGTTGCTGTATCAGCGTGGTCTGAAGCTGGCGGATTTCGTGGAACAACAGATCGGTCCGATCGATCACGTCCAGAAAAGCGATGAAACTGAGGCGTTGCAGCGGCGTAGGCTTCGACGACAAGTATTGATCTCCTCCGAGGCGTCTCGTTTGGATGGAACGATATCTAAAAAGATTTCTGTTCCAGAATCGTATATTTCCACTTGAAGCGCAAGGGGTTTCGTGCAAAATCCAGTAAAGACGTTCATGAAAATTTGCAAAAATAGATATGGACAATCATCTCGTGTTTGTGGTATCCGCTCCCGAAAGTGGTATTGGGGAAGTTTTTTGCCGTGACTAAGGTGTTTGAGGGTGGAAATTTGCCGGAGAAGGACACAGAGGAGAGCGAATCTCTAACATCTCGTATGGACGAGCGGTTGTCCAAAATATCTGGTATGGTGGAGGGGTTGTCCAAAGAAATCCGATCTTTACGATCCGACGTGCAGGGCCAAATCGGGTCTCTACGTTCCGACATGCAGGACCAATTTGAACGCCTCCGATCCCGCGTCGACGCAATGGAAAGCGCTGAACGTGTGACCAGGGGCCGCAATCCAGTTCACCGAAGCTGGTCCACCACTGACACCAGCGGATTCGCGGACTATGGCGGCCAGGGCGGCCGCAACGTAGAAGCGCGATGATCCGGGCGGCCGCGGGCCGCTTGGCTGAGTCCGTCCACTACTTCATCGGCGACACGCGGTACCTCATCGGCCCCATCCGATGGCTCGCCGAACTGCTCGTCGTGCCCGCGGCACGCGCTCGGCTTGTACGGAGGCTTGGAACGCTTCGTCATCAGGCATCTCGGATCGCACGCTGCATGGCGGCAATCTGGTTAGCCGCGATCGTGTGCGTCGCGATTATCGCGGGGGGCACGGCCTTGGCTGGAAATCTCCTTACAGGATTTCCCAAGGACAACGGCTCGTTGCTTTGGTGCCTTAGGCAGGCGCCGAAAGCCGCGGATGCCGACATGTGCGATGCCGCACGCCAGTCGATTCGCGTGACGTTCTGGATTTTGCTGTGCGGCTCCTGGTGGCCAGCCCAGGTGGCATACCGGGCGGTCATGCGCGCTTCCGGGTCGCCCGGCCGGCGGGACGGACCCGCGCCTCTGTTCGCCATCGCCTCGCTGCCGCCGGCACCATCCAGTATCCACCACTCCTCAGCACAGCTCACGAGGACGGTGTTGATCCCGTTCGGGGTGGCCCGCCCGGCGGTTGGAACTGGTATCGCCCTCGGCGGACTGGTGGCAATCGCATTCACCGGTCACGCGCCCATCGACTTTGTTAATGACGCGATCGCGATGGCCGGCTTCATTGCGGTGTTCGTGGCGATTGCGCTGCTACCGGCCTATCTCGTGGCCTGCTCGGAAACCATGTCCCCGCTGGACGACTATTTGCGGCAGACCTCGCGAACCGCCCGGCCGACCCTGGAGGATAGCGTGGGCCTGATCCCGGTGCGGGATTCGTGGTTCGGACAACAGTTTCCCGGCCTTTTCGCGCCGGACCGGGACGATGCGCCTTTTGCGACGCTCGTCACGTTCGCCATGGGAACCTGGTACGGCATGGCCACGACCGGCCTGCGGCCCCACCGGCTCATATCGCTCGTCTATGTGCGCCGGAACGGACATCAGCGCGAAGCGCTCTGCTACGGCGTTGGCCGAGTTCTCATCGGCCGGCCGGTCTCCGACCTGGACCCGCAACTGCTTACTCACAATCCGCGGTTCCTTAGCCTTTATTTTGGCCATGCTCTCTCCAGCTTTGCTGGACTCATGGTAGCGATCATGGCGTTGGTGTCCGCGAACTACGTCAACCCAAACGTTCATTACGGCAATCCTATGCACGTTCTGGCCGATGCCGTGCTCCTCTGGTGGGGCACCGTTATACTATACGCTTTTTCGGTTTGCGCCAGCGACGTCGCGATGCTGCGCGAAGATCTTGAGTACACACTACTTTCGCCCTATGTGCCGACAAGTCTACGAGATCGGCACCCGGTTGAGCCGTTACTCGGCCTGTTCGATGTTGCGAGCACGCGCTGGATACCGAAGACCGTCGGCGTGGCCAGCAGCATCATGCTGGTTGCTGCATTGGCGGCAATTCAGGCGTGGGAGGCTGGACCGTAACGGCGACTGCGGGCCACGTTCATGGGCGTCCTCCAGGTCTCACCCGAACCCCACCCCCGTCAGCTTCTCCGACAGCGCCCACAACCGGCTGCTTGCCGCGGTATCCAGCGCCTGCGGGAACACCCTCGCCAAACCCGGCGAACCGCGCGTCTCCCCCGGACCCGACGGACCGTAATATGCCCCGCCCGCCGCCTCTGGCGCGGTCGCCGCATACAGTGAAGGGAGCGCCCCCTCCCGTGCCGACTGCGCCACCAGTCCGAACCCGAAGCTGATCAGCCACGCCTTCAGGTTCGGCTGGCCGCCGCCGATGCCGCTGTCGATGATGTCGGTCCTGGCCCAGCCGGGATGCGCCGCGATGCTGCGCAGCTTCCAGCCGTTCTGCTCCGCCCGGCGCTGCAGTTCCAACGCGAAGATCAGATCGGCCAGCTTGCTTTGCCCGTAGGCCCGCAGCGCGTTGTAGGAACGCTCCGACTGCAGGTCGTCCAGTTTCAGCGCGGCGCGGCGATGCGACAGGCTGGCGACGGTCACCACCCGGCCTCCGCCGGGCGCCGCGCACAACGCGTCCTTCAGCCGCGCGGTCAGGGCGAAGTGCCCGAAATAATTGACGCCGATCTGCCGCTCGAACCCATCGGCGGTGCGTTGGCGCCCGGGATAGCCCATGACGCCGGCATTGTTGACCAGGATGTCGATGGCGCCGCCATGCGCCGCGGTGACGCCGTTGGCGAAATCCGCCACCGAGGCCAGGCTGGCGAGATCGAGCATCTCGAAGCGCACTTTGGCCGCCGGGACCTCGCGCTGGATGCGCGTCACCGCCTGCGCCCCTTTGGCCCGGTTGCGGCCGGCGACGATGGTGACGGCGCCCTGGCGGGCAAGGCCGAGCGCCGTCTCAAAGCCGATGCCGCCGGTCGCGCCGGTGACGATCGCCACCTTGCCGTCGAGCGCGGGCGCATCGTTCAGTGTCCAATTTCGCTTGGGCGGGGAGATCGGCATTGCTGTCCTTGCGATCGCGGTTTCGCGCCCGGATGGCTGCCGGCGGCTTGCCAAGCAGGGCTGCCGCGGCGACTCCGGCGCATAATCGTAAGGATAAGGCACGTTTCCGGCGCCCGGGAAGGGACAGCCTGATGGCACCCGCAAAAGCCGGACTGCATCGGCGCGTCGCGGGCGGCGAATCGCGCCGCGGGCCGGGCGTTGCTCCCCGCGCCGGATAACGCGCAACGCTTCAGGTTCAGGTTTCCGAGACCGGGGCGGACAAAAACGCCCGCGGACACGGTTCGGTGAGGCAAGCCTCCATTCAGCCGTCCACAGGTGATACGAAGGTTAACAATACCTTAACACAGTTCCTTAAGCAGCCGATCAGTTTCTTTTAAATTCAGTTGGTTAAACCCATGCCCAAACATTCAGCAAGCCGCATAAAAGCCGGTCCCGGGCGCATTTGGGGAGGTTCAGGAGGAACCGCCCACCGACTTATCCACAGATCCGAGGGATAACATCGGCCTCCGTCCGATCGCCATGACGGGCGGCCGAACGGACTCGTGATTACTTCGAAGGCAGCACGGATCAGACACGCCGCACACCGGGCAGCGACGGATCGGCGAGCTCGTAATGCACCGGTCCCATGCCGCAGATGGCGATGACAGCCGGCTCCGGATGGCCGCGGATCACTCCGTCATAGTGCGGCGTGCCGGCGACGCGGCGCACGAAGCTGCCGGCCGAGACGGGCACGCAGGCGGCCGGATCGAAGTCGGCGCCGCTGTTGCACCACCAGGTTCCCGAGACGACGACGCACAGCCGGTCGGTTGCGTAGTGGTGCGGCGCGCTCATGAAGCCCGGCCACCAGCGGACCAGCGTGTAGTACAGCCCGGGCTGGTCGAGGTTGCCGGCCAGGACGCAATACTCCACGCAGGGTTCCGGAAAGGCCGGGTTCGGCTTCCACTGCAGCGCGTCCGGCGGCCGGATGATGGTCTGCCCGGGGTTCAGCGGGCTTGCCGCCGCGCTATCGGCAAACGCCGCGGCGAGCGCGGCCAGCATGGCGTCGCGGCGGAGCATCGATGGGTTCATGGCAGCCTCCCGGTTCGGCCGGAAGGCTACCGGCTGACGTCGGTGATGTCTCTATCGGGTCAGGCGTGGACCAGCGGGCAGTTGCCGTCCTGCAACGGCCGGAAGCCTTCCGCCGCGGGCGTGGTTGCGAGCAGCTTGTAATAATCCCAGTCGTACTTGCTCTCGGCCGGGCTTTTGACTTCGTACAGGTAGACCGGATGCAGCGCTCGCCCGTCCGCACGGATCGTCCCCGGGCCGAAGCAGTCGTCATCCGTCGGGATCGCCTTCATCCGCGCCACCGTTGCGGCGCCGCTTTTCTTTGCCTCGGCCACGCCCAGCGCGGCGACCGCCTTCAGGTAGTGGAAGGTGCCGCCATAGCATCCGGCCTGGCCCATGCCGGCCCGGGCCGTGCCGATGCCCGGCTGCAATCGCTTGCTGAACGCGCGGGTGCGGTCGTCGCGGTCCCAGTAGAACGTGTTGGACACGACGATCCCCTGCGCGGTCTGCAAGCCGAGCGCATGCACGTCGCTGATGAACACCAGCAGGCCGGCGAGCTTCAACCCGGCCTTGATGATGCCGAACTCGCCCGCCTGCTTGATCGTGTTCACCGTGTCGGCGCCGGCATTGGCCATGCCGATGACCTTGGCGCCGCTCGACTGGGCCTGTATGAGAAATGACGAGAAATCGGAGTTGCCGAGCGGCACCAGCACATTGCCCAGCACCTTGCCGCCGGCCTTGGTGACGAAGTTGGCGGTGTCACGCTCCAGGGCGTGGCCGAAGGCGTAGTCGGCAGTGATGAAATACCACGTGTCGCCGCCGGTCTTGACCATGGCCGCTCCGGTGGAATGCGCCAGCATCCAGGTATCCATCGTCCAGTGCACCGTCGTTGGCGCGCATTGCGGCCCCGTCAGATCGGCTGTCGCGGCGGGTGAGTTGACGAACGCCTTGTCCAGCTCCTTGCAGACGCCGGACACCGCCAGGGCGACCGCGCTGTTCGGCGTGTCGGTGATCATGTCGACGCCGTCGCGCTGGATCCACTGGCGGGCCAGGGCGGCGCCGATATCAGGCTTGTTCTGATGGTCGCCGGCGATCACCTCGACGGCGATGTCCCGTCCGGCGGCTTTCGAATCGGCAACCGCGAGCTTGACCGCGGCGACGGCGACCGGTCCGCTGAGGTCGCGATAGACGCCGGATTGATCGCCGAGAACGCCGATCTTGATGGTGGGGGTTTGCGCGCGCGCCCGGATCGACGGCAGTGTGGCTGCAGCGGCAGCGGTGCCCAGCACGGTGCGTCGGGTGATGGCCATGGTCGTTTCCTTATTCTGAGGGCACAAGGCTGATGACACCGGCAAACGGAACGGTCAAGCAGTCCCCCATGGCGGCGTTCGAGCGCCTGTTTTGTTGGACTTTCAGCACGGAACAGTCCGCGAACTAAGCGCGCCCGGCCGTATCGCGCAGGCCGCGCAGGCCGCGCAGGCCCAGGTAGTAGCCAAGGACGCCAAACCCCGTGACCATGCCCAGGCTGACCGCGGCGGTGTCCGACACCGGCCCGCGCCGTACCGGGTTGGAGATGTGCACCTCGATCACCGGGAACGACACCTGGCTGATCGCGGCCGTCAGCGCCGGATAGCCGCGCGAGAACCCGGCCGGGTTGACCAGCGCGCCGCCGAAGCCCTGGTCGTTCGCCTGATACAGGCGGTTGATAACCTCGCCTTCGATGTTGGAGTGGAAGATCTCCACCTCGACATCCAGTTCGGCGGCGTATTCCTGTATGTGCCGGTTGTACTCGTCGAGGGTCATCGTGCCGAATATCTCGGTCTGCGTCTTGCCGCGCATGTTCATGCCGGCGCCCTGAATGACGAGGATTTTCATGGCGGCACGTCCTCCGGATTGGCAGCTTCCCGGACGGTAGGCGGGCGGCCGGGACCTGGCAAGCACGGTCACGGATCAACAAAACATCGTCATCCGGAAGACGGTTGCAGGCGGTTCCAACATACGACAGTATTTTGCCGCATTTGACTTCCTACCTGCGCCCCTCAGACCCGGCGATTCCGGCGGCAGCCCCGAGAAGCGGCCGGCCCGCAAGCGAGCCAGCCGACCTCTTACTTTCGGATGACGGTTATCTTGACTTTGACGCCAATCTTCACCAGTATCCTGGGCAAGAGGTTGCGATGGTAAGGCATCACAATTTCTCCTCGAGTAAGCCGGCCGGGCCAATCCCGAGCCGGCTTTTTCTTTATGCACC
The DNA here is from genome assembly GCA_903851415.1 of uncultured Rhodopila sp. Taxonomy (GTDB): domain Bacteria; phylum Pseudomonadota; class Alphaproteobacteria; order Acetobacterales; family Acetobacteraceae; genus Rhodopila. The sequence continues at coordinate 30,780 of CAINOE010000054.1, read as the reverse complement.
CCGGCGTCTGAACAAATGGTTAACAACCGTCCGCCGCGGCTGAAACCACGACGGGGATTGCCCCGGGCGCCAAGCCTGCTTACTGGGCAGGCATGAACCAACCAGGACTCTCCGCACCATGCCATCACCGGCTGTAAACCGCGCGCTCCAGCTTCTCGCCGATCGGCAGGTTGCCGTGACGGAGTTGGACGCCCCGCCGCCGCCTGGCGCGCAGGAGGTGCAGCTCCGGGTCCGCGTCGTCGGCCTCAACCACATCGACGTGTGGGGCTTCCGCGGCATGGCCTTCGCCAAGCGACTGTATCCGCTGACGGTCGGGGCGGAATCGGCGTGCGAGGTCGCCGCCGTCGGAGAAGGCGTTACCAACGTGCAGCCCGGCGACCGGGTGGTCCCCTACTCCGCCCTCACCTGCGGCATCTGTCCGGCCTGCCGGAGCGGCCGGGATAATCTGTGCGAGAACGTCGCCGGCGTGCGCGGCTTCCATGTCGACGGGTTCGCGCAGGACCTCACCAACCACCCTGCCCGGCTGCTGGTGAAGATTCCCGATGCGGTCAGCCTGCAGGATGCCGCCTGCGTCGCTGTCGCCTATGGCACCGTCGAGCACATGCTGTTCGACAATGCCCAGCTTGAACCCGGCGAGACGGTGCTGGTGCATGCCGGCGGCTCCGGCATCGGCAGCATCGCCATCCGCATCGCCAAATCGCTCGGCTGCACCGTCATCACCACGGTCGGTTCGGCTGATAAGGCCGAGAAAGCCAGGGCGCTCGGGGCGGATCACGTGATCAACTACCGGGAGGACCGGTTCGAGGGCGTGGTGCGCAAGCTGACCGCCAAGAAAGGCGTGGATGTCGTGTTCGAGCATACCGGCGCCGACACCTGGGCGGGGTCGCTGCTGTCGATGAAGCGCGGCGGGCGGCTGGTGACCTGCGGCGCCACCTCCGGCCCCACCGGCAGCATCAACCTGATGCAGTTGTTTCAGCAGCAGTACCGCATCATCGGCTCGTTCGGCTCGCCCTTGTCCGCGGTCGGGCGGGCGCTGGACCGGATCGCTTCCGGCGTGAAGCCGGTGATCGACACGGTCTACGGGCTGGCGGATTTCGAGGCGGGTCTCGCCCGGCTGGAAAGCCGCGACGTGTTCGGCAAGCTGCTGATCGAACTCTGATCCCATGCGGCGGCACCTGATCCTGTATGGCGACCGCCTGCTCGGGCGCGCGGTCAAGCGGCTGATCCGGCTGCTGCGGCGAGCCGATCCTGATCGCGCGGCCGATTTCGCGGCCCTTGTCGCCCGGCGGTTCGGTCCGTTGCTGCCGGCCCACAAGATCGGCCTCGCCAATCTGCGTGCCGCGTTTCCGGATAAGGACGATGCCTGGATCAAACAGACCCTGAAGGACTCCTGGGACAATCTGGGCCGGGTCGCAGGTGAATACGTGCACATGGCGCGGATCTGGGACTTCGACGTTGACCATCCCAACACCGGGCGCATCCAGACCGACGACGTGCCGATGTTCGAGATGCTGCGAGACGACGGCAAGCCGGCGCTGGTCTTCGCCGCGCATCTGGCGAACTGGGAGCTGCCGGCGATCGCCGCCGCGGCGCATGGGCTGCCCTCGGCGGTCGTGTACCGGATGCCGAACAACAAGGCGGTCGCCAACGAGATCGCCCGCATCCGCGCCCCGCTGATGGGGCGCCTGATCCGCACGCGGGCGCAGGCCGCGGTGGAGATGGCGGCGGCGCTGAGCGTCGGCGAGCACCTGGGCATGCTGGTGGATCAGCATTTCTCCCGCGGCGTTGATGTCACGTTCTTTGGCCGCCGCTGCAAGGCCAACCCATCGATCGCCCGGCTCGCGCGGCAGTTCGATTGCCCGGTCGTCGGCGTGCGGGTGATCCGCCTGCCCGGGCGCAAGTTCCGCATCGAGGCCACCGGTCCGTACGAGCTGCCGCGCGGTGCGGACGGCAAAGTGGACGTGCCGGCGACGACCCAGATGATCACGTCGGTCGTCGAGGGGTGGGTGCGGGAAAACCCAGGGCAGTATTTGTGGTTCCACCGGCGCTGGCGTTAACAAACTTCAACTATTGGCACCCCGATCGTGCCGTCGTTTTGGCACACCGGCGGCGCACCCATTTATCGACCGAACAGTTGCCTGAGAGGTGCACGTACCATGCGTAGTCTTGTTTTTGCCGCCGCCATGGTGGCGTCCCTGCCACTGGCCGCCTCGGCTCAGCCGGCGACGGACAATAAGCCGCGGATCATCCGGTCGGCCCTGCCGGCACCGGACCTGCCGGAGAATGCGAAGCCGTCGGATCTTTTGCGTGCCGCTCAAGGCGCTTTGGCCGCCGGCCGCAAGGGGCAGGCGGAGGAGTCGCTGGAGATGGCGCAGACCCGGTTGCTGGACCGCTCGGTGCCGCTGGGCCAGACGCACGACCCGAGCAAAGACCCCGCCGTCGGCCAGATTTCGCAGGCGCTTCAGGCTCTGAGTGCCGGTGATCGCGCCGCCTGCCTGCAGGCGATCCAGGCGGCGATCGCGTCGACGGCGGCCGAGGGGCTGTAGGTGTCCCTCGCGGGCGGCTGCAGTTGTGTCATGGCGGGGCTTGTCCCCATAGGTATCAGGGTAAGGGGCCTTGCGAAGAAGGACTTGGCCGGCCGGGCTCTGTCCTCACCGTCATGGCCGGGCTTGTCCCGCCCATCCGCGCTTCAACGGCGGTTCGAAGATGTCCGGGACACGCCCGGCCATGCCGGTGATGTGGAAGCCGTTGCCCCGCTTGACCCTTATCCTGATAGCTATGGGGCTTCTCCGGGGCATCCACGACTTGCGGTGCCGAACCAACCAAAGGCGTGGATGGCCGGACCAAGTCCGGCCATGACACCCGGACGGCAGCCCGGACTTCGCCGGGCCATGACGGCGGGGGGTCTATAACCCGCGCAACCCGGCGCACACCGCCGCCACCTGCTCATCCGTCAGTTCGGGATACAGCGGCAGGCTCAGTATCTCCCGTGATGCGGCTTCGGTTTGCGGGCAGCCGCCCGGCCCGGTCTTGATCCGCCCGGCGTAGGCGGGCTGGAGGTGGACCGGGACCGGGTAGTGGATTCCCGTCCCGATACCGGCTTCCTTCAGACGCGCCTGCACCGCATCGCGTTGCGCGGCGCGTGCGACATACAAATGAAACACCGGTTCGGCGCCGTCGCGGATGTTCGGTGCGGCGAGCGGACCGCCTTCGATCGCGACGGAATACGCTGCCGCGATGGCGCGGCGCCTGGCGTTGCAGGCATCCAGATGAGCCAGCTTGACGCGCAGGATGGCGGCCTGGAGTTCGTCCAGCCGGCTGTTCACGCCGATCTCGTCGCTGATGTAGTGCTTGCGCCAGCCATACTGGCGCAACGCGGCGATCCGTCCGGCCAGATCGGCGTCCGGCACCGCGACCGCCCCTCCGTCGCCCAGAGCCCCGAGGTTCTTTGTCGGATAAAAGCTGAACGTAGCTGCATCGCCGAACGTGCCGGCGCGCCGTCCGTGCAGGCGGGCGCCGTGGGCCTGGGCGCAATCCTCGATCACGGCGACGTTATGCTCGCGGCACAGCGGCACGATGCGATCCAGGTCCGCAGGCTGGCCGTACAGATGCACGACCACGACCGCGCCGATGGGCGGCACCCCGGGCGGCGGGTCTTCCAGCGCGCGGCGCAGCGCATCCGGGTCCATCGTGTAATGAACGGGATCGATATCGATCAGCAGCGGCGTCGCCCCCGCCATCTCGATCGCGGCAACCGTGGCCACCGCGGTGTGCGACACGGTGACGACGGAGCGGCCGGGACCGACGCCCAGCCCGCGGAGCGATAAGGCGATCGCGTCGGTGCCGTTGCCGCATCCGATAGCGTGCGGCAGGCCCAGCCAGGCGGCGAATTCAGCCTCGAACGCCCGGCCTTCCTGGCCCAGGACATACCAGCCCGACGCCAGGGCCCTGGCGACCGCCTCGTCGATCTCCGCCTTCAGCGCGCGATAGCCGGCGCCGGGATTGGCCTGCGGGATCACAGGTAGTCTGCCAGGCGGGTGCGATACCATTCCAGTGTGCGGCCGATGCCCTCTTCCAGGCCCACCAGCGGCGCCCAGCCGGAGGCGGCGCGGAAGGCGCGGTCATCAGCGTGGTAGCTGCCGATGTCGATCCGCGCCCTGTCGGCGGGAAACTCCCGGGTCGTGTAATGCGCGGCGCCGCCGGACAGGCGCACCATCATGTCCGCCAGCTCGTGCAAGGAGGCCGGCGGAGAGCCGCCGATATTGAAGATGCGGCCGTGGCAGTCCCTGTGCTCGGCCGCGGCGATGAAGGCGCGGGTGACGTCGTCGACATAGGTCATGTCGCGCAACTGGTCGCCGCCCCAGACCTCGAACGGGCGGTCCTCCAGCACGCAGCGTATCCAGATGCCGAGGAAGGTCTGCCGCGCGTCGCGGATGCGCAGGCGCGGACCGTAGCAGTTCGTCAGCCGCAGTGAGACGACCGGGCGGTTGCGGACGCGATGCTCCAGCATCCAGTACTGCTCGCCGGCGAATTTCGATACGCCGTTGGCGTCGGGGGGCGCCACCGGCTGGTTCTCGTCCACCGGCAGTTTTTCCACCCGGCCGTAGAACTGCCGGGTGGAGGCGTGCACCACCACCGCGTCCGGCGCCGCTTCGCGGGCGGCCTGGATCAGCCGCACCTGCGCCACTGCGTTCACCGCGATGTCCGCCAGCGGTTCGGCTTGCCCCCCCATGTGGCTGGTCTGGGCGGCGAGATTGAAGATGACATCGGCGCCCTCGCAGAGTGGCCGCAGATCGATGTCGCGGATGTCGCCGCGGACGAACTCCACATCGGCGCCGTCGAGATTGCGCGGATTGGCGCCGCCGCCGAACAGGAAACCATCCAGCGCAGTAACCCGCGCGCCGCGTTCCGCCAGGGCGTGACAGAGGTTGGAGCCGAGGAAGCCCGCGCCTCCCGTGACGAATACCTTGCGACCAGACCAGTTCATGTGTGCTCCTTAGACTGCGGTGGAGCGTGATGCCACAAAATGGCGGGATTACAGCGCGATTGCGGATGGAAAAGGAAACGTCGCCGGCCTGGTTGCGGAACGAACGGCCGGGTTAGGCTGAAGGAGAACGGCGGTGGCTGAGATCGGCACGCCGTGAGGCACCGGTCGCTGACTGTCGTGATCCGCGATCAGGCCGACGATCGCGGGCCTGGTGAGCTTCCGGCCCGCTGCGTCCGGGAATTCTCGATCCGCAAACAGTTCGAATCTTCGCGCCGCGGGAGGCGCTTCCCGCTACTTTGACCTTCACAGGGCCGCCGCCGTTTGAACAGTGCAGGGTCCAAGAAAGCCCGTCATAGTCCGGGGATGCGGCAGCTCAGGATGAGGACTGCAGGCCACAAGCGGCGCCCGGGGAACGCTGCCGCTCGCGGCGGGTCGTTTCCTGTGGAAAGATCACAGCCGCGAGAGTATTGTCACGGCGGCGCTGCACCGGCATAGGCTGAGATCGACCCGCCGCACGCCCGGCGCCGCGGATGCGTATTTCGTATCACTTCGTTGAATTTGACAGGTGGCGCATGGAACGTTTCGTTGCAGAATGCAATATAAACCGTTTCGAGAAGATGCTTCGCACGACCGCCGATCCCGCCGAGCAGCGGTTGCTTGAAGAATTGCTGGCGGAAGAGCGGGCGAAGTTGAGTCGTGCCGATGCATCCGGGGTCTCCGAGCCGGCATCGCTTTCACGGGCAGGATAGCCGGAGAGGCGTTCCGCCCCGGTTCAACCCGAAACCGGCCGCGCCTGTTGCGAGCCGGCTGGTCTTGCACGCACCGCGGGCGCCGGATAGCCTTCAACGATCCGGAACAGACGGACCTGACATTGATTTCTCGCCGCCAGGGATTGATCGCCGCGGCTATGCTGCTGGCGCCCCGCGCCCGCGCTGCTCAGCCGCTGTGGCTGCAACTGCCGCCGACGCCCGGGCTGCCCAAGGCCGAGCGCAGCGGCCATGCGCCGGTGAACGGGATCAAGCTCTGGTATGCCGTCTTCGGCCAGGGCGAGCCGGTGGTCTTCCTGCACGGCGGTCTGGCAAACGCCGATTACTGGGGCCTTCAGGTGCCCGCGGTGGCGCGGGACCGCCAGGTCATCGTGCTGGACAGCCGCGGCCACGGCCGCAGCACCCGCGACGATCGTCCGTACGGCTATGATCTGATGGCCGATGACGTCGTGGCCTTGCTGGATTTCCTGAATATCCCGAAAGCGGCGATCGTCGGCTGGAGCGACGGCGGCATCCTGGGCCTGGATCTGGCGATCCGCCATCCGGGGCGGGTGACGAAGGTGTTCGCCTTCGCCGCCAACACCGATCCGTCGGGCGTGATGGACGGGGTGGAGAAGAATCCGACCTTTGCCGCCTTCATCGCGCGCGCCGGCGGAGAGTACCGGACGTTGTCCGCCACGCCCGGGGCCTACACCGCTTTCGTGGATGCCATCAGCAAGATGTGGGCGACGCAGCCGAACTGGACCGATGCCCAGCTTTCTTCAGTCAGGACGCCGATCCTGGTGGCCGACGGGGATCATGACGAGGCGATCAAGCGGCCGCACACCGAAATGATCGCGGCGCGGATTCCGGGGGCCGGGCTGCTGATGCTCCCCTGGACGAGCCATTTCTCGTTCCTTCAGGATCCTGCGCAGTTCACCTGGCACGTTCAGCATTTCCTGTCGAAGCAGCCGTAGCCGGGACGTCAATCGCGTCCTGCGGGGGTTCCGTCGCGACGGCCCGCTGAGCCCGGGGCGGCGCAAGTCTACATCCAACACGGTGTTTCCACCTGCGTCGCGACGAGGCTCCTGGAATCGACTCAAGTTAAGTTGATCAAGCGGCCGTTGCTGCGCCGGAGAGACGAGGCGGCCAGCTGCACGATTGGTTAGCCGATATTTTGGACAAACCGGGCGAAGCCGAAAACCCCGGTGCAAACCGGATGTTTTGCGCGCCTCGCGGTATTCGGGCAAGAAAAACTGGCCGGGCTTAATGAAAAAAAAGCGCCTCGTCGCCGGAGAATTGCGATTCATCAATAAAACCTGCGAAACGGCCGCCCGAGCGCCGCCCGCGCCACCGGGGCCATCGACAGGACGCCGCTGGAGGCGACCCGCCGGCGTGAACCGCTGGCGGCGCGACGGTGTGTAAGGAGGCACGGGCAGAGAGCCGCAGACCGTAAAGGTGGGTTGCGATCACTGCCCGGGTTTCACGAATGCCTCAAATCAGTTGGCGTGTCTCCGTTCTGATACGCGCTCCGGCCGAGCCGGCACGACAGGTGAACCAATACCGCAAAACTTTTTTGCACTGCGGCAGCGGTGAGATATTGCAGAGCCGCAAAGGGAACTCTATTAGGATGCCGCCGAGATCAGATTCTCGGTGCCGAAGACAACAGGCAGGCCACTCAGGATGCAATCGCGCCGCTGGAGCAGAAAGTCTGACCCGGAAGGCGCCGGAAGCAACCGTCCGGCCGGTCCGAGAGTTGTTGGGCAAAGGCAGACGTAACACAAGGAAAGGGGGATGTTCATGGCGGCCGCGAGCAGGCATGGAGCGACGGTTCGTGCGACACTATGCGAAATAGAGCGAGGTTTGTTCTACACAACGTTTATCGCCTGCGAACCGGGGTCGGACCTCAACCACCTGCCTCAGTATCAGGTCGTCGCCAGCGCGGCGGAGGCGCGGCGCAGAGTCGAAGAAGGATGCCGGGCCCTCGGCTACGCCACCGTCACCTGGGCCGATGAGCTGGTGGTTCCGCCGTCGCACCAGGAACACGAGCATGCCTGGCCGCCTGTGGCCGCGGCTGCCGATGTCATGCAGGCCGCCAAGCCACTCGCGCACTGATACTGTGCCGGACTGCTGCTCTGCGCTGCGGACAAGTGCAGAGCACGCGGTCGCTTGCACCGGCCTTGCTGTGCCAACTCTCCGACAATGCCGACTCGTCATTCCGGCGAAGGCCGGGGGCGGGTCTTCTTGCCTTTTGTCAGTCTTCGCGCCGCGCCGCACCGCGTTCCGCACGGGTTCTTCGGCAGCCGCTCTTCCCGCAAGTCCGTCCGCAAGGCGACGCCCGAAAATGATCGAATCGGTTGGCCCCACCGTTCACGTCATGGCCCGGCTTGTCCGGGCCAACTATGCAAGCACGTGCCGCGATAGGTGGCCCGGACAAGCCGGGCCATGACGGTTTTGAGGACCTGGCCCCGTGAAGCGGTAATTCCCGGGCGTCGCCTAAGCCTTCAGGAACGTCGCCGCCGCGCCGAGGCCGGAACATCCATTATCGTGCCGGGCGTGCAGCATCTCGCTGCCGCCGTGTCCGCCGGGGCGGCGCCGGGCGCGCGGCGAAGCCGGTGCGGGCGCGCCCGGAAGGCGGCTCACTCGTTTGCTTCCCGGCAAGTCCCGGGATCGCCGCGTCCCCGAATATGCCACCGAATCGCCATTGCCTGCCGCTGTACCGTCTTGCCGGAGCCGCATGATGCCTGCCGATATCCCAACCGTTTCGCTTGCCCTGCAGGGCGGCGGTTCCCATGGCGCCTTCACCTGGGGCGTCCTCGACCGCCTGCTTCAGGAAGTCGCGGCCAACCGGCTGAAGTTCGCGGCGGTCAGCGGGACCAGCGCGGGGGCGTTCAATGCGGCGCTGACGGTCAGCGGACTGGTTATAGGCGGAGCCGATCTTGCGAGGCGGAAACTGGAGGATTTCTGGCGGGCGGTTTCGCGGGGAGGGTTTCTGGGCGGCAACGGATTGTTCTTCGGCGAACCCGGTCCGTTCGGTTTCAATCTCGACTTTTCCCCCGTCGCCATCTCCCTGCAGGCGATCGGCCTTGTCGTTTCACCTTATACCAACCCGTTTTATACCGATGCGCTGGCGCCGATTGTTGCGGCGGCGTTTCCGCCTGAAGATCTCGCGATGCTGAATGCGGCGGCGGAGCCCCGGCTGTTCATTACCGCGACCGACGTCAGCAGCAACGGCCGGGCGATCTTTTCGCAGCCGGATATTTCTGTCGAGTCGCTGCGCGCGTCCGGCTGCCTGCCGACGGATTTCAAGACGGTGACCATCGGCGGCGTGCCGTACTGGGACGGCGGCTATCTCGGCAATCCGTCGCTGGCCCCGCTGCTGGATTATGCGCAGGATCTGCTGCTGGTGCTGGTCAATCCATTCCACCGCGATAACATGCCCCCGGTCACCGCGCCCGGCATCCTCGATCGGCTGAACGAGATTACCTTCAACGCTTCGGTGGTGCTGGAGGTGAATGCGATCGAGGCGGTCAACAGCCTGCTGGCGGAGCTGGCGGCGTCGGGGGTGCCGTATCGGGGACGGTACAAGCCGGTCCGGATGCATGCCATTACGAATGCGGCGTTTTTGGAACAGCTCGGCTTCGTTTCGAAGAGCAGCACGTCCTGGAGGCTGCTGTCGGCGCTGCGGGACGCCGGGTTCAAGGCGGCGGATGCCTGGGTTGCCGCGCATCTGGGCAAAGTCGGCGAACGGTCGTCGGTCGATGTCAAGGCGGAGCTGACGCACCGGGTGATGCAGGCGCCGACGCCGGGCAGGAGCTAGCGCTCACTAAACTTGAGTTGACCTAACGAAACTCAAGTTTTAGAGGGATGCATGGCCCGGACGCTCTCCGCCTCGTCATATCTGGCGCAGCCCTTCGACTCGGTGCTGGGAAGCCCGGGGATGGTGCGTATTTTGCGGGCGCTCGTCCGGCATGGGGGGCAACTGCCGGCCGCAAGGCTCGTCAGGGACACCAAATTGACCCTGCCCGGCGTCATCAAGGTGCTGAACCACCTGGAGTCCCTGGGCGTGGTGAACGTCGCGGGAAGCGGCCGAACCAGGCTGTATCAACCGGCAGACCATCACCCGTTGATGGGCATGCTCGAAGTGCTGTTCCGGTCGGAAGCCGTGTATCGGGATCGTGTCCTGGACGCGGTGACCAAGGCCGGGCGTGGCCTTGGTCTGAGCGCGCTGTGGCTGTTTGGCAGCGCCGCGCGGTTCGAGGATCGTCCTGACAGTGATCTGGATATCCTCATGGTGTCGGGCGCCCCCGATATCGCTTCGCACGAACGCAGTGCCGATACCCTGAGACAGCGGCTTGCCGAGGCGGCCGAACTCACCGGCCTGAGGCCCTCGGTCATCGCGCTTACGATGGATGACCTCAAGGCGCTGATTGACACGAGGCATTCCGTCTGGGTTGCCGCGGAGCATGACGCCAAGGTGCTTCTCGGCCAGTCGCCGCGCGCGCTGGCGCTGCGGTTCGGGCCGGCGACGGTGGCCGGATGACCAGAGGCGGAAAGAACGCCAGAAGAGGTGTCGATCGGTTGGAAGCGGCCGGACGGCTACGCAAGGCGAGGGCGTTTCATCGGGTCGCTCAGAACGCCTTTGCTTTGCTGGAAAGCGAAGGGCTTGACCATGCCCCGGTTCTCAGCACCGCCAGCCTGGCGGCGATAGCCTATATGGATGCCGTGACGATTTCAGCAGATGGCAGTGTTAACCAGAAGGATCATTCGACCGCGCCGGCCTTGCTGCGAGATTGTATCGGGCGAGATCTGCCGGACGGCAGGCTGGCCGATTTGCGCGGCCTGTTGTCCATGAAGGACGAGGTGCAATACGGTGCGAGGACATCCACCCGGGAAGCGGCGGCAAGAGCGGTCGAACAGCTTGACAGGTTCGCTGCCTGGGCGGTGTCATGGCTGGAAGCGAAGGGCGTAGCCTGACCCCCAACCCTGTAACCGTCCGGAGACGACGCCATGCCAAGCATCGAAGAGACAGAACTGGAAGAATATCACGGCGCAATTATCGCTGACGTGGAAAAACTGGTCGAGAAATATCGCGCGATCTTCGATTGGAATGTCCCCGACATCGACCAGAAGCTGGCCGATCGGCTTATTCTGGGCGAAGTGCGTAAGGCGCTGGATGCGATTGACAAGAAACTGCTGGGATAGCTGACGGATTGCTCGACTAAACTTTTGCTGCATTCTAGTGTTGCACATATGCAACTGTGGCCTGTGGATAGGTACCGCTGCCGACGATTTCCACCGCCTCGGCAATCGATTGGAGGTCTTGGGCTCTAATTGACCCGCCTCGGGATCCCTGCGTGTTCCGGGCGCCCCGCAACCCGTTCGAGTGCCTATCATGACTCATCACTTTGTCCCCTCGGAGCAGGCCGAGAACCGTCGCCAGCTCGAGCAACTTCTCCTGAAGGGACGCTTTTTCGTCCGTGAGGACGTGAACAAGCCCGAGAACCGAGCGAACCTGGCCCTGGCCATGGCCTGCCTGGTACCGGGTTTCAAATCGAGATTGTGCGACGCCTGGGGCCTGCCTCCCGATGTGCGGATCGTCCGGCTCGATTGGAATAAGGGCGGGCGTCCCGACGCCTTCATCTTCTCCTCTCAGAACGACCTGCTGCACCCCGTCGAGGCCGAGTGCAAAGCCCTTGTCAATGAGCAGGTCGAACGCTTCCGTGGCCTGTTCGGTCGGGAACCGCTTTGCATTACCGGGGACCCCCTCCCGTCTGGCTACGTCGGCACGACATGGACCAGAATCAAATTATTCGCGGAGGTCGCGGGAAAAGAGACCAACAATCAGGACCATAAGGACGCGCTGACCTCACTGGACTGCGCTGTCAGTGATGTTCTCGGCCTGCTTGGGCGAAAGTCGCCCGCGGTCATCTTGCAGATACCGGATGAACTGCCTGACGACGCGTTCTTCCGCTCGCTTGCATTGCCGCTGATTGAGCTGGAGATGTCGCGCCCAGGCTGCATTCAGGCCAAAGCGGTACGCCCGGGCAATGTTGGACTGATACTTCGCCTCCCGGCCGCCATCGTCAATAAGCCGCGGGTCGGCGTGAGCTTGGTGTCGCTCGAAGCCACGCGGCGTGGCTACCTCAACCTGCCCGATGCGACGCAACTGCGGTCGTATCTAAGGTCGCCGCTGATGTCGTGGGTCGACAAATGGGAGCAGCTGCTCGCGGACTATCCGCAGCTACAACCATGTGGCCATCGGCGCCTCCTTCTCAACGTTGCCTCCGGAGCCGTGCCATCAGGTGTCTTCGCCGACGCCTATGCCGACCTCGCCAAGCGCGTCAGGGTGCTGTGAGGCTGCCCACCCAGCCGCGAACGGCCAGCCGATAGACCTGTCGGAACAGGCATCATCAACGCGAGTGGAGAAGCAAACCCGGAAGCCGTTCTCGCCCGGGCTGTTCTTGCGAACCAATATGCCTTAACCGCCGCTCTCACCCGCCCCCGAACGCCGCCCGCCTCGCCTCCGTCGCCAGCCGATCGGCCCGCTCGTTCATGTCGTTGCCGTCGTGCCCGCGCACCCACTTCCACTCAACCCGATGGGTCTCGCCGGCCGCCAGGATCCGCTTCCACAGATCGATATTCGCCACCGGATCGCCGACGGAGCCGCGCCAGCCCTTGCGCACCCAGCCTGCAATCCACCGGGTGATGCCGTTCTTCAGGTACTGGCTGTCGGTGTGCACCACCACGTGGCAGGGCCGGGTCAGCGCCTCCAGCCCCATCGCCGCGGCGGTCAGCTCCATCCGGTTGTTGGTTGTCACCGCCTCGGCGCCCGACAGCTCCTTGACCACGTTGCGGAACACCAGGATCGCCGCCCAGCCGCCGGGGCCCGGGTTGGGCTTGCAGCCGCCGTCGGTCCAGATGTTCACCACCTTGTCCGGGTCGGGCGGCAGCGACACGACGATGTCGTCAGAGGCCATAGGCGGCTCCGCCCGTCGCCGCCAGATGGAAGCGCAGCCGCCGCAGATACTCCAGCGGGTCCTTCCGGGTCACCAGCGCGCCGGCCTGCGTATTCAGCCAGTCGAACAGCCGGGTCAGCAGGAAGCGGATCGCCGCCCCCTGGCACAGCACCGGCAGCGCCGCCTGCTCGGCCGCCGACAGACGCCGCACCGACTGGTATCCCGCCAGCAGCGCCCGGCTTTTCGTCACGTTGAAGGAAAAGTCCGGCTCGAAGCACCAGGCGTTCAGGCAGACGGCGACATCGTAGGCCAGCAGGTCGGTTGCCGCGAAGTAGAAGTCGATCACGCCCGACAGTCTGTCGTCCAGGAAGAACACATTGTCGGGAAACAGGTCGGCATGGATATGCCCCACCGGCAGACCCGCCGGCCAGGCGGCCAGGATCGCCTCCAGCGCCGCGTCAAGTTGCCAGGCCAGTCCGGCCTGAATCTCGTCGGCGCGGTCGCGGCAGCGGTTCAGCAGCGGCGTCCAACTGTCCGGGCCGAGCGCATTGGCGCGCCGCGGGGCATACCCGGCACCGGCGAGGTGGAGCGCCGCCAGCGTCCTCCCGACGGGACCGCAATGCTGAGGCCGCACCCGCCGCGGCCAGACGCCCGGCAGGAAGGTGGTGATGGCCGCGTGCCGCCCGCTCAGGCACCGCAGCGCGGACCCGTCGCGGCCGCGCACCGGCTGCGGGCACACCAGCCCGTGCTGCGCCAGATGCTCCATCAGGCCGAGGAACCAGGGCAGTTCCGCCGGGTCCACGCGCTTCTCATATAATGTCAGGATGTAATCGCCGCGGGTGGTCTTCAGCGAATAGTTGGAGTTCTCCACCCCCTCGGCGATGCCGCGATAGGCGACCATGGTGCCGATGTCGTAGCCCGCCAGGAAGGCCGCCAGCGCCTCGTCCGTGACCTCGGTGTAAACCGCCATGGGTATCGGTTCAGTGGGTCCAGTTTTCGACGCGGCCCCAGCGGAAGTTGTCGGCGTAGGCTTTCGGCTTCACCCGGCGGGTCTGCGGCAGCTCGACCTCATACTGAAGGCCGGCGCGTTCGGCGTAGGCGATGGCTTCTTCCCGGGTCTCGAAGGTCAGCTTGACCTGGGTCTGGGTGTCGCCGCCGCCGATCCAGCCCATCAGGGGGTCGGGGCGGCGGGCGTGGTCGTTGGCGAACTCGATCGCCCAGGCGTGCGTCTTGGCCCAGCCGGATTGCATGGCGGTCTTCGGCGGCTGGAAGATGCGGGCACGCATGGCGTACGTCTCCGTTGAAGAGTGGTCGGGGCGGCGGGACTCGAACCCACGACCTCCTGTACCCAAAACAGGCGCGCTACCAGGCTGCGCCACACCCCGACCGTAGGAAGCGGCCGGACCCTATGGGGGGCGGCGTTCCGATGCAAGCGGATTGGCATAGCGTTCACGGGGCGTTGCCGAAAATCCGCCGGTTCACCACGCCGGCCGAAGCGCCTTGTCGCGAGATCCGCCGCTGAACGCATTCGTTGACGCAATGGTTGGCGCGTCGCAAACCGAGGCTATGAACGACGCCCCCCACTTTCAGGCGGCGCCTCAGATCCCCATGATCCGGAGATGGCCATCCGAGTGCAGCGCCTTGAAGACACATGCCAGCGAATCGAAGCGCTTCTGATGCGCATGGACGATCGGCTGCGCAAGGTCGAGATCGACGTGGCGGAGATGCGGGGACGGATCGCGCAACTGCCGTCCACTTGGGCCATGATCACCACCATGCTTGGCGGTCAGGTGGCGTTCGCCGCGGCAATCCTGGCGATTTTGAAGATCGTGGGCGCCCGTTAGGAGTCCCCGTTACCGGTCCATGACGTGTGGCGGCTACTGCGCATTCCCGAAAATCCGCTGCTTCACCGTGTCGCCCACCCTGATGTCCAGCTTCGCCGTCGTGCCGCCCGCAAGCTCCAGCACCGCGCGCACCGGCCCGCGGCTGTCGATCGCCGCCAGGCTGCGCGGCGTGGTGTCCTCGGCGATCGAGCGGATCGTCCCGTCGGGGTTGATGAACACCATGTCCAGCGGCACCAGCGTGTTGCGCATCCACATCTGGCTCGACTTCGGGAAGCCCCAGTCGAACAGCATGCCGCCATCCGCCGGCACGCCCGGGCGGAACATTTCCCCCACCCTCTGCTGCTCCGGCGTGGCGGCCATCTCCACCGCGAACGGATGTTCCGCTCCGCCGCGGCCGACGATCACGAGCTGCTCTTTCGGCAGGTCGGGTTGCGGTCCGGTCGGGTCGGGCACCTGCGCCCGGAGCGCCAACGGCAGCGCGGCGGCGGCAAGCGCCAGCAGAAGACGGCGTTTCATCGGGACAGGCTCTCCTTGATCAGGCTTCGCACCGGGTCGCGCACCGGTCCGGGGCGAGGCGGGTCGAGCAACGTGGTCATCCAATGCTCCGGCGGGTTGCGGCCAGTCGCGCGGTCGAAGCGCAGGGCGCGCAACACGGCCTCGGCCTGCCGCGGCAGGCGTTCGGGAACCGGGTGGTTGTTCAATGTGCCCCAGATCAGCGCCCAGCACCGGCCGGCGCTCCAGGGGTTGTAGCCGCCGCCGCCCAGGACGGCCAGACGGGTCGATAGCGGCATGATCGCCTGAACCACGTCCCGGTAGGCGTTGTTGGACAGCGACAGCTTCGCCAGCGGATCCTCGTGCAGCGCGTCCGCCCCGGCCTGAAGCATGATCGCCTGCGGACGGCGTGCTTCGATCAGCGGCAGCACCGCCTCCTGCATGACCGCCGCGTACTCCGAGTCGTTGCAGCCGGCCGGCAGGGGGAAGTTGCGCGCCGCGCCCCCGGCGCGGTCGTCCGCGGCGCCGGTGAACGGCCAGCGGGCGGCCTCGTGCAGGCTGATCGTCAGCACCCGCGGATCGTCGTGGAACGCGTCCTGCACGCCGTCGCCGTGATGCGCATCAATGTCGAGGTAGACGATGTTGTCCAGGCCGAGGTCCAGCCAGGTCAGCAATCCCAGCACCGGATCGTTCAGGAAGCAGAACCCCGAGGCCCGATCGGCGCGCCCGTGATGCGTGCCGCCACCCGGGCAGTGCACGATTCCGCCCTGCGCCGTCATCCGCGCCGCCAGCATGACGCCGCCGGCGGAAATCGCGGGGCGGCGATAAACCTCCCGGTAGACCGGGTTGCCGTCCGCGCCGATGCGGAAGCGGGCGCGGGTCTCGGCGCTGACCGTCTGGTCGCGTTCCGCCTGGCGCAGCTCGGCGATATAGGCGGGATCATGGAAGCGGGTCAGTTCCGCCTCGGCTGCCATCGGCGCCTCGCGATAGACGGCGTCCGGCAGCCAGCCGAGCGCGCGGCAAAGATCGGTGCAGACCGAAACCCGAGGAACGGCCAGCGGGTGCTTCGGGCCGTAGCTGGAGTTCAGGTAGATGTCGCTGCCGACATAGAGGGGCGGGACAAGCGGCGCCCGCGGCGTCATGCAGGCGCCACCCTCAGACTGCCTGCGGCATCGCCTGCGGGATGATCGTCGTCACGATCGACGCGTCCAGCGCCTCGTAGTCATGGTATCCGATCGTGGCGTACAGCTCCGCCCGGGTCTGCATGTGGTCCACCATGTTCTGCGTGCCGCCGTCCTTCTTGATCGCGGCATACAACTGCGCCTGCGCCTTGTTGGCGACGCGCAGGCTGGACACCGGCCAGATCACCATCTTGTAGCCCATCGCCTCGAACTCCGAAGCGGTGAAGAACGGGGTGCGGCCGAACTCCGTCATGTTGGCCAGCAGCGGCACGCCGGGCAGGCGGGAGGCGACTTCCCTGAACATCTCCGCCGTGTTCAGCGCCTCCGGGAAGATCGCGTCGGCGCCGGCCTCCATGAACAGTTTCGCGCGCCCGACGCAGCCGTCGAGGCCCTCGGACGCCGCCGCGTCGGTGCGGGCGATAATGAACAAATGCCGCCGCGCCTTGCGCGCCGCCGCAATCTTCGCCGCCATGTCCTGCGGATCGGCCAGCTTCTTGTCGTTCAGATGACCGCACTTCTTGGGCAGCAACTGGTCCTCGATATGCACCGCGGCCGCCCCGGCATCCTCGAAGCTGCGGATCATGTGCATGACGTTCAGCGCCTCGCCGTAGCCGGTGTCGCCGTCGACCAGCAGCGGCAGGCCGGTGGCGCGGGCGATCTGGCGGACGAAGAAGCAGACCTCGTCCACGGTGATCATGCCGAGGTCGGGGATGCCCATCGAGGCCGTCATGGCGGCGCCGGAGAGATACAGCCCCTCGAAACCCGCCTGCTTGGCCTGGAGTCCCGCCTGCCCGTTATGCGCCCCCGGCAGTTGCAGGATGCCCGGCCGGCCGAGCAGCGCCCGGAAACGCTCCCCTGCTGGGACAGTCGGCAAATCGGCGGCAACGAGGTAGGTCATGACGGTGCTCCTTTTCGCGTCCCGATAGCCGATCGGCGGGGGGAAGAACAGGGCGGGGCTGCAACGGGATGCGCGTAATCGGGCCGGTGCGTCAAGGTATGGACCTCGGTCGCCATCGGTCTCGATCAGCCCGGCCCGGCCGCTGAGGCGCTGTAAGAATAAGCCGACAAGGCAGGAACGGGCGCGGCAGTTTGCGCCGGGCTGCGAGGGCCGTGCAGGCGAACCGATGATCCATCCGGCTCAGGCCGGGCCCTGACAGGTGCGAAGAATGGCATGCCCCGCTGGCGGGATGGCTGGACAGCCATGCGCAAGCCGGCGCGGCGCTGCTTGTATTGCGCTGCGCGGTGGACCATTATCCGGGCCAGGACACGTTCGCAACGCTGCGACCACGTGAGCGATTGGTTGCTCCGTGAGGGTGTCCGCTGTATGGACAAACAATGCCAAGCGCTAAACGATCAACCACGACCAAGCCTGCGCACGCGCGCATAAACTTTGACGACCGAATCGGTGCCGCCGCCGCCGCCAGGAAGGCGGTGCTGGAACGCTTCCTCGCCCGGCCGAAACCCGATGACCCCGCGGTGCTGGAACAGCAGGCGGCGCTGAAGGCCGTCGCGGATGCCCGCGAGGCCCGCGCCGCCGAGCGGAAAGCCATCAAGGACGCCGAAGCCGCCCGCGTGGCAGCGGAACTGGCGGCCAGGCGGACGGAGGAACAGCGTCTCGCCGCCGAAGCCAAGGCGCGCGCCGCGGCCGTGGAAGCGGAACGCAAAGCCGCCCGGGACGCGCGCTACGCCGCCCGCAAGGCGCGCAAATAGGGCGAAACCCGGCTGCCTCCTGCGCGTTCGCATGCGCAGCATATCTTACAAGAGTTCCCACTCACCCGAAGCGCCGCAGGGCGTGTCCGGAGGCACCAAATGGTCAAGCGTCGCAAAGAGGAAGACATCGCCGGCATCCTGGAGTTCGACGGACGCAGCAGCGAGGATCCGGAGTTCATCGGATGGCTGGCGGATCACAAGGCCCGCAACGGCGGCAAGATCCGCGTCAGCCAGGGCGGCAAGGGCGTGCGCGTGATGTTCAGCAAAGATGCCGATATGGCGCTGTGGCAACGCCGGTCGGACGCGTCGCTGAAGGGCAAGAAGTTCGTCGCGTAGCCACTGGGTGGTCGCGGTCGGGGTAGCGGCGCATGATGCCCGATGGTCGCATCGGGAACGCGATGGCATGTGCGCGGCGATATGCCGCGGCGGCCAGGGCGTGCCGCTTCTGCTGCCGGTTCAGCGCGCGGCGGCGGAGGAAGCCGGGTCTCCACGGCTGCTGCGAGTGCCCGGCTTCCACACCGGGCAGCATTTCGTTCCCGTCGAATGGCGCGCGATTTGGATCAGGCCGCCGCGTCGTTGCCGGGCGATAATTGGCTGGCGATCGAAGACCTCGGGGCGGACGGGGCGGCCCGGAAGTATCGCGTCATGATCATCGACGGGGTGCTGTATCCGCTGCATCCGGCGATCTCGGCGGACTGGAAAGTGCACTACTTCGCCACCGGGATGGAAGCTCACGCGGCGCATCGCGAGGAAGAGCGGCGGTTCCTCGATAATATGCCGGGTGTGCCGGGCGATGGCGGCGCTAACCGGCACCGCGATAGGTTCCCGCCGATGCGGGGGGTGGATTTTCTGGCGCGTCAGACCGTTTGCGCGGGTCAGGCCGGCCCCGCTACGGTCCGGCGGGCGGTCAAATCGGCCTCGATCCGATCGCCGCTGCGCGGCAGTCCCCCCTGGTTCCACATGTCCCCCGCCGCATGATGCGGGCCGTACGCCCGGCTTCACACGCCGCGGGTTTCCCGCGTCGTCCAACCCGTTCGCTCTGGCCGGCAAAGTAACGATGCAAGCAGCCAACCGTTCAGGCGGTGCGCTCGCCGGTTTTGACGCCGATCGGCGATGACGTTGACTCTCCGGCGCCCCCGCCTCGTCATGCCTTTTCCCAGTGAACCGTTGCGTAACCTGCGTGTCACATTGAAACCAGCCTTATCATTGTAGTTTCGCATCTGATTGATCCAGATCAAGGTATTTTTCGCCTTCGCCGCTAAATCCCGCTCGAAAAGGCATCGAGATAAGCGGTCCTGCGGCATAACAATCCGTACGCAACCCATTCCGCCATGGGCTCGAGGCCGTCAGCGCGCCGGAGGGCGGTCTCCGCTGCCGTCCAGGGGGACTTGCGTATGCGTTTTGCCAATTTTGCCGCGGCCGGTTTGCTGATGCTGATGGCGCCGGCCGCTCGTGCCGACGATCTGCTGACCTCGGCGCGGGGCTACTTCAAAGTGATTCCACCGGTCGCGGCAGCGGGTAAAGACAGTGAGAAGATCGAACTCGGCAAGATGCTGTTCTTCGATCCGCGCCTGTCGGCGAGCCAGATCATCAGTTGCAACACCTGTCACAATCTCGCTGCCGGCGGTGTCGATGCCGGCCCGACCTCGACCGGCCATGGCTGGCAGAAAGGGCCGCGCCGGGCTCCGACGGTATTCAACGCGGTGAATAACGTGGCGCAGTTCTGGGATGGCCGCGCCGAGGATTTGAAGGCGCAGGCGAAGGGTCCGGTGCAGGCCGGCGTCGAGATGAACGCCACGCCCGAGCGCGTGGTCGAAACCCTTGCCTCGATCCCCGGCTATGCCGATCGGTTCAGGAAGGTGTTCGGCGCGCAGCCCGATCCCGTGACGTTCGACAACATGGCGAAGGCGATTGCCGCCTACGAGGCGACGCTGACAACCCCCGGATCGCGCTTCGATCGGTTCCTCGGCGGCAACACCAAGGCGATCAGCGCCGAGGAAAAACAGGGCCTGCAACTGTTCATCCAGAAAGGCTGCGTCGCGTGCCACAACGGCATCAATGTCGGCGGCGGCGCCTATTTCCCCTTCGGCGTCGTCGAAAAGCCGAATGCGGATATCCTGCCGCCCGGCGATAAAGGCCGCTTCGCGGTGACAAGGTCCGCTGGCGACGAATACGTGTTCCGTGCCGCACCGTTGCGCAACGTCGCGCTGCGGGCGCCCTATTTCCACACCGGACAGGTCTGGAGCCTGAAAGAGGCGGTCGGCATCATGGGCGCGGTTCAACTCGGGCAGAAACTGACTGACGCGGAAGAAACGTCTATCGTTGCATTCCTTGGCACGCTGTCCGGCGTGCAGCCGAGGGTGGAGCTGCCGATCCTGCCCACCCGCACCGATACGACTCCAAAACCTAATCTGTAGCGTTCAGGCACGGCGTCCCGGGCGGTCGGGCGCCCGCTTGCCGGGGGTCAAACCAGCTCCACCCGCAGCCGAACTGGACGCGGGCGATGTCCACGCCGATGGTGCGCCGATCCTCCCGCGGCAGGTCGTTGAGCCAGTCCCGGACCGGTTCCCGGCCGGTATCCGATCGCCAGAAGACCAGCGGTATCGGCTTGAGCCGATCGTTCATCTGGATCTCCTTGTACCAAAATAGGTGCTGATAGGCAGCCGTGTTACGAGAATGTGATGCGAGGCAGCCGCGCACGGGCAGCCCGGACCGCAATCCGGGCAGGTCCGGGCCGCCGCTATCGGTGCATTGGTGACGGTTCTCATGCAGACCTCCGGCGTTGAAACACGATCGGCGGATGCAACACCGAAAGCCTTAAGAAATGCCTAACGCTGCCGTGCGGCTTGCCCGGCCGCGGGCCGCGGCCCAAACTCCGGCACAAGCAAACCAAGGGAAATGTCTGCCATGAGTCGCCGGCACGACCTGACCATCTCTTTGCCGGTAACGCCGGCGCGCGCGCACGAGAGAAACGAACCGCGCGACAGCAGCAGTGGACGCGTACGGCGATGACCTTTCCCAACGGCATCCAGGTCGCGGAAGTCGAGGCCGATCCAGCAACCGGCGCCGTCGGCACGGGGCGCCCGGCGCCGGCCTTTCGCGTGTGGCGGGCCATGCAAAGCGCCGCGCCCTGAACGCCGCCGCAAAGTCGCTGCTCATTGTCGGGCTTGGCACCTCGGTGGTGCCGCTCGATTCGGCGGTCAACATCGGATTCCCGGCAATTGTCGGGCATTTCGGCCTGGCGATCCCGATGATCCAGTGGGTGGTTATCGCCTATGTGCTGACCCAGACCAGCCTGATGCTGTCGTTTGGCCGCATCGGCGACATGCTGGGCTACCGGCGGATTTTCCTGTTCGGCACCGGCATCAGCACGCTGGCATTCGCCGCCTGCGCGCTGGCGCCGTCGTTTGCCGCGCTGCTCGCCGCGCGGATCGTGCAGGGCATCGGCGCCGGGCTGATCCTGTCCTGCGGGCCGGCGCTGGCCACCAGCCTGTTCCCGGAGGCGATGCGCACCCGCATCCTCGCCCATTACATGACAATGTTCGGCATCGGCTGGGCGCTGGGTCCGTCGATGTTCGGATTGCTGGTGGACCGTTTCGGCTGGAGCGCGGTGTTCAGCTTCCGAGTGCCCGTCGCGCTGGCGGCGTTTGTGCTGGGCTGGACCCTGCCCCGGCGGCCGCGCTCCCCGCCCGAACCGTTCGACGCCGCGGGCGGCGCGCTGCTGGCGCTGGCGCTGAGTTGCCTGCTGCTGGCGCTGAACCGGCTGCGTCCACCGGGGCCGGATACCGCCTTGTTCGCGACCGTCGCCGTTGCGGGATTCCTGCTGTTCTACCAGCGTGAGAGGCGTTTTGTCCGGCCGATCATCGACTTCGGCCACTTCCGGAACGGCGATTTCACGGCGCTCAATGTCATGAACACGCTGATCAACCTGGCGGCGTTCTCGATCATGCTGCTGGCGCCGTTCTATCTCAGCCGCATCCCCGGGCTGTCGTTGCCGGTGGCAGGGCTTGTGCTGGCGGTCTCGCCGCTGGGGGTCGTCGTGGCCGCGCCTGTCGCCGGGAGAGTGGCCTTATCGTGCGGGCCCCGAATGATCGCCTTGTCCGGCTGCGGGCTGTGCAGCGTTGGGCTGTTCGGAATCTCGCTGTCCGGCAGCGCAGCGGACATCCCGATCCTGGTGTTGTCCATGGCGATCCAGGGTTTCGGGTTGGGGCTGTTCCAGGTCGCCTATTTCGACATCGTGACAGCGGTTATGCCGGCGCATGACCGGGGCGTCGCCGGGGCGCTCGGCATGGCGACCCGCACCATCGGCAATGTCATGGGAGCGACGGTGCTGATGCTGGTGTTCCGATCGCTGCGCGGGTCCGGTGCGGAAGCGGACACGTTCCAGGCGGCATTTCAGGCGACGTTCCGGATCGCGGCGGCGATCCCGGCAGGGTTGATCCTGTTCGATCTCGTGCGGGGGCGTGGGCCATGACAGTGGTTGGGAACGGGGAACGTCCCGTCGCCGCTATCAGGCCAGATGGCGCCGGAAGAACCCGGTTGTCGGATCGTGGGAGGCAGCCCCGCTGCGAACCGCGTTGTCTATCTGCAAAAGCTCCAGCGATCCGCCTGCACGGCGGTAGTTCCAGGCAAACCGTTCCGGTTCATTGCCGTCGAACGTGCCCTCCGGATCGCGGTAGTCGTGCACCGGGTCGGGCCAGCCCTGGATCCCCAAAGCCGGCGGCAGTTCGGCGGCCGGCGACCTTGAAATTTAAGCGGTGGAGGCCGATGGTCCGGCCTATCCGCGCCGGGTCCGGTCCCGCCGGCGGGTCTGTTCGGTCGATACCGCGATGCCGGAAATTCAGCCGACCCGGGACGCGGCCTTCACCCCCTGGAGATGATGAACAGGCCGCATCGGTGAAAGCGGAAAGCGACGGCGATCACAGTCGAGACCCCAATAAAGAACCGACGTCCCCGCCACGTGGAACAACAAAGTCAGCGGCGGAAAGGACCTGCGCGTTGTCAGTCCGAATTAGCTTGAGACTGACGAACACATTTTCGCTGCCGACGCCGTACGTGCCGGTGAGAACGGCGGCATAAGGCGGATGCGGCATCGTTAGCTTGCTCGGGTCACGACTGAGAAACATCTCGCCCTGATCTGCCTGCATCAACAGATCTGACCGCAACCGTGGCTCGGATACCGCCATATGATTCTCAGCCAGCCGTGCGCGGGCGAAATCCGCGAGCATATTCCCGAACGGCGAGGTCTTATCCACATGCTGCGCATCGGTGATCGAAGAGACAGTGATCGGCACCTTCTCCGAGACGATATCCTTGGCACAGAACGTCATTTTGTCGACCGCGGCATATGTCAGTTCCGGCAAGGCCCCGGCTCCGTCGGCATAGTGTCGATTAGGATGGGCGTATGCTGGACAGTCGGCACCGCTCGAAAGCTGCGGCGGTGCATCCTGCAAATGGTCACCGCAGCCGGTGAGCATAGCCAACGTTGAGAACAGAACTATATAATCGAACCGCATGGCGCTGTTTCCCTAGTGGGTGGTGTACCGAAGGGGACGAGCCGAGTTGCGCAATTCCTCATCCGGCGATGACTGCGGCGGTTGCTGGGCATACAATTTAACATCGGACTCATAGATATAGAACGGTTCCCGGAACGACATTATCTTGTCTCCCGCAGTAACGGTCGCTTGCCAGACGGCTTCGCGACGCTGCTCGGATGGTTGCGATTGCAGGCGTGACCCCCAAGGCACCACATCGACCGTCAGATCGACATGCATATCGGCAGCCGGGCCTCCCCGACCGATGACTTCGTTCTCGATAGCGCCCTGCATCTGGCGCAGAAACACCGAATCGTGCGCAAGCTTAACCGAGAAAGCATGTCCACGAGATGGCTCACCGACGAGATTTTGTTCGAAGGTGGACGAACCGCGGACGGCGTCAGTCGCGGTAGAGGTCAATTGGCTGACGCGCATATCATTGTGGCCCGCGCGCTGGCCGGTTTGATACGTGAGCAGACCCTGGTTTTGAAGACCGTCGGCGAATCTCTTTGCCGCACGATCCCAATCCTGGACATTGGTGGCAACCTCTTGGGGCTCCCAGGTCTCGGTTTTTGGTGGTAATGGCAAGGTTTTCGCGATTTGTGGGGGCTGTGCTGCACAACTCGCCAATGCTGCCATCGGCAGTAAAAATATGCACTTCATATGTTGCCTACGTCGAACAATGACAATAAAGCACCTACACTCAGGAGGTCTGTTTATCAAATCATATCGGATAACATTCAGGTTATGGCGTTGGCAGCCAACGGCAGTGGTGAGCGAGCCGCTGGAAACGGCTGTCGCAAGACATGGTGCTCCTTCGCTGTCGCAGTACTCCCGCACTCTTCGACAAGCTGGATTTTCCTTGGGATCTGCCGCGTCCGGCTTGATGGCCAACGGCGATACAGCTTTCGGGTCCCGGCGCGGCATCGCCTGGAGCGGCACCGCCGCCGCGACCGGCGGCCCAGCCCATGCGGGCGCAACCGGACCCGCTGCGCCTGCCACGCCACCGGCATGCACATCCGGCCCGGACGAATCCCTTCTTACGCATGTACGGCCGATTGCTTCCCAAGGGGTCAGCCCCGTTCTCCCGCCGCCGCCCCCGGCGGTGAAAACCCCCAGTCCGACGGATGCCCAAATGTCCGGTTGCATCACGCCCGAGCCTGCCGCAGAAAGCGGCATGCGTTCCGGCAAGATGATCACCCGGCTTGATATCTATATTTTCCGGCAGGTGCTGTTCGCCCTGGTGGTCGCCACCTGCGGCCTGACGGCGCTGGTCTGGCTGACCCAGTCGCTTCGCTTCGTCGACCTGGTCGTCAATCGTGGCCTTTCCTTCCTGGTCTTCCTGCACCTGACCAGCCTGCTGATCCCCAGCTTCGTCGCGGTCATCCTGCCGATCACCACCTATGTCGTCATTCAGTTCGTCTACCAGCGCATGGCAACCGACCGGGAACTGACGGTGATGCGCGCCTCCGGCCTGTCGCCCTGGGCGCTGGCGCGTCCCGCCCTGACCGTCGCCCTGCTGGCGACGATCCTCGGCTACGTCCTCAGCATCTGGGCGGTCCCGGCGGCGCTGTCCGACTTCAAGCAGTTCCAATGGGAAATCCGCAACCGCCTCGCCGCGTTCCTGCTGCAGGACGGAGTCTTCACCCCGCTTTCGGAAAAGCTCACCGTCTATATCCGCACCCGCGACCAGGACGGGACCTTGCACGGCATCCTGGTCGATGACGCGCGCGACCCCTCGGCGCATGCCACCATCCTGGCCGAGCGCGGACGGCTGATCGACGGCCCGAACGGGCCGCGGGTGCTGCTGCTGGACGGCAGCCGGGAGGAGATCGACCACCAGACCGGGCGGCTGAACGTGCTGACCTTCGGCCAGAACGAGATCGATCTCGCCGACGCCACCAAGGACGAAACCGATCGTCCGGCCGACATGTCGGAGGTCCCGCTCTCCGCCCTGCTCGACCCGCACCCCTGGTTTGAGCGCGATCGTCCGAAATGGGTCGCCGAAGGCCATAAGCGCCTGTCCGCGCCGCTGACAACGCTGTCCTATGCGATGGTCGGGCTTGCCTCGGCTCTGGGCGGCATCTTTCGCCGTCACGGCGGCATCCTGCGGCCGCTGGTCACCATCGGGATCATGGTCGCGCTGCTGGCCATGGGCCTCGCGTTCGGCACGCTGGCGGCGAGGGACAACAGCCTGATATTCCTTATGTGGCTGCACGCAATCGTGCCAGGCGTTATCGCCGGCTGGGTGCTGCTCGCCCCGGACATCGGCCTGTTCCAATCCCGGACGGCCGAAGCCTGACCGGATGACCGCCGCCATCACTCTTTCGCTCTATATCGTCCGCCAGTTCGCGACGTCGGTGCTCGGCATGCTGCTCGCGCTGTCGGGCCTCGTCGCGATGTTCGACTTCATCGAGCTGCTGCGCCGCTCCGCCAGCCATCCGGAGGTCAGCTTCGGCCTGGTCAGCCAGATCGCCGCGCTTCGGCTGCCCTATGTCTCGATGCAGATCATGCCGTTCGCGGTGCTGCTCGGCGGCATCCTGTGCTTCTGGCGGCTGACCCGGTCCTCCGAGCTGATCGTCGCCCGCGCCTCCGGCGTTTCGGCCTGGGAGTTCCTG
Source organism: uncultured Rhodopila sp. (assembly GCA_903851415.1). Lineage (GTDB taxonomy): Bacteria > Pseudomonadota > Alphaproteobacteria > Acetobacterales > Acetobacteraceae > Rhodopila. The sequence continues at coordinate 4,709 of CAINOE010000054.1, read as the reverse complement.
ACCGGCCCGACGCTGTGCGCGGCGCTGTTCGGGATGATCGCGACGGCGCTGATCAGTCCGGTTTCCTCCGTGATGCTGGCCCGCGCCGAGGCCATGGAGAACACCTATCTGCGCAGCGGCGGCGGTCCGTTGGCGCTGAACGGCGGCCAGCTCTGGCTGCGCCAGTCGGATCGCATGCTGACCCCGCAGGGGGTGGCGATCATCCACGCCAATCAGGTCGAGCTGCACGGCAAGCAATTGACCGCGACCCAGGTCAGCGTGTTTCGCCTCGATGGCGCCGACAAGCTGCTCGACCGCGTCGAGGCGACCCGGGCCACGCTGGGCAAGGGCAACTGGATTCTCGACAACGCCCGCACCATCAAAGCCGATCAGTTGCCGGGACCGCCGCAGGAGATGAACCTGCCGACGGATCTGACGGTTTCCCGCGTGCAGGAAAGCTTCGCCTCCCCCGACACGCTTTCGGTCTGGGCGCTGCCGAGTTTCATCGCCCTGCTCGACAGGTCCGGATTCTCATCGATTCGCCACCGGCTGCATTTCCAGGCGCTGCTGGCGTTGCCGCTGCTGTGCGCAACGATGTGCCTGGTCTCCGCCGGCTTCTCCATGCGCCCCGCCCGCCGCGGCGGCGTGGCGAAAATGATCGGCAGCGGCGTGGCCGCCGGGTTCGTTTTGTTCGTGGTTTCCAAGATCGCCGAGGAAATCGGCCAGTCCGGCGCACTACCCGTTGCGCTTGCGGCCTGGGCACCGGCGGTTTCAGGGCTTATGCTGGCGGTCGCCCTGTTGCTGCACACGGAAGACGGCTGACGATGGATCGATTGAACCGTGCCCGACGGGGTTGCCTCCGGCTTCAGGTGGCTCTCGTCCTGATCTGCCTTGGCGCGGTCCCGGCTTATGCCCAGTTCGGCGCCCTCACGTCGCCGCGCGCGGGGCAGCAGATCCGCACCGATGAGCCGGTGACGTTCTCCGCCGACTCGGTGGAATACGACAAGGACAAGTCGCTGGTCACCGCGACCGGCCATGTCGAAGCCTGGCAGAACGGGCACGTCATGCGCGCCGACAAGATCACCTTCGACCGCAATACGGGGGTTGCGGCCGCCACCGGCAACGTCGTGCTGCTGGAACCCGACGGCGAAGTGATGTTCGCCGACTACGCGGAAATGCAGAACAACATGAACGACGGCATCCTGAAGGATGTGCGCGCGTTGTTGCAGCAGAACGGCCGCATGGCGGCGAACGGAGCGCAGCGGACCGGCGGGCAGATCAACGAGATGACGAAGGTCGTGTACACCACCTGCAATCCCTGCGCGAAGGATCCCACCAGGCCGCCGCTGTGGCAGATCCGCGCCGCCTCGGCCGTGCAGGATCTGGAGCATAAGAAGATCGAGTACCGCGACGCCGAACTCGAGATCTACGGCCTGCCGGTCGCCTGGTTCCCGTATTTCTGGAACGCCGATCCCTCGGTGAAGCGCGAATCCGGACTGCTGCCGCCGGTGATCGGAACGTCGTCCGCCCTCGGGGGCTTCATTGGCGTGCCGTGGTATCAGGTGATCGATGACCAGTCGGACGCCACTTTCCTGCCGCTGCTGACCTCACGCGGCGGCCAGCAGCTCGATATCGAGTATCGCCGCCGCTTCAACAATGGCACGCTCCTGACCAACGTTTCCGGCGGTTACACGAACGCGTCGCTGCCGGGCAGCAACGAATCTCAGGATAGCGGCAAGTCGCTTCAGGGCAGCTTTGCGTCGCGCGGACAGTTCAATTACGACGATACGTGGCGCTGGGGTTTCAACATCAATCGCGCATCATCGACGACCTATGTGACCGATTTCCACCTGACGGAAGGGCTGACCGGCGATCCGAACATCCTGTCCAGTCAGGTCTACATCGAGGGCTTCGGCGAGGGGGCTTATACCCGCATCGATACGAAATTCTATCAGGCGCTGAACTCGGTTATCAACAGCACCGCGCTGCCGACGGTGCTGCCGCGCTATGAATACAGCTATTTCGGGACGCCGGACGCCTGGGGCGGCCGGTTTTCGCTGACCACCAGCAACTTCAACGTGATCCGGACGACGGGGACCAATACCCGCCGCGCGTCGCTGACGATGGACTACGAGCGGCCGTTCACCGGCATGCTCGGCGACCTGTGGAAGATCACGCTGCATGGCGATGCCGCGGCATATGACGCGTCGCAGTTCAATGAGACTCCCAACTTCGCGACCAAGGATTCGATCGAGTCGGCGCGGGCGCTGCCGCAGGTGGCGGTGGATTTCCGCTGGCCGTTCGCGCGCGACAGCGGCTCCTGGGGCACGCAGCTTCTGGAGCCGATCGCCCAGGTGATCGTCGCGCCGCAGACCGGCGACAGCCAGACAAGGCTGTATCCGAACGAGGACAGCCTGGATTTCCAGTTCACCGATGCCAACCTGTTCGGCTTCAACCGCTTCACCGGCATCGACCGGCTGGAAGGCGGCGTGCGCGCCAACGTCGCGATGCACGGAGCCTGGTACCTCGGCGGAACAACGTTCGATGGGCTGGTCGGGCAGTCCTACCGCACCAGCCAGGACAACCTGTTCCCGGAGGCGTCCGGCCTGCATGACCAGGTATCCGACATCGTCGCCCGTGCGACATTCGCGCCCACTCAGTGGCTCGATCTGACCTACCATACGCGGCTCGACAAGAACGACCTGGCGACACGCTATGCCGACGCGGTGGCTTCCGCCGGCCCGGCGCGATTCCGGGTTTCCGCCGGCTACATCTACACCACTTTCAATCCGTATACGTTTTACGACCAGGCTCCGCCGCCTCCGGCCGGGAGTTCGTACTACTTCCCACGCAACGAAATCTCGCTCGGCGCGACGACATTGTGGGGACCTTACAGGGTGACCGGCTTCGTCCGCCGCGATCTTGCAACCAACCAGATGGTCGTCGCCGGCGGCGACTTCATCTACGAGGATGAATGCTTCATCTTTGATCTTCGGGGGGTTCGCCGCTATGTCAGCATCAATGGCGACCACGGCGCGACCGCAGTACTGTTCCTCATAACCTTCAAGACGATCGGCCAATTCGGCTATCGCGCCCTATGAATACGGGAGTGCCTTACATGCCGAACCTGCATTGCGACCGGATGCGCACGGGATTGCTCGCGCTGCTGCTCGCCGCCGGCCCCGTCGAGGCAATCGCGGCGGGGCACGCAGCCACGCCGGCGGTGTATGCCAAACCGGCGGCGCCTCTGGCCGACACCAGCCGGATTGCCGCGGTGGTCAACGGCGACGTGATCAGCGAGGCCGATATTGCCAATCGCGCCCGGCTGTTCGCGATCTCCACCGGCCTGCCGATGTCGCAGGAGGTGATCGACCGGCTGAAGCCGCAGATCCTGCGGCAGTTGATCGACGAGCGGCTTCGCGTGCAGGAGGCGCAGCGGCGCAAGATCGTCATCCAGGACGCGCAGATCGCCGCCGCGATCAAGGACATCGAGACCCGCAACAACATGCCGTCCGGGGCACTGCGGGCGAAGCTCGCCTCGGACGGCGTCAGCAACCGCACGCTGATCGACCAGATCCGCGCGCAGCTCGCGTGGTCGCAGATGCTGCGCGAGATCGTCGGCGAGAAGATGGTCATCACCGACGCGGAGATCGCCGAGCAGCAGAAGCTGGCCGCCGCGCAGGCCGGGCAGACGGAGTACCGGCTGGGGGAGATCTTCATCCCGGTCGATGACAGCACCAACGGCGCCGACGCTCAGCGTTTCGCCGAGACAGTCATCAGCGAACTGCACGCCGGCGCTCCGTTCGCCATGGTCGCCGCTCAGTTCAGCCAGACGCAGACGGCGCTGGAGGGCGGCGAACTCGGCTGGGAACAGGCCAACCAGCTTGATCCGGCCATCGCGCGGCTGGTGTCCCAGATGCCGGTCGGAGCGGTCAGCAACCCGGTGCGGGTGCCGGGTGGCCTCTCGATCGTCAACCTGCAGGGCAAGCGGGAAATCGGCCGCGACATCGCGACCGTGGCGACCATGCGGCAGGCGTTCTTCCCGTTCACCTCGCCTCTGGTCGATCCGCAGAACCCGACCGAGCAGCAGCGCCAGGCGCTGGCGAAGGCGCGCTCGGTCATCGGCTCGGTCAATGGCTGCGAGCAGATGGAGGCGGTGGCAAAGGCCAACAACGCGCCGAACCGGCCCATCGATCCGGGGGAAATCCGGGTGGAGGGGGTCAATCCGCCGGCCTTCCGGACGCTGCTGGAGACCATCCCCCTCGGCAAGCCGACGGAGCCGCTGATCTCGCGGGACGGGATCGCGGTGATCACGGTGTGCTCGCGGGAACAGAAGAATATCGGCGAGATCACCGCCCAGGACATGCAGCGCCGGCTGGTGGCGGAGCGGGTGGAGAACCTGTCGCGGCAGACGATGCGCGATCTGCACCGCAAGGCCAGCATCGACCTGCGCAACGGCGGGGTTTGACGCGAGGCGCCGTCGTGGCGAGCGAAGTGCTGCCCGCCGCGATCGTGCCGAGCGCCGGGAAGGACATTGCCGAGGCGCCGCCGCCCCTATCGTCATTGCCGGGCGTGTCCCGGCCATCCGCGCTTCAACAGCGGTGCGAAGATGGCCGGGACACGCCCCACAGCTATCAGGATAAGGGGTCGTACGGAGCACGGCTTTTCCCCCACCGTCATGGCCCGGCTTGTCCGGGCCACCTATTCCAGCACCCTGCCGCGACAGGGGG
>CAINOE010000053.1 GCA_903851415.1 uncultured Rhodopila sp. | reverse complement strand
GCCACCTTCGGCCGATACGGCGCGTCATGTCCCACCCAGTCCACCGCGGCGCCGTCCCGCCACAGCCGTGCCAGCGCCTCCAGCAGCGTCGTCCACCCCAACGCCTCCGCCGCCTGCCCCGCCCGCGGCCGCACCAGGCTCGGCAGCCCCGTCAGCCCGCACCCTCGCGCCAACCCGAGCAGCGTCGGCTGCGCACCCAGTTCCACCAGATGCGTGCACCCGAGGCCCGCCAGCGTCGCCAGCCCGGCGGCAAACCGCACCGGCGCGCGCGCATGCGCCCGCCAATACGCCGCGTCGTGACGCGCCACCACTCCGCCGTCCAGGTTGCCCACCACCGGCAGCAGCGGCGCATGGTGCGGCACCGTTGCCGCCGCAGCCTCCAGCTCCGCCAGCATCGGCTCCAGCAGGCGCGAGTGGAACGCATGCCGCAGCTCAAGCTTCTGCCCGGTCAGTTCACCTCCCGCCAGCGCCGCATCCGCCAGCAGGCGGTCGATCGCCGCCTCCGGCCCGGCCACCGTCAGCGCCGCCGCGGCGTTGAAGCCGGCGATCTCCAGCTCGCCGTGGCGCGCCAGCACCGCCCGCGCCGCCGCCTCCGCACCCAGCAGCACCGCCATCCCACCGCCCGCCGGCAGCGCCTGCATCAGCCGCCCGCGGCCGGCGATCAGCCGCGCCCCGTCCTCCAGGGTCAGCACCCCGGCCAGATGCGCCGCGGCGTATTCGCCGACGCTGTGGCCGAGCACCGCGACCGGCTCGATCCCCCAGCTTCGCCACAGCGCGCCGAGGCCGGCCGACAACGCATACAGCGCCGGCTGGGCATGGTCGGTGCGCGCCAGCGCCGCGGCGTCGGTGAACACATCGGCCAGCCGGCGGTCGAGGCCCATCACCGCGTCGCAGCGCGCCAGCACCGCGGCGAACACCGGGGCGGTCTCGGCCAGGCCCGCCGCCATGCCGGCATAGGCCGAACCCTGGCCGGTGCACAGGAAGCCGACGCGCGGCTTGCCGGCGATGCCGCGCGGGACGGTCTCCAGGGCGGCTCGGGCCGCGGCGGCATCGGCGGCGACCACGGCCAGGCGGTGGGCGAAGCGGGCGCGGCCGGCCCCGGCGGTGTGGCACAGCGCGGCGAAGTCCGCCCCCGGTTCGGCCAGCCGGGCCGACCAGGCGGCGGCCAGCGCGTCGAGCGCGGCCGGGTCGCGCGCCGACAGCGGCAGGACGCGGGCCGGGCGCCGATCGGCGGCGGCATCCGCGTCCGCGCGCTCCGGCACGACAGCATCCGCGCGCTCCGGCACGCCACCATCCGCGCGCTCCGGCACGACACCATCCGCGCGCTCCGGCACGCCATCATCCGCGCGCTCCAGCACGCCATCATCCGCGCGCTCCAGCACGACATGCGCATTGGTGCCGGAGAAGCCGAACGAACTCACCCCGGCATAGCGCAACGCCCGCGGCGTCAACGCCGCAGGCACCGTGATCGGCACCCCGCCAAGCTCGATATGCGGGTTCAGTTTGCGGAAAT
>CAINOE010000052.1 GCA_903851415.1 uncultured Rhodopila sp. | reverse complement strand
GACGGCGCCGTAACCGCTGAAGACCCTCTGGCCGACGCAGCCGACTGATCCGCACAGCCCGCTTCGGCACTCCGGAGCGGGCTGCATCTCCCCGACCGAGGATTCCGCCATGACCACCCTCACGCCAACCGGCGCCGGCACCGCCGCGCCTCCTGCCAAGCCCGGCCACCGCAAAACCCTCACACCCGGGCAACCCGCATCCACTCGGCATCTCGACCGGAACCATCTGGTTTCCGGCATCGTCAGCCGCCGCCGCCGCCTGGCGGACCTGGAAGCCGCAATGGCGGCTTCCTGCGAGGCCGCCGCCGTGCGTGGCGCACCGCGCGCCATCCGGGTCGATGACCGCGGAACCTGGGACCGCGCGATGTGGCAGCGATACCTCGATGCCGCCGCCCGGCTGGAGCCGGACTATGGCCCGCTGATGCGGCGCCTGCTTCAGGAGATCGACCGGCTGCAACGGCTGCTCGATCTGCCGCTGGCGGCTTAGCGCCACGGCTGCCGGCGTATCCGGCATGATCGTCAAGCCGTTCACCGCCGAAGTGCTCAGCCGCACGATCGAGCAGGCGCTCGCTCGCGGCTGATCCCGCCGGCACCCGCACCAAGGATCCCTTCATGCTGCGCCAGTATCACGCTCCGCGGTTCCGCGGCGGCGACAATCCGCTGCGCGTCGGCGTCATCGCCGCCGGCAGCATCTACTACCTGCAAAACGAAGCGTTCTTCCGAGACCGCCACGGCGGCCGGGCGATCTGCCGGACGCCCTGGCTGGTCGAAGCGTTTCTGAACGGCACCGCCGGTGCCGCACGCCGCAACCCCGACACCGGCCTTTGGGAAAGCGTCCACCGTGCCGGCCGGTCGGACATGGCGCGCGTGCGGTCGCTGCGCGACCGCCGCATCGTCCGCGAGGTCGCCGTCCGGACCCTGATCGTCCATGACGACCTCGGCCTTTGGCAGCAGCCGACGGCCTACCCGAGCCTGCCGGACGCCGAGCATGTCCGGGCATCTCGCGCCGCTCGTGCCGTGGCGCCGCGCCGCATGATGCCTCCGGGATCGCTCAGTCACGGGAGCGGCGAGTTCCGATGGAGCACCCGGGTCTCCGCCGGCAGCCGGCGAAGCCGCACGCCCGGAAGATTCGACATGGACTGCGGCGCCGCCGCGCGGCCTCCGCTTGCTTGAGCCATCCCGGCCGGGCCGCCGCCTTCGTCATGAGAATGGGAGAAAACGGGAATGGAAGAATGGAAAGAAAAGTTGTGGAAGCACGTCTGGCTCCGTGCCGGTGCCGTCCCTCGGGTTACGCGCGGTCTAACCCCGGACCGGTCCCGCTTCCGCATCCCCGATTGGCTGCGCCAATCGCCTTCGGCTCGCCCCGCTGCCGTGTCGCTGCGCTCCCGCACCAGACCGCGGCGCTCGGGGGCGGGCGGTCCCGATCCCGGTTTCCTCAGACCGCACCCGAGGGAACGACACCGGCACGGAGCCGGCGGGCTTCCCGAGGGAATAATGAATGAAGGAATGAGACGATGGGACTTTCCGTCAACAAGGTTGAACTGATCGGCAATCTGGGTCGTGACCCGGAAATGCGGACAACACAGGCCGGCAAGACGATCGCCACCTTCAGCATCGCGACGAGCGAAACCTGGAAGGATCAGCGCTCGGGCGAATGGGTCGAAAAGACCGAATGGCACCGCGTTGTAATTTTCAACGAGGCGCTTGCCAGGATCGCCGAGAAGCATCTTGAGCAAGGCATGAAGGTGCGGGTCGAGGGCAAGCTGCGCACTCGCAAATGGCAAGACCAGGCAGGAGTAGACCACTACAGCACCGAGGTCCATCTGGAAAACTACGACGGCGATTTGCGCTTCGACATGAAGAAGCCCGGAGAACGGGCAGATGGTCCGTCATCGCAGGGGCCGGGGGGCGGCGTTCCGGATGATGAGCCTCCGTACTGAACGACCGAACAGACGCGGCGAAGGACAAGTTTCATGACTGACCAAACCATTTTTCACACCGCGTGCCGCCACCCGCCGGCAAGCGAAGAAGACCTCGAATTGGCGGGTTGGCTGGCACACGAACAGGAGTGCGAACGGGCTGCCGTTGCCCTGCTCAATGAGCGGAAGCGGAGAGGTTGCAACGACGCCGGCTCACCGGCGGGTTCCAAAAACCGGCTGTAGCACCGCTGTGACCCGGCCTGATCGACCGCCTGCCGCTGACGCGGCAGGCGGTTGCCGAACCCGGACCGGCTCCGCGAGAAGCCCTATCCGGCCCGGCAGGCCGCCTCTCCGAACAGCGCCGCTTCGTCGGCGCGCAAGTCCCGCGGCGTCCACGGCTCACCCCGGCGCGCCAGGCCAACCGCGCGTGCCACGCCCTCGGCCTCCTCGGCGGCAACCAAAGCCTCGATAAACAGGCTTACCATTCGCAGTGCCAGCGCCTCGACCCGCTCCTGACCGGCAGGCCATGCATTTCGCGGCGCCTGCTGCGCCTCGGCCGCCGCGTCATGCGCCGCCCGGCAAGCGGTAATCGCCTTGGCCACGACCGGATCAAGCAACGCAGCCAGAGCACCCGCCGGCGGCCCGCCAACGCCGCCGAACTGGTTGAGGATGTACTCGGCGGTCGCCGCATCCACCCGATCCCGCAGATCAGGCGGCGGCGTCTCCAGGCCGAACGCCTCGGCGATCGACAGCACCTCGCGCAAATCGGGGGCGATCTCCCGCAGCAGCCCCAGCGTCGGACGCGCCCGCCGCTCGACCGGGAACCGCACCACATTCGTCGTTCCGGGCAGCATCTCAATGTGCATCGTCAGCCTCCATTTGATGCGGATGTTAGCCGGCCGGCGCCCGTGTGTCAAACTTAATATGTTGTATTCATTGAGTATTCTGCCGGATCATGTCGCGTATGCGCGGTTCGCCGGTGCTGGAGCGGCCCCGCGAATCAAGCCCGGCCATCGCCGAAGCAAAGCCACACCGCCCCGGCGTTTCTTCGGCGGCTGAAACGAAGCGGCGGGAGCCTCGCGGCCCCGCCTTGGTGCCTCACCCGAAGGCGGCGAGCCGGGCAGCGCGGATCGGGCCAATGCGGTGCCGGGGGCAATGGGCGGCTCGCAGGGCTTCCAGGCGTCGCGGTGAGAGCGAAGCGAGGACGGCCCCTGCCGCGGCAGCCATGATGCTCGGCCGTCAGATCCCCATCGCGGACGAAACGGCGCAGCGTCGCCATGCTCCCGAACCCGCTCGGCCCGTCGCGGTCCTCGTCGCGGTCACGTCCGCCCGGCGGATGGGGGTCGCGGGCGGCGGCGACCCCGGGCGCCGAGATGACAGCACCGCGGGGCGGAACTGACGAAGGCGCCGACGGTGCGAGGCGATCCCCATTGGCCATGCCGGTCGGAAACGCCGCGGAGGGTGCCGGCGCTGCGAACCGTGCGCGGTGCCCGACAGAGGACACGGCGTAATCCACCGGGCTGATCCCGAATGCGGATTGGTTCCGGCAGCAGCAAGCGGGGCGAGGGCCTTGACCAGCGGGGCGGGTGAGCCTGGCGAACCGGCATCGCCGCAACGGGGCAGCCGCGTGGTGCATCGGGAGTGCCACCTTGGTCAGAACCCACGCTTGCAACTCTCGCTGCCGAGGCGTGTCGCCGGCCCTATGCGCGCGTCACCCCCTCGGATGCGTGCGGTTTGGGCCGGGCGTCAGGCGCTCCAACCCCCGCTTCGCCGTCCAGCCAGGCAAAGCGGCCCGGCTGTCATGACGGCGAAGCGCCTGCGGTTCGCAAGCCACCGGGAAGTTCCGCAAGCGCAGAACTTCCGCACCACTGGCTTGCTCAGGGGTTTCCGCGCCTTCCTTGCCCGGCCCCAAGGAACCGCACCCGAGGGGGATAACGCAGGCATAGGGCCGGCGACACGCCTCGGCAGCGAGAGAGAT
>CAINOE010000051.1 GCA_903851415.1 uncultured Rhodopila sp. | reverse complement strand
CCGTGCGCGGTGAAATACATCAGCGACCAGGGCCGCCGGCAGGTCGCCCAGGGTTTGCCGTCAGCAGATCGTTTCAGGCTTAAGCCGGGTTCGGTGGCGCCGGAGGCATCGAGCATCACGCCAAGGCCGGTGCCAATAGCGGTTGCCGCGTCGATCGCTGCCTGTTCCTCCCCATGAGCCTGCTCGAACAAGGACTGTTCCGGCCGGGCTTTGCCGTAGCCCGCCGAATCGAAGACGAGTCGTTGCAGATAGACCTCCCGCACACCCATCGAGGCCGCGAGGCGGACGAAATCCGGAAGCTGCGCAACGGTCTCCTTCAATCCGGTCAGCCACAGCGAGACCCGCGGCGCCGTCACGCCCATCTGCTGCTGATAGGCGGTGAACTTGCCGACATCGCGGACGATGCGATTGAAGAAATCTTTGCCGCGGATCGCCGCATAGCTTTTGCGGTCCGCCGCGTCCAATGAGACGCGCAATTCGTCCAGGCCGGTATCGATCAGCTCCTGGAACTTCTTCGGGTTCAGCAACGTGCCGTTGGTGTTGAACAGCACGTAGGTGCCGCGATCTTTCAGGTAGCGGATCATCCTCGGCAGCGCCTTGACCAGCATCGGCTCACCCACGCCGTGCAGCACGACGCGTGCGACGCCGGGAACCTGGTCGACGATGCGGGTGAACAACGACCAGCTCATGTCGGCGGGCGGTTCCAGATCCTCGAAGGTGCGCGGGCAGGTCTCGCACACCAGGTTGCAGCGATTGGTTACCTCCAGGTATAGGCACACCGGCGGCTGGTCCGCGACGTCGTTGCGCTCCGCCGTGACGGCCTCAAAATAACGGCGGGGATCGGGCATGGACGACATCAGGTATTTCCTTCGATCGGCCTCAGCGCCGGGACGCGACGGCGCAAGCCGGACAGTGCCAGCAGGATGGCCGGGACATAAATCACCGACGGCAGAATAAACCGGTCACCGAACGTATCCAGGTACATCAGGATGGGCGACGCGGACAGCCACACCACGGCCGGGGCCGGCGCGAGAACGCAGGGCACTGCCAGCCAGGCGAAATACCAGGGATAATGCGGGCTGATGGCGCAGGTCGCCGCAGCCATCATGACCCCCGCCGCCGCGCATAGCGAGACCGGATCATCAGGACGGCGAACAAAGGCATACCAGGCCCCGAGCGACGCCAGCGCAACGACAGCCACGGCCTTGTAAACTGTCCCCGCAACATCCGGTAAAGCGGCCAGACGGGCAATCCCCGCCAGCAGCCAAAATCCGGCTCCGCTGTCGTAGCCTTCCTCCGGGCCGTAGCTGCCGAGGTCGCCGAAGACCAGCCACCCGGCGCTGCTATACGCCGCATACAGCGCGACGACCGTGCCGATGCAGGCGGCGGCGGCCCACCAGCCGGCACGTGCCCGCCACAGCACCGGCGCCACGACCGCGGGCAGGAATTTCGTCGCAATCGCGAGGCCCAAGGCGACCCCGGCCCAACCATCCCGCCGGCGAACCCGCAACAACAAAGCGGCGGCAACCAAAGCGGCAGCCGCGGCGTCGATATGGCCGTTGCCGGCGAAAGCCCAGACCGGCAGCGGGTTCCAGGCGTAGATCAGCACCCGCTCGCGCGGCAATCCGGCCGCCGCCAGCAGGCGGAGCAGGCAGCCCACCGCCAGGATCTCGAACCCCACCATCGCGGCCTTGACGCCGGTCACGCTGGACCAGACGAAGCCGACGGCAGCGAAGATCGCCTGGGCCGCTGGCGGATAGATCGTCGGCGCCCACTCGGCACGGTTGATGTGCGGAAAGATCGCCGTGTCGCGCAGCGGCGCCAGTTCCGGCTCGTCGGGAATGTAACGATACGGATTGATGCCGGCCACCTGCACGCGCCCATCCCAGACGTAGCGAAAGATGTCGGTCGACAGGAACGGAGTAGACACGAGCAGCGGGAGCCGCAGCGCCGCCGCGATAAGCAAAACGAGCCAGATGGCCCGACGCCCGGCGGGCCGCCGCTGGACCAACGCGACCGCGACGAGATAGACGGCGGCGCTGACCCCCAGGATAGCAACGAACGCGTTCTTCGTTTCCAGCACGGGAATTGTCCGCGCACCCGGCACGTGCAGCGACAACGCCCCCAGCGTCAGCGCCAGCAGGAGACCTCCGAGCAGCCCCAGCCGGATCATTCGGCGGCGAGATCCATGTTCGCCGCGCGCAACCCCATGCGCGACAGCGCCACCGCCGTCACCGGCGCGGCGTAAGGCAGCAGGCCGTTGGTGATCGCGGGCGTCTCGGTCTCCCGCAACAGGCGGTCCAACGCCGCCTTGTCGTCCACGTCATACCAGGACGGCAGTTCCACGACCTCCAACCCCAGTTGCGCGGCCCGCAAACGGGTCGTTTGGGCGACACTGCCCGTGCTCCAGGCAATATCCGCGAACAGGTGGGCGTGCGCCGCTTTCATCCCCAGCAGATAGTACCCCCCGTCATCCGCCGGACCCAGCACGACGCGGTCGCCGTCGCGCGCCAACGCCGCCGCGGTGCGGACCAGCAAAGCCGTCGGCAGGGTGGGACTGTCCGAGTTCAGCACCACGGCCGAACCATGCCCACGCTCCAGCATCGCCATGATGGCGTGCAGCAGCGACCGCCCGAACCCCTGCACGGCAGGCGGCATCGGCGGCGAACCGTCAGCCAGCAAAAGGCGGGTGCCGGGCGCCAGATGTCCTTCGAACGACGCCTCGGCGCCGGCCGGCGCGTAGGCGATATACCCGCCGATGGGCGCGTCCCGAGCGGCCAACGCTATGTTGTCGGTGATATCGCGCAGGAAGGCGGCGCTGAGCCTCGCCGCCTGATCCGGCCGCAGCGGCGGGCAGAGGCGGGTCTTGGAGAAGCCGGGCCGCGGCGCCTTGGCCATGACACCGATCGCGCACGCGGCGGTCAATCCCATACGCTATATCCCGCTGAACCAGTTGTACCCTCGATCCGTCCAGAAGCCGCGTGGCTGCTGGTTGGTGACGTAGATGGTGGTCACGAACTTCGGGTTCTTGAACCCAAGTTTGGTCGGGATCCGGATCTTGAAGGGGTAGCCGTAACGTGTAGGCAAAATGTCATCCGACAGTTGGAACACCATCAAGGTCTGCGGATGCAGCGCCGTCGGCATGTCGATACCTTCGTAGTACCCGTCGGCACACTCGAACCCGACATACCGGGCGGTCGTATCGGCGCCGATCTGACCCAGGAAATCGCGCAGCGGGGCGCCGCTCCATTTGCCGATCATGCTCCAGCCTTCGACGCAGACGTGGCGGGTGATCTGCGAGACGCGGGGCAGCGCGTGCAGGCGTTCGATCGTCCAGGGGCGCTTGTCGGCGATCTGACCGGCGAGGGTCAGCCGGTAGGTCGCGTCATCCAGCCGGGGCGACCGGTCCGGTCCGTACCAGGCGTTGTAGCGGAAAGCCTTCACCGCCTGGTCCTCGGCGAAAGTCGGCGCCAGGCGGTCGGCGCCGAAAATTGCCGCCTGCACCCGGTCGTTCCAGCGGGACACCAGCGCGAGCGCCTTCTGCACGCTCTCATGGTCGCTGATGTCGCACCCGGTCAGCAGGGTTAGCGCGCCGAGCGACATGCTGCCGCCGAACAGGCGCCTGCGTTTGAAGTCCATCAAGCGTCTCCTTTGCGGGCATGCGGCACGGCGGTGGCACGGCCGAGCGTCATCGCGACGAAGGTCTTCGGCACCAGGATGACCAGCGCAACGTGTATGACGATGAACAGGACGATCGCCGTCATGAACACGAAGTGGGCGATGCGCGCGCCCTGGAAGCCGCCGAACAGCACTTCAAGCGGGTAGGTCTGCACGGGCTTCCAGATCGCGATGCCGGACAGCAGCATCATCGCAACCGATCCCAGCGCGCCCCAATAGGCCACCCGCTGCACGACGTTATACTCGCCCAGCCGGTGCTGCAGCCGGAACGTCGCCGCCGCCACGAAATCCCGCCAGAACAGCCTCGGGCCGATCGGCAGGAAGTCCCGCCGGAAATGGCCGGTGATGGTGTTCCAGAGCACGAAGCCGAGATAGCTGAGCGCCAGCAGCCACATCGCGGCGAAATGCCAGGCCAGGGCACTGGCGACCCCGGGATCGTTATGCAGTGCCAGCGCGTCCTCCACGTCGCCGCCGAGGGTCACGGCTTCCGGGAAGCGGAAATCGAAGATCGGGCTGGCGTTGTAGATGCGCCAGCCGGAGCCGATGAGCAGCAGGATCGCCAGCGCCATCAGCCAGTGGGTGATGCGCGCGGCGATCGGGTGAGTCTGGACTTCGAGGTCTCCGGCGCTCACGACGCGCTCTCCAGTCCAGCCCCGGCCAGCACCGCCTGGCCGTCGGGACTGCCAAGGAAGGCGACAAAGGCGGCCGGATCACCGCGCCGCGCCAGCTTGGTCACGGTCGCGGCATACAGGATGGGCGGCCAGGCATCATCCGGCACAGGGGAAACGGACTTCAGGCGGCCGTCGTTGGCGACCTCCGTCTGGTGCAGCAGCCCCTGCTGTGCGTCGCCGTTGGTCAGCAGCCATGCAACCGCACCGGTGTTGATGACCCCGAACACTGTCTTCGGCATGGCGTCGAGGCGCTGCAGGATGGCGTGGCCGTCAATGCCGGAGGCCGGTGTCGGGTCGGTTACCGCAAAGCTGCCCTCGGGTCCGTCGGTGTCGCGCGCGGTGGCGATCACCAGACGGTTGCGCCACGGGCCGACGCGGCCGCCCGGCTGGATCAGGCCCTCTTTTTCCGCCTGATCAAGCACGCCGATCTGTGTGAGCACGATGTCGTTTTGGATTTCCCGCTCAAGCTGCGGCAGCAGCAGGCCGGGCGAGGTGGGGAAGACCCGGATCCGGACGCCGGTGCGGGACCGGTAGGCATCACCCGCCCGGATCACGGCGGACGCTGCGGCGGTGTCGCAACTCACGGCAAGATCGGTCGTCGCGGCCGAGGCCGGGGTGGTCAACAGGGATAACGCTGCTGCAGGGGCAGTCGCCAGAAGTCCACGGCGGAGCAAAGGCATCGCGTTACTCCCTGGCGTTTCGGAAGATATTACTATCGATTGCCGAATGTCAGCGTGAAACTTTCGTCACGTTGCCGTTGACCGGAAGCGGGATCACGCGGCGCAGGGCAAACACGGAAAACCCTGACGTGTCTGGCCCGGCCTGCCTCACGCACGGCGCACCATGTCGTTCACCGCTGCAAGCGCCACGGTTAACCGGGGCACGACAAAGTCGAGAAAGGCGCGCCGCTTGAGCGGCTGGACGCGTTGGGACCGGTGGACAAGGTTGACCGGGATGGGATCGGTCGCGAAGTCGCGCAGGATCGTCGTGACGCGACCCGCGGCGATCGCGGCCGCCGCCTGGTATGAGATCACACGGGCGATCCCGAGCCCGGCTGCCGCCGCCTCGACGACAGCATCGGCGGTATTGGTCGAGAACCGCGGACGGATCGCGACTGACCGCGCCGCCGCGCCGCCGCCAATCGACCAGTTGCGATAGGTCTGCAGCCCCTCGAACGCGATACAATCATGGTCGGCGAGCGCCTCGGGCATCGCCGGTTCGCCGCGCCGGGCGAGGTAATCGGGGCTTGCGCAGATCAACCAGCGGACGTGACCCATTTGCCGCGCGATCAGATCGCTGTCGGGCAGCCGGCCGATGCGCACCGCGACATCGACATGCGCCTCAACCAGATCGATCACTTCGTCGGACAGCACCAACCGGACCGTCACATCGGGATAGGCGCCGAGGAAGGCGTGGATGATCGGCGCGACATGGAGCTTGCCAAATATGATCGGCGCGGTGACCAGCAGTTCGCCCCGCGGGGCGCGATATTCGCCGCTCGCCGCACGCTCGGCATCCCCGAGATCGTCGAGCAGCCGGCGCGCAACCGCGACGAACGCCTCGCCGGCTTCGGTCAGGATCAGCTTGCGGCTCGTACGCACCAGCAACTGCGCGCCGAGATGCGCCTCCAGGTCCGAAACACGCCGGCTGACCGTGGGTAGCGGCGTATTGAGTGCGCGTGATGCCGCCGACAGGCTGCCGCCGTCGACCGCCGCAACCAGGGTGCGCATCGCTTCGAACCGGTCCATCTGACTTCCATAATGTGGAAGGGCGCTTCCCAAAGCTAGCGGCTGCTGCCGGAAAACGGAAGCGCTTAGTTGCGGATCACCGGCCAGCAAGGCCGCAAGGACAAGGACCCCGACAATGACCCGTATCGCAACTCCCGCCACTATCGCCGACGCACCCGAAGCCTCCCGTCCGCTGCTCGAGGCAGTTGCCAGGCAGCTTGGCAGCGTCCCAAACATGTTCCGCGCCATCGCGCTCAGCCCGCAGGCGCTGGAGGGTCATCTCGGCCTGTTCGGGGCGCTGTCCAAGGGCACGCTGCCCGCCGCCACGCGTGAGCGGATCGCGCTTGCCGTCGCCGAGGTGAATGGCTGCAGCTATTGCCTGTCGGCGCACACGTATCTCGGCCGCAAGGTCGCCAGGCTGGACGACGCCGAGATCACCGCCAACCGCAACGGGGCGTCGAACGATCCCGGGGCCGATGCCGCCGTCCGCTTCGCCGCCAAGGTGGTGAGGGATCGCGGCCACGTCACCGACAGCGATTTCGCTGACGTAAAGTCCGCCGGCTATACCGACGCCCAGGTGATCGAGATCGTCCAGCACGTGGCTCTCAACAGTTGGACCAACTTCTTCAACGAGGTCTTCCAGACGGCGATCGACTTCCCGGTCGTCGAGGCCCGCAAGGCCGCCTGATCCGTCCAGGCACCCGCCAACTCACGGAAGGTCACCACCATGCATCCGACGACCCACCATTTCGCCACTGTAAACGGCCGCACGATGTTTTACCGCGAGGCCGGCGATCCCGCGTTGCCGGCGATCATCCTGCTGCACGGTTTCCCGACCAGCAGCCACATGTATCGCGACCTGATTCCGCAGCTTGCCGACACGTTCCATGTAATCGCGCCCGATTACATCGGCTTCGGCCAGTCGGAGGCTCCGTCGGCCCGGGATTTCCAGTACAGCTTCGACAACCTCACCGCGCACGTCGCGGGGCTGATCGATCAGCTCGGCCTTACATCCTATATCCTGTACATGCAGGACTATGGCGGCCCGGTCGGCTTTCGCCTGTTCACGCAGCATCCTGACCGGGTGAAGGGATTCGTCATCCAGAACGCGAATGCCTACCTCGACGGCGTCGGCGACATGCCGAAGCAGGTCTTCCTGCCGCTGTGGAACCGACGCGACGCGACCACCGAGGCGGCGGCGCGCGGCTTCCTGACCGCTGAGACGACCAGGTTCCAGTATCAGGTCGGTGCGAAAGTTCCGGAGGCGATCAGCCCGGACAACTGGACGATCGACCAGGCACTGCTCGATCGTCCCGGCACCGACGCGTATCAGCTCGACCTGCTCGAAGACTATAAGTCCAACGTTGCACTCTACGATAGCTGGCACGACGCGTTCCGCCAGTATCAGCCAAAAACGCTGATCGTATGGGGCAAGCACGACCCGTTCTTCATCCCCGCCGGCGCCGAGGCGTTCAGGCGCGATCTGCCGCAGGCCAAATTGGTCTGGCTCGATGCCGGCCATTTCGTTCTCGATGAAAATGCCTCGACTGTCGCCGCTGAAATAAAGGGCGCGTTCGCGCACTGACGTCACCCTGTAATAACGAGGTTTCCCATGTCGAAAGTCATCCTCATCACCGGTGCCGCTTCGGGCTTTGGCCGCGATACCGCCGAAACGCTCGCCGCCGCGGGCCACACCGTCTATGCCTCGATGCGCGACGTCGCCGGCCGCAACGCCGAGGCCGCGGCCGCGCTGCGCGGCCGGGGTATCAAGGTCGTCGAGCTCGACGTTGCCGATGATGCGTCGGTCGAACGCGCGGTGGCCACCGCATTGGCGGATGCTGGCAAGATTGACGTGCTGATCAACAACGCCGGCCTCGCGTCGGCGGGCGTATCGGAGGCCTTTACCGCCGATCAGGCGAAGGTCCTGTTCAACACCAACGTCGTCGGCGTGATCCGCACTACCCGCGCGGTATTGCCCGCGATGCGGGCTGCGAAGGACGGGCTGATCATCAATATCGGCTCGATCCTCGGCCGGGTGACCTTCCCGTTCTTTGGCATCTATGGCGCAACCAAATTCGCGCTGGAAGCGCTGACCGACAGCTATCGCTATGAACTGTCCCAGCTTGGCGTCGACGTGGTGTTGGTCCAGCCAGGCGCCTATCCGACCAACATCTATTCGGCGATCCAGCAACCGGCCGATACGGCACGGGGCGAAGCCTATGGCGAAATCGGCGCGATCCCCGGCAAGATGTTCGAGAGTTTCATGAGCATGTTCCAGAGCGAGAACGCCCCCGATCCGCACGACGTCGCCGCCGCCATTGTTTCGTTGATCGATGCGCCCAAGGGCAGCCGTCCGGCACGCACCGTCGTCGGCCAGTCGTTCGGTGCCGACGTGGTCAATGACGCCACCGCCCCGGTGCAGCACGGCGCTGTCACGGCGCTTGGCCTGGGCGCGCTCGCCACGATCGCGCGATAAACCCGGACGCCGGGGAGAGAGCCTCTCCCCGGCCCCTTTTCTTGCAGAGGTGTACAATGACAGCAACGATTGATCTCGTTCGCGCTTTCTACGCGGCGCTTGGCCGCGGCGATGTGCCGGGGCTGCTCGGTCTGCTCCATCCGGAGCTCGAATGGACCGAAGCCGAGGGCTTCCCCTACTACAGCGGCACCTGGCGCGAGCCTGAGGATGTGCTGAACAAGCTGATCGCGCCGCTGATGCGCGATTGGGACAACTTCTCGGCGGTCGCGGACGATTTCATTGCCGAAGGCGACCGCGTGGTCAGCCTGGGCGTCTATCGCGGCGTCAACAAGGCGACGGGCAAGGCAATGCGGGCGCCGTTCGCGCATGTCTGGCGGGTGACCGACGGCAAGCTCAAGCGCTTCGACATGTATGCCGACACGCTGCTGATCGCGCGGGCGATGCAGCCATGAGCGTCCGCGTCGCCATTGTCACCAGTGCCGGCCGAAGCCGGCGAAAGGCTGAGTGATGATCATTCCCAGCAGCGACATCGCCTTCACACCGACGATCAAGGCGATACAGGCGGCGCGCGGGTCGCGCGAGGCCTACGCAAAGTTGGAGGCGCGCGGCGGCTTTCGCACTTCTATCAGCGAGGACCTCGCCGCCTTCCTTGAAGGTGTCGATACCGCCTACATCGCGACCGCCAACGCGGCCGGCCAGCCCTATGCTCAGCATCGCGGCGGCCCGAAGGGGTTTATCCGGGTCCTGGGGCCCAAGCTCATCGGCTGGGCCGATTATGCCGGCAACCGTCAGTATGTCTCGGCTGGCAACCTTGCCGAGAACGACAAGGCTTTCCTGTTCCTGATGGACTATGCGCAGCGCCGCCGCATCAAGCTGTGGGGCCGCGCGCGCATGAGCGGCGATCCCGCGCTGATCGCCGAACTGATGCCCGCCGGCTACCGCGCGCAGGCCGAACAGGCGCTGCTGTTCGAGGTCGACGCGTGGGATATAAACTGCCCGCAACATATTCCGCAGAAGATCGATGCCGCCGACGTCGCCGCTGCGCTCGCGCATCGCGATTCGCGCATTGCAGAGCTCGAAGCAGAGCTCGCCGCCCTCAAGACGCGCCTGACAGAAATACCGTGAGCCGTTTGCCGCTGCCGCCCTTCAGCGACGTTTCCGCCGCCGAAAAGGCGTCAGCCTGCCCCTGGCGATTCGGCGGCGGCCGATAGTATGCTGCTCGCTTGATCAGACACGATTACCGCCGATCGGCTTCAGCGATGCCATCTTTTCAATCTCTTTAGCGAGGCCTCCATGCGACATCTCCGTCTGCCCTCCGCCGATCGCTCGAGGACTGAACACAGCGTTCCGATGGTGGAGAACCTGACGATCGAGACGATCAGGGCCGGCTATGACCGCGGCGACTTCCTGCCGACGGACGTGGTCCGCGCCTGTATCGAGCGGATCGCACGTTTAGAACCGCTGTTGAACGTGTTCATCGCGATCAACGATCGGATGTTGGAGGATGCGGCATTGGCCGATGCCGCGATCACCGCCGGTGAGCACCGCGGACCGCTCCACGGCGTGCCGATCATCATCAAGGACAATATGAACCAGATCGGCTTCAGAACGACGGCCGGTTACGCAGGGTTCGCCGCGGACGATCGCGTCGTGGACTCCTCGGGCGGCACGTTCAACGGAATCGACCTGATGCCGGTTCGGGACGCGCACGTGGTTGCGCGTTTGAAAGCGGCGGGTGCGATCATCCTCGGCAAGAGCAATATGCCGGACTTCGGCCTTGACGGACTCCGCGCCGATTCCAGTCACAACGGCGACACGCTCAACCCGCTGAACGCGGCTTTCGCACCGGGGGCATCGAGCACCGGGAGTGCCGCCGGCGTGTCGGCAGGCTTCGCGCCCGCTTCCCTCGGCACCGACACGGCCGGCTCGATCCTGTTTCCGGCTTCCGCGCAGAGCCCGGTCGGTATCAAGCCGAGTTTCGGCCTGGTTCCGGGGGACGGCATTTATCCCGGTCTTTCGAGCCATCACGACGTCGCCGGCCCGATCGCGAAGACCGTGCATGACGCCGCGGCTGTACTCGAGGTTCTCGCAGGGACCCGGCCAGGCTATTTGCAGGCGCTGCGCCCCGGCGCACTGCGGGGCAAAGTACTCGGCCTGTTCGAGCCCGGCCAGTGGGCGCCTGCGCTGCACCCCGCGATCGCGGAGCACTATCGGCGCATGACAGAGGTCGTCAAAGGCCTTGGCGCACGAACCGTCGACGTCGTGTTCGGCGACACCGATTGGCTGGCCCGCTGGGACGAGCGGACGTTCTTCACGACGTGCAACGGTTACTGGGCTGGCGTCGATTCGTTCTTTGCGGGTCTTGGGGGCGACAGTCCGACGTCACGGGCCGAGTTCAGGCGGCGCTCGGGATTCGATATCGGCCTGGGGACAACCGCGCCGTTGTTCAGTCTACTTGCCAGTCCGGAACGCAACGTGGCCGCTGACGATCCGCGACTTCTCGCCGTGATCGCCGCGGCGAATGAGTTGCGGGAACGATACGAGGCGATCCTGGCCGAGAAGTCGATTGACGCCTTGTTTGTCCCGCGGTCAGTCGCCCCGTTGCCGAACCTGGACGGCGATACGCTGCAGTATCTTGCCGATCAGGTGGCGGGCACGCAGGTTAATGAAATGGGGTTGCCGGTCATCACGGTGCCGGCCGGTCATATGCAAGATGGCCGTCCGCTTGCGATCGACTTCATTGGTCGGGCCCGGATGACAGAGGCTGAGTTGCTTGGCTTTGCGTTCGATTTTGAGCAAGCCACCCAAGCCAGGATCGCGCCGTCCATGCCTTGACCCGTGTGTCGGGCCCGGGCGCCCGGGCCCGACGCGCGGTCAAAGGTCGCGACTATGGTGCGGCACCCGGCCCGGCCCGGGCGACCCTATGGCGGAGCAACGGCTTCGCTTGTAAAACAACGGCGCGGCGCTCAATTCCCGGCGCATTTCCGTCCCGGGCCGCCGCTGACGTGGCGTTAACGTCCGTTACGCCGCCTTGACCCCCCCGATGAACGCGCCGACCTCTCCGCGGAGCTGTTCGGCCTGGCGCGACAAGGCGCCAGCCGCTTCCAGCACCTGGTTCGCCGCCGCGCCGGTATCGTTGGCGCCTCTGCTGACCCCGACGATATTGGACGAAACCTCCTGCGTCCCGGCCGCAGCCTGCTGCACGTTGCGGGCGATCTCCTGCGTGGCGGAACCCTGCTCCTCCACCGCGGCGGCGATGGCGGCGGCGATTTCGCTGATCTCGCCGATGGTCGTGCCGATGCCCCGGATCGAATCGACGGCGTCCTTGGTCGCGGTCTGGATCTGCGCGATCTGATGCGCGATGTCCTCGGTCGCCTTGGCCGTCTGGGTGGCCAGGCTTTTCACCTCGGAAGCGACAACCGCGAAGCCCTTGCCGGCATCGCCCGCGCGTGCCGCCTCGATCGTCGCGTTGAGCGCCAGCAGGTTGGTCTGGCCGGCGATGTTGCTGATCAGCCCGACGACCTCGCCGATTTTCTGCGCGCCGTCCGATAGCGCCTGAACGACCCCGTCGGTGCGCCGCGCGTCATCCCTCGCCTTGCCCGCGACTTTCGCCGACTGCGCGACCTGGCGGGAGATTTCGTTGATCGAGGATGCCAGTTCCTCCGCCGCCGCGGCGACGGTCTGCACATTGACGCTGGCTTCCTCGGCCGCCGCGGCGACGTTGGTCGCCTGGTGCAGCGCCTCGCCGGCCGTGCCGGTCATCGACCGGGCCGTGGTCTGTAGATCGTTCGCCGCGATCGAGACCTTCCCGACCAGCTCGCCGGCTTTCGACTCGAATGCCTTGGCGAGCGCGTCAATTGACTTCGACCGCTGCTCCGACGCCTCGATCAGCCGTTCCTGGTAGACCGATATCGCGATGCTCATATCCAGCATGACCGCCGCCAGCACCGCCTCCATCACCTGCCGCGCGCGCGCCGGGGCGAAGCGGTGCACACGCCCGGCGATGCGGTTGAGGTGGGCCAGCACGAAGTTGTAGCTGCCGATATACCACGCCGGCTCGAGGCCGATGCGGGCATGCACCAGGCCGACGGTGCGCACGCTTTCGAAATAGGCATCGTCGAAGCGTCCGGAGAACAACCGTTCCCAGTGGGTGCCCTGCACGCCCTTCAACCGCGCCGTCTGGTTGCCCATCATTTTGGCGAGATGCGGCTCCGTCCCGGCATGGCGGTAGAAGCCGTCGAGGATTTCCGGCAGCCCCGCCTGCACGTGCGGCCAGAAGCCGGAGAGGGTCCGCCCGGTTTCCGGGGTGATCTGCAGGAAGGCAAGACGCGAGCGTGTAGTCGCGACGGTGTCCAGGGGGTCAGGGTGAATTCGCATGGTTAAGTGCCTAACGTGAACAGGGCGTTTCGGGGTGGTTGAGCGAAGGTTCTCCTTTGCGGTCCATCGAACCGGCGTTCGCCGCGCAGACATTCCGGGGCGTTTCGGAATGAGCTGCGGCGGCGAAGCCAGCCTCTGGATTGGCGGAGAGGACAGTGACAGCAGAGTCTTGCCAAAAGGTTAACCGCGGCGATTTTTTTGCGAGGGGTTCGGCCTTGCTGCGGGCCGGCGGTTGTTCCGGCTCGCCAGGCAGAATGATTGTCCGCGGCATCGCGGCGTCGTCGCGCGCTTCAGGCCCGCCGCTGCAGCCTTGGGGCAAGCCTGCGAGATCGGAGGCTTGGGGGGCGGGCAGCAGGCACGAGCCGCCGCGCCCGTTGACGTCCTGGCCGGCGGCAACCCGTCCGTTTGTCTCGCGACCATCCCGGTTCGGCGGCAGGATTCGGGGCGGAGCCATGCCCCGTCGCCGCCATATTGTCTCGTGACAGAGATCGCACAATTCCCTAGATAGGGCCGAGCGATGGTTTCAATAGCCGGATAGTTTTTTTGATACACATGGATACGAAAATCTTCGCGTCGAACGCGCCGGGCCGGCTCTGATGCGCGAACGGCCGCTTGCGATCGCCGCGTTCGTCATTTTGTGTTCCGGTCTGGCGGTCTACCAGACCCTGCTCATTGGCAACGGCACTCTCGAGCTTCTGGCACCCGAATGGCTGGACCGCGCGTTCGGCAACATGATGCGGCACCTCGTGCGCGGCGAATTCACCGTGGATCGCGACGTAATAGCTCCCGAATCATTCACCCGGAACGGCGAGACGTACACGTATTTCGGCATATTCCCCGCCTTTCTCCGACTGCTGGTATCGCCCGTCTTGGATGACGCGAACGGCGGGCTTGCGCGCCTTTCCTGTATCGTGGCGATGGTCTCTTTTGTTGGACTGCAGGTCCGGACGTTGTGGCTTACGCATTGTTCACTGGCGCCGGCCGCCAGGTCGGTTGCTCTTCTGGCCGTCACGCTCGCGGCGCTCTGCCTTAGCGGCCCGCAGATATATCTGCTCGCCTCGGCCAGGATATTTCACGAACCCATTTTTTGGTCGGCTGCGATGGGAGCGGCTTTCAACCTGATCGTTCTGCGCGTTGTACTGAGCCAAGGTATATTCACGCTGCGCGACCTCGGTTTTCTTGCCACTCTTTCAGGGCTCGCTCTCAATACCCGCGCCTCGGTCGGAGTGGGCCTGTGTCTCGCTACGACCCTGATCGTGGTCCTGGTTGCGTGGACCGCGCGCGCCGCGGCATCTGCGCCGAGGCAACCCTTTGGTTCCGCTCGATTACCGGCCGCGGCGCGGTCCCGTTCGTTACTCGGCACTCGCGTTCTGACGCCATTGTTGATTTTGACTTTTTTCGCAGTGATCGCTGGAATCGTCAATTATGGCAGATGGGACAATCCGTTTCGTTTTGCGGATTTCCATTTCTACGATTACGGATCGAGACGTCCGATACAGATGGCTGCCTTCCTGGCGCATGGTGACATCGATCCAGGGCGCATTTGGATATCCGCACTTTATTATGCGACAGGTATTCCCTACCTGCTAAAATCCACGCCCCCGTTCTCCGCCTATCTAAGCGACCATTTTTGGGGGCTGGAAGCGCCGCCGCTAAGCGGCCTGATCGTTAACCCTTTGCTTATCGTTCTGGCCGGCATTGGCTTGCATGGCGTTTTTTGGCGCCCGGCCAATCTGCCGGGCACAAGCATAGTGCCATTGAGGCTGGTTCTCGCCGCGCATGCGGTGATCATTCTGCTGGTCTGCGCTTCAATGAACGCGGCCATGCGCTACCGCATGGACTTTGCGCCTTTCGTGTCTTTGGCGGCTTTCGCGGGATACCGGGAGCTTGGCAAGGCAATCGCCGATAGAAGCTGGCGCCGCATGGTTGTTCGCTGTGCACTTGCCTTATGTATCATCGGTATTATTGGAAGCCATTACTTTCTGGTGGTGCATAAGGTTTGGGCCAACGATGTGCCGATGGAGGTGCGCCTGAAGCTATCGCCATACGTTCCGCTCGCCCGATCAGCGTTTCAATGACCAATCGTCCGCGCCCGCCGGCATTTTCCCGGCTGCGCGTGCCTTTTCCGGAGTTAGCCGTGATCGATTTATCCCACCGGGCAAATAGCGGCCAAGTCCGGGCTGCCGTCAGAGACTACATCCGGATCGCGCGCCCGGATCACTGGGTGAAGAATATTTTCATGGTCCCTGGCGCAGCGCTGGCTTTCGTTCTGGTGCACAAAACCAACGGCCTGCCGGTGCCCAACCTGATTATCGCGGCGATCAGTTGCTGCCTGATGGCATCCGCCAACTACACGATAAACGAATATCTGGATGCACCGTTCGACCGCTTCCATCCCCTGAAGCGAAGCCGCCCGGGGGCGGAGGGACGCCTCGATGTCCGCCTGGTGGCGGCGCAATACGCGGTGCTGGCCGCCGCGGGAGGCATCCTGGCCTGGTGCATCAACGGAGCGTTCCTGGCCACCAGCCTGTGGCTGCTCGCGATGGGCGTCGCTTACAACGTGGAGCCGCTCCGCACGAAGGATCGGCAATATCTCGACGTGCTGTCGGAATCGGTCAACAATCCGATCCGGTTCCTGCTCGGCTGGTTCGCGGTCACCGCGTCTGTCATCCCACCGGGCAGCGTCCTGCTGGCCTACTGGATGGGCGGAGCGTTCCTGATGGGAACCAAGCGCTACTCGGAGTACAGGCGCATTGCCGATCCGGTGCAGGCCGGGTATTACCGGCGTTCGTTCGAGCACTATACGGAAAATTCCTTACTTTTATCGTCGTTCTTCTATGCGGTTTGCTCCGCTTTTCTGATCGGTGTGTTCCTGATCAAATACAAAATCGAGCTGCTGCTGAGCTTCCCCTTCTTTGCCGTGCTGTTCACCTGGTACCTCGCCATCGGCCTGAAGAGCGATTCCGCCGCCCAGGCGCCGGAGAAGCTTTACCGGGAAGCGGCATTCATGGGCTTCGCGGCGCTGACATTCGCCGTCGTCATGATCCTCTTCGTTGTCGACATACCGATCCTGGATGGGCTGATGCGGCCATACTACATCCCGCTCGGGCACTGATGGCGGCCTTTCTCCGATACGCGATCGCCGGCGGGCTGGCGCTGGCTTTGCATCTGATCGTCCTGCAATCGCTGCTGAGCATCGCCTGCCCGGCGCTGCCTGCATCGGCCATCGGTTTCGTTCTCGCCTGCGCACTCAATTATACTCTGCAGAAACTCTGGGTCTTCCGATCCAGCCGGGCGCACGCCGTGGCGCTCCCGCGGTATGTGGGCATCACGACCGTCATGCTGGGCGTGAACACGCTGCTGTTCGGCCTTCTCCACGGTCTCGGGCTTGCGCCGCTGGCCGCGCAAACCGCAACGACCGGATGCGTGTTCGTCCTGAACTTCCTCGGCAACCGGCGCTTCACGTTCGGCGCCTACCGTTCCGAGCAGATTTCATGACCGCCGCTGCCGCGGTCTTCGATCTGGACGGCACGATCACCAGGGGCGATACCTACGTCGCCTACCTGCTCCATGTGCTGCGCCACAGGCCGCACCGGCTCCTTCGATGCGGCGGACTTCCGCTCGTCGCGCTCCGGTTCGGGGTAGGGCTGGCCAGCAACGACGAGGTCAAACAGCGGTTTCTGCAAGCGGTCGCCGGTGGCGCCAGCCTCTGTCAGCTCGAACGGCTGACCGAGTCCTTCGTCGATCCGTGCCTGCGCCGGATGGCCAAGCGCGCTGCCATCGATAGGATCGCGATCCATGCGCGGCAGGGCGACATGCTGATTCTGGCCACCGCCGGCCTTGACCTGTATGCTGCGGCGCTCGGCGCGCGCCTGGGTTTTCATCATGTCGTGGCCACCCGCACAGCCCTGGACGCCCATCGGCTGCTGGCGGGTCTGGACGGGCCGAACCTGCGCGGAACGGCGAAACTGGCCGCGGTGAAAAAGATACTGGCTGCCGCCGGAGTCGAGCGGCTGCCACTGGTGGCCTATTCCGACCACCACAGCGATCTGCCGCTGCTGCAATATGCCGACGAAGGCTACGCAATCGACCCGACGCCGCAGTTGGCGCGAGAAGCCGCACGCCTTGGCATCCCGGTGGAACGCTGGATGGACTGACCACTCAGCCGCGCCGCCTCACCACGTCCCGCCGCGGGCCGCGTTGAAATTGAATCCGCAGATGTCGCCGACGATCACGCCCTGCATGGTTCCCTGTGAAACCTGCCCGCTCATGGAATCCGGACCCGACCGGGCGTTGAACGACCCGTCCGGCCCGATCGTCGCGGTGAAGACAATGTTCGGCTTCCACTCCGCCCGGGGCTGGCTCAGTCGATAGGTGAAGCTGTGATCCTTCACCTGCAGAGTGATCGGATTTTCGTCGCCGCAGCTCATGGCATCGCCGCGGCTCAGTTGCATAACGCCGCCGTAAGTTCCGTCGATTGGCACCGGCTTCGGCG
Organism: uncultured Rhodopila sp.; assembly: GCA_903851415.1. Classification (GTDB taxonomy): domain Bacteria; phylum Pseudomonadota; class Alphaproteobacteria; order Acetobacterales; family Acetobacteraceae; genus Rhodopila. Next base: position 86,962 of record CAINOE010000051.1, on the reverse strand, counting down.
GCGGCGCAGCGGCGGCCGGCGGAGGCGGAGTGCTGCAAGCCGCCAGCAGGTTGCCCACGGCCACGCTGATGACGGCAACGGCGACCAATCTGGGCATGGCTACTCCTGGCAGATGAAACAACGATGGCGCGACCGCGCCGCAACCGGAGCAGTCCGCTGGTAATGCCTTCCGATTGGGCATCAATGCCAGGAGTGAAGCTGGCCGGCAATCCCTGCGGCAGGCTCAGGGGCGTTCGGCCGCCGGAGCCTGGATGGTGGGCGCGACAGGGATTGAACCTGTGACCCCCTCCGTGTCAGGGAGGTGCTCTCCCGCTGAGCTACGCGCCCGCTCCGGGACGGGAGGCAGTGTTTAGCCGCGCCCCCATCGCTCCGCAAGACCGGAACGTCATCTTTCCGCCGCAATAAGAAGACGCGGGCCGGTCATTCAGCGGGCGGCCCTGCGGAACTGCCGATCTTCAGCTTCGGGCCGGTGTCGAGGGTGGTGCCGTCGAGGTTGAACCGGCGAATAGACAATTGTGCCCGCGCCTGCTCCACCGTTTGCGCCACCGCGGCGGAGAGCAATTCCTGCTGCAACTGGTCATGAGCCTCCGAATAGCCCGGCGGCGCGACCAGCCGCTTTTCCTCCACCTTGATGATATGCCAGCCGAATTCGTTCTTGACCGGGTCCGGGGCGAGCTGGCCCGGCTGGAGCGAAAACGCCACGTCGCCGAAGCCTGGCCACACCTGCTCGCGGCGGAAGAACCCGAGATCGCCGCCCCTGGCGCCGTCCGGGTCCTTGCTGAGAACCCGCGCGGTCGTCGCGAAATCGGCGCCTTTGCGCAAATCGTCCAGCACCTTGCGCGCTTCGCCCTCGGACGCGACCAGGATGTGGCGGGCGCGCACCTCCTCGGCGGCCGGCCGATCGGCAAACTGCCGGTTGTAGCGGGCCTGGATTGCTGCCTCGGTGACCTTCGGACTGGCCTCCTGGCTCAGATACGCTCCCTCCAGGATCCGGCCGGTTGCCGCCTGGATTTCCTCCTGGACATCCGGCCGGTCCTCCAGCCCCCCGCGCCTTGCCATCGTCACCAACGCCTCATGGTCGACGATCCGGTCGAGCAGTACCGGATACAGCGTATCGAATGGCAGCCCGCGCAGGTTCTCCGGCAGGTCCCGGGTCGCCCGGCCGAGTTGGCTGAGGTAGATCGGATGCCCTTCGACGAGGGCGATGATCGGGTCCGGGGACGTTTGCGCCGGCCTGCCCTGGTCGATAGTCGGATCGCTACGCCGCTGCCCTGTGCCGAGGCCGGGGCTTGGCACGGCAGGAGCGTGGGATTGCGGCGGCTGGGCCAGCAGCGGTGCAGCGCTGCCGGTCAGCAGGGCGGCGTAGGCGAGCACGCGGCAAAAACCGCACACCATGGCAATTGGACGCATCCAGTCTCCTGCGAAACGTGCCGGCGAGCCGGTGGCGCGTCCGGTGGTTGCTCGGCGCAAGCTATGCCCCGTCAGGGCGGCCGAAACCAGAAAAAGCCGGGGCCTTCCCGGTGGATATTGTTAACACAAGCAAAGGACACGGATGCTTGCCGGCACCGCCGGGCGGCGCGGCCGGGGGGTGGTCGTCCCGGGCCGCCGGTTAATCGCCATGCCCCGTCTTGTCCGGGCCACCTATTCCGGCACGCGCCGCGCCAAGTGGCCCGGACAAGCCGGGGCATGGCGGCTTTGAGGACACTGCCCCGCGAGGCGGCAGCCCTTGGGTGTCACCTTAGTCCGCATGCCCGCCCATAGCCGGCAACCGCCGATCGGCGGCCACAAGCTGCCACCACCATGCCGCCAGCCGATCGGCTACCGGCCGCAGAACCATATCGGCCACGGATACCGCCAGCGCCAGCCAGCCGTTTTGCGACAGCGCGGCGACCACCAGAAACAGCATCAGCGCTTCGGTAAGCTTGCGCCCGGCCGACGTGTAGACGTTCCACCGCTGCTGCGACCCCGGCTCGCCGACAAGCCGCAGCACCGCATGCCGCCGCACATTATCGTTCGCCTGCTTCGGCCGATCGGCTTCGACAGTGCCGAGGGCGACGGTCTGGTTGGTCATGCGGTCGATCAGGATGAACGATCCCAGCTCCCGGTCGCGCCCATACACCGTCGCGGCGATCGCCTTGTCGAAGTTCAGGTCGATCACTCCGATGCCGTTCATCGCCAGCACCTCGGCGGGACGGTCCTCGAAGCTGTGGATGTCCACGGCGTTGCGCAGCCGCACGACATCGGCGTTCGCCTCGACGGTGCCGAGCTTGATGATGAAGCTCTGGCCGACGCGCAGCGGCTCATCCGCCATCCACAGCACCCGCGCGGTCATCCCCTTGCGCGCCTGCATGATCGACGCCTCGTGCACAATCACATCGCCGCGCGAAACGTCGATCTCGTCGGTCAGGGTCAGCGTCACCGCCTGCCCGGCGGTGGCGGTCTGCAAATCCCCGTCGGCGGTCACGATGCGCGCGATCCGGCTGTGCCGCTGGTTCGGCAGCACCATCACGCCCTCGCCGACCTGCACCTTGCCGGTCGCGATGGTGCCGGCGTAGCCCCGGAAATCGAGGTTCGGGCGGTTCACCCACTGCACCGGAAAATGCAGCCGCTTGGCCTGATCGGGCGCTTCCCCGATCGAGACGTTTTCGAGATACTCCAGCAGCGGCGTGCCCTGGAACCACGGTGTCCGCGCCGAGCGTTCCGCGATGTTGTCGCCTTCGCGGGCGCAGAGCGGCATCGGCTCGATCGTCTCGAACCCGAGTGAGGCGACCGCCTCGGTATAGGCGGCAACGATGTCGTCGTAGGTTTTTTGGTCAAAGTCGACCAGGTCCATCTTGTTGACCGCCAGCACCACGTGGCGCACGCCCACCATTGAGACGATGAAGGAGTGGCGGCGGGTCTGCGGCAGGATGCCCTTGCGCGCATCCACCAGGATGATCGCCAGTTCCGCCGTCGAGGCGCCGGTCGCCATGTTGCGGGTGTATTGTTCGTGGCCGGGCGTGTCGGCGACGATGAACGACCGCTTCGGGGTGGAGAAGTAGCGATAGGCGACGTCGATGGTGATGCCCTGCTCGCGCTCGGCCGACAGGCCATCGACCAGCAGGGCGAAATCGAGGTGCTCGCCATGCGTGCCGAACTTCCGCGAGTCGCGGTCGAGTGCCGCAAGCTGGTCGTCCAGCACCGCATGCGAATCGAACAGCATGCGTCCGAGCAGCGTGGACTTGCCGTCGTCAACCGACCCGCAGGTCAGCAGGCGCAGCAGGGAGGCTTCACGGACGGCAACGCCGGCGACCGGTGCCGCATTGGCCAGGGCGGCACTCATCAGAAATATCCTTCCTGCTTCTTCTGTTCCATCGACGCGCTGCCATCGTGGTCGATCACCCGGCCCTCGCGCTCAGAGGAGCGCGAACCGCGCATCTCGGCGATGATCTCGGCCAGCGTGCCGGCGGTGCTTTCGACCGCACCGGTCAGCGGGTAGCAGCCGAGGGTGCGGAAACGGACGGATTTCATCTCCACCGTCTCACCGGGGCGCAGGGTCATGCGGTCGTCGTCGCGCATGATCAGGGTTCCATCGCGTTCGACCACCGGGCGCGGCTTGGCGAAATACAGCGGCACGACCGGGATGTCCTCCTGGGCGATGTAGTCCCACACATCCGATTCGGTCCAGTTGGACAGCGGGAAGACGCGGAACGTCTCGCCGGGGCGCTTGCGGGTGTTGAAAAGATGCCAGGGTTCCGGGCGCTGGTTCTTCGGGTCCCAGCGGTGCTCGGCGGAACGGACGGAGAACACGCGTTCCTTGGCGCGCGACTTTTCCTCGTCGCGGCGGGCGCCGCCGAAGGCTGCGTCGAACTTGTATTTGTCCAGCGCCTGCTTGAGACCTTGCGTCTTCATGACATCCGTATGCAGCCGCGAGCCTGAGGTAAACGGATTCACCCCGGCCCTCAGCCCGTCCTCATTGATATGGACGATCAGCTTACAGCCGAGTTCGGCGACCCGGCGATCGCGAAACGTGATCATCTCGCGAAACTTCCATGTCGTGTCGACATGCAGCAGCGGGAACGGCAGCGGCGCCGGATAGAACGCCTTGATCGCGAGGTGCAGCAGGACCGCGCTGTCCTTGCCGATGGAATACATCAGCACAGGGTTGTCGCAGGTGGCGGCGACCTCGCGGAAGATGTGGATGCTTTCGGCTTCCAGGCGCTGAAGGTGGGTCAGGCCCCTCATGACAGCTTCACCGTGCGCACCAATCGTCCGTCCGGACCGGCATGCAGGCCGCATTCGCGCGCCTGGTCCTGTTCCCACCACCAGCGGCCCGCGCGTTCCGGTTCTCCCGGTTCGACAGACCTGGTGCAGGGGGCGCAGCCGATGGACAGGAAGCCCCGGTCGTGCAGCGCGTTGTACGGGACGCCGGCATCGCGGACGAACGCGGCGACGCGGTCGCGCGACCAGTCGAGCAGCGGGTTCACCTTCAGCAGCCGGCGTGCCTCGTCATACGCCACGAGTTCCAGCTCCCCTCGCCCATCCGACTGATCCGCCCGCAACCCGGTCAGCCAGGCGGCCGCCCCGGCCAGCGCCCGGCCGAGCGGCTCAATCTTGCGAACGCCGCAGCAGGCATGCCGGGCGTCGATGGAGCCGTAGAAGCCGTTGATGCCGTTCTGCCGCACCAGAGCCTGAAGCGCGCTGCTGTCAGGATGGTAGGCTTCCACCCGGATGCCGTAGCGCTGCTCGGTGTCCGCCCAGACCGCATGGGTTTCGGGGAACAGCCGCCCTGTGTCGAGCGTGGCGAAGCCGCAGGCGATGCCGGATTCGACGATCAGGTGGGTCAGCGCCTGGTCTTCCAGTCCGAAGCTGGTGGTGAAGACCACCGGCCCGGATACGCAGCGGGACAGCAGTCGCAATCGGTCGACGACTGTCAGCCCGGCGAATGAACTATTCGACAGGATTTTGGACGTTTCTGAATCAGCCACCGCCGCCGGCATGACGAGGGCGTCGTCACGCGGGCGGTCATCCAGGAAGTCTGCCACGATGTAAGGCTCCGCGAGTCCACAGCAGTCGGTTATTAGCCGGCTGAATACGGCATATGCGAGGCAACTTGCGAGGTTCAAATAGCGGCCCGCGGCCGGGGAAAGCGAGTCCCGTTTTGCGGAACCGAAACGGTCGCGCCGTGCGGCGGACCGGTTGCGCAAAACCATACTCCCGCAGTCGGTAATGCCGGTGGTTTGCACTCCCGTTCGACCGGGTTGTGGAAGTATATCTCAGACATTGCACATTTGACGCGGTCTTCTCGCGGCTGCCTGCCGGCGGACCTGTTGTATTTTCATGGCGGGTATGACCGAATTGGCACACCTGCCGCACGCGCCCGTGTGCCGTCGCGCTGGCGCCTTGCCCTGCGGCGCGTAAACCCCTACTCAGCCGCCCGTATTCGAACCTTCAGGAGGCCGCCATGGCGACCGAGCGCACGTTTTCCATCATCAAGCCTGATGCCACGAGGCGGAACCTGACCGGCCAGATCAATGCGGTCCTGGAACAGGCCGGTTTGCGCATCGTGGCGCAGAAGCGAATCCACATGACCCTGGCGCAGGCGGAGAGCTTCTACGGCGTGCATGCCGCGCGGCCGTTCTTCCGCGACCTGGTGACGTTCATGACCTCCGGCCCGGTGGTCGTGCAGGTGCTCGAAGGCGAGAACGCCGTCGCCCGCAACCGCGAGGTGATGGGCGCAACCGATCCGAAGAAGGCCGATCCGGGGACGATTCGGGCGCAGTTCGCCGAGAACATCGAGGCGAACTCGGTGCACGGCTCGGACAGCCCGGAGAACGCCGCCATCGAGATCGCGTATTTCTTCGCGGGGTTCGAGATCGTCGGATGAGAACGGACGCCATGGACTGGGTCTCATTGGCGGGTCGCGTTCTCATGAGCGCGATCTTCCTGTGGGGTGGCTATGGCAAGGCGATGGCGCCAACGGCGACGATGGCGATGTTCGCGCATCTGGGCCTGCCGCTTCCCGGAGCCGCCTACGCGGTCGCCCTCGTCATCGAGCTCGGCGTTGCCGCCGTGTTCCTGGTTGGCTTCAAGGCGCGGCTGACGGGGCTGATCCTGGCGGCCTGGTGCATCGCGACGGCGTTCGCCGCGCACTATCATCCGGAAAACCGCGAGGCGATGATCCACTTCATGAAGAACGTCTGCATGGCCGGCGGCTTCTTGCAGATCGTGGCGTATGGGGCCGGGCGGCTGAGCGTCGATCGGGCGTAGCGGGTTGCTTTTTTGTCACGGCCCTGGCCCCCGCCCCGTCATGGCCCGGCTTGTCCGGGCCACCTATCGCGGCAGGGTGCTGGAACAGGTGGCCCGGACAAGCCGGGCCGTGACGAAGGGGGGAGCCGAAGACGATGCCCGACGCGTTTGATACCGCTGACCCGCCCGCCGGCCGCGCCCTGTACGAAGCCGACGAGCATGAATGGATCGCCGCGCAGGTCGCCGCACTGGCGCATGGGCGGTTGGACCGTCTCGATCGCGCCAACCTCATCGAGTACCTGACCGAGATGACCATCCGCGACCGGCGTGAGTTGAAGTCCCGGCTGACCGTCCTGCTGCATCACCTCCTGAAGCTCGAAACCCAGCCCGAAAAGCTGTCACGCAGTTCGATCGCCACCATCATCGAGCAGCAAAGCGAAATCCGCTCCATCATCGAGGGCATCCCCAGCCTCGGACGGCAGGCTGACGCCATCGCCGCCTCCGCCTGGCCGGATGCGCTCCGCCGGGCGGTCCGCGAAACCGGCCTGCCCGCTGCACGGTTCCCCGCCACGCTGCCATGGACGGTCGCGCAGGCGCTGGCGGTCGATCCGCCCGAGCCACCCCGGCGCCGGTGAGTCGGATGGACCCCGCGTTGCCCGGGGTGTAAAGCAGCAAGTCCGCACTCCAAGGCAAACCGCATGCCCGACAGCATCCCGCCGCACGGCGATGCCCTGATGACCGACATGGTCCGCCGCTTCTCGCAAAAGCGGTGGTCGCCCGACGTCCGGGGCTGCCGGAACCGGCAGGGCACCTCCGGCGTGCGGAGCCGGAAGCCCTGATGCTGCACCATCTTCTCCAGGGCCTGAAGCGGCCGCTGACCGAGGACCCGCCGCCGTTCGACGCCGATCTCTCGGCGATGGCGTCAACGCTGGATCAGACGGCGCGGGCGAGGCTCGGCCGCAGCCTGTCGATCCGGCAGGTGGATGCAGGATCGTGCAACGGCTGCGAGCTGGAAATCCACGCGCTGAACAATGCCTTCAACGACCTCGAACGCTACGGGCTGCGCTTCGTCGCCTCGCCGCGGCACGCCGACGTGCTGCTGGTGACCGGACCGGTGACGAAGAACATGCGGGAAGCGCTGGAACGCACCTGGCGCGCCACGCCGGACCCGAAATGGGTGGTCGCCGTGGGTGAGTGCGGTGCCGACGGCGGCATGTTCTCCGGCAGCTACGCGGTCGTCGGCGGCGTGTCCGCCGTGGTGCCGGTGGACATGGTGATCCGGGGGTGCCCACCGACGCCGAAGCAGTTGCTGAAGGGATTGCTGGCGCTGTTCGCGAGGTAGACCGGCAACGCCATTCATCTGACAGTATGATAAATGGACAATTTCTTACCCGAATAAGGAAAGATAAAGCTTTTACACGGATTTTCACAGATTAAGGGCATAGATTACACGAAGGGAGACCTTGGCTGCGATTGCGCCGCCGCTTGAACCCGTAATCTGTGCATTGGCAACCGAAAGTGGCCAACGCCCCCGGGCCGCCACGGATTGCCGTGATGCCCGGCCCGGTCCCCGTGAAAATCCGTGCAACCTCTTTCTTGCGCAGGTAGCCGCCCCCGAGGCCGCGGCGGAATGCTCAACGAGCGGGAACACCGTATCGGGTTCGAATCAGGGGATTGGCGCCCAAATCGATGAACGAGCCGGGGGGCCATGACGGTCTTGAGGGCGCTGTCCCCGTGAAGCGGAAAAAACGCAGTCATCAGGGCCGCAGCAGCGTGCGCGCAACCGCATCCTGCCAGCCCCGGTATTTCCGCGCCCTGACCTCCTCCGGCATCTTCGGCTCGAACCGCCGTTCGCCCAGCCACGATGCGGCGAACGTCTCGGGATCGGGGTAAAGCCCCGCCGCCATGCCCGCCAGATAGGCGGCGCCCAGCGCCGTCGTCTCCAGGCAGGCCGGACGATCGACCGGCGCGCCCAGGATGTCGGCCAGGAACTGCATGGTCCAATCGCTCGCGCTCATGCCGCCATCGACCCGGATCACCGTCGCGCCCTCCGCCCGGGCGCTGCCCATGTCCGCCTGCATCGCATCCAGCAGATCGCGGGTCTGGTACGCCGCGCACTCCAGCACCGCGCGCGCCAGTTCCCTGCGGGTCGTGCCGCGCGTCATGCCGGTCAGCAGCGCCCGCGCCTCGCTGTCCCAATGCGGAGCGCCGAGGCCGACGAACGCCGGGACCATGTAAACCGCCTGGTCGGGGTCCGCCGCCGCCGCCAGCGCGCTGGTCTCGGAGGCCGAGGCGATCAGGCCCAGCCCGTCGCGCAGCCACTGCACCGCCGCGCCGGCCACGAAGATCGATCCCTCCAGCGCGTAGGTCCGCTCCCCGCCCAACTGATAGGCGATGGTGGTGATCAGCCGGTGCCTGCTGGCGATCGCCGTGCGTCCGGTATTGATCAGGGCGAAGCAGCCGGTGCCGTAGGTGGATTTCACCATGCCCGGGCGGAAGCAGGCCTGGCCGATCAGAGCCGCCTGCTGGTCGCCGGCCACGCCGCGGATCGCCACCGGCCCGTCGAACAGATCGGGCGTGGTCTGCCCGAAGGACCCGGCGGTGTCGCGCACGTACGGCAAAATCGACCAGGGGATGTCGAACAGCTTCAGCAGATCGTCGTCCCAGTCGCCGCAATGGATGTCGAACAGCAACGTGCGCGACGCATTGGTCGCGTCGGTCGCATGCACGGCGCCGCCCGTCAGCCGCCACAGCAGAAACGAGTCCACCGTGCCGAACGCCAGGTGCCCCGCCCTGGCCGCGTCCCGCGCGCCCTCCACATTGTCCAGCAGCCAGGCGATCTTGGTGGCGGAGAAATACGGATCGAGCAGCAGTCCGGTGCGCTCGGCTATCAGCGCGCCGTGTCCGGCCTTTTCCATCTCTTCGCAGACGCCGGCGGTGCGGCGGTCCTGCCAGACGATGGCGTTGTGGATCGCCCGTCCGGTGCGGCGGTCCCACAGCAGCACGGTTTCCCGCTGGTTGGTGATGCCGAGCGCGGCAATCCCGGTCACGTCCAAATCGGCTGTGGACAGCGCCTGCCGCGTGGTTGTCACGACGGAGGTCCAAATCTCCTCCGGGTCGTGCTCCACCCAGCCGGGGCGAGGGTAGATCTGGGTGAATTCCTGCTGGGCGGTCGCGAGAGGGAACACAGCCTCATCGAAGACGATGCTGCGCGTCGATGTCGTGCCCTGGTCGATGACAAGGATATGCCGTGCCATTGTCTGCCATCCCCCTCTTTATGCCGCGGTCGGACCATCCTCTATCAAGCGGCGCATCGCCGTGTCGATGGCAGCGATCTCGGCGGGCGCGAGACGCAGGCCCAGCTTGCTGCGGCGCCAGACGACGTCCTCGGCGGTGCGTGCCCATTCGTGGCCGATGAGGTAGCGCAACTCGGCGTCCGTCAGGTCCGCGCCGAGCACACGGCCGAGGTCCGTGAAGGCCGCGGCGCCGCCGATGATCGTGTCCGCGCGGGTGCCGTAGGCGCGGAACAGACGGCGCAGGGTGGCGGGCGGCACGAACGGATAGCGCGCCGCGGCGGTCGCGACCACCGCCTCGAACCCATCCATCGGGAAATCGCCCCCGGGCAAAGCGGTGCGCCCGGTCCAGCCCGGCTTCCGGCTGGCGGCCGGCGGCAAATGCGGCTGAAGCATTGACAAGGCCGTCTCGGCAAGGCGGCGGTAGGTGGTGATCTTGCCGCCGAACACGGTCAGCAGAGCGGGCGCGCCGCCGGGCGCATCCAGTTGCAGCACATAGTCTCGAGTCGCCTGCTTCGGGTCGGCGGAACCGTCGTCAAACAAAGGCCGCACGCCGGAGTATGACCAGACCACCTGATCCGGCGTGATCGGCACACGCAGGTATTCGGCGGTCGAGCGGCACAAATAGTCGGTCTCTCCGGGACTGATGCAAACCTCCGAGGGATCGCCTTTGTAATCCTGGTCGGTTGTGCCGATCAGGGTGAAGTCGCGCTCATACGGGATGAGAAAGAAGATCCGGCCGTCGGCGTTCTGGAAGATATAGGCCGCGTCGTGCTCATACAGCTTCCTCACCACGACGTGGCTGCCCTGGACCAGCCGGATGGGCGCCGGCACGTTGGCGCGGACAACCGACCCGGCGACCTCCGCAACCCAAGGGCCGGCGGCGTTGACCAGCGCGCGGGCGCGGACTGTCCGCGTCGTGCCGGTGACGGCGTCCCGCAGGTCCAGGCTCCAAAAGCCGTCCGCCCGTTCGGCGGAGACGCAGGCGGTGCGCGAGACGATCGTCGCCCCGCGGTCCGCCGCGTCGCGGGCATTCAGCACCACCAGGCGCGAATCCTCCACCCAGCAATCGGAGTAGGCGAAGCCCCGGGCGAAGGCCGGTTTCAGCACCCGGCCGACGGGGTCGCTGCGCAGATTCAGCGTGCTTGCGGGCGGCAGGCGCCTGCGGCCGCCGAGGTGGTCGTACAGGAACAGGCCGAGCCGCAGCAGCCAGGCCGGACGCAACCGCCTGTGGTGCGGCAGGACGAAGCGCAGCGGCCAGACGATATGCGGCGCGATGCCCCAAAGCACCTCGCGCTCCTTCAGCGCCTCGCGCACGAGGCGGAACTCGTACTGCTCCAGGTAGCGCAGGCCGCCGTGGATCAGTTTGGTTGACGCGCTCGACGTGCCGGACCCGAGATCGCCCCGCTCGCACAGGAAGACGCTCCAGCCGCGGCCGGCGGCGTCGCGGGCGATGCCGCAGCCATTGATGCCGCCGCCGATGATCGCAAGGTCGAAGGCGTCGTCCGTCACGCCACGCCTAACGCACCGCGAACTGGGTTTTGCCGAACATGATCTCGCGCTCCTCGTCGGTCATCGGGCCGGGCCGTTTCTTGTCGGCCAGCACCTCCACGCCGCGCTGCACGGCGGGCCGTGCGGCGATCAGGTCGTGCCAGCGTTTGACGTTCGGATAGTCGGCGAGGTCGATGCTGCGGCGCTCGGGATTTCGGATCCAGGGGAAGTTGATGATGTCGGCCATCGAATACTCCGGACCGCCCAGGTATTCAGACTGGCCGAGCCGCTTGTCCAGCACGCGGTGCAGGCGCCGGACCTCGTTGGTGTAGCGCTCGATCGCATAGGGGATCTTTTCCGCGGCATAGTTGGCGAAATGGTTGTACTGGCCGAACATCGGACCGGTGCCGCCCATCTGGAACATCATCCATTGCAGGCAGGCGTAGCGCTGCACCGGGTCCGCCGGGATCAGCCTGCCGCCGGTCTTTTCCGACAGATAGATCAAAATGGCCGCCGATTCGAACAGCCTGAGCGGGACGCCGCCGGGACCGTCAGGATCGACGATGGCGGGGATGCGGTGGTTCGGGGTGATCGCCAGGAATTCGGGCTTGAACTGATCGCCCTTGCCGATGTTGACCGGAATGACCTTGTACGGGAGGCCGAGCTCCTCCAGGGCGATATGCACCTTGTGGCCGTTCGGTGTCGGCCAGCTCCAGACTTCGATCATTCAACGTCTCCCTCGGGCGATACGGCGGGCGCGAGCATTGCGCTTGCGACGGGGAACGTCAAAGGACGGACGGCGGACGATCCGGCGCGGTGCCGACAGGTCTCGAGCGCGCATCTGTGATAAGTGCCCGCGCCCATTTCAGATGTTAATCCCCCCATGCACGACATCGTATTCCTGTTCGACGTCGATAATACCCTGCTGGACAACGACCACGTCCAGTACGAACTCGGCATGCATCTCGCCGCCGAGTACGGCCAGGAGGCGCATGACCGCTACTGGGCGCTGTTCGAGGATCTGCGCAGCAGCCTCGGCTATGCAGACTATCTCGGCGCGTTGCAGCAGTACCGGCTGGAGGCGCTGCACAACCCCAAGATCCTCCGCATCGCCAACTGGCTCGTCGACTACCCCTTCGCCGATCGGCTGTATCCGAAGGCGATGGAGGTGGTGCAGCATGTCGCGGCGTGGGGTCCGGCGGTTATCCTGTCCGACGGCGATGCCGCGTTCCAGCCGCGCAAGGTGGAGCGGTCCGGACTCTGGCGCGCATTCAGGGATAACGTGCTGATCTACGTGCACAAGGAACAGGCGCTTGATGACGTCGAGCGCCTGTATCCCGCCCGCCATTATGTCATGATCGACGACAAGCTGCGCATCCTGGAGGCGCTGAAGGCGGACTGGGGCGACCGGGTCACCACCGTCTTCCCGCGCCAGGGCCACTATGCCCATGATCGCGAGGAACTCCGCAAGCGGCGCCCGCCCGATATCGGCATCGGCGCCATCGGCGACCTACTCGGCTTCGGGCGCGACCGCTTCCCGGTATGAAACCACCCGGATTCCCCGGAACGCGGCGAATATCAAACCCGCCGCAAAAAGGTTCGCCACGGCCGCCACCCGCAGCACGCCCGGCGCGTCCAACCCGATGCCGGCCAGCCCCGCCGCGGAGGCGGAACCCGCGACCATGAACAGGGCGTTCATGATGTTGTTCGCCGCGATCATCCTCGACCGCTGCGCCGGCGCCGCCGTCTCCTGGATGATCGCGTAAAGCGGCACCGAGAACACCCCGCCGCACACCGCCAGCAGCATCAGATCGAGCAGCATTCGCCACCCTGCCGGCGCCGCCAGCACCGCCCGGGCGGAGACCAGCCCGTGCGCGCCCGCCGCCGCGGTGGCAAAATCCCAGCAGAACAGCGATATCCCCACCGCGGCGATCGGCGTCAGCCGGGCGGAGACCTGACCGTGCAGGAGCCGCGCGCAGCCGATGGAGCCGATGCCGACGCCGACGGCAAACACCGCGAGAAGCAAGGTCAGCACGCTGCCGCCCGCCTGCATGGTGTCGCGGGCGACGACCGGGAACTCGGTCATCAAGGTCGCGCCCATCACCCAGAACCAGGATAGCCCCAGCACGGACAGCCAGATCGGGCGCACCGCCCGCGCTGCCGCGACAACAAGCCATGTCTCCATCGGGATGTTCCAGCCCGGCCGCAGCCCGGGGTCCGCCGGCGGCAATGCGGGCATGCGCAGCGCCCCGAACAGTCCGACAAGCGCCAGCGCGATACCCGTCGCGCCCACCACGGCCGCACCGGAGTCCAGCAGGATCAACCCGCCGCCCGCCACCGAGCCGCAGACAATGGACACGAACGTGGTCGCCTCTATCACGCCGTTGCCGGCGAGCAGTTCGCCGTCGGCCAGATACTCCGGCAGCACGCCGTATTTCACCGGCCCGAACAGCGCCGCCTGGACGCCGAGGCCGACAAGCACCGCGAGCAGCGCCGGCACGCTGGCGAACAGGAACGCGGCCGCGGCGGCGGTCATCAAGACGACCTCCATCCCCTTGTAAATCACCACCAGCCGCGGTTTCGAAAGCCGATCGGCCAGTTTGCCGGCGGTGGCGGAGAGCAGGATGTAGGGGGCGATGAACAGCGCGCCCGCCAGCGCCGACAGCCCCGCGCCGCCGATGCCAAGCTGGAAGATCGCCAGGACGATCATGGCGTTCTTCACCAGGTTGTCGTTCAGCGCGCCGCAGGACTGCGCCACAGTCAGCGGCCAGAGCCGCCTGGACCAAATCAGTTCGCTCAACGGCGCAGCCATCCCTTGGTCCTTTCCGGCCGATCGGCTTGTGATAGCATGGATTGACCCAAAGTCCCCGATCGGATGAGACAAGGAAACCGCCGATGTACATAGCCATGAACCGCTTCAAGGTCCTGCCCGGCTCCGAAGCCGCCTTCGAGGAGGTCTGGACGTCCCGCGATTCGCATCTGCGCGGCGTGCCCGGATTCGGATCTTTCCACCTGCTGCGCGGCCCGGTGCGGGAGGATCATGTGCTGTATTCGTCGCACACGATCTGGGACGACAAGGCCGCGTTTGAGGCCTGGACCACGTCGGAGGCGTTCCGCCAGGCGCATCGCGGCGCCGGCGGGAACAAGCCGCTGTATCTCGGGCACCCGGAGTTCGAGGGATTCGAAGTCATACAGACCGTGGAGTGATCGGCCGGGTGCAGACCGCCCGCGTGGCCACGCTCGCCGCGTCCGGCGTCCTTGCACCGCAAGGTCCCGGGCCGGTGCAGCCGGGCGCCTTTGGATGACGTTGCGTTCATTTCGCCCCGGCCCTATGGCGGTTCATCCGCTTATCGTGCCAACGTTGAGGCCGCTTTGCCCGGGGTTTGAGCATCCAGTCAGCAGGGAAGGACATCCACCCGGCAATTGGCCCCCGGCGGGGCAGATTGTCTTGTGTCATGGTATTGAGACGGCATGACGCTTCAGCCACATGAACAGGAACGGTGCTGATGATCGATCGACGGGGTTTTCTGACCACGGCCGCGGCAGCGGCAACCGGCGCCCTGGCGGCGCCCCGCCTGTCCCTGGCGGCCGACAGCAAGACCCTGCGCTTCATCCCGCAAGCCAATCTTGCCAACCTCGACCCGATCTGGACCACGCAGTACGTCGTGCGCAACGGCTCGCTGCTGATCTGGGACATGCTGTATGGCGTGAACGAAAGGCTGCAGCCGCAGCCGCAGATGGTGGAAAGCCACGAGGCCAGCGCCGACCTGAAGACCTGGACCTTCAGGCTGCGGCCAGGGCTGAAATTCCACGACGGCGAGCCGGTGCTGGCCAAAGATGCGGTCGCGAGCGTCAGCCGCTGGATGGCGCGCGACGCGACGATGGGCGGGGTGATCAAGAAGCGCCTCGATGCGCTGGAGGCGGTGGACGACCGGAGCTTCCGCTTCCGCCTCAACCAGCCCTACCCTAAAATGCTGTTCGCGCTGGGCAAAAGCAGCACGCCCACTTTGTTCATCATGCCGGAGCGGATCGCCGCAACCGACCCGTACAGGCAGATCAGCGAGTATGTCGGCTCCGGCCCGATGCGTTTCAGGAAAGACGAATGGGTGCCCGGAGCGAAGGCCGTTTTCGAGCGCTTCGGCGGCTACGTGCCACGCGCGGAGAAAGCGGACTGGCTGTCCGGCGGTAAGCGGATGCATTTCGAGCGGATCGAGTGGCAGATCGTTCCCGACGGCGCCACCGCCTCCGCCGCGCTGCAAAACGGGGAGGTGGATTGGTGGGAGACGCCGCTGCCGGACCTGGTGCCGCTGCTGCGGCAGAGCCCGGACGTTGCGGTGGATATCGCCGATCGGCTGGGGAATATCGGCTCGTTCCGGATCAACCATCTGTATCCCCCGTTCAACGACGTGCGCGCCCGCCGCGCGGTGCAGATCGCGGTGAGCCAGGAAGACTACATGAGCGCGGTCGTCGGCGACGACCAATCGCTGTGGAAGACGCTGCCGGGGTTCTTCACGCCGGATACGCCTCTGTACACGGAGTTCGGCGGCGAGGCGTTGAAGGGCAGGCGCGACTACGACCTGGCGAAGAAGTTGCTGGCAGACTCGGGCTACAGGAACGAGCCGGTGGTGCTGCTGGTCGCCACGGACGTTCCCATCATCAAGGCGCAAGGCGACGTGACGGCCGATCTGCTGAAGCGCATCGGGGTCAACGTGCAGTACCAGGCGCTGGATTGGGGCACGGTCGGACAGCGGCGGGCGAAAAAGGACCCGCCGTCCGAGGGCGGCTGGAACATTTTCCATACCTGGCATGCGGGCGCCGATTGCGTAAATCCCGCGCCGTATCTGCCGCTGGATTGCAGCGGGCCGGCCGCCTGGTTCGGCTGGCCGAAATCGGATGTGGTGCAGGACAAGATCGCGGCCTGGTACGACGCTCCGAACCTGGCGGCGGAGAAGCAGGCGATCGCCGAGCTGAACAAGGCCGCGATGGACCATGTCGTGTATGTGCCAACGGGGTTCTTCAAAGGCTATCAGGCGTGGCGGAAGAACCTGGCCGGCGTGGTGAAGGCGCCGTTCCCGGTGTTCTGGGATGTGACCAAGGCGTGAGGCCAGACTCGTCATGGCCCGGCTCGTCCGGGCCACCTATACCAGCACGTGCCGCGACAGGTGGCCCGGACGAGCCGGGCCATGACGAGGAGAGAGCAACGTCCCGGCCATACCCGTTCTCGACACTTCAGCATCGCGCTGACCGCCCGGCCACCGGACCCCGCCCCTAGATGTTGGCCTACATCGCCCGCCGGATCGCCTCCACCATCCCCGTCGTCCTCCTCGTCGCGCTGTTCGTGTTCAGCCTGCTGTATATCGCCCCCGGCGACCCCGCGGCGATCATCGCCGGCGACCAGGCAACCCCCGCCGACGTCGACCGCATCCGCGCCTCGCTCGGGCTCGATCGGCCCTTCCTGGTGCGGTTCTTCGACTGGTTCTGGCATATCCTGCAGGGCGACCTCGGCACCTCGATCTTCACCAACCTGCCGGTCAGCCACATGATCGCGCAGCGGATCGAGCCGACATTGTCGCTGATGACGCTGACCCTGATCCTGTCGCTGACCCTGGCCATCCCGATGGGTGTGGTCGCGGCCTGGAAGCATGGCTCCTGGATCGACCGCGCGGTGATGATGACCGCGGTGCTCGGGTTCTCCACGCCGGTCTTCGTCATCGGCTATGTATTGGCGTATGTATTTGCGCTTCGTCTCGACTGGCTGCCGGTGCAGGGGTTCACCTCGATCGATCAGGGCCTGGTCCCGTTCCTGCGCAACCTGATCCTGCCCTCGGTGGCGCTTGGCCTCGTCTACATGGCGCTGATTGCCCGCATAACCCGCGCGACGATGTTGGACGTGCTGTCGCAGGACTATATCCGCACGGCGAAAGCCAAGGGCGTCGGCCAGAGCGGCATGCTGTTCGTCCACGCGCTGAAGAACGCCGCGGTGCCCATCGTCACCATCGTCGGCATCGGCTTCGCGACGCTGATCGGCGGGGCGGTGGTGACCGAGAGCGTGTTCGCCATCCCCGGCCTCGGCCGCCTCACCGTCGATGCCATTCTGCGGCGCGACTACCCGGTGATCCAGGGCGTCGTGCTGCTGTTCAGTTTCGTCTATGTGCTCGTCAACCTGGGCGTTGACCTGCTCTACACGCTGTTCGACCCGAGGATCCGCTATTGAGCGTCACCACGCCCGATTTTGCCGCCGCGCCGGACCTCCCGGCCATCCTGCCGGAGGCGAAGCAGCGCGGCCGGATCACGGGATTCATCTACCGCCACCCGGCCATCGCCGTTGGCGGCGTGCTGGTCGGGGCCATGATCTTCATCGCGATCTTCGCGCCCTATCTCGGCACGAAGGACCCGACGGCGCTGGCCCCGGCGAAGCGCACGCGCGAACCGTCGGCGTTGTACTGGTTCGGCACCGACATGCTCGGCCGGGATGTCTATTCGCGGGTGATGTACGGGTCGCGCGTTTCCCTGATCGTCGGGTTTGCGGTGGCGGTGTTCGCATCGGTCCTGGGCACGTTCATCGGCCTCGTATCCGGCTTCATCCGCGGCCTGGATGGGCTGATCATGCGGGCGATGGATGGGTTGATGTCAATCCCGCCGATTTTGCTGGCCATCGCGCTGATGGCCCTGACCCGCGCCTCCGTTCAGAACGTCATCATCGCCATCAGCATCGCCGAGTTCCCCCGGGTCTCCCGCCTCGTGCGCGGCGTGGTGCTGTCGCTGCGCGAACAACCGTATGTCGAGGCCGCCATCGCCTCCGGCACCACCGTCCCGGCCATCATCCGCAAGCACATCCTGCCCAACACGCTGGCGCCGCTGATGGTGCAGGCGACGTTCATCTGCGCCTCCGCGATGATCACCGAGGCGACCTTGTCGTTCATCGGCGCCGGCACGCCGCCCACCGTCCCGAGCTGGGGGAACATCATGGCCGAGGGCCGGGCGCTGTGGCAGGTGAAGCCCTATATCGTCTTCTTCCCGGCGATCTTCCTGTCCGTTACCGTCCTCGCCGTGAACCTGCTGGGCGACGGGTTGCGCGACGCGCTCGATCCGCGCCTGGCGAAGCGGCTGTAGCCACGATGGCACTGCTCGAAGTCGAGAACCTGCAGACCCATTTCGGCACGCCGGACGGCGTGGTCCGCGCGGTGGAGGGCCTTTCATTCCACATCGAGGCCGGCGAGACCGTCGGCATCGTCGGCGAATCCGGCTGCGGCAAGTCGGTCACCTCGATGTCGATCCTGCGCCTGATCCAGCAGCCGCCGGGCCGGATCGCCGGCAGCATCCGCTTCCAGGGCCGCGACCTGATGAAGCTGTCGGAGCAGGAGATGCGTCGGATCCGCGGCAACGCGATCTCGATGATCTTCCAGGAGCCGATGACCAGCCTGAACCCGGTGCTGACGGTCGGGCGGCAAATCGGCGAAACGGTCCGGCTGCACCAGGGCATGAACGCCCGCGCCGCCGAGGCCAAAGCGGTCGAGATGCTGACCCTGGTGGGCATCCCGGCGCCGGCGCGGCGGGTGCATGAATACCCGCACCAACTGTCCGGCGGCATGCGGCAGCGGGTGATGATCGCCATGGCGCTGGCCTGCAACCCGAAGCTGCTGATCGCCGACGAGCCGACGACGGCGCTGGATGTCACCATCCAGGCGCAGATCCTCGACCTGATGCGCGACCTGAAAACCCGCATGGGGTCCGCCATCATGCTGATCACTCACGATCTGGGCGTCGTCGCCGAGATGGCGCAACGGGTGGTGGTGATGTACGCCGGACGCAAGGTCGAGGAGGCCCCCGCCGGCGAAATCTTCGCCCGGCCGATGCATCCGTACACGCGCGGCCTGCTCGGAGCGATGCCGAAGCTGGGTTCCTCGCTCGCTGCGAACGGCCGCGCCAGGTTGCCGGAGATCGCCGGGCAGGTCCCAAGCCTGCGCAAGCCCATTACCGGCTGCGCCTTCGCCGGGCGCTGCCCCATGGCCACCGACGCTTGCCGCCGCATCGCCCCGGCGATCGAGGTCAAGGGTCCCGCCCACCGCGTTGCCTGCCATTACGCCGGACAGACGGTGGCCGCGTGAAAGCGGACGTCCCGCTGCTGGAGGTGAACGGCCTCAAGAAGCATTTCCCTATCCATGGCGGGTTGTTCGGGCGGGAAACGGGCCGGGTCTACGCCGTGGACGGAGTCACCTTCAGCATCCAGCGCGGCGAAACCCTGTCGCTGGTGGGCGAATCCGGCTGCGGCAAATCCACCGTCGGCCGCGCGATCCTGCGCCTGTTCAGGCTGACGGACGGCGAGGTCTACCTCGACGGTGAACGCATCGACACCATGCGCGCCGGTCGGCTGCGGGCGATGCGCAAACGGGTGCAGGTGGTCTTTCAGGACCCGTTCAGCAGCCTCAACCCGCGCATGAGGGTGCGTGACATCCTCGCCGAACCGCTGATCAATTTCGGCATGGCGAGCGGGCGGCGCGACCTGACCGCCAGGGTCGGGGCGCTGATGGACAAGGTCCGGCTGCCGCGCGAGGCGATCAACCGGTTTCCGCACGAATTTTCCGGCGGCCAGCGGCAGCGCATCGGCATCGCCCGGGCGCTGGCGCCGGGGGCGGACCTGATCATCTGCGATGAGGCGGTGTCGGCGCTCGACGTTTCGGTCAAGGCGCAGATCATCAACCTGCTGGCCGATTTGCAGGATGAGCTTGGCCTGGCGCTGCTGTTCATCAGCCACGACCTGGCGACGGTGGAGCATCTGACCCACCGCGTGGCAGTAATGTACCTGGGCAAGATCGTCGAACTGGCGGACCGCCGCAGCCTGTTCGCCCGGCCGCACCATCCCTACACGCGCGCTTTGCTATCGGCCGTCCCGGTTCCCGATCCTACGGCGAAACGCCAGCGGATTATCCTGACCGGGGATGTGCCCAGCCCGATCAACCCGCCCTCCGGCTGCCGCTTCCATACGCGGTGCGCCTATGCGTTCGACCGTTGCCGCGCGCAGGAGCCGGTTTTGCGGCTGATTGCCGATATGCACCTGTCTGCCTGCCATCTCGATGAGGCACCGGAGGAGCAGGTTGTTCCTCTCACTGTGTAGATTATACTTTCAAACTGTAACAGGTCCGCTTAAATCCGGATTGGCCGGTCTTTGCCGGCACCTTGGCGTACCCGGGAGCCTTGCAAGACCATGCGTCCGCTGCCGAACCAGGAAGCCGATCCTGGCTTGCTGTTTCCCGGGGCGGAGCCAATCCGCTTGCCCGCGGGGGCACCGGTCCTGTGCATCATCGTCGATGCCGAAGAGGAATTCCAATGGGGCGGACCGACTTCGGCGCGGGGTCACACCACCTCTTCGATCCGCCACCAGATCCGCGCGCATGAGGCATTTTCCCGGCATGATGCCAGGCCGACCTATCTGGTCACCTATCCGGTCGCGTCCGATGCGGGCGCGGTGGATGTGTTGCGCGGCCTGCTCGGGGACGGACTTTGCGATATCGGCGCCCAACTGCATCCGTGGGTGACCCCCCCGTTCGAAGGCGGCAATGAGGAACGCCTGTCCTTTCCCGGCAACCTGCCAAGGGCTCTGGAGCGTGAAAAGCTTCTCCGGTTGTGTGAGGCGATACGTGACAAGTTCAATCTGCAGCCGACCGTCTACAAGGCGGGCCGGTACGGTTTTGGACCGTCCACCGGCGCGCTGCTGCAGGACGCAGGATTTCTCGTCGACACCAGCCTGATCCCGCGGACGCGGTATACCGCCTGCGGCGGCCCCGACTTCTCCACCTTCGACTACGGGCCGTTTTGGTTTGGCAACAGTCGCCGGATTCTGGAGCTGCCGGTCACCCGTGCCCTGACCGGCTTGCTCGCAAGCCGGATGCCTGAGATCTACATGAGGTCCGCAGATCCACCTTTCAGCGCCGTTCGCGCCGCCGGCATGCTGGCGCGAACCGGCCTGCTGGAGCGCATCACGCTATCGCCGGAACGGTCCGATCTGGCGGCGATGCGCCGGCTGACGCGTGCATTGCTGGGACGCGGCGAGCGGATTTTCACCCTGAGCTACCACAGTCCGTCGCTCGATCCCGGCCATACACCCTATGTCCGCAGTCGCCGCGACTTGGCGGAGTTCCTCCATCGGCTCGCGGGATATCTCAGTTTCTTCAGCGGCGAACTGGGCGGCGTGTTCATGACGGCACGCGAACTGCACGACCGGTTGTTGGCGGGGACGCTGCCCACGCAATCTCCGCTTTCAACCCGCCCCGGGGTCAACCTGCGATAATCGTCCTGACGCCGTGATAAAGCCGCGCAACATCGCGCCACCATCCGCCTCGCGCATCCCGCGCATACGTCCTGGAAAGTTGCGCATAGCGCGCCGCCGGAAGCGATTCGCCGATGCGGAGCCGCAGCGCGTCAACATTGTACGCCTCGCGATCCGGCGCCAGGGACACCGGAACGACGCTGGCGACCGGAATCCCAAGATCGAGCGCGATGGCGTCCATGGCGGCGCGGATGGATCGCGCCTTCGGGCCGGGCGGGGCAGCCACATCGTACGGCGGATCCCACTCCGCGAACGGGCGCAACTGGTCGATATGAGTCACGACGCACAGCAGCGGTGGCCGGTTCAGATCGGACCTTGTCTCGAACGCCGCGCGAAACGCGCGCAATCCCCGGACATCGGTCTCGCGCGCCGCCTGAACCGCGCTGACCGTCCACAGCACGGCATCCGCTTTCGCTGCTTCCGCTGTCAGCGCCTCGATCGCGCCGGGTGCGGCGGAAAGTCCGGGCGCATCGACCAGAATGCAGGTCTGTTCGGCTGGATCGACCGCCTCGAAGCAGGCGAAGCCGGGCGGCCCCGGAAGCGGCGTCACCTGTGCAACGATGCTGCGGGCGAGCGCATTGATCAGGCTGGATTTGCCGGCGTTGCTCTGTCCGGCGATCAGCAGGCGCAGCGGCGCGGGCGGAGCCGCCGGTTTCGCATCGCCCTCCCGCGCGGCCGCCGCGGCGGCTTGCGACAATTCGGCCGGGTCCAGCCGCATCCTCCCGGAATACAGTTCCACCGCCGATCGGCCGACCTCGATGACCAGCAGGCGGGTCAGGCGGCTCTTCAGGCCGGCCTTGGCGGAGGTCAGCAGCTCGTCCTGGATGATCCCGCGGACCTCGGCCATGATCGACCCCGCCGGGTTGATGACGGGCCGGGCCATCCGATACAGGTTATACAGGCTCTGGACTGTCTCCCCCAGCCGTCCGGCCTTCTCCGCCGAGGCGGACAGCCAGAGCAACTGGCTGACGGTCAGACGGTCGGACAGCGGCACCGCCAGCAGCAAGCCGCGCCGCAGCCGCCCCGCCACGGATTCCAGCGACAGCAGCGCCTCCGGCATCGTGAACGCGGTCAGCGGACTGGCAGCATCGGGCCGGTAGTGCCGGGCGACGATATCGACGGTGCGGCGCGCCACATCGATGGCCTCGGCCTGGCTTGTGAACGACAGCGCGGGTGTCTCACGCGAGAAACGTTCTATCTTTTCGAACGCCTCGCGTTCGCGCTCCGGCCAGTCGGCGGGGGTTTCGATGGCTTCCCGCGGGGCGGCCGGCTTTCGTTTACCAAGCAGCATGATAAGCCCGGCGATCGTTGCGCACACCAGGCCGATCGCGAGGAATGCCAGGGTGCCGCCGCGCTCGAACAGCCATAGGGCGCCCAGCGGGATCAGCAGCAGCGGCGGAATAATCAGCAGCGCGACTGCAACGAGTTCGCGCCGGAACGCTTTCAACAGGCCTGGCTCGATCATTTCGGCTGCTCGCGGCTGGCGCGGAATATGTCGAACGCCTTGATCAGCGCCGCCCGGTACGCCTCCTGAATATCTCCCGTGCTGGCGGCGATGCCGCTCCGGCGGCCTTTCAGGTAGACGCAGGCGGCGTAGCCCAGCGCATAGGTGAAGGCGAAACTGGACAAGGATGCCGCGGCGGCGCCGCCGATCTGGCCGTAGACCGGGATCAGCTTGGCGCCCTGCTTGAGGGCGAATCCGACACCCTGGCGCACCAGCGCCGCGGTGCCGACCGCGCCCAGCAGGGAGGCGACATCGGACCCTGTCCATTCGACAGAGAAACGAGATCCCAATGTCCGCAGCATCGCCCCCTGGATCGCCGGAACCGCCGCTATCGCAACGATCGGCAGTGCGTCCGCAGCACCGGCCGCGACCGCATAACCCAGGATGGC
Source organism: uncultured Rhodopila sp. (assembly GCA_903851415.1). Lineage (GTDB taxonomy): Bacteria > Pseudomonadota > Alphaproteobacteria > Acetobacterales > Acetobacteraceae > Rhodopila. Next base: position 63,730 of record CAINOE010000051.1, on the reverse strand, counting down.
GGATCGCGCCCCCGTCGCGATCTTGCCCCCCCGGTCGGCATGCAGAGCCTCGATCCGCGCCATGACCGCGCGGGGCAGCGCCTCGGACAAGGCGGCGAGCAGCGCATCGAGGCCGTAATCGGCCGGCGCCAGCCCGTCATCCGGGTGGGTGAAGTCGAGCGGAACGAACATCACCGGTCCCGTCCCGCCAAGTCCGGCGAATTGCTGCCGCTGATGCGCCAAAGCCCTTGCCAGCGCGGACGGGATGGTCAGCCCGTCCGTGCCGGCGTTGAACGGATACGGCTGAGGATGCGACGGCGGAAACGGATACAGGGCGTGCAGCCAGGTCTGCGCCACCACCACCGGCCAGGCCGGATGACGGGCGCGGATCGCCTGTGCCGCACTAAACACCGCATCCTGCGCCGGATCGCCGGCGCGCAGGACCAGCATCAGCAGTTGCGCCTGCCGCTCGCAGGCCGCGATATCTTCTGCGGGATCGTAGCCGGTCTCGCCCAGCCCGCGGGTATCGAGGAACCGCACCATGGGCGCTTCCGGCGGAAAATCGAAGATCCGCGCCGTCCTGGTCATCGGGCGGAAGCCTTCGCCTACCTCGGCCTCGGTCGCACCCGTCAGGCGCTGTACGACCGACGACTTGCCCGACTGAACCTTGCCGAGCATCCAGATGATCGGCGCGGCCTCGATCGCGCGGAACCTGACCTCCTCCTGCGCCCGGGCGGACGACGCGCCGGCCGCCACATCCTCCGCTGCCCGGGAAAACCAGCCGCGGAGGGTTTGCGAGAGCCCGGTCCACCAACGTCTGTGATTGGGCATCGAATGAGCGCTTTCCGGTCGAGCAAGGAATGATGGCGATTACCGGATCGTTATGGAATGCCCGCCGGTGCAAAGCGGCGGAGGTTCAACACTGCGCAGTCAGTTCCGCCGCCGGCTGCGCCTCCACCATTTGCAGTGCGAAATGAGCAAGCCGTGCGCCGATATCGTCGAACGACAGCCGGCCGCCGGGTTGATACCAGGTGTACGCCCAGCTCACCATCCCGCCGATGGCCAGCGCGGCCATGCGGATATCGGCGATGCGGAACTCCCCGGCGTCGGCGCCTTCCTGCAGCAGGTCGCTCAGCACGCGGTCGAAGCGTTTCCGCAGCGCATTGATCTCGCCGAGGCCGGCCTCCGACAGATGCTTTTCCTCGCGGAAATAAACCGCGATATTGGCCTGCCGCTGCAGCACCACTTTGGTAAAATTGACGATCCCGTCGAACAGCCGATCGGCGGCGCGGCCTTCATTCCGGGCGGCGCGGGAAATGGCGTCGAGCGACATTTCGATCGTCGGACGGCACACCGCCTCCAGCAATTCGCATTTGCTGCGGAAATGCGTGTAGATGAAAGGCTTGGTGACGCCCAGCTTGCCGGCGATATCGTCCAGCGTCGTGCCGCTGAACCCGCGTTCATAGAACAGCTTGACGGCTTCTTCGAGGATACGGTCGCGCTTGTAAGCCGAAATCTCGTCACGCATGGAATGTCTACCGAACCGCCCTTATCGCACTAACGGAGTAGTTTATGGGCGGGACCGGCTTTGGTCCAGCCGGACAGGCCGGGACCGCGGTGCCACCGGCTGTCATGCGACGGGCTCCCGTCCCATCGCCAGGAACTTCTCCCGCCGCTTCGCCCGCAGGGTCGCGCCATCCGACGCGCTCAGTTCCGCCAGCGCGTCCTGCACCGCCAGGCCGACGGCATGGACGGTGGTGAGCTTGTCCCGCTGCGCGCCGCCCAACGGCTCCGCCACCACCCGGTCCACCAGATTGAGGCGCAGCAGGTCCTCGGCGGTCAGTTTCAGCGCCTCGGCCGCAACCGGGGCCTGCGCCTGATCGCGCCACAGGATCGACGCGCAGCCCTCCGGCGAGATGACCGAATAGACTGCGTGTTCCAGCATCAGGACCCGATCGCCGGTCGCCAGCGCGATCGCGCCGCCCGATCCGCCCTCACCGATGATCGTCGCGACGATCGGCACCGGCGCTTCCAGGCACGCCTCGATGGACCGGGCGATGGCTTCGGCCTGGCCGCGCGCTTCCGCCTCGATCCCGGGAAAGGCGCCGGCAGTGTCGATGAACGTCAGTATCGGCATGCCGAAGCGGCCGGCGAGTTCCATCAGCCGGCGCGCCTTGCGGTAGCCCTCCGGCCGCGCCATGCCGAAATTATGTTTCACCCGGGATTCGGTATCGATGCCTTTCTCGGTGCCCAGCACCATCACCGCGCGGCCCTGGAACCGGCCCATGCCGCCCAGCACCGCGGCGTCGTCGGCATAGGCGCGGTCGCCGGCCAGCGGGGTGAAGCCGGAGATCAGCGTGTTGATGTAGTCCTGCGCCTTGGGCCGGTCGGGGTGCCGGGCGACCTGGGTTTTCTGCCAAGGCGTCAGCTTGGCGTACGTGGCGCGGAGCTGCTTGTCCGCGACGGCGGTCAGGCGGCCGATTTCGTCCGCGATATTGATGCCGCCCGGCTCCGACATACGCCGCAGCTCCTCGATCTTGCCTTCGAGTTCGGCGATGGGTTTTTCAAAATCGAGGAAGTGGCGCATGGGGCGGGGGCTTTAGCACAGTTCACGAAACGCGATAGCCTTAACGCCGCCGGTGTTGACACGGCGGCGCCACCAACCATCTGCTCGACTTAAGGTGTAGCCCAGGCTACAGAGTATGGCGAGAGGCGTAATATATGGCAAAAGCTTCATCTGCCTTGATCTACGGCAAGTCAGCCCGGTGAAGCTGGCCGTCTCGCCCCCGAGCCTGTCCGACCGGACCGCAACAGCGGGCGCCTCCGCGCTGACCGGAAGCCGCCGGGGCGTGCGGAGTTTCCTGCCGTTCATCGGCCCGGCGGTGGTGGCGTCGATCGCCTACATGGACCCGGGCAATTTCGCGACCAACATCCAGGCCGGCGCGAGGCACGGCTACCTGCTGCTGTGGGTGGTGCTGATGGCGAACCTGATCGCCATGCTGTTCCAGGCCCTGTCGGCACGGCTCGGCATTGTCAGCGGCTTCAGCCTGGCTGCGCTCTGCCGGCAGCACTTTCCTCGCCCGCTGGTCATGGCGATGTGGGTGGCGAGCGAAATTGCCGCGATGGCAACCGATCTGGCCGAGTCCATCGGCGCGGCCATCGGCATCAGTCTGCTGTTCGGCCTGTCGCTGATGACCGGGCTGCTCATCACCTTCGCCATCACCTGGGGCCTGCTGATGATCCAGTCGCGCGGCTTCCGGCCGATAGAGCTGGTGATCACCGGGTTCGTAGGCGTGATCAGCCTGGCCTATGTGATCGAGCTTTTCATCGCCCCGCCGGACTGGGGTCAGGTGCTTTACCACACCATCGTGCCTCGGCTTGACGGTTCCGACAGCGTCACCCTCGCCGTCGGCATCGTCGGCGCCACGGTCATGCCGCACGCGATCTACCTGCACTCCGCCATGATGACCCATCGCGTGTATGCACGCACCGACGCGCAGTCCGCCCGGCTGATCCGCTATTCCAATATCGAGGTGCTGCTGGCGCTGACTCTGGCCGGGCTGGTGAACATGGCGATGGTGGCGATGGCGGCGACGATGTTCCATCAGGGCCATGCGGATGTGGGCGAGATCGAGACGGCGTATCACACGCTGCTGCCGCTGATGGGTGTCGTCGCGGCCGGGGCGTTCATGCTGTCGCTGCTGGCGTCGGGGCTGTCCAGCTCGGTGGTCGGGACGATGGCCGGGCAGGTGATCATGCAGGACTTCGTCGGCTTCCGCATTCCGATGTGGGTGCGGCGCGTGGTGACGATGGCTCCGGCGGTGGTCGTGGTGGCGATGGGCGCGCAGCCGACGGAGGCTTTGGTGCTCAGCCAGGTGGTCCTGAGCCTGGTGCTGCCGGTGCCGATGATAGCGCTGCTGATACTGATCCGGCGGCCGGGGGTCATGGGAGCCTTCGCCATCGGGCGGCGCCTTCAGGCGGTGGCGGCGTCCGGGACGGTGATCGTGTTGGGGCTGAACGTCATCCTGCTGTTGCAAACTTTTGCGGATTAGGCAGACCATCGGCGGCGGCAACTGGTGCGGTGATGGTTCCATGACGGAAAGCCCGACTCGCGCGGCAGTGCTTCCAGCCGAACCGACGCAGGCCAGCCGGTTCGGCAAGGCGCGCACGGCACAGTCCGGGGCGCTGCTGGAGGATTATGTCGAGCTGATCTCCGACCTGCTGACGGATGCCGGAGAGGCGCGGCCGACGGACATAGCCCGGCGGCTCGGGGTGGCGCACGCGACGGCGATCAAGACCATCGGGCGGCTGAAGCGGGAAGGCCTGGCGGTGGCCAAGCCGTATCGCGGGGTGTTTCTGACCGAGGCGGGTGAGAGCCTCGCCGCGCGGGTGCGGACGCGGCACCGCGTGGTGGTCGATCTGCTGCTGGCGGTCGGCGTGCCGTTCGAAGCCGCGGAGTCGGATGCCGAGGGGATCGAGCATCATGTGTCGGACGCGACGCTGGCCGCATTCGCGCGGTTTCTGGCGCAGCGGTGAGGCGGCGCAGCGGGGGGCGCGCGGTCACGGGATCAATACCGTGCTCCCCGTCGTCTTGCGGCCTTCCAGCGCCGCATGCGCCAGCCCGGCGTCCTTCAGGCTGAACGTCTGGTTCACCTGGATCTTCACCACGCCGCTGCCGACGACGTCGAACAGGTCCGCGGCAATGCGCTCGAGGTCGCTGCGCTTCGACGTATAGGTCGCCAATGTCGGCCGCGTCAGGAACAGGCTGCCTTTCGCCCCCAGCATGCTGATATCCACCGGCGGCACCGGCCCCGAGGCATTGCCGTAGCTCACCATCAGCCCGAGCGGCGCCAGGCAGTCGATGCTGGCCGCGAACGTGTCCTTGCCGACGCTGTCATACACCACGGGAACCATCGCGCCCCCCGTGATGCGCTTGACCTCGGCAGCCAGTTTGGCGTGCCCCACCACCGTATGGGCGGCGCCGTTCGCCCGCGCCAGTTCGGCCTTCTCCTCGCTGGACACCACGCCGATGACCGTGGCGCCGAGGTGCTTCGCCCACTGGCACAGGATCAGGCCGACGCCGCCGGCAGCGGCATGCACCACGATCGTGTCGCCAGGCGTCACCGCGAAGGTGCGGCGGATCAGGTACTGCGCGGTCAGGCCCTGCAGCATCATCGCCGCGCCCGTCTCGAAACTGATCGTATCCGGCAGCTTCACCAGCCGATCGGCGGCGATGACACGCTCGGTGGCGTAGCCGCCCAGCGGGCCGGCATAGGCGACACGATCGCCAACCGCCGGGCTCTTCACGTCCGGGCCGACGGCCAGCACCGTCCCGGCGCCTTCCTGGCCGATGATCAGCGGCAGGCTCGGCGCCTTGTACAGCCCCGAGCGGAAATAGACGTCGATGAAGTTCAGGCCGATGGCTTCATGCTTGATCAGCGCCTCGCCCGGTCCGGGCTCGGGGGTCGGGACAACCTCCCACACCATCACCTCGGGGCCGCCATTGGTGTGGATCCGGATTGCCTTGGTCATATCGTGTCTCCGTGCGGCAAATTGGGTCAGAGTAGTGTCAGGCTCGGATTTTCCAACGCCAGCAGCCAGCGCTTGGTTGGCAATCCGTCACCGCCGGAGTAGCCGCCGAGATGCGTGGCGGCAACCACCCGGTGGCAAGGGATGATCAGCGGGATCGGGTTGTGCCCGTTGGCCTGGCCAACCGACCGGGCGCTGCCGCCGGCCCTGGCGGCGATCTCGAGGTAGGAGCGGGTCTCTCCATACGGGATGTCGCATAGCGCGTCCCAGACCGCGCGGCGGTACGGGGTCCCGGCCGGCGCCAGCGGCAGGTCGAAGCGTGTCAGCGCCCCGTCGAAATAGGCCTGCAACTGAGCCGCCGCCCGCTCCAGCAAAGGCGTGCGGACCTGGTCGCCGCCCCATCCCCAATCCAGCGCGACGATCGCGCCGTCTTCCTCGGCCACGGTCAGATCGCCGATTGGCGTATGGAGCGAAAGCTGCGGCACAGGCGGTCTTTCAGTGTAAGCAGGCGCGATGCGAAACCCCGCGCCCTCGGGCTGTCAAGGGGACGCGGTATCGCTACCGGTTGGCGCCCGGCACCCACAGCACATCCTCGGTTGCGTTGCCATTCAATACGCGTGCCAAAACGAACAGATGATCGGATAGCCGGTTGATGAACCGGCGTATGGCGGGGTTCAGATCATCGACCCGCGCCACCGCCCGCTCCGCCCGCCGGACCGCGACCCGCGCCATGTGGGCGTGGGCGGCGGCGTCCGTCCCGCCCGGCAGGATGAAGCTGGTCAGCGGCGGCAGCGCCGCGTTCATCTGCTTCACCTCCGCCTCCAGCCGTCCCACCACCCCCTCCGTCAGCCGCAGCCGATCGGCTGTTGCTCCGGGGACGCAGAGATCGGCGCCGAGGTCGAACAGGTCGTTCTGGATGCGCGCCAGCATCGCGTCCTCCTCCGGCCGGCCGCGGGTGTGGGTGCGCAGCACGCCGATGCTGGCGTTCGCCTCGTCCACCGCGCCCATGGCCTCGATCCGCAGGTCGCTTTTGGAGACCCGCGAGCCGTCGCCCAGCGAGGTTTCGCCGCCGTCGCCACCTGTCGTCGTCACCCGGTCGATACGCACCATGACACCCTCAGCCGGCTGAAAACACGAAACGAAACGGCATGTCGAACGGAACCGCCAGACCGTCCTTCATCGCCGGATGGAAATGCCACTTCCGCACCGCCGCCACCGCGGCACCGTCCAGCAGCGACGAACCCGAGCTCTCCACCACATCGGCGCCGGTGGCAAGCCCATACGCCGATACATGGATAAGGACCAGGACCGCGCCGGTCTCCCGCCGCATCGCGGCTTCGAGCGGATAGGGCGGCGGCCGGTTGCGGAACCGGTCATCCGGCATGGCGGGCAGCACATGGCCGGAGACGACCCGCGCATTGGTGTCGCTGTCGGTGCCGGCGAAGTTGAACGTCAGGGCCTCGTGTTTCGGCGGCGCGCCTGGCGAGGCCGGCGGTGCCGGCAGCGTTTCGGCGTGCGTCGCGGCGGCGGGCGGCGGCGGCACCGGCTCGCCGGTTTCGTCCGTCGCCGGCAACGCGGGCGCGGTCGTTGGCGCCGGCAACGCGGGCGCGGTCGTTGGCGCCGGCAACGCGGGCGCGGCCGTTGGCGCCGGCAACGCGGGCGCAGTCGTTGGCGCCGGTGAGGTGTCGGCTTTGTCCGCGGCCTTCGCGACCGGCCGGGCCGCCTCCGGTTGGGCCGCGCCGTCGGCGGGCCGGCCCGCCTGGCTCGGCGCGGCGCCCTTCTGCTCAACCATCAGCAGTTCGACTTCGCCTTGAACCTCGGGAGCGGGCTTCACCGGCGCGGGCGGCGGCATCAATGCGACCACACCGAAAGGCAGCAGATGCACCAGAACCGACAGCGTGACCGCGATCAGCAGCACCGGCCGGCGGCGCGGCCCCGGCAGCGGGGCGCGCCACCGGCCGTTCGCAAAACCCTGTTCGGCAATCTGGTCCGGCATCATGGATACGGCGTCATGTAGCGACCCCGGGCCGGTTTTGATACCGGAGCGGCGCGAAAATGATCCGCCGCCAGGCTTTACCCTCCCACCCAACACGGTAGTGTCCCGCCGATGAGGCAACCGCTCCCCGCCGATATCCTGGCCGCATTGGACCGCATGAGGCTTCTGCACGGCGCCGCGCCGTCCGGCGAGCCTCTGGCCGGAGGCGTGTCGTCCGACATCTGGCGGATCGACCTGCCGGCAGGGCCGATATGCGTCAAGCGGGCGCTGCCGAAGCTGCGGGTAAACGCCGACTGGCGGGCCCCGGTGGAGCGCAACCTGTATGAGGCCCGTTGGATGCGGGTCGCGAATAAGGCCCTGCCGGGCGCCGCGCCCGCCTTGCTCGGCCAGGATGGGACCACCGGTGTCCTGGCGATGGAGTATCTGCCAGCCGATCGATATCCCCTGTGGAAATCGAGACTGCGGGAGGGTCTGGTTGAGCCGGCCTTCGCCGCCGCGGTCGCTGCCGCCCTGGTCCGCATCCATGCCGCGACGGCAGCCCGTCCTTCGCTGGCCGCGGACTTCCCAACCGACCAAATCTTCCACGACATCCGGCTGGAGCCCTACCTGACGCATACCGGCCGCGCGCACCCGGACCTGGCGGGACGGATGCAGGCGCTGACCGAGACGACCTTGGCGAACAGGCGCGCTCTGGTGCATGGCGACGTCAGCCCGAAGAACATCCTGTGCGGGCCGGACGGGCCGGTGTTCCTCGACGCCGAGTGCGCCTGGTGGGGCGATCCGGCCTTCGACCTGGCCTTCTGCCTGAACCATCTGCTGCTGAAATGCCTCTGGGTCCCGGCCCGGCGGGCCGCGCTGCTGGAGTGCTTCCAGGCGATGACGCCAGCCTATCTCCACCGCGTCACCTGGGAACCGCGGGCCGCGCTGGAGGCCCGCGCCGCGCATCTTCTCCCGGCGCTGTTCCTCGCACGGGTGGATGGCAAGTCGCCGGTCGAGTACATTACAACGGACCCGGATCGCGAGCGGGTCCGCAAGGCCGCCCGGCGGCTGCTCGCGGATCAACCCGATTGCCTGACCGATGTGGCGCGCGCCTGGCACGAGGAGATCGCCTGATGACGGACACGCGGATCGCCTATGTTCACGCCCGCCGCGTCTGGGACAGCCGCGGCCGCCCGACGGTGCAGGCCGACGTGCTGCTGGAAGGCGGTGCGGTGGGCCGCGCCATCGCGCCGGCCGGCGCCTCCACCGGGTCGAATGAGGCGCTCGACCTGCGCGACGGCGGGACGGCGTTCGGCGGCTACGACGTCCGCCGGGCCGTGGCCAACGTCAACACCATCATCGCCCGCGCCCTGGCCGGCTTTGACGCCGCGGACCAGGAAGCGCTGGACGAGCGGCTGATCGAGCTGGACGGCACCCGCAACAAGACCAGGCTGGGCGCCAACGCCACCCTGGCGGTGTCGATGGCCGCCGCCCACGCCGCCGCCGCCGTGGCCGGGGAGCCGCTGTATCACCACCTCGGCGGCTCCGATGCGGCGCTGGTGCCGCTGCCGCAGATCCAGATCTTCGGCGGCGGCGCCCATGCCGGCCGCCGGGTGGACATCCAGGACTTCATGGTCATATGCCCGGCCGCGGAGAGCTTCGCGCAGGCGCTGGACTGGACCGCGGAAATCTATCGCGCCGCCGGCCTTCTGATGCAGGAGGCCGGCACCCGGCGCGGCGTCGCCGACGAAGGCGGCTGGTGGCCGATGTTCGACTCGAACGAGCAGGCGCTCGACACCCTGGTTGCAGCCATCGAAAAAGCCGGCTTCCGTCCCGGCGAGCAGATCGGCATTGCGCTCGACGTCGCCGCCTCGCAGTTCGGCGGCAACGGCCGCTACACCCTGGCGCTGGACCATAAGGATCTGTCCAGCGAGGAGATGATCGCCCTGCTGTCCGGCTGGGTGTCCCGCTACCCGATCCTGTCGGTCGAGGACCCGCTGGCCGAGGACGACACCGGCGGCTTCGTGGGCATCACCCGCGCCCTCGGTTCCACCATCCAGATCGTCGGCGACGACTTCCTCGTCACCGACGCCGATCGGCTGCGGGATGCGGCGGAGAAGGGGGCGGCCAACGCGGTGCTGCTGAAGCCCAACCAGCGCGGCACCCTGACCGAGACGCTCGATGCGCTGCGGGTCGCCAAGGAATGCGGCTATGCCACCATCGTCTCCGCCCGGTCGGGGGAAACCGAGGACGTCACCATCGCCCACCTCGCCGTCGGCTGGGGTGCGGGGCAGCTCAAGGTCGGCAGCTTCGCCCGCGGCGAGCGCATGGCGAAGTGGAACGAGATGCTGCGGATCGAGGAAGCCCTCGGCGGCAAGGCCCGCTTCGCCGGCGGTTCGGTGCTGGGACGGTCGCCGGCATGAATGTCGTCTACCATGCCTCCGCCGGGCCTGACCTGGCCGCACGGCTGGCGCGGCTGGAGGGACTTGGAATATCGGTCTGCCGGGAAGACGACACCGAAACGCTGAACCGCCTGCTGCCGGACTGCGACGTGCTTTGGCATGTGCTGCAGCCCTGCACCGCCGGCATGATCGCTGCCGCCCCCCGCCTGAAGCTGATCCAGAAGATCGGCGCCGGCGTGAACACAATCGACCTGGCGGCGGCGAAACAGCGCGGCATCCCGGTCTGCAATCTGCCCGGAACCAACGCCCGGGCGGTGGCGGAACTGACCCTCGGGCTGATGCTGTCGGTGCTCCGGCGCATTCCGGCGTTCGATCGCCGGCTGCGGGCGGGAACGTGGACGGATGCCGCCTTGCAGGACGGGATCAGCGAACTCGGCGGCCGCGCCGTCGGCCTGATCGGCTTCGGCGCGATCCCGAAGATCCTGGCGCCGATGCTGGCAGCGATGGGATGCACGGTGGTGTATTCCGCCCGGAACCCGGTGGCGGATGCGATCGCCGGGTATCTGCCTTTGGTTCGGTTGCTGGCGGAGGCGGACATTGTCAGCCTGCACCTGCCGCTGACACCGGAGACGCGCCGGATGGTCGATGCGGCCGCGTTGTCCCGGATGAAGCCGGGCGCCATCCTGATCAACACCGCCCGTGGCGGCCTGGTGGATCAGCCGGCGCTGATACAGGCCCTGGAGTCGGGGCGCCTCGCCGGTGCCGGGCTGGATGTATTCGACACCGAACCCGTCGCGGCGGGGGACCGTTTGCTGGCCTTGCCGAACGTCGTGGTGACCCCGCATATCGGCTGGCTGACCACCGGCACCTTCGACCGCAGCTTTGCCCTCGCGGCGGAGAACTGCCGGCGGGCCGCGGAGGGGGCGGCGCTGTTGCATCGGGTCGTGTGATTCAACGGTCGTTCTCTCCTCGTCGTGGCCGGGCTTGTCCGGGCCATGACGAAAGGGCAACCCCGCATTCAAGCAAACCCTTGACCCGCGCGGCCTGTTTGAGCATTTTGCCGGCCCTCATCGGGCGGACAGGCGTCCCGTGCTGTTACAAGGATCAGGCTGATGGCCAAGTCGAACACTGTGCAGATCAAGCTGGTATCCACGGCGGATACCGGATTTTTTTACGTGACCAAAAAGAACGCGCGCGCCCAGACCAATAAGCTGGAGCTGAACAAGTACGACCCGGTCGTCCGCAAGCATGTCCCGTTCAAGGAAGCCAAGATCAAGTAGCGGGCTACCCCTGAGCGATCTCGATCCGGTTCCGCCCGTTGCGCTTCGCCCGGTACAGGGCGGCATCCGCCGCATGAAACAACGCATCGGGCACGCCCGTCCCGGCTGGCGTGAACGCCACCCCGACGCTGACCGTCAGCGGTGCGCGCGTGCCCTGTGACGGAAAGAAGTCGATCGACTCGACGGCGGAGCGCAGACGCTCGGCCGCGGCCGTAGCCTCCTCGGGTCCGGTGCCCGGCATCACGACGACGAATTCCTCGCCGCCGTACCTCGCCACCGAGTCAAACACCCGCGTGTTGAGCCGCAGCGAGTCGGCGATCAGCCGCAGCGCGCGGTCGCCCGCGGCGTGGCCGTAGGCATCGTTCACCGCTTTGAAGTGGTCGACATCGACCATCAGCAGCGCGAGGTGGCGGCCCTTGCCGGATTCGATCAGGCCGCCCAGGTGCCGCTCCAGATAGCGCTTATTGTAAAGCCCGGTCAGCGGGTCGGTTAGCACCATCTCCAGCGCGGTTCCGAGGTCCGAGCGCAGCCGGTCCTGGTAGAATTTCCGCCGGATCTGGTTGCGCGCCCTGGCGCGCAGCTCGTTGCGGTCAATCGGTTGCACCAGCCAATCGTTGGCACCGAGCTCGAAGCCGCGCAGGATGCGGTCTTTCTCGACGGCCTCGGCCACCAGCAGCAGTGGCGTCTCGTGCGTCGCGTCGGCGGCGCGCAGCGCGGACACGAGCTTCAGCGGATCTTCGCCCGCCATGGTCAGGTTGACCACAATGAGGTCGAACGTCACCGCGTTGGTCATGGTGATCGCGTCGGCGCCGTTGCGCGCCAGCGCCGGGATGACGCCATCCTCCGCCAGGGCATCCTGGATCGTCTGTCCGGTTTGCTCCCAGTCGTCGACAATCAGCGCGCGCGCGCCGGCGATCGAGGGGATCGTCGCGTGGTCTGACGTCAGTCCGAGCGCGCGGGCCGTATCGCCGCGGGCGCGCCATTCGTCGAGCAGGCGCTTCAGCCGCACCAAGCTGCGGACGCGGGTCATCAGCGTGTCGTATTCGACCGGCTTGGTGAGAAAATCGTCCGCGCCGGCTTCCAGGCCGCGCAGACGCTCCCCCGGTTCGCCAAGCGCCGTCACCATGACCACCGGGATATGCAAGGTCACGGGATCGTCCTTGAGCAGGCGGCAGCACTCGTACCCGTCCATGCCCGGCATCATGACGTCCAGCAGGATCAGATCCGGCTGCCAGGCCCGCGATTTTGTAATGGCTTCGAAACCATCACGCGCGGTGGCGATCTGATAGTACTCGGCCGAGAGTTTGGCTTCGAGCAGCCGCGTGTTGGCCGGCACGTCATCGACGATCAGAATGCGCGCTGTCATGCGATGCCGATCTTGCCCCTGAAAGGTCGCGCCCCGGCGAACGAGCGTCGGTGCCGGCAGTGTATAGCGGACCCCCGGGAGAGATCAAAGGAAACCGGGGCGGTCGGCCTTATCATGGCGTTGCGGGGTTCCAAGCTGTCTATTATTCCGGTAGAGGCTGTCACGTTGCAGGCATAATCTCGGAAAATGACACATCCATGACACAAATACTACAGTCGTCTGACATGCAGGTTGCACTGGCGCCGGCAGCAGACCAGCCGTCCACCGCCAATCCGGGCATGTTCTTCAAGCGATGGCTGGCCAACCCGCTGCAGATGGGATCGATCGTGCCTTCCTCCAACGCGCTCTGCCAGCGGATCGTGCGCCAGACCCGGCGCAGCAGCGACGAGGTCATCATCGAGCTGGGCGCCGGAACCGGGGTTATTTCGCAGGCGCTGCTGGCCGGCGGGGTTCCGGCCGAGCGGTTGTTCGTTATCGAGATCGTGCCTGACATGGCGGCGCATCTGCGGCGCGTGCTGCCGGGCGTCAATGTCATCGAAGGCGATGCGCGCAGCCTGCCGGCGCTGATCCCCGAGCACTGGCACGGACGCGTCGGCACCGTGGTGTGCGGCATTCCGCTGGTGCTTCTGCCCAAACCCGAACAGCGGAGATTCATCGACGCTATCGAGGCGGTCGCTCCGGGCCGCGGCTTCCTGCACTACAGCTATTGCGCGACGTCCCCGCTGCCGGCGCGGCATCACGGGCTGGCCGGGAAGCGTGAAGCCTGGACGCCGCTGAATTTCCCGCCGGCGAGCGTATGGCGGTACACGCCGGTCTCAGCGCGGGAACTGGCCTCGGCGGCGGGCGGGGCGGTAGCCGCGCATCGGGGGCACCGGGGGGTTGCTCAGCCGCCGCCCGGCATCGTCCCCGGACACCCCACCCCGGCGCCTGAAGACAACGCGTTGGCCGTGCCGCTCAAGACGGCAGCCCGCTCCTCCGCCTCACGGCGCTGCGCGGGTGGAAGATGTGCAGCCTCCGCCAGTTTCTCCGCGGCAACCTGATCCATCCCGGCAGCCCAGTGCGCGCGGTGGGACGGTTCCGCAGGCTTCGCGGCAACAGCGGCGGGGGCGGCCGCCGGTTCGGCGGTTCGCGCCGCGGCCGGCATGCGGGCGCGAAATTCGGCGGCCCCCTGTTGCGCCTCGGCCACGCCGGCGAGGATAGCGGCTCGGTGTCATGGCCGGATTTAGTCCGGTCATCCACGCCTTTGGTTGGTTCGGGACCGCAAGTCGTGGATGTCCGGGACAGGCCCCATAGCTATCAGGATAAGGGATCGTGCGGAGCACGGGTTTTCCCCCACCGTCATGGCCCGGCTTGTCCGGGCCACCTATCGCGGCAGGGTGCTGGCACAGGTGGCCCGGACAAGCCGGGCCATGACGATGAAAGAGCGACGCCTCGGCCAAACTTTTCTCCGGCTGAGCCTTATCCTGATAGCTATGGGACCAGTCCCGGCCACGACACAGGGGACCGGCCACCCCCGGCGATGACATAGGGAATTCGGGGACGCTTGCGCCCTGCTTCCGCCGCACGGGTGGCGAAGCCGGGTTGAGACAGGTCCGTTCACAGGCTATCAGAGCAACCGTATCAGGTAAGGCTGCAAACCCATGGCGACTCGGCGCGTGGCAACGATTTTCGGCGGCTCGGGGTTCGTCGGCCGCTATGTGGTCAAGCGGCTGGCCCAGCAGGGCTATATCGTACGGGTCGCGGTGCGCGATCCGGAGGCGGCATTGTTTCTCAAGCCGATGGGCGATGTCGGCCAGATCGTGCCGCTGTTCGCCTCGGTGACCAACGAGGGCACTGTTCGCCGCGCGGCCGATGGTGCCGATGTGGTTGTCAACGCCGTGGGCATCCTGTCGGAGAGCGGTTCGGCGACGTTCCAGGCCATCCACACCGAGGGCGCCGCGCGGATCGCCCGCATCGCCGCTTCGGGCGGTGCCGGCCGGTTCGTGCAGATCTCCGCCATCGGCGCCGATACCGGCAGCCCGAGTGCGTATGGCGCATCCAAGGGCGCGGCGGAGCAGGCGGTGCTGGGGGCGTTCCCCTCCGCGACGATCCTGCGGCCATCGCTGGTGTTCGGGCTGGAGGACAAGTTCTTCAACCGCTTCGCCGAGATCGCCCGGCTGTCGCCGATCATGCCGGTGATCTGCGGCGAGACGAGGATGCAGCCGGTTTATGTGTGCGATGTCGCCGACGCGGTGATGGCGGCGCTGGCGTCGCAGGCGGCCTCGGGCAGGACCTATGAACTTGGCGGCCCGCGGGTTTGGACGTTCCGCGAGATTCTCGCCTATATCCTGAAGCAGACCAGGCGGAACCGCAGGCTGGTGGATATTCCGATGGGGATTGCGCGATTCCAGGCGAACATTATGCAATATGTGCCGGGCAAGCCGCTGACGCCGGACCAGTTGCTTATGCTGCAGCGGGACAATGTGGTGGCGGACGGGGCGCTCGGGCTGGGCGACCTGGGGCTGACGCCGACGCCGGTGGAGCTGGTGGTGCCGGCCTATCTCAGCCGCTTCCAGCCGGGCGGCGGCAAGCGGCCGATGGCGCCATCGCCGCTGGAGGGGTGATCAGCCCGGCGGCATCGCCGGGATCACGTCCGTGATGCCGAAATCGTCGCCGATAAACAGCAGCGGCGCGGTGTGCGTTTGGGCAAGGGCGTAGGAAAACGTATCGCCGAAGTTCAGGACGCCGCCGTTGCCCACGCCGCGGCCGAACCGTATCCGAGCGCGCACGGCCAGCCGCGCCTGGTACTCGTCCACCGGGGCGAGAACGATGCCGGTCGTGTCGAGAAAGCTGTCGAGATCGTCGATCGCCCGCATCCGGTCGCGGCGCTGCCGTCCGGCGAGGACCGTCCCGGTTTCGACATACGACGCCACCGACATGATGCGCTGCGGGTCCGCCAGCAGTCGATCCAACAACGCCTCCGCCGGGGGTTCCCCGAACAGGATCGCCACGACCGCCGAGGAATCGACGACGATCAAGGGTCTAGCCCTCGTCTCCGGACGCAGCGTCCCATTCGGCCTTGCCGATCGGCCGCGTGTCGTAGTCGGCGCGCATGCGTTCGGCCAGGGCCGCAACGCGGGCGCGCACGTCCGGGGCGGCGTGACGCCGGGATTGCTCGCGGCCGAGACGCTCCCGCAGGGCGATGGTGACGGCTTCCGTCATGGTTTCTCCGGTGAGCCGGGCGAGGCTGCGTGCCAGGCCGTCGGCTTCGGTGGTTTTGATACTGAGTGCCATGTTTTATGACCTTCTAGACGTATTGTCTAGAATAATCTTGAGCCGCCGGATTTGCCAGGGGGGGCTGGCAAATAGTCCGGTTCACACCCCCGAGCTGAGCCGCTGCACGATCGCCCGGGCATAGTCGCTCGTGGACGCTTTGCCGCCGAGGTCGCCCGTGCGGACGTTGTCGCGGTTCAGCACGTCGTCGATCGCCTTGCGGAGGTGGTGCGCCTGGCCGGTCAGCCCGACATGATCAAGCATCAGCCCGGCGGCGAGCAGCAGCGCGGTCGGGTTGGCGATCCCGCGGCCGGCGATATCCGGGGCGGAGCCGTGCACAGCCTCGAAGATCGCCGCCTTCTCGCCGATATTGGCGCCGGGGGCCGCGCCCAGGCCGCCGACGAGGCCGGCGATCTCGTCGGACAATATGTCGCCGAACAGGTTGGTGGTGACGATCACGTCGAACTGCCAGGGGTTCAGCACAAGCTGCATGGCGCAGGCATCGACGATCCGCTCATCGCATTCGATCCGCCCCTTGTACTCCTCGGCGATCAGCCGCCCGGCTTCCAGGAACACGCCGGTCAGCGCCTTCAGCACGTTGGCCTTGTGCACCAGGGTGACCTTCCTGCGGCCGAGCTTGACCGCATGCTCGAACGCATAGCGCACGATCCGGCGCGAGCCGGCGCGGGTGTTGACGCCGGAGGAAATCCCGACGGCCTGGGGGTCGTCGCCGATGGGGATGTAGTGCTCGAACGCGACATACAGGCCCTCCAGGTTCTCCCGCACCAGGATCAGGTCGATGTTGTCGAAGCGTCCGCCGGGCACCAGGGTCTTGGCCGGGCGGAGATTGGCGAAGAGCTGGAATTCCTCGCGCAGGCGGACGTTGACGGAGCGGAAGCCGCCGCCGACGGGGGTGGTCAGCGGCCCCTTCAGCGCCAGCCTGGTGCGCCGGATGCTGGCGAGGGTGGCGTCCGGCAGCGGATCGCCGCCCGCCGCGATGCCGGCCATGCCGCCCTGCTGGAGGTCCCACTCGAACGGGGCGCCGAGGGCGGCCAGCACCAGCACGACGGCGTCGACGATCTCGGGGCCGATGCCGTCGCCGGGGATCAGCGTGGCGGGGATTTTGTTGCCGCCGGGCGGCGGGGCGGATGCTGCGGTCATGGCTGGGGAACTTTCGGTGAGCAGTCGTGACGGAGTCCGGGGGAGGCTGGAATGTCTATACAGCCGATGGGCTGCGGGATGATACCCGCAAGAGCAGTGCCACAGGGCGGGGCGATGCGCGACGGGGAGCAACCCGGGAGGCATGTGGTATCATCGCGGTCTTCGAAATCCGGAAGCGAGTCGCCGCCCATGATCGATAACCCGGTTCTGACCGCCGATCTCCTCGCGAGGTTGGAGGCTGCATTGCCGCTGCCGGCTTTTGTCACGCCTTATCTGGCGGGCGCACTCCGCAATCAGACGCCGGGAACCCCGGTTCCGATGCAGTGCCAGGTGGTTTGGGTTTCGAACGCGGGGGACGAGGGCGGCATCATGTGCAGGCTCTCGTTCGATGGTGGAGACGAGGCCAAATCGCATGTCGTGACATCGATCACGCACCTGGCGTTCGACCCTCGCCATGCCCTGACCCGGCACATCGTGGCGTATCAGAAACGCCGGGTGAAGAAGCTGCGCCGGCAGAACGGGTAGGCCGGACGCGGTGCCGGATCGTCTGCTTGTTTCGGCACGAGGGTGATGTTTACCGAGTGGCCGGCTTGCCGATGGCGCTTTCCAAAGCTTCCCCGGCCTTCGGCGATCCGGGTGCCTGATCCAGCGAACTGACAGCCTCGGCGGCCAGACGCCGCCACTTGGGACCGCGGGTGGTGAGTCCCGCAGCTCGTATGGACGCTGCGCCGCCAGGATGGCGATGAGGTCTCCCGCCTGGCGGATGCGCATGTTGGCCTTCGCCTGGCTGTCCGATGCGGCGATCCGCAGACGGCTCACCGGCGGTTTGTTCAACGCGTATCGCCCGGGCGCCGGCACGCGGCTGGTGTTCTTTGTACGTTCGCTCCAGGATAAACCTCGGTTCAAGAGCAAGCACAAAAGTTCGGGAGCTGGGGTGGAGGCGTTCAGTTCGCCGGATCGCCGGGGGCGTTACGGGTCGTTGAGGACGCGTTTGATCTCAAGGCGCGGACTGCCGAAGTTGAGCAGGAGGCAGAGGCGGAGACCGCTGCCCTTGAGATAGTTGATGCACTGGGCGCGGTGGATGGTATCCAGTGCTGTGACCGCCTTGAGTTCGACCAGGACAGTCTTCTCGACCAGGAGATCGGCCGCGTAGGAGCCGACCGGGACACCGTCGTAGTGGATGGTGATGGGATACTGCTGGTCAACGGTCAGGCCGGCCGCGCGGAGTTCGTGGGCCAAAGCGTTTTCGTAGACCCTTTCGAGAAAACCAACGCCGAGCGTGTTGGATACAGTCAGCGCGCAGCCGATGATTTTGTTCGAAAGCTGATCCTCGAAGAGCCTATTTGTGTTCATTCGTGTTCATTCGTGTTTCCGAATCTGCCTGCCACGTCACCGGCGGTGCCGGTTGTGATAAAGCAATGGAAACACGAATGAACACAAATGAACACAGATAAGTTGACTCCAGTTTCGGCCAGGCGCAATCCGGAGCCTACCGTTTTTGTGGTAAATCCAGCGGTAGCGGTAGCTTGATTTCCTGCCAAACGCCGCGTGTATAGGACGTGGAAGCATCGTTCCGGTCTATCATTTTCAACATTTCCACGATATGGAAGGCGTCTAGAAAGTGAATTGTTGATTTTCTCCCGGTCATGGTCCCACGCATAACCACGCCACAAAGCGCATTCGCTGTAACGTCATATACAGGAGCGCCGCTCAGGCCCGTGACCCGGCCGAAAGCAGGCCAAGCGAATTCTGCGACGGCGCTTCGCAGGAGCGGATCGAAAGAAGCCGCTCCACCATCCTGATATTCGAGTATTGCAAACCCAGCGGCAATATCGGGTTCAAGTATCGCACTCTGATCCTTGAGGCAGCCGGAGATTAGCAAGTTGTGGCCGTTGTGGCTCGTGCAAATGGTGGCGTCGTCGATGATATAGGCAGGGTCGGAAAAGAAACTCGGTTTCACCTCGGACTTAAAGTCGATAATGCAAATGTCCAGAATATCCGAATCTGTTGCCGCGCCCTCTGGGGAACTAGGGAAATACCGACCTTGTATCGGCGCGGGCTTGTCGCCCTTCAGAGGATATCTTTTCCCGGTGATGATGAGCTGACCGAGTTCGAAATTTTTTACGACATGCCCACAGGTCACCGCGTAAACTCTATCTCGGTAGCTGACAAGGAAAAGGGTCCCGCCGTCGGTTGCGTAGAGGCACTCCTCAATCTCCGTCTGGAACATCACGAACCGAACCGATAGCCTGAAGTCCTGCCGGATCGTCAAGCCTGAGCATAGGGTCTGGGGTCGCATTGACTGAAGGACCGGGTCGAACATCGGTATGGCGCGGTTCATACTGCAAGCCTCGAGATTGTGCGGTGGCTGAAATTACTCGATCCCGTGATGTCGCGCATCGATTTTTCGTCGTCCCCGCGGCGTAGCGCCTGCTTTGTCTGCTGGACCGGTACTTCGGCAGCCTGCGCGCCTTCACCCGGCGGCCCTTGGCACGGCCGCGCCTTTCGCTTGTCTGCGCGCGGCTCCCAATGTCATCAATGCGTCGGTCTTGATGCATAGATCTTAATTTATGAAGTCATTTATTGGTTCCAGCGGTAGCATTTGGCGCGCTCTCTGTCGCGCCGGTGTTGATGTCGAGTGGAGATGCTTCGAGGGGAAGCGGATTTTTCTCCCCCAACATGGTCGTTAGCAAGGACTTATGGCGTTACAACCGAAATTTCCGCAAACGCCTCGAAGTCATCTCGGTTAAACGTGTAGATTCTCGCAACATCGTTCGCCTTCATGGTGGCGACAATCTGCAGGTCGAACACGTCGCCGCCTGTCACCGGACGGCGGCTAAGCAGGCTTATCCACCCTTCAACGGCATGAGCGGGAACTGGCAGCACATGAAGGAAGGCAAGCAGCCCCGAGATTGCGGTGACTGCATCGGCGGACGTGCGAGGCCTGGAAACCCGCCGTGCATTTGTTACGATTGAATAGAACTCGCAGAGGACCTGCGACGTCACGAACAGGGTCGTCGAACCGTCTCGCGCCGCTTCGAGCAAGTTGCGCGACGCTGAATGGTGCGGGGCGTCGCTATCCAGCGCATATACCAGGACATTCGTATCGACAACTCCCGGCTCAACGGACATCGTCATAGATATCGCGCCGGTGCAGAGCACCTAAGCTCCCAAGCGACCACACCGGCAATTCGGGATGGTCTTTAGCGGAACTGATAAGCGCGGCACGTTCGTTCATCAACCGCTCCAGCAGCGCATTGACTGAAATGCCGTGCCGATAGGCCTCAGCAGCGAGGCGGGCTTCGGTCTCCCGGGATATCTCGATGCTCATTGATCGCTCTTCTCTTACCCGTGTTCATCGCAGTAACTTTACCGCAAATCGACCCTCAGCCGCCACCCCATCACGCATCCATCTTCAACGCCGCCAGGAACGCGGACTGCGGGATCTCCACCTTCCCGAACTGCCGCATCCGCTTCTTGCCTTCCTTCTGCTTCTCCAGCAGCTTCCGCTTCCGCGAGATATCGCCCCCATAACACTTCGCCGTCACATCCTTCGACAGCGCGCTGATCGTCTCCCGCGCCACCACCCGGCTGCCGATCGCCGCCTGGATCGCGATCTTGAACAACTGCTTCGGGATCAGATCCTTCAGCCGGGCGCAAATCTGCCGCCCGCGAGTCTCCGCCGCCGCGCGGTGCGCGATGAACGACAGAGCGTCCACCAGATCGCCGTTCACCAGGATGGAAATCCGCACCAAATCACTCTCGGCATACCCGTCCATCGCGTAATCGAACGACGCGTACCCCCGAGACACCGACTTCAGCCGATCATAGAAATCGAACACCACCTCATTCAGAGGAATGCGGTACACCGCCATCGCCCGGTTGCCGACATATGTCAGGTCCACCTGCTGGCCGCGCCGCTCCGTGCACAGCCCCAGCACGCTGCCGAGATACTCGTCCGGCACCATGATCGTCGCCTTGATCCAAGGCTCCTCGACATGGTCCACCACCGAGCCATCCGGCATGTCCACCGGGTTGTGCAGCTCCTGCATCTCCCCGTTGGTCTTGAAGATATGGTAGACCACCGACGGCGCCGTCGCGATCAGATCCAAATCGAACTCGCGCGTCAGCCGCTCCTGGATGATCTCCAGATGCAGCAGCCCGAGGAACCCGCAGCGGAAGCCGAAGCCCAGCGCCGCCGAGGTCTCCGGCTCATAATGGAAGCTGGCGTCGTTCAGCCGCAGCTTGCCCAGGCTGTCGCGCAGCTTCTCGAAATCATCCGCGTCGATCGGATACAGCCCGCACCACACCACCGGGATCGAGGGCTTGAACCCGGGCAGGGCCTCCGTCGCCGGCACCCGGTCGTCGGTGATCGTGTCGCCGACGTTACAGTCCGCCACCGTCTTGATCGCCGCGGTGATGAAGCCGATTTCCCCCGGCCCGAGGTCCTCCATCGGCAGCATCTTGGGAGTGAACACGCCGACCTGTTCGACCGCGTGGACGGCGCCGGAGGACATCATGCGGATGCGCTGGCCGCGCTTGAGCCGCCCGTCCTTGATCCGCACCAGGATCACCACGCCGAGGTACTGGTCGTACCAGCTATCCACCAGCAGCGCCTTCAGCGGCGCATTGCCATCGCCCTTCGGCGCCGGCAGGCGGGTCACCAGGGCCTCCAGCACGCCCTCGATGTTCAGCCCGGTCTTGGCGCTGATCTCCACCGCGTCGGACGTGTCCAGGCCGATGACATCCTCGATCTGCTGCTTCACCCGCTCCGGCTCCGCCGCCGGCAGATCGATCTTGTTCAGGATCGGCACGATCTCATGATTGGCGTCGATCGCCTGGTAGACATTCGCCAATGTCTGCGCCTCGACGCCTTGCGAGGCATCCACCACCAGCAGGCTGCCCTCGCACGCGGCCAGGCTGCGGCTGACCTCATAGGCGAAGTCGACATGGCCGGGCGTGTCCATCAGGTTCAGCTCATAGGTGATCCCGTCCTTGGCGGTGTAGCTCAGCCGGACGGTCTGCGCCTTGATGGTGATGCCGCGCTCCTTCTCCAGCTCCATGCTGTCCAGCACCTGGCTGGTCATCTCCCGCGCGGTCAGCCCGCCCGTGTGCTGGATCAGCCGATCGGCCAGGGTGGATTTCCCGTGGTCGATATGGGCGATGATGGAGAAGTTGCGGATTCGTTCGATGGGGGTGTCGGTCATGGGCCTGCGCTGTGGTTCGGCCGCCGGGGCGCCGGCCGGACGTCATGCACAGATAGAGTGTCCGTCAGCCCGTGTCACCCATTCGTAGTTTGAACGGCCGCGGCAACCGGTCGAGCACCTTGTCGATCCGGCCGCGCAGCTTGCGCACGCGGCCGAGGCCGGCGAGGCGGCGATCGAGGAACGCCAGGGTGGCAGCGTCGTCCTCGGACGCATCGCGCAGCCAATACAGCAGGGTGGTGGTGTAGATGGCGGCCAGGATCGCCCGCTTGGTGTACCAACTGAAGTCGGCGGAGCGGTCGCCGGCGGCGTGCAGGATGGCGTCCACCGTCCGGGCGGTCACCGCAGCGGCGGCCTTGGCGTTGCGCGGCAGGGCGAGCACCGCCAAGGCGCGGCGGATGGCTTCCTTGTGCGGCCGGTTCTGCTCCAGACGGAGTGCGATCACCGCGCGCACCCGCTTCGGCAGCCGCGCCTCCGTCACCAGGTTCGCCGCCGCTTCCTCCATCCGCCGATCGGCCAGGTCGGAGAAGGTCTCGATCATATCGACGGCGCCGAGGGGGAACAGCAGCTCGGCTTCATCCGCCGGCATGCCGGCGGCGCGGATGCCGGCTTTCAGCGAGCGTTTGGTCCAGCCGTCGAAGGGAACGTTCGGCAGCATTGCCTCGATCGCCGCGTCGCGTTCCGGCAGCCGTTCGGGGGGTGCGATCATCGTTCAGTGTCCTTGCGCCGCTTCGGCGCGGTTGAGTTCCTCGGTGAAGCCGAAATAGCGGAAATCGGTCATCCGCATGGTATATAGGATGCCGTCGAGATGATCGTATTCGTGCTGAACAACGCGTGCGTGAAATCCGCTGGCCTCGCGTTCGATCACGTTCCCGTCGCAATCGACGCCGCTGTAGCGGATGCGGGCGGCGCGCGGCACGGCGGCGCGCAGGTCGGGGATCGACAGGCAGCCCTCCCAGCCGAGGATGCGTTCCTCGCCGATCAGTTCCACGGTGGGGTTGATCAGGACGGTGGGTGCCACCTCGGTATCGAGCGGATCGCGGCCGGCGCGGCCGCCCGGGACGCGGAACACGAACAGCCGCAGCGGCTGGTAGACCTGCGGGGCGGCGAGGCCGACGCCGGGGGCGTCCTCCATCGTCTCGATCATGTCGGTGACCAGGCGGCGGATCTCCGGCGCCCCGGGATCAGCCACGGGTTGGCATTTTCGCAGCAGGACCGGATGGCCCATGCGGGCGATCTTTAGGATGGACATGGGCTCTCCGAGTGTCGTTCGACGGAAAATGGGGTTGTAAGTCTCCGGCGCCATGGTATAGCGCCCATCCCCGCGCCGGAGTCTCCCGGGGGCGGGTCATTTTGCGTACCTGATCGTCGGGTGCGCCCCGGAAAGGAGTAGGCGGCCAAGTGCAAGTCCTCGTGCGTGACAACAATGTCGATCAGGCGCTGAAGGCGCTCAAGAAGAAGATGCAGCGGGAGGGCATTTTCCGCGAGATGAAGCTTCGGCGGCATTACGAGAAGCCCTCCGAGCGCCGCGCCCGCGAAGCCGCGGAAGCCGTGCGCCGGGCCCGTAAGCTGGAGCGCAAGCGTCTGGAGCGCGAGGGCTTCTAACCAGCCCCCGGGTCAGTTTGTTGGATTGTCGGCGCGGCGCGGGTGACGAGGTCCCATGCCGCGCTTGAGCTGTGTACGGTTGCCGGCGAGCCGACCGCGTTTCGGGCATGCTGGTCATTCGCTTTGCGGCGACGCAGGCAGGCGAAGCGGCTTGAACGTCACTTCAAGCGTGGGGTCGCCCCGCTCCGTTTCGCACGGGCAGGTAAGAGATGTGGCGAATCGCGTTGCGCCCGACAGCATGAATAACCACCGTCGCGGAACAGTGTACCCTCCGAGCTCATATCGCGGGCTGTCCTTAGCCGTCCTGGTTGATCGGCTATATCCGTTCTGATATAGCACCGCCATGAAGGCGGTCCGGTTTGTCGGCAGCTCATTGGACGACCTCCGCGCATTTCCGGCCGCCGCGCGCCGCGAGGCCGGCTATCAGCTTCGGCGGCTGCAAGACGGACTGGACCCGGACGATTGGAAACCGATGGCCAGCATCGGTCCGGGTGTCCGGGAGATCAGGGTGCGCGATAACTCGGGCGCATTTCGGGTTATCTATATCGCGTCGATAGGAGACGCGATCTACGTCCTGCACGCGTTTCAGAAAAAGACGCAACAGACCCTGAAGCGGGACCTTGATCTATCCGCTGGTCGCTTGAAGCAGGTTGTTGGCGGGAGAGAGCCATGACGGACGAGCCAATCCAGACTTTCGAGAACGTCTGGGACGCACTGGAGGAAACCCCGGAGGAGGCCGCGAGCATGACCCTGCGGTCGGATGTGCTGACCGCCATCCGGACTGTCGTGGAGAGTTGGCAGACGACCCAGACCCAAGCCGCCATCCGGCTCGGCGTAACGCAGCCCCGACTGAACGATCTGCTGCGCGGTCGGATCAACCGGTTCAGCCTGGATGCGCTGATCGGCTTGGCTCAGCGGGCGGGGCTCACGGTCCATCTGGAGATCGAACGGCCGGCGGCCTGACCACGCCTGCGCTTTGCAACGCCCCGGAAAATGCGCCATCGTCCGCGTCAACGGCGTTCAAGCCGATAATGCGGAGGCAAACGGATGACCGGCGTCCACCCTCAGGTCGCGCGCGCCCTCGCGCTGCATCCCCTGCTCACGCGGGACGGCGACGAGATCGACCAGCGCCGCGAACTGACCGCGGACGTCGTAAACGCCCTTAAAGACGGCGGCTTCTTCCGCATGCTGCAACCCCGCTCCATCGGCGGGATGGAGCTGAAACCGTCGGATTTCTCCCGCGTCACCGAGGCGCTCGCCGCGGCCGACGGCTCCACCGCCTGGGTGGTCTGCCAGAGCAACGGCTGCGCGATGTCCGCCGCCTACCTCGACCCGCGGGTCGCGCAGCAGATGTTCGGACCGCTGGACGGCATCCTCGCCTGGGGACCGCCGGGCGCTCCGTTCGAGGCCGAACCGGTCCCCGGCGGCTACCGCATCTCCGGCACCTGGCGCTTCGCCAGCGGCTGCCAGAACGCCCTCTGGCTTGGGGCGCACGTGAAGGTCGCGGGGACGCACGAAATCCGCACCCTGCTGTTCCCCAAATCCAGCGCCCGGATGACCGACATCTGCCACACGCTCGGCCTGCGCGGCACCGCCAGCAATGAATACACCGTCGAGGACCTGTTCGTCCCGGCGGAGCGGACGATGCTGCGCGACCAGGCGATCGATCGCCGCGAGCCGGGGCCGCTGTATCGCTTCGGCAGCAACCAGCTTTACGCCTCCGGTTTCGCCGGCGTCGGCCTCGGCATCGCCCGCGGCCTGGTCGACGCGTTCCTGGCGTTGCCGGCGGCGAAAACGTCCCGCGGCGCCGGGCGGCCGCTACGGGAGAATAACGTAGTCCAGTCGCAACTGGCGCAGGCGGAGGCGAAATGGCACTCCGCCCGCGCCTTCCTGCACACCACGCTGGACGACGTTTACGACCACGTCGTGCGGCACGGCGAGATGACGGAGCAGCAGGGGGCAATGATCCGCCTCGCCTCCACCTGGTCGATCAACCAGTCGCGGGAGGCGGTGACCGCCCTGTTCCACTGCGCCGGTTCAGCGGCGGTATTCGAGGACCAGCCGTTCGAACGCCGCCTGCGCGACATCCACACGGTCAACCAGCAGGCCCAGGGCCGGCAGCTTCATTACGAGTCCGTCGGACAGATCATGCTCGGGCTGCGGGCGGAGAATCAGTTCTGAAGGCGAACGTCATCGGCGCGGGGATCCCGGCACCGGATGTGCGCCGCTATTCAGCGCGGGACTTATGCGGCGCAATCATGGCCATTGCGATCGCCGCCGTACAGGGAACCAGCATGCCGATGGCGCCAAGATATCCCTCCGTATCAAGCCCGAACCACGAAAAGTCAAAGGCGGCGAGGCCAATATAGCCAGCCGCAACGATCGCCACGCAGGATCGCGTGCTCCACCCGCCGGTTACCCGGCACATATAGGCTCCGCCGAACAAGATGGCCCAAACGGCAACGACGATCAGGATTACGCCGGACAGATTTGCCAAAGCCTTGAACGGTGCCACGCCTTGCCCTCCGTGATCGAGCACCACCGCCTGACCCTGCTTGCGCCGGGGTGGCACGCAAGCACTTAGGCAAACTCAGCAAACGGGCAAGTGCCGTCTCGCGTCTCAGCGCAGGTCTGCGGCAACGGCTTGCAGGCGCGTGCCCGTAGTCAGCGGCCGCCTACACCACGGCGTGAGGCGAGACCATGGTGTGTCCAAAGTCACATTCCATTCCGGGACTGCCGCGCTAACAACTCACCCGGCGGCAACATCCGCGCTGCAAAATTCTCCGCCTGACACCGCAAAAACCGAAGTTGACGCTTCCCCGGGTTGCGGCGGTTGGAGCGCGACGTCATGAACGAAAGGCACCGCCATGCTCGCGCATTACTTCCCGGATCGTTTCGGCAAGGCCGGTGCCGGCCCCGTCAATCTTGCAGCGAGGTCCGGCCGGGCGGCCCCGGGCGGGCGCTTGATGCCGTTTGCCGCCGCCGTGCTGCGGCTTTACCGCAGCTGGACCAGCCGAGCCCGCGACCGCCGCGAACTCGCACGCATGTCGGACCGGGAATTGCGCGATATTTCGTTGACCCGATCTGACGTGGAGTTCCTGGTCAATCAGCCATTCTGGAAGCCCTGAACGCTACAGCCGGGCGTCCACAGGGGGCGTGGTCGCCAGGCAGCACGCGACAGGGGCTCCAGCCTCCGGGCCTGGTGACCCCGAGCCTCATGGCGCGAACGCACCGGACTTGCCGGTGGCCAGGCGCTAGGGTCGCGGCGACAGCGGGTCAACCGCCAGCAACGCCGTCACGCGCAAGACCGAGGCCAATGGCGAGTCGGGGCCGCGGGCCGCGTCGGCCGATGCGACCAGGGCTGACAGGGTCTCACCGCGCCGCTCGGCAAGTCGAGCCAACGCGTCCCAGAACTCCGGTTCCAACGCCACGCTCGTCCGGTGCCCCGCCAACGTGAAACTGCGTTTGATCAGACCGCTCAAGCAACTGCTCCGTCCCGGTCCGTCAGCGCCCTTACACCGATCCGCCGATCGGCCGCCCGCACCGAAACCTCGAAATGGTTGGCCTGCGTCACGGCCTGGATCATCCGAGGCCGATACGCGACCACATTGATGCCGCCCGCGTGGCGGATGCTGTCATACAGGATGCCCGCCCCGCCGGATCCGCGAACGGCCTCGCCGAACAGTTGCCCCGCCGCATAGCCGGCCTGATTGTACACGTCCGCCAGCGCCGCCCGCTTCCCGCGAATGTCGAGGTACGATCCCTCAAGCACGCAAGTATACTCCCGATACGTCCGTTGCGCGGAAGAAACCCCGCGCGCCACCGCCTCCCGCCGCAGGTGATGCGCCACCTCCGCCACTGCCGTCCGCACCGCCGCCGCGGCATACCAGGCGCCAAGTTCAGCGCCATTGAACCGCATCCCGCCGGGTGCGACGTGCAGAAACGACGCCATTATAATACTGGCGTTCGGCCGCCCGTACACCCACTCTTCCCGGGCCAGCCGATCGGCGCGCTCCGCGACGAGGCGGTCGTTGGTCCAGCCCGCGAGCTCCATCACCGCCGCCAGATCCGCCGCCGTCGCAACCGTATCGAACAGGCCGATGGGCGGGAACTGCGAGGGAATCAGCCGGTGCGCCGGAGCCGGCGCAGGTTCGAAACGACCGGTCAAGAAAAGACCATGTCCGCATCGTTGTAAGGCTGAAACCCCGCATCGATCTCGTTCGGCGGCATGTACTGCCCGCCGCGCGCGGCATCGAGGAAGCGCCGGACCGTCAACAGTCCGTCCTGCGTGCCCCCGGTCACCAGATCCATCGGCGGCCGTCCGCCAAAGACCGGAGCGCGGTGCGGCCCGCGCAGCCAGGCGACGCCCGCCTGTTCCGTCGCGCTCAACACGCCCAACGCCTGATGGATGCCCAAAACGGCCGAGATACGGGTCAGCACGTCAACGTCGAGCGTCAGATCCTGATGCTCCCGCGCCACTTTCACCCAGTTCTGGTAGGTGGATCGCGACGGAAACCCCAGCATCAGCCGCCGCTCGGTTTCGTTCAGCCCCCACATATCGGCGATGGCGAGAAAGCTGCGCAACCCCGGCGCGCTCAGGCGGCGCCGATTGGCCGGAGCAAACCGCTCGATATCCAAACGCGGCGGCCCCGGTTCGACCGCCCTGATGGTTGCGCTCTGTGACATGCCTTTGGACATAGTCCAGATTTGGACAAATGCAAGGCCCTACAGGTATCCCGCCCCGGCTTCTTCCGCGAACCGTCCCGGATCGCCCTCCCACACGATGCGCGCATGTTCGATCACATACACCCGGTCGGCATGCGGCAGCGCGAAGGTCACGTTCTGCTCGCCCAGCAGCACCGTGATATCCGTCGTCTGCCGCAGCGTCTCCAGCGCCTTCGACAACTGCTCCAGGATCACCGGCGCCAGCCCCAGCGTCGGCTCGTCCAGTATGAGAAGCTTCGGCTGCATCATCAGCGCCCGGGCGATGGCCAGCATCTGCTGCTCGCCGCCCGACAGGGTGCGCGCCGCCTGGCCCTGGCGCGCCTTCAGGATCGGGAACAGCCCGAACAGCCAGTCCAACTGCCGATCGGCCTCCGCCGCCGTGTGGTGCTGGCCGCCGAGGTCGAGGTTCTCCCGCACCGACATGTCGCCGAACAATTCGCGCGTTTCCGGACACTGCACGATGCCGCCGCGGGCGATCGCGCCCGGGGTGCGCCCGCTCAACGTCTCGCCCCGCCAGTTGATCGTCCCGCTGAACGGCACGAGGCCGGAGATTGCGTTGAACAGCGTCGTCTTGCCCGCCCCGTTCAGCCCGACGACGGAGACGAACTCGCCCTCGCCCACATGGATCGAGACATCCTCCAGCGCCGTCGCCTTGCCGTACAGCACCCCAAGGTTGCGCACGTCCAAAAGCGCCGCTCGATCCCTGCCCGCGCGGTCCGGCCGGGCGGAGGTTTCGATCTTGCCGCCCAGATACACCCGGCGGACGGTCTCATTCCGCATCACCTCTTCCGCGGTGCCCTCGGCGATCGGCTCGCCGAGATACATCGCCAGCACCCGGTCAACCAGCGCGGCGACGCCCTTGACGTTGTGGTCCACCAGCAGCACCGCATGGCCCTCGGCGCGGAAGCTGGCGATCAGGTTGGAGAAATCGGCGACCTCCGCGGACGTCAGCCCGGCAAACGGCTCGTCCACCAGCACCACCTTGGGATTGCGCGCGATCGCCTTGGCCAGTTCCAGCCGCCGCAAATCGGCGAAGGGCAGGGTGCGTGGCAGGCGGTGGATGACCCGGGACAGGCCGACACGGGCGGCGATTTCTTCCGCGCGGCGGATCAAAGCGTGGTTGGTCCGCAGCATGAACAGATTGTCCGGCAGCAGCGCGAGCTGGATGTGCTCCAGGATCGTCTGCCGGTGCAGCGGCCTGGCGTGCTGGAACACGATGCCGACGCCGTGCCTGGCGATGCGGTGCGTCGGCCAGCCGGCGACATCGACGCCGTCCAGCTTCACCTCGCCCCCGTTCGGCCGCTCGATCCCCATGATGCATTTCATCACGG
Source organism: uncultured Rhodopila sp. (assembly GCA_903851415.1). Lineage (GTDB taxonomy): Bacteria > Pseudomonadota > Alphaproteobacteria > Acetobacterales > Acetobacteraceae > Rhodopila. The sequence continues at coordinate 33,921 of CAINOE010000051.1, read as the reverse complement.
TGGATTTGCCCGACCCGTTGGGGCCGATCAGGCCGAGGATTTCGCCGGGCTGGATCGAGAAGCTGATGTCGCGGACGGCGACGAGGCCGCCGAAGCGCTTGGTCAGGCCGTTGACTTCGAGCAGCGCGGTCACTCGCGGCCCTCCGCCTGCAGCAGCCGCCCCATGAAGCCGCCGGGGAAGAACAGGATCACCACCAGCGCGACGGCGGACACCACGAACGTGGACAACTGCCCGAGCGGACGCAGGATTTCCCCCGCCCCGATCAGGAAGATCGCCCCGACGGCGGCGCCGATGATGGTGCGCCGCCCGCCCAGCACGGCGGCGATGATCACGTTCACCCCGACGGCGATATCCACCACCGTGCCGACGGACGCAGTGCCGAGGTAGAAGATCAACATCGCGCCCGCCAACCCGGAGAAGAACGCGCTGATGCAGAACGCCGCCAGCTTGTGCTTGGCGACGTTGAAGCCGAGTGCCGCCGCCTCGATCGCGTCCTGTCCGCTGGCCTGCAGGATCAGGCCGACGGGGGAGCGCGACAGGCCGAACAGGATGCCGCCGCTGACGGTCATAAAGCCCAATGCGTAGTAATAATTGGTGGTGTCGTCGATCGCGAGCACATCCGGCAGGTCGAGACCGATCTCGCCGCCGGTGATCCCGGCGAACAGCACCAGCACGTTCTGCAGCAGCAGCACCGCGACCAGCGTCACCAGCCCGAAATACGGACCGGTCAGGCGCAACGCCGGCACCGCCAGCACCGCGCCTGCCACCACCGCCGCCACGGCCCCCGCCGCCAGGCAAGGCGGTATCGGCCACAGCCAGTAATGGTTCAGCAGTGCCGCAGTATAGGCGCCGACTCCGATCAGGAAGCTGGGGCCGAAATTCACCTCGCCGGCAAAGCCGAACAGCAGGTCCCAGGACATCGCGAACACCGCGTAGTAGTAGCCGAGCGTGAGCAGCCCCAGGATGTAGCCGCCGACACCCAGGGGCAAAAGCGCCATGACCAGCAAGGCGGGAAGGACGATCAGAAGGACGCGGGTCATCGTCTATCTCCGCCCCAGCAGGCCCTGCGGCCGCACATAGACCACCGCCACCAGCAAAAGCAGAACCGGCACCGTGCGGATCGACGGGTTCACCAGATACGCCGTCATTGTCTCCAGGTAGCCGACGACATAGGCGGCGATCAGCGAGCCGGAGACGCTGCCGAGGCCGCCCAGAACGACAATAGAAAACGCGCTGGCCGTCAGCACCCCGGCATTGTCGGAACTGACGCCGAGGAAGGCGCCCAGCAGCACGCCGGCGATGCCGGCCAGCACGCCGTAGATCGCCCAGACCAGGACGTAGATGCTGGACAGCTCGAAACCCAGCAGCGTCAGGCCGCGCGGGTTCATCGAGGCCGCGAGCAACGATTTCCCGGTCCGCGTGCGGTTCACAAGCAGATACAGCAGCCCGATGACCAGCCAGGACAGCATCGCGGTCAGGATTTCATTCAACGGCGTACGGACGCCCAGGACCATCGCCACGCCCTCGACCAGCGGGCGCACGGTCTTGGGATTGTTGGTGAAGAGATATGCGACGGCTCCCTGCAGCATAATGCCCCACAGCAGCGTGGCGGTGAGGACGAAGATCTCCTTTTCCTCCCGCGGGATCGCCCGCGAGTTCTGTATCGGCCGGACGATCACGCGGTAGGTGAAGAAGGCGCAGGCCAGGCTGGCGGCGACTCCCGCCAGGGCAGCGAGATACGGGCCGGAACCGAAGCCGCCCACCCACCAGGCGATGACCGCTGCCACCACCATGATGGCGCCATGCGAGAGGTTCAGCACGCCGGAGACGCCGAAAATCAGCGTGAATCCGATCGCGCCGAGTGCATAGAGGCTGCTGATCGCAAAGCCGTCGATCAGGATCTGTAAGGCGAGCATGGAACTCCGTGCGGTCAGGCAGTTGGCGCCGGGGGAAAACGGGTCACCGCCTCACCGTCATGGCCGGTCGTGTCCCCATGGCTATCAGGGTAAGGTGGGTCGCTGAGCAAGGCATTCTCCAGGTCGTCATGGCCCGGCTTGTCCGGGCCACCTATCGCCGCACCTGCCGCTACAGGTGGCCCGGACAAGCCGGGCCATGACGATGATAGAACGGCGCTCCGCGCAACACGTTTTCCCGACTGCCCACTATCCTGATAGCTATGGGGCGTGTCCCGGCCATGACGGTGAGGTGCGTGCCGTCCGCCTTGTCCGGCTCGCAACACCCCGCAAACTCACTGCGGCAGCTTGATGAACTCCGGGAACGCCATCTTGCCGGTCGCCACGGTGGGCGGCCAGACGGTGACCGGATTGCCCTTCTGCCACTGCACCATCAGCCCGGTGATGTAGCCGGGGCCGATCCTCATGCCATGGGCGAACGTGTTGTCCTTCGGCAGGAACTCGATATGCCCGATGGTGCCGACATACTCGGTCTTCTCCATCGCCTCGACGACCTTGTCCGGATCGGTGCCGCCGGCCTTCCGGATGGCATCGGCCCACATGTAGACGTCGTCATAAGACGTGTAGGCCGCATAGCCGGGCAGGTTGCCGTATTTCGCCTGGTACGCCTTGGCGAACGGGATGGTCTTCGGCGTGACCGCGACATCCGGCGCCGAAAACATGTTGAAGATCACCCCGTCGGTCGCGCCGTTGGTGTCCTTCCAGAATGTGCTGTTGGTCGCCTGGCTCGCCACGCCGTACATCGGTATCGGCACCTGCTGCTGCTGCCACTGCACCGTGGGCTGCACGCCGACATGGCTGATCCCGGTGACGATGACGTCCGGCTTCTCGCCTTCGATCTTGTTGAATATCGGCGTGAAGTCGGTGGTGTCCGGCGACAGGCGGATATGGTCCAGCACCTTCAGCCCGGCCGCCGGCAGGCATTTCAGGTATTCCTCGTCCAGCGGGATCGTCCAGGCGGCATCCTCGCTCATGACCACCGCGGTCTTCGCGTGCAGATCGGCCGCCATCAGGGTCTTGCCGGCTTCGCAGACCACATCGGCGATCTGGGTAGAGGCCAGGTAGCCGTGGAAGACGTATTTCAGGTGGTCGTAGTCTTCATGCACGCGCCTGGTGATTTCATTGCTCGCGGCGCCAGGGGTGATCATCGGCATCTTCAGCCGTCCGGCCCACGGCTCCAGCGCCAGCACGACCTCACTGATGTAGCTCGCGATCACCGCGGCAACCTTGTCCTGCTGGGCGGCGCGCTGAAAGGCGCGCACGGCATCGACGGCCGAGTTGTGGTCGTCGTAGTCCACAATCTCGATCGGCCGGCCGTTGACGCCGCCGGCCGCGTTGATCTCGTCCGCCGCCATCTTGGCGGCGTTCGGAATGCCCACTCCGCTGATCGCCGAGGTTTCCGCGATGACCCCGATCCTGATCGGATCAGCCGCCTGCGCGCCGGGCGCGGCAAGCGCCAGTCCGAGGACGCCGAGCACGATTGTCCCGGACGAAATGCGCATGGTCCGTTTCCCTTCCATACAGTCTGCCGCCACGTTCATCGGGCAACTCAACGCACCATGCCGGGACCGCGGTGGTTGCGCAACATGGCTCCGCCACGCGGCCGTCAAAAGCCGGCACAACCGCTGAGCGCCCGCAATATAACGGCCGGCAGAAGTTGCGGTTGCCCGTCCCGGCCGGCCGCGGCACGGGCTCGCGCCGGCCGCGGACTTCAGGGTCCGGCTCATTCTGTTTCTCTTTCCCATGCCAAGGTCTTGGCTTTTGCTGGCATGTCGAGTTCAGCCTGCCAGCCCCAGAGCCGCTAAAATAAGGGCATATCTGCCCCGTGGCATGGCCGGGCTTGTCCCATGGGTATCATGACAAGGCGAAGCGGGAGAAGGATTTTGCCGGATCAGCCGGCGGCCTCACGGTCATGGCCGTGCGCGCATGCTGCCAGCCTCCCCGCGACGCAGGCTGAAATAATATCGTGATACCGGTAATGCAGCGGGAAATCCGAGGCCGTGCCCGGGTCGCATCATCGGCGTGCCCGGAGCTTTTGCAGTTTTGGCGAGGCAAATTTTTTCGACCGGGGAACGCAAACAATCACGAAGCGTTTAACCAGAACGCCCTTTCTTGTTGATCGCAACTCGTGAATTGGGCGTGAGCGGCGGATTACACAGGCCTGGAACTGCTGTAATGATGCGGCTCGCGTTCGGCCGCCGTTGCAAGTCTTGCCCTGGCCACGCCTCCCTCGCCGGAACGGATTCGCCTGCCCGGCGTGTGGAGGGATTCCAGCTGCCTGAGCGCCGGGCTTCGTCATGGTCGTACGGGTGTATCCTGTCGCCGTTTGGCTGCGGGACTGGCGCCTGAAGCGAGGCATTTTTAGGATGCAATCAATTGACCACGAACAATCCGAAATGAGTTTCAGATGATGCGGCTTATTTCGCAGGACCGGTCGTTGAGCGAACGATCCGCGTTGCTGCGAACTGCTGCCGTCGAGGTCTCTTGCACGTCCGTTATACCTGCGGCAGGCCCATGACGACCCCCCGCCTGTCCGTCGTGGGCATCGGCGCTTCCGCCGGCGGAATCGAGGCGTTCCGGCGGTTTTTCGAAAAGATGCCGGCGGATAGCGGGCTGTCCTTCGTCGTGGTCCTCCATCTCGCCGCGGACCGCAAAAGCATGCTGCCGGAAATTCTTGCGCGCTGGACCGCCATGCCGGTAACCGAGGCCCGCGACGGCGATGCCCTCTCAGCCAATACGGTGCTGGTCATTCCCCCCGGCACCGTCGCATCGCTTGAGAGTGGCCATCTCGCGTTGCGGCACCTCCCGTCCAATGAGCCTCGGGCGGCCGCGCCGATAGACATGTTTTTTGATTCGCTTGCAACGACGCTGAACGAGGATGCCATCGGCATCGTCCTGTCGGGTACCGGCCATGACGGCGCCCTCGGCCTGAAGGCCATCAAGTCCCGCGGCGGCCTGACCCTGGCCCAGGGCGCCGACGGTTCAGCGCCTGAATACTCCGGCATGCCGGACAGCGCCGTCGCTGCCGGAGGGGTCGATCTTCTTGTTCCAGTGGAGAAGATGCCCGCCAGCATCCTCGCCGCGCGCTCGACCCGGCCGGCCGAATCGCCGGACCCGGCCGTCGACGCCGTCCGGCTGGCGATCTGCGACATCCTCCGCTCCCGCCTTGGGCACGACTTCACGCAGTATAAGCGGCAAACCTTCATGCGCCGGGTGCAGCGCAGGATGCAGGTGCTGCAGCTCTCCCGCTTCGAGGATTATCTGGCGCGACTCGGTGCGGACCGCGACCAGGTCGTGCTGTTGTTCCGGGACCTGCTGATCGGCGTCACCAGCTTCTTCCGCGACACGGACGCGTTCGAGGCGATCGAGCGCGACATCATACCGCGGCTGTTCAACGCCAAGGATGCCGCCAGCGAGGTGCGGGTCTGGGTGCCGGGCTGCGCGACCGGCGAGGAAGCCTACTCCCTGGCCATCCTGTTGCGCGAACGCCTCGACAGCCTGACGATGAAGCCGAAGGTGCAGATTTTCGCCACCGACATCGACGAGGTGGCGATCGCCACCGCCCGGGCCGCGCGGTATCCGGCGACCCTGCTGGAGAGCGTGCCGCCCGAGCGGCGGGCTCGCTTCTTCGCTGAAGGTCCCGCCGGCTATGGCGTGCGGCAGGATGTGCGGGAACTCTGCACCTTCTCTACCCACAGCCTGATCCGCGACCCGCCATTTTCCCGCGTGGATTTCGTGTCCTGCCGCAACCTGCTGATCTACATGGACAATGATCTGCAGGACAGGGTGATCCCGATCTTCCACTATGCGCTCGCACCCGGCGGCATCCTGATGCTCGGCGTATCGGAAACCATCGGGCGGCATGAGCGGCTGTTCACGCCGCTCGACCGCTCCCACCGCATTTTCGTCCGGCGGGAGGGGCCGAGCGAGGCGCCCAGCCTCTCGTTGGCCGCGGCGCGCGACCAGCGGCCAGCCGTCGTGGGCGCCACCGCGCAGCCTGACCCGAAAGCGCATTGGCCGCGCGCGGTCAGCTACGCCAACCGGCGCATCCTCGAGCGCTTCGCCTCCGCCTTCGTCGTGGTGAATGCCATCGGCGACGTGATCCATTTTTCCAGCCACACCGGGCGGTTCCTGGAGCCGGCCTACGGATCGCCGACAGCCAACCTGTTCGAGCTGGCGCGGGCCGGCTGGAGCCTGGAGTTGCGTTCGGCCCTGCGCCGCTGCATCGAAACCGGGAGGCCGGTGGAGCAGGACCGGTCATTGATCGTGACGGGCGGCAAGGTCTCGCGGCTGGTCAGGCTGATCGTCGAACCCCTGCCGGGGCCGGCCCATGACCCGCTGTTCATGGTGGTGTTCGTGGAGGTCGAGCCGGCGCGGCCGGCCAGCGAGTCCGAGGAGGCTGTCGCCCAGCCCGACGGGGCCGTCGCGCAACTGGAACGCGAAAACCGCGACCTGCGGGAACAGTTGCAATCGGTTTCGGAAGAACATGCGACCTCGGTCGAGGAACTGCGCAGTTCGAACGAAGAACTGCAATCGGTCAACGAAGAGTTGCAGTCAACGAACGAGGAGCTGGAGACCTCGCGCGAGGAGATCCAGTCGATCAACGAGGAGCTGAACACGGTCAACGCGCAATTGTCCGGCAAGCTCGAGCAGCTCGACCGCACCAACAGCGACCTGAGGAACCTGTTCGACAGCACGAAGGTCGCCACCGTCTTTCTCGACCCATACCTGATCATTCGCAGCTTCACGCCGGAAATCGCCAGCATCTACAACCTGATCCCGAGCGATCTCGGCCGGCCGCTGAGCGATATCGTCACGCGGCTGAGCTATACGACGCTGCTTGAAGACATCCGGACCGTGCTGCAGACTCAGCAGCCGTTGGAGAAGCGCGTCGAACGCCTGGACGGTTCGGCGCATTACCTGATGCGCATCCTGCCTTATCGCAGTCCCGACAGCAGTATCGATGGTTCGCTGATAACGTTCGTCGATGTGACCAGTGTCGTTCTGGCAGAACAACATCAGCGGCTGCTGGTGGATGAGTTGAATCATCGCGTTCGCAACATGCTGACGGTTGTCATTTCGCTCGCAACCAACACGTTAAGGCGAGCCGAGACCCTTGAGCAATTCTCCACTGTCTTTCTGGGTCGTATTCATGCGCTAGCTGCGGCTTACGCCCTGCTCAGCCGCGACGGCTGGACGCCGATCCCGGTTGGAGAGATCGTGATGGAGGAGCTGAAGCCGTTTGTGTCCACCGAGCGAGCCAATGTCGAGCTGACCGGCGGCAAGGTGATGCTGGAGCCGCGCGCCGCACTCGCGCTCGGGATGGCGATACATGAACTGACGACCAATGCCGCCAAATACGGCGCGTTGTCGGTTCCGGAGGGGACTGTCAAGGTGAGCTGGACGGTGGATGCGGCCAGGCAGTTCGAACTGACATGGGTCGAGCGGGGCGGACCACCGGTGACGGCGCCGGCCCGCAAGGGCTTCGGCATGACCCTGGTCGAGCGCAGTTTCGCCTATGACGTCTCCGGCGCGGTCAACATAGATTTCGCACCGGAGGGGGTCACCGCCACGTTGCGGGCGCCGCTCCCCGGTGCCGTACGGGAAAGGAAACCGGCATGACAGCCGCGGAACGGGCCCTCTCCGGCAAGCGGGTCCTGGTCGTCGAGGATGAGCTGCTGGTGGCGCTGATGATCGAGGATTTCCTGACCGAATTCGGCTGCACCACCATCGGCCCGTGCGGCACGGTCGAGACAGCCTTGCATGCTGTGCGGACCCATGCGCTGGACCTGGCCCTGCTGGACGTCAACCTGAGTGGTGAGCGCGTCTATCCGGTGGCCGAGGCCCTGGCGGAACGGCACGTGCCGTTCCTGTTCCTGTCGGGCTATGGCGAGGAAGCAATTCCGCCCGGCCATGCCGATTGGAAGGTCTGCGCCAAGCCGTTCAAGGGCGCGAAGCTGGCTGAGATGCTGTGCGCTGTCATGGGCGCTGCCGTCACCTGACGGGACGGGTCGTCCGGCTGTGGATGCCTCGTTTCGGAGATTTAAAACGCACCGTTTCCGGGCCGTTTCCGGCGCGCGCCGGGCGCACGGTCTCTCACCTTCGGCTCCGGTGCCCCGGACTGGCGGCGGTTGCACAGCCCGCAGACCGGACTCGCCTGCCGACCACCCGCGGCCAGGAGAAGGACAGTCCCGATGCTAGAGCGTGTTCAGGCTGACTGGAAAGCCGGCGGACGCTGCCACAGCGTCATGGCCCGGCTTGTCCGGGCCAACTATACCAGCACCCTGCCGCGATAGGTGGCCCGGACAAGCCGGGCCATGACGAATAGGGTCATCGCCACGATTCCAGTCAGCCTGAAAAGGCTCTAAACTAGGCAGGAATCGCCTTCTCATCCGAAAATCCGGCCGTCCTCCCTGTCGTCGCGCCTTTGTTCGGGGATCCTGGCCCCTACACGTCATTTGACACACCGACTCATCAGTCGCATCTTGCGGGATTGCCGAGGGGTGCCCCGCCGAGGGGGCTGAGATATCGCGCAAGGCCGGAATAACCGGCGGTGCGGTGACCCTTTAACCTGATCCGGGTCATGCCGGCGGAGGGACGGGTCGTCATCATGGGACCTGATTTCATCCTCCGTTCAGCCCGGGACCGCTGCTGAAGGAGAAGAGGTCCATGACGGTCCAGTCGAAGCCCAACACCCGCCCGAGTTCGGTGACCACCGGCGCCATCGCCGGCTCCCGCAAAATCTACACCAGCCCGGAGGGTAGGCCCGACATCCTTGTGCCGTTCCGTGAGATCGCCCTCGATCCAAGCGCCATGGAGGAGCCGTACCGGGCTTACGACTGCTCCGGCGTTTACACCGATCCGTCGGTGACGATCGACCTTGAGGCAGGGCTGCCGCCGATACGGCGGGAATGGATCGCGAAGCGGGGCTTCGCCCGGGTGGCGCCGCGGCCCGTCAAGCCCGAGGACAACGGCAATATCGGCGCCGACAAGCTGGTGCCGGCCTGTCCGGCCGAACTGCCGGTATTGGGCGGGCAGCCGGGGCAATTGGTGACGCAGTATGAGTTCGCCCGCGCCGGCATCGTCACCGACGAAATGATCTACGCCGCGCATCGCGAAAACATGGGCCGCGCGGCGATGATCGAAGGCGCGGAACAGCGGGTCGCCGACGGCGAGAGCTTCGGCGCCGAAATCCCCGCCTTCATCACGCCGGAGTTCGTCCGCAGCGAGATCGCCCGCGGCCGCGCCATCATCCCCGCCAACATCAACCACCCGGAGCTGGAGCCGGTCATCATCGGCCGTAACTTCCTGGTGAAGATCAATGCCAATATCGGCAACTCGGCGGTCACCTCCGGCGTGGCGGAGGAAGTCGAGAAGATGGTCTGGGCGATCCGCTGGGGTGCCGACACGGTGATGGACCTGTCGACCGGCCGCAACATCCACAACATCCGCGGCTGGATCATGCGCAACTCGCCGGTGCCGATCGGGACGGTGCCGATATACCAGGCGCTGGAGAAGGTGGACGGCGACCCGACGAAGCTGGACTGGGAGGTGTTCAAGGACACGCTGATCGAGCAGGCCGAGCAGGGCGTCGATTATTTCACCATCCATGCCGGGGTGCGGCTGCAATACGTGCCGCTGACGGCGAAGCGGGTGACCGGGATCGTCTCGCGTGGCGGCTCGATCATGGCGAAGTGGTGCCTGTCGCGGCACAAGGAAAGCTTCCTGTATGAGCGCTTCGACGAGATCTGCGACATCATGCGGAAATATGACGTGTCGTTTTCGCTCGGCGACGGGCTGCGGCCGGGGTCGAATGCCGACGCCAACGACGCCGCTCAGTTCGGCGAGCTGGAGACGCTGGGTGAATTGACTAAAGTGGCGTGGGAAAAGGGCTGCCAGGTGATGATCGAGGGCCCCGGCCACGTGCCGATGCACAAGATCAAGGTGAACATGGAGAAGCAGTTGCGTGAGTGCGGGGAGGCTCCGTTCTACACGCTCGGGCCACTGACCACCGATATCGCCCCCGGCTATGACCACATCACCTCCGCCATCGGCGCCGCCATGATCGGCTGGTTCGGCACGGCGATGCTTTGCTACGTGACGCCGAAGGAGCATCTGGGGCTGCCGGACCGCGACGACGTGAAGACCGGCGTGATCACGTATCGGATCGCGGCGCATGCGGCTGATCTGGCGAAGGGGCACCCGGCGGCGAAGCTGCGGGATGACGCGGTCAGCCGGGCGCGGTTCGAGTTCAGGTGGGAGGACCAGTTCAACCTGTCGCTCGATCCGGACACGGCGCGGTCGTTCCACGACCAGACCTTGCCGAAGGAGGCGCACAAGGTGGCGCATTTCTGCTCCATGTGCGGGCCGAAGTTCTGCTCGATGAAGATCACGCAGGATCTGCGGGTGGAGGCGGAGCGGATGGCCGGGCTGGAGGCGAAAAGCGCGGAATTCGCCGAGGCTGGGAAGGAGATCTATCTGCCGCAGCAGGCGGCGGAGTAGGCCAATCGGCGCGGCAGCGCGAGGGGCGTGACCTGGTGTCGGGAGTGGCGCACCAACCCCTCATCGTCATGGTGGCCGCAGGGCCACCATCCACGCCTTGCTTTGTGGCAACCGGCAGTCCGCGCGATCAGACCGCCCCCCAGGCCAGCCGGGACGAGCGGTGGTGCGCGTGGCAGATCGCAACGGCTAGCGCGTCGGACGCATCGCTGCGGCACAGCGTGGCTCCGGGCAGCAAACGGTGCACCATCATCGCCACCTGCTCCTTCTCCGCCCCGCCGGTGCCGACGACCGCCATCTTGACGGTCTTGGCGGCGTATTCGGTGACCTTGATGCCTGCCAGCGCCGGGGTCAGCAGCGCGACTCCGCGGGCATAGCCGAGTTTCAGCGTCGCGGCGCCGTTCCGGTTGACATAGGTTTCCTCGACTGCGGCCTCGTTCGGCTGGTGCAGGACCAGCAGCGCCATCAGCGCGTCGTGCAGCATTTTCAGCCGATCCGGGACCGAATGGTCGCTGTTGGTGGCGATGACGCCGTCGGCGATGTGGCGCAGGCGGTTGCCGTCGACGTCGATCAGCCCCCAGCCGGTGAAACGTAGTCCGGGGTCGATGCCCAGCAGCCTGACCATTGTCGATTCGCACCCCGCCTGCTTGCCCGGCCAGTTCTTACACCAACCCGGACGTGGACCGGTGCTTTCCGCTCACCGTCGGTTGGGGGTAAGTGTCCACGCCTTTTTCTCGACAAGCCAAAGGCGTGGATGCCGACCTGCGTCGGCATGACGGGGCGGCACGGTACGAGGGCAGTTCACCGCGACAGCGCCGCCATCACCGACTCCGGGATGTCGAAGTTGGCGTACACATTCTGCACGTCCTCATTCTCATCCAGCGCGTCCAGCAGCTTCAGCAGCCCGGCCGCCCGTTCGTCGTCCAGAGTCACCACCGTCGTCGGCCGCCACTCCAGCTTCGCGCTTTCCGGCGCCCCGAACCGTGCCTCCAGAGCATCCCGGACGGTGAAGAAATCCTCGATCGGGCAGGTCACCTCATGCGCCTCGTCGTCGCTTTCGGCGTTCTCGGCGCCGGCTTCGATCGCCGCCTCCAGCATCGCATCGGCCGTCGCCACCGAGGCCGGATACCGGATCACCCCCAGCCGGTTGAACATGAAGCTGACCGAGTTCGTCTCCCCCAGCGCGCCGCCGCTCTTGTTGAACGCCGTCCGCACATCGGACGCCGTGCGGTTGCGGTTGTCGGTCAGCGCCTCGACGATTACCGCCACGCCGGCCGGTCCGTAGCCCTCATACCGGACCTCCGCATAGTCGTCGCCGCCCCCGGCGCCCGTGGCTTTCTTGATCGCCCGGTCCACCGTATCCTTCGGCATGTTCGCCTGCCGCGCGGCGGTGACCGCCGCGCGCAGCCGCGGGTTCGACGCCGGGTCGGGCAGCCCTTGGCGGGCGGAGACGGTGATCTCCCGGATGATGCGCGCGAACTGGCGGCCGCGGCGGGCGTCCTGCGCACCCTTGCGGTGCATGATGTTCTTGAACTGGGAATGGCCGGCCATGGGTCGTCTATCAACTCTCTGATGGTTTCCGCCGCCAGACTACAACGCCGGGCGCCCTGGGGAAACGCGTCTCCTCAGAGGGCTGCACATCGGTGCGATTTCGGACGTCGGACCGCCGATATCCGGCGTTGCGCTTCCCGGACGTGCCATCATCGATCGGACGCGGCGGGCTGCAGGTCAAAATACCAGGCGAATTTGCGGATGCGCCATGGCGGAGGAGCCCTGAAGATCGCAATCAGTATGTTCGCCTTGGACCCCGGGTCGAGCCGAAAGCCGGATTGATGGCCGTGCAGGGGTTTGGGCGGTGTGCCGTCGAGCAGGCCGCCGATGGTCGCAAGGTAGAGCCGTTGCAGGATCATGCCGGGAAGCTTGCTGACCAGCGTGGCGGTGACCGCGTGGCCAAGCGGTTCGGCCCGTATGCCGGCGGCCAGGGGATGGGCAGTCCCGTCCTCGGTAGTGCCGTTGCAGACAAGGGCGCGGCCTTGCAGCGCATTGCAATGGAAGACGGCGCCGGGGACGATCTCGCGGCCGCCCATCGCCAGGACGACGAGGCCGCGTTCACGCTCGGCGATCAGGCTGTCGAGTTCGAGTGCCTCACAGGCGTTCGGGTTGTCGTTGGCCGGGTTGGCAGCATAGGCGTCGAGCGCGGTCAGGCTGGCGGCTGGATCCATCGTGTCAAGCCGAGCCATGAGGGACTGGAATTGCGGAAGTGTGGGACATGCGGCCGCCTGCTCGCCAGCACCGGCCGCGGCGCACCGGAGGGTAAGCGTGAATAAGAGCAGCAAGAGGATGCCCGAGCGCATGGGGTGGCTCATTTGACGGTCAGGCTGCCGACGGACTGGCGGGAAGCGCGAGCAAGAATGAGGTAGTAATAAATCGTATCCCAGCCGATGACCGGAGCGTAGTCATAGATGATATCCCCTCCTGGTTCGGGAGCCTGATGCTGCGGCACCGGGATGCCGGTGGCGCCGCCCGGAAGCCCGGGGAGGTCGGAAAATTGTCCGGCAGGGACGGGCAGCTTTTTGTCGGCGGGGTTGAAGAGGAATTGGCGGACAGTGACGCACCCCTCGGATATCTCCCCGGGGTGAAGAAAACGGGAGCCGCTCAGGTCAGTGCCGATTCGGAACCATGTCTTATGGAACTTAGTCCACTTAAGATAAGCGGATCGCGTCTGCTTGCTTGGGAAGGCGGGGATGGCAAGGTCGTATCGGCCCTTCGGCACCGGTGTGTATTGACTGCCGTCGGTATCTGCGAAGCCCCCGCCTGAGAACGCATTGCAGGGCCCCCGGTCACCGAAGGTGAGGCTTTGGGCGGCTCGGTTGAACACGACCGTGGCCGCGGGCTTATGGATTAGATTGGCTGTGAGGTATGACCGTTCTCCACTCTTCTTCGCGACGCTGCACCGTTTGCCCTCGTTTACACCTTCGAGAATAGTGAAGTGCTCACGTCCAGCGGCTGTGCCGGTGAGTTCAAGCTTAAGGCCATAGGGAATGCTGATCAGCTCACCGCTAAACTCCGTCCTGACGGTCAACCAGTTGTCGGGTGCGATTTCATCAACGTAGCACGTCACCACAATTTATACCTCCCGCTCGGGACGAGAATTCCTGGATCAGTCTGCGCTCTGCCAGTTTGTCCGCCTTCGGGCACTCGGTAGATTGTAGGGCGGTACGCGGGCATCGGAAAGGCCGCGCGTCCCGCGAAAGCAAACCCTTCCGCGACTCGGCCCGGCCCTGCTAGGTGCGACACATGCCCAGTCTGGACATGGAACTGGCCGCCGGGGGGCGAGTCGCTGGTGTCGACGAGGCCGGGCGCGGACCGCTCGCCGGTCCCGTGGTCGCGGCCGCCGTCGTCCTGCGCGCCGACACCCCGCCCGAGCTGACCATCCTGCTGGACGACTCCAAGAAGCTCACCGCGGACCAGCGCCTCACTGCCTTCCTCGCCCTCTATGCCTCCACCGCCGAGATCGGCGTTGGCGCCGCTTCGGTGACGGAAATCCTGCGGCTGAACATCCTGCACGCCTCCATGCTGGCGATGCGCCGGGCGGTATCCCGGCTGCGCATCCCGCCCGACCTGGCGCTCGTGGACGGCAACTATCCCCCCAAACTGGATTGCGCCGTCCGCTGCGTCGTGGGCGGCGACGCGCTCTGCCTGTCGATCGCCGCCGCCTCCATCGTCGCCAAAGTCATCCGCGACCGGGCGATGCTGCGCCTCGGCCTGCGCTTCCCCGGCTACGGCTGGCACTCCAACGCCGGCTACGCGACGGCTTTGCACCGGGAGGCGTTGCAGCGTCTCGGACCGACGCGCCACCACCGGGAGGCGTTCGGGACGGTGGCGCAACTCAGGCTGGACCTGACGATTGCCGGTTGACGTGACGTCCGGCGAGCCGTCACGGTGCGGTAAACGCTTTGACAAGGTTGGGACTCCGCTTGGACGCCTATCACGACCTGCCGCTCGACCAGATACTGCGAGGCGACTGCGTGCAGATGATGCGCATGTTGCCGGCGGGGTCGGTTGACTGCGTCTTCGCCGATCCGCCTTACAACTTGCAGTTAAGGGGCGAACTGAGGCGGCCGGACGACAGCCTGGTGGACGGCGTCGATGAGGAATGGGACCGCTTCACCGATTTCGCCTCCTACGACGCCTTCACCCGGGAATGGCTCGGCGAGTGCCGCCGCCTGCTGCGCAAGGACGGCACGATCTGGGTGATTGGCGCCTACCACAACATTTTCCGCATCGGCGCCATCCTGCAGGACCTCGGGTTCTGGATCCTGAACGACGTGATCTGGCGGAAATCCAACCCGATGCCGAATTTCCGCGGGCGGCGCTTCACCAACGCGCATGAGACGCTGATCTGGGCGGCGCGCGGCCGGGACTCGCGCTATCGCTTCAACTACCAGGCGATGAAGTCGTTGAACGACGACATCCAGATGCGCAGCGACTGGTTCATCCCGCTCTGCACCGGGCCGGAGCGGCTGCGCAACGAGCACGGCCTGAAGCTGCATCCCACCCAGAAGCCGGAGGCGCTGATCCATCGCGTGCTGCTGGCCAGCACCAACCAGGACGATGTTGTGCTCGACCCGTTCGCCGGGACCGGCACCACGCCGGCGGTCGCCAAGCGGCTGCGGCGGCGTTTCATCGGCATCGAGCGCCACCCCGCCTACGCCGAGGCCGCTATCGGCCGGGTGCGCCGCACCAAGGCGATTTCCATAGAAGGTGCCACGTCGGAACCCACCAAGCGCGAGGCGACGCGCATCCCGTTCGGCAGCCTGGTGGAGCAGGGCCTGATCTCACCCGGCACGACGATCTACGACCGGCAGCGGCGGGTCAGCGCGGTGGTCGGGCCGGACGGCTCGCTGAGCATGGGGGACAGCCGCGGCTCGATCCACAAAATCGGCGCCCTGGCGCAGAACGCGCCGAGCTGCAACGGCTGGACGTTCTGGCATTTCGAACGCGACGGCAGCCTGCTGCCGCTGGATGAACTGAGGGCGATGCTGACCGCCCGGTCGGCGGGGCCGCCCGATTCGCTGCTGGCGTGACACGCCGAAGTCGCTTGCCTCGGGACTGGCGTCTCGTCATGCCGACGAAGGTCGGCATCGACGCCTTCCCCTTAACTGGCACCGCAAGGCGTGGATGGTCCGCCTTCGCGGACCATGACGTTAGGGCGAGGATTGACCCGCCCCATCGCCCGCATTCCCAGCCGCGCCAGCAATGCCTGGTCCCGGTCCCCATCGGCATTGGGCGTCGTCAGCAACTTCGGGCCGTAGAAGATCGAGTTGGCCCCGGCGAGGAAGCACAGCGCCTGCATCTCGTCGCTCATGGATTCGCGCCCGGCCGAAAGCCGCACGAAGGACGCCGGCATGGCGATGCGCGCCGCCGCGATCACCCGCACGAAGTCGATCGGATCGACGGGCGCCGCATCGGCCAGCGGTGTCCCCTCAACCCGCACGAGCGCGTTGATCGGCACGCTCTCCGGCGGCCGCTCCAGGCTGGCCAGCGTCGCGATCAGCCCGGCCCGATCCGCCAAATCCTCCCCCAGGCCGACAATGCCGCCGCAGCAAATGTGGATTCCGGCGTCGCGCACGTGCCCGAGCGTGTCGAGGCGGTCCTGGTAGGTGCGCGTGGTGATGACGCTGCCGTAGTGCTCCGGCGAGGTGTCAAGGTTGTGATTATAATAGTCCAGCCCGGCATCCGCGAGCCGCTGCGCCTGAAGCGCGGTCAGCATGCCGAGCGTGACGCAGGTTTCCAGGCCGAGCGCCCTGACGCCCTCGACCATTTGGCACACGGTCTCGAGGTCGTGGTCCTTGGGCGACCGCCAGGCCGCGCCCATGCAGAAACGGCTCGCACCGAGGTCGCGGGCGGCGCGCGCCTCCTTCAGCACCGCCTCGACCTGCATAAGCCGGGACGCCGCAACGTCCGTGTCATGCTCTGCGCTTTGCGGACAGTAGCCGCAGTCCTCCGGGCAGCCGCCAGTCTTGATCGACAGCAGGGTGGAGATCTGCACCTCGCACGGATCGAAATTCTGCCGGTGGACGACCTGGGCGCGGAAGACAAGCTCCGGAAACGGCAGGGCGAGGAGTTCGCCCACCGCGTCGCGGGTCCAGCCGGTGCCGGCGTCATGAGTTGGAGCGGTTCGGAGTCCGAGCGTCGGGGTCATCAGGCTGACTTTCGTGAGGGAGCCTCGCGGCGAAGCGGCCAAGGTACCGCAATCGCCGCCGCGCGCCACTCCGAAAACGTGAGCTTCGCCCGGCTTCCAAAGCGGCCGCCGACGCCAGCCCATCGGCGGGTTTATGCTGCCCGGCGGCGGCCCTAGAGCTTCTCGACCTGAGAGTACTCCAGTTCCACCGGCGTCGAGCGGCCGAAGATCGAGACGCTGACCTTCACCCGGCCCTTTTCCTCGTCGACCTCTTCGACCGTGCCGTTGAAGCTGGTGAACGGACCATCGGCGACGCGCACCTGCTCGCCGATTTCGTACATGACCGCCGGGCGCGGGCGATCGACGCCTTCCTGGTTCTGCTTCAGGATGCGTTCGGCCTCGGCCTCGCTGATCGGGCTCGGCTTGGTCTTGCTGCCGAGGAAACCGGTCACTTTCGGGGTGTTCTTGACCAAATGCCAGGCGTCGTCGGTCAGGTCCATCTTCACCAGGACGTAGCCGGGGAAGAACTTGTGCTCGCTGTTGATCTTCCGCCCGCGCTTGACCTCAACGACGTTCTCGGACGGCACCAGCACCGCTTCGAACTGCTCGGCGAGGCCCTTTTGCGCGGCCTGTTCGGTGATCTGCTGGGCGATCTTTTTTTCGAATCCGGAGTAGACGTGAACGACGTACCAGTTCTTCGCCATGTGATGACCTCAGATGCCCACGCTGAACAACGCGCGGACCCCAAGGCCGATCACCTGATCGACGACGAAGAAGAAGATGGCGGCGACGGCGGCCATGGCGAAGACCAGACCGGTGGTCACCATGGTCTCCTTGCGGCCGGGCCAGGTCACCTTGGCCACTTCCTGCCTGACTTCACGCACGAACTTAACCGGATTGAACGCCACGTTTTCCACATCCTTCGAAGATCGCCGCCACGTAAGTCAAGCCGTAGCCCGAGCTGCCGGCAGGGGAGCAGACACCTGAACCTCCGGTCCTGGAGACCGGAACCGGCCCCTGGTTGCCCGCCGATCCGGCGGTATTTCGCCGAATCAGAGGGCGCAGCCAACGCAAACAAGCATGAATCCGCATGCGGCGAGGCCACATTATGGGGCACGGCCGCCGCCGTCACAACCATCTTTAGCGTGGGCGCAAAAGCCGATGAATTGCCCCTTTGCGCTGAGGCAAGTTCGCGATATAACATTTCATCAGGAAAGCGCCGGGGCGCGCCCCCGTGCGTGTCGCGGGTCGTTTGCCCAGCTTCAAAACCGCGCCGGTCGTCATCACGCGACCTGATCCGGGATTAATTTCCTCGAACCTTCGCGCATCTGATATGCGTGAGACGCTTGGCTTCGGCCTTCTCTTTGTCGGTCAATGATCGACGGCGAACTCTGAATCGCCGACGCTGCCCACAACGCCGGCAGCGGCCATTGCGTGCTGACAGTTTGCGCTCCGGCTGGAGAGTATGCCGGATTTCGCGGCGGCCTGCGACGCTTGGGTGAGTGGCCAAGGAGGGACCGGGGTGGAGGCGGAGCGGCCGCGCAGGCGGAGGTGAACGGCGTCCACGCGGAGGATTTCAGCGGGACCCAAAGGCAGCCGATCACCCCCTC
Source organism: uncultured Rhodopila sp. (assembly GCA_903851415.1). Lineage (GTDB taxonomy): Bacteria > Pseudomonadota > Alphaproteobacteria > Acetobacterales > Acetobacteraceae > Rhodopila. The sequence goes on along the minus strand of CAINOE010000051.1, from coordinate 15,654 downwards.
TGCCGCAACCAGCGCTGCATCAGCGGCACGCGCATCCGCCAGAGGCCGTTGGTTTCCATCACCATCAGGCGGCGGCGGAGGGAGCGATGGAGGGCCTCGTCCTGCGGCGGCGGTTGGGAGTCCATGCGCTGGAACGCGCGGATGTAGTCCCACTCGCCGGGCAGGCGGGATCCGCGCTGCATCAGTTCGCGCAGCACCGTGTCGCCGGAGATGATCGCCTTGTCGAGGGCGCGTTCCAGCAGCGCGGCATCGGCGTTCGGGGCGGTGCCCTCGTTGAGCAGATCGACGACGACCTCGGCGATGAGCTGCACCAGATGCGGCCAGCCGCCGGCTTCGGCGTGGATGCGCTCGATGCCGTTCTCGCCCCACAGGGCGGGGGCGAAGCGGGGGCGCTTCGGGTCGTCCTTCTGCCACAGCGGCGAGTAGCGCAGCGGCTCGGTCAGCAGGGCGCGGGTTTCCGCCGGTGTGAACAGCGGCACCTCGATGGTGCGGGCGCTGCCGAGGTAGGAGGTCCAGGGCGCCCGGGTCAGTTCGGTGATGTCATGGCTGCCGGCGAAGCGCCGCGGTCGTGACCGAACTCCCCGCAGCTAATGCCGGGTCGTTGGCCAGAGCGGCCCAAGCCGTTCGACCAGCTCGTCGTGGCGCGTCAGGATGACCTCGGCTGCCTGCCAGATCTGTTGTTGCAAGCGCTTGGGCGCGTGACTCTGAATACCTTTGTCCGGCTGGTTGAGACCGGGGAACCACACGGCGGTCATCGGGACAAAGGCAAGCCTTTGCAGATTCAGTTCAAAGGCGCGTTGTTGGCCGAGTTCCAGCGCCTGATCACGGCTGAACTTAAATCGCCCACGGGCGGGCGCGGCGGTTTCCGTGGATAGCCGGCTGGTTTTGTAGGCTGCAAGCACCGATGCCCGGCCTGTCGTGGCCAGGACATAAGTGAGATGCATCGGGCCGGGGCGGGCGGGGTTTTCACGCTGTGGAAAGGCGCACCATACGAAGTCGCCGGACCGGTAGGGAATGTCAGTCAACCTGCCTTGGCGATCCTCAACGCGGCAGCCAACAGGCGGCTCCGGGCTTCGTAATCGGCATCGGTGTCGTCTTCCTCCCGGTCAACGACGTGTTTCTGGTCGAGCAGCCCGGGTGCCACCGCGACGTGGACAGGTTCGTCCGGGGAACCAAGCTTGGGGTCCGGGAGGGCGGGGCGATCAAGAATGGTCATGGGTTTGTCTCCGCTCGCGGCCAAGATCGTATTTGCGGCCAAGCATTGCAAGCATGGCGCGGGGGTCGCGCGGTAGACGGCGGTCCCTCTGCTCTGTCCCGGGACCCCGGGATCGGCCCCCGGGGGAAAGATCGCGCGGTATCGGTGACCGCGGATTGATCACGCCCTCTGCCGCAGCCAGCGCTGCATCAGTGGGACGCGCATGCGCCAGAGACCGTTGTTTTCTATCACCATCAGGCGGCGGCGGAGGGAGCGGTGGAGGGCCTCATTCTCCGGCGGCGGCTGGGAGTCCACGCGCTGGAACGCGCGGATATAGTCCCACTCACCGGGCAGGCGGGATTCGCGCTGCACCAGTTCGCGCAGCACCGTGTCGCCGGAGATGATCGCCTTGTCGAGGGCACGGTCCAGCAGCGCGGCGTCCGCGTTCGGGGCGGTGCCCTCGTTGAGCAGATCGACGACGGTCTCGGCGATGAGCTGCACCAGATGCGGCCAGCCGCCGGCTTCGGCGTGGATGCGCTCGATGCCGTTCTCGCCCCACAGGGCGGGCGCGAAGCTGGGGCGCTTGGGGTCGTCCTTCTGCCACAGCGGCGAGTAGCGCAGCGGCTCGGTCAGCAGGGCGCGGGTTTCGGCCGGTGTGAACAGCGGCACCTCGATGGTGCGGGCGCTGACGAGGTAGGAGGTCCAGGGGGCGTGAGTCAGTTCGGTGATGTCATGGCTGCCGGCGAAGATCCAGACGATGCGGCGGTGGGTCTGGATGGATTCGCGCATTGTGGCGAGCAGGTCTTCGGGGAAGACGCCCTCGCCGATCTTCTGGTCGATGAGTTCGTATTCGTCGATGGCGAGCAGCAGGCGGCGGTTCTCCGCCAGCAGGCGTTGGTTGGCGCGGCCGAGCAGGACGAACAGGCCGGGAAGGCCCGGCTGCTCCGGCAGTGGCGCCGCTTCGTCCGGCCATGCCGTGGCCACGGCGGTGGCGATGCGGCGGGCGAAGAAGTCGAGCGAGGTGAACGCCTCCGGGTCCTGCATGGACAGCGACGCGACGTGGACGTGGCGCAACAGGAACTGGTCGAGGTTGCGCAGGATGGTGGACTTGCCGGTGCGGCGGCGACCGTAGAGCACCAGCCTGGGGCAGCCGGTGGCGAGCATGATTTGGCGTTCGACGTCGCCGGTCACCTCCATGCGCGGCACGAAGGCTTCCTGCGCCCGGTCCACCGGGTCGCCGGCGCGGAAGACCTGTTGCGTCGGCGAGCGGGCCATTGCCGCCCGCGCCTCCTGCCACTGGCTATCAGCGATCACCAGCCAGTTCCGGGCCGCCGCGCGGAACTCGACGGCGAGGGGCGCGCGCATGCCGGCAACTTTGGCGATAAAGGTCTCGATTTGTAGGCGCAGCACGTGAGCAAGAGGTTCATGGAACACAGGCCGGGTAATCAGGTCGATCTGGCGTTGTAGGGCCGCAATTTGCGAGATCATTTGGCGGAGGCGGGGGATATCGGCCAAGAAGTCGTTACTGCCCTCCGGTAGGTTAGCGGTATCCTGGTCCAGTCGTGACAGCAGCGATTGCCTGCCCGATTCGCGGGCGAGCAACGCTGTACGGGCGCGAAGCGCGGCCATGCGCTGGCTGGGGTAAGAGTCGATCAGTCGCTCTATTTCGATTTGCCCGGCCTCCGGCTCGATTTCGGCATAGGCCGTCAGCAGACGATCAAGCCGGGGGAACGGCACGCGGCACAGATCGTCCCATGCCACCGGGTGGGTCGGATACCACTGCCCTTTCGCGATCCTCCAGACGTAAAGCAGGTGCGGCGGTAGGTAGTAGGCGCGCGTAACGACCATCCCGAAGGCGAAGGCGAAGGCAATAGCGACTGCGCTCCCGCAGGCAATCCAGAAGGCAATCATTAGAGCAAACCCGAACGCGACCTCGACTGCGATCTCGCCGACGATCCCGAACGCAATTCCGACGGCAATGCCGAAGCCTATCCCAAAGGCGATCCCTAAGGAGATCCCAACCGCGATTCCGGAGGTAATCCCAAAGATAATCCCTAACGCAATTCCTGAGGCAATCGCGCCCGCAATCCCGAAGGTGCTGCCGACGGCAATGCTGCATGCAACGCCGAAGGCAATCCCGACGAAAATCCCGACGCCACTCCCTATCACCATCACCCCGGCAATGCCTAAGGGCATCCCGACGGCACTCCCGAAGGCAATGCCTATGGAAATCCCAATGGACATGTCCTTGGCAAAAAGCCTAAAGAATTCTGAATTCAGGGAGTCCCACGCCGAACCCAGGGACTGCCACACTGTATCGGGGTCAGTTTGGTTTTCGCGGCCCACAGTGAAAAGTAGAATCAGATGCACGATCGCCACATAGGGTTGCGCGTGAAGCAGTAATGCCATGCCTTCACCAGCCGCTCCCAGGGGCGACAACCTTCTTAGCATTTTTCGAACATCGCTGGGGCGACGATACAACAATATCAGCCACCAGCAGGCTGATATGTGTCTTAGCCAGCCGGACCGCAGTCGATTGAGCAGAAGCGGAATCAAGGTCGGGCGGGCAGAAAAATGGGATTTAAGAAGTCTTCAGAAACGAACTCCCGACCCGGAAGCACGTCGGCAAAGGGCGCGTGTGATTGCACCAGCAGGACGAGTTTGCGCTCATCTCGCACCAAGTTGCGCAAAGTCCCATGCAGGTCCTTGTCGTAGTCGTGTCGGTCTTTGACATAGTCGAATCGCAACAAGCCGATCAGTGTTCGGGAGCGCTGCTTGATGACGCGTGACAAAACCGGCAGATCCTCCGGCGGCGGGGGCACCGTTTGCTGGATATGCAGATTCGTGAGTATCGTTTCAATCAAACTGCGACGTGACGCTGTTTCGCCGGCGTTCATGGAAATTAACGGAAACGTCTTCCCGGGGCGGTTGGCGACGTCCTCGATCAATTCGCGCCATTTCGCACCAGATGTAACGATGAAGTTGACCGACTGGCCGCCATCCAGTTTCTTTATGATCTCGTCCCGCGCTGCCAACCAGTCCGGGGCGGGGACGCCAAGCGTCCCCTCGCATTCGTGCAGTAGCAAGTCCCATGGCCCAGGCTTGCCATCATCCTGAAGATCCACATAGAGCGTCGGGTCCGGTAGCTTGAGGGCGTTCGGCAATTTCGTAACGACCCGGAGCACAGGTTGAACGATGTGGCTAGCGAACGTTGGGTCTTTAGCGATGGCGCGCCGCATCTCGTGCTGGCAATAGCTGCTCGCCAGATACTCGTCAGACAGCACCAACACTTGCCGTTCGGCTAGGTCCTGGGTAGCATCCATCTGCCGATAGACCCCCCCACCAGACCGGAAGCGTTTGACATCGATCAGCACGTCGGCGCCGCCGGCCCTCAAGCAGGGCACCAGCCGATCCTGCACCCAATCTCCTTGGGCGTGGCTATAACTGACGAAGACCTTCATAGGCGTGAGCGTTCATGTTGCTTATTAGCAAGTGTTCCGCTTGGGCAGAAGGTTTGTCAACCAACCAAACTGATCGCACCGGCGCAGGTCCGGATAACCTAGCGAAAGGCTGGCCTACGAGGGTTATGGATCGCTCTGTGCCATCTCGGCAGCCAGTTGCCCGGCCTCGGTCCGTGCGAGGCCATAGGCCTGGACCGCCACGCTTATCTGCCGCCAGGAGATCGCCCCGGTGCGCACCAATTCCGACAGCCGTGACAGCGAGATTTCTGTCAAAACCGCTTCCGCCACGCTCACCTTGTCCGGATCGTGGTCGCCCGGGTCCGCAAGCGCGCTCAAGACTTCCGGCGCCGTGACAAGCCGGGGACGAGGAACGGATATGCTCGTGCGGATCACGTCGAAAATGTCTGTCACGCAGCCACCCTCCGGTCGTCAGGATAAGCCTGTCCGTCAGGTTTGGCACGTCGAAGCTTATGCAGATGGCGTTGTCGGCTTTTTCAACAACCGTTCACCCTGGATCGCCGGAACGGGGGCCGAGGCAGTTTTGAAACGCCAAGTCCCCAAGACGCCAAGGCTTCCTGCCCACCGCTTGCGGCGCGGGCGGTCGTATCGGCACGATAAGCTTGGCGTCTTGGCGTTTCACGCGGAGTGTCCGCCAGTACCGGCCTCGGAGTGGTCACTGAAACCCATCAGACGGGCGGCGTTCAACCGTCAAATCGACCTTCCACCAATCAGGCCGTAACCAAAGCCGCCGCGCTGCCGGGTTCCAACGCCGCACCCACCACATCGCGCCCGATATTCGAGATAAAAAACCGCATCTGCCGGAACGAAGCCGTCCGGTCCCAACCCTCCACCGAGGCAAGCCAATCATCCACCCGCAGCGCCCGGTCGTACAGCTTGATCTCATCCCGCACCAGCAGCCCGGCGGTCTTGGTCTGGCTGTGCCCCGCCAGTTGCACCTCCCAGAACTCCCGCCCCCGTCCGGTCTGGCGCGAGTCGGAGACAATCGTGCCGAACCCGCCCAACAGATACGTATCGAAAACCTTCGACGCCAAACCCTGCACGGTCGCCGTCCGGCTCCGCCACAGCTTGATCTGCGTCGCGCATCGCCCCAGCACCGGATGCGCATGGATTTCGTAGTGAACGTAATATTCCAGCAGCGTGTCGGGCTTCGAGATCAGCGCGTACTGACCGCCGAACTCCCCCGCCAGATGGACAAGCTGCGCCACCGGAAAGTCCTCAAGCACCACAGGCTGATGGCGCAAAATCCCGGCCGCCCGGGCCGCATTCGCCCGCCGGTCCGACAGGTTCCATTCCGCGGAGCCGTCCAACCCAAGCGTCTGACCGATGTGGCCCGGGCGTATCAAGGGGAAGTCCCGTCCGCCGCTTGGCGGCCTGAAAGAACCTGCTCAACGATCAACTTCAGGCTGTCAGCAACAAGATGGCCGTCACCAACGGCCGTAACCTCGTGTTCCAATTGTTCCGGCAGCCTGGCAGACAAGACCGTCCACCGGCTGCGCAAGTCGCCGATATGAGTCTCGATCAGACCCCTCAATTCACCAATCTGTTCAATATCATACCGGGCAAGCGCGGCAAGATCGAAGAAGTCGCGCAACTTGAAGCCGGCGGCCCGATACGCGATCTTGCGGGCGATGACCTCCGCGGGCCGTTGCACGGTCATCGGCGTCCCGCTCACGAGCGTGCGGACCGACGGGGGTTCCAACCAGGTGCGCGTCACCAGAATGTCGATATCGCCGATGCCGGCGATCTCGAACTTCAAATAATGGCCGGGTTCCTGCCATCGGCCGGTGATCCGCTTCGTCTCCGGATTGTGCTGCGGGGACAGCAGGCGCAGCGCCGCCGAACTTTCGAAGAACAGGTCGATGTCCTTGCTGAGACGGTGGTGCAGCCACATCGCCAGCGCAGTCCCGCCACCGAGGCTCCATTCCAGGGCGCCGGGCAACCCCGCCAGGGCTGGTGCGATCAGATCATAAAGCTGCCGGGACTCCAGGGCCGGCCACTCGAACGTCATGGATCGCCCTGCGCCATCTCGGCCGCCAGTTGTCCGGCCTCGGTCTGCGCCAGACCATAGACCCGTGCCGCCACGCAGACCTGCCGCCACGAAACCGCCCCGGTGCGCACCAGTTCCGACAGCCGTGACAGCGAGATTTCCGTCAGCACCGCTTCCGCCACGCTCGCCTTGTAGGGATCATGGCTGTCCGGGTCGGCAAGCGCGCTCAGAATTTCCGCCGCCGAGACAAGCCGGGGACGAGGAACGGAAATGCTCGTGCGGATCACGTCGATAATGTCTGTCACGCAGCCATCCTCTTAACCGACAGGATAGGACTAGGGGACAGATTTAGCACGTTCTGGCTGATGGCGGGGAAGGCCTTGCGTCAGGCGTCCCCTCAACCAGCACCGCGAGGCGTGGATGGTGCGCCTTCGCGCACCAAGACGATGGCGCGACACACCGGGGCAGCCCCCGCCGTAAGGCAGCAACGACCGCAGTATTACCGCTGCCGCTCCACAATCAACTGCTTGATCGCGCCGATGGCCTTCGCCGGATTCAGCCCCTTCGGACACGTATCCGTGCAGTTCATGATCGTATGGCACCGATACAGCTTGAACGGATCTTCCAGCTCATCCAGCCGCTGCCCCGTCGCCTCATCCCGCGAGTCCGCGATCCAGCGATACGCCGCCAGCAGCACCGCCGGACCCAGATACCGGTCGCCGTTCCACCAGTAGCTCGGGCAGGCGGTCGAGCAGCAGAAGCACAGGATGCACTCCCACATCCCGTCCATCTTCGCCCGCTCTTCCTTGCTCTGCAGCCGCTCCCCGTCCGGAGGCGCCGGCGTGTCGGCCTGCATCCAGGGCTTCACCGAGCGATACTGCGCATAGATCTGCGACAGATCGGGCACCAGGTCCTTCACCACCGGCATATGCGGCAGCGGGCTGATCTTCACCGCGCCCTTCACGTCCTCGATCGGCTTCAGGCAGGCCAGCGTGTTCCGCCCGTCGATATTCATCGCGCAGGAGCCACAAATGCCCTCCCGGCAGGAGCGACGGAAGGTCAGCGTCGGATCGACCTCGTTCTTGATTTTGATCAGCGCGTCCAGGACCATCGGCCCGCACGCGTCGAGGTCGATCTCATACGTGTCGGTGCGCGGGTTCTTCCCGTCATCCGGGCTCCAGCGATAGATCTTGAATTCCCGCACCCGCTTGGCGGCTGCGGGGGCCTTGAAGGTCTTGCCCTGGCCGATGCGGCTGTTGAGGGGAAGGGTAAAAGCAACCATGGTCTCTTCCGATCCTATGGAATGGCGGCGGCGACGGCATAAGCCGGCGCGCAACTGTGATCGCGCCCCCCGGCGCCAACCACGTCATGGCCCGGCGTGTCCGGGCCACCTGTAGCGGCAGGTGCGTCGATAGGTGGCCCGGACAAGCCGGGCCATGACGATTGAGTACACATCGCCCTAATAAACCCGCTTCTTCGGCGGAAAGACCGAGACCTCGTTGGTCATCGTCTGCATCCGGACCGGCCGGTAATCCAGCCTGACCCCGCCGCTCGGATCGCACCACGCCAGCGTGTGCTTCATCCAGCTGGCGTCGTCGCGATCCGGGTAATCGTCATGCGCATGCGCCCCACGGCTCTCGTGCCGGGCTTCAGCGCCGACCATGGTGGTCATGGCGGACCCCATGAGGTTCTGCAGCTCCAACGCCTCGACCAGATCGCTGTTCCAGATCAGGCTGCGGTCCGACACAGACATGTCGGTCAGCCCGCTCCAGACCCGCCGCATCTTCTCCACGCCCTCGGTAAGGCTCTTCGACGTCCGGAACACCGCCGCATGCCCCTGCATCGTGCGCTGCATCTGCAGCCGCAGTTCCGCGACCTTCGTCCCGCCCTTGGCGTGGCGGGCGCGGTCAAACCGGTCCAGCGACGCCTCCCCGGCCTTCGGCGGCAAAGACGGCTGGCTGGCCCCCGGCTTCAGCGTCTCCGACGCCCGGTGCGCCGCCGCCCGCCCGAACACCACCAGGTCGAGCAGCGAGTTCGTGCCCAGCCGGTTGGCGCCATGCACCGAGACGCACGCCGCCTCGCCCACCGCCATCAGCCCCGGCACCACCGCATCCGGATCGGCTTTCGTCGGGCGCAGCACTTCGGTGCGCACATTCGTCGGCACCCCGCCCATGTTATAATGCACCGTCGGCAGCACCGGGATCGGCCCCTTGGTGACATCCACCCCGGCGAACACCTTCGCGGTTTCGGAAATCCCCGGCAGCCGCTCATGCAGCAAGTCGGCGCCCAGGTGCTCCAGGTGGAGCATGATGTGGTCCTTCTCCGGACCGCAGCCGCGGCCCGCGTTGATCTCCATGGTCATGGAGCGGGAGACCACGTCGCGGCTCGCCAGGTCCTTGGCCGTCGGCGCGTAGCGTTCCATGAACCGCTCGCCTTCGGCGTTGGTCAGGTAGCCGCCCTCGCCGCGCGCGCCCTCGGTGATCAGGCAGCCGGCCGGGAAGATGCCGGTCGGGTGGAACTGCACGAACTCCATGTCCTGCGCCGGCAGCCCGGCGCGCAGCACCATGCCGGTGCCGTCGCCGGTGCAGGTGTGGGCCGAGGTGCAGGACAGGTAGGCGCGGCCGTAGCCGCCGGTCGCTAGCACCACGGTCTGGGCGCGGAAGCGATGGATGGAGCCGTCCTCGAGGTTCCACGCCATCACGCCGCGGCAGGCGCCGTCCGCGTCGATGATCAGGTCGAGCGCGAAATACTCGATGAAGAACTCGGCGTCGTGCTTGAGGCTTTGCTGATACAGCGTGTGCAGGATGGCATGGCCGGTGCGGTCCGCCGCGGCGCAGGCGCGCATCGCCGGTTCCTTGCCGTATTCCTTCATGTGGCCGCCGAACGGGCGCTGGTAGATGCGGCCATCCTCGGTGCGGCTGAACGGCACGCCGAAATGTTCGAGTTCGTACACGGCCGGGATTGCTTCGCGGCACATGTATTCGATGGCGTCCTGGTCGCCGAGCCAGTCCGACCCCTTCACGGTGTCGTACATGTGCCAGCGCCAGTCGTCCTCGCCCATGTTGCCGAGCGCCGCGCCGATGCCGCCCTGCGCCGCCACGGTATGGCTGCGGGTGGGGAACACCTTGGTGATGCAGGCGGTTTTCAGCCCGGCGGCGCCCATGCCGAACGTGGCGCGCAGCCCGGCCCCGCCGGCCCCGACCACCACCACGTCATAAGTGTGGTCGACCACGGTGTAGGCGCCGAGGGAGGGATATTTCATGGCGTTCATCGTGCATCCGTCCGAGAGGGTCGAGCCCTGCGCCTGCCTGCTGCGCACTGCCTGGTCGCGTGCCTGTAAGGACGCGGTGTCATCCGGCGACGGCGAGTTTCAGCACCGCGATGGTTGCCGCCAGCGCCAGCAAGCCACTGGCCGCCTTCACCGTCAGGATCACGCCCATCCGGATCGGGCCGGTGTGGATGTAGTCCTCGGCGACGGTCTGCACCCCCAGGTGCAAATGAGGGAAGGTGGTGGCGATCACCGCCAGCATCAGGGTGGCGTGGATCGGGTCGCCGATCCAGGCGCGCACCTCGGCATACGGCGCACCGGCAAGCCGCGCCATCGCGAACACGAACCACACCGTCAGCGGCACCAGCGCCAGCGAGGTCAGGCGCTGCGCCCACCAGAAGTGAAACCCCGTATGCGCCGTCCCCAGCCCGCGGGCGCGGCCGAGAAACGAACGCATGGTTTCGATTTTGAGCCCCTTGGTATCGGACATGGCGCGGCTTTCCCGGATACTAAACGAGGGCAATGAGCCAGGTGAGCGCGGTCAGCACGACAGTTGCACCAAGGATGATACCGCGCGAGCGGCGCACCTTGCGCAGATCGTACATCCGGCCCGAATCCCAGATCAGATGGCGAATGCCGACGCAGAAATGGTACCACAGCGCCGCCGTCCAGCCGAACAACGCCACATAACCGACCGGGGTGCGCAGGAACCACGACACATTCGCGTAAGCGGCCTCGCCGCTGGCAGCGGCCACCAGAAACCACACCATCACAATGGTGCCAACCGCGATGGCGCAGCCGGTGACGCGATGGCCCACCGAGACGATCATGTCGAAGTCGAGATAGACCGTCAGATGGCCGGACAATGGCCGCCGGACGAGCCGCCCATCGCTGGTGCGGCCCAGCATCTGCACGTCGCGTATGTCCCTCATGGGGCGTCATATCTCCTTCTTCGGGCGGCGCTTCCCCTGCCCTCGCGCTGAGCCCCTCGCGACACGCCATCCGGTGCGACCGCCATACTCCCCCGGTCAGGGTGGGTCAACGTGGGCGGGTGTCAGGAACAGGGCAATCCGGGTGAAGGACGTGCGTGACAACGCCGCCGAGTGCTCGATCTGTGGCGGTCCTCTGAATTGGTTGGCGGAGGGCGGCGATGGATGGCGCAGCGACGGACGACGGGGCGGCTTTCGAAGCGGCAAGCTTTCTCCGCCATTTCAATGACATGCCGGACCCGCGCCAGCGCGGCAAGGTCACCTGTCCGCTTGCCGGGGTGCGATTGCCGGCTCAGCTCGGAGTGTTGGCCGGGGCGGACAGTTTCGTCGAGATCGCCCGCTGCGGCGTTCCGGCCGTTCCTGGGCGGCACGCCGTCGCACGATCACCTCGGCGACATCTTCGCCACGCTGGATGCCGAGCACTTCCAGCGCTGCCCCTGGACCCCACCAAGGGCGAAGCCCTTGGAACCCGTTCAGGGTGCTGCTCGGTCCTCGCCGCCTACGCCCAGCTGCTTGAGCTTGCGGTGCAGGGCGCTGCGCTCCATGCCGACGAACTGCGCGGTGCGCGAGATGTTGCCGCCGAACCGCAGCAATTGCGCCTGCAAATACTGGGTCTCGAACAAATCCCTGGCCTCGCGCAGCGGCAGCGCCATCACATCCGCGCTGGGATCGGCGTTGAACAGCGCCGGCGCCGAGGAGCCGATTTCCGGCGGCAGCATCTCGGCGCGAATCGGGTCGGACGGCCCGCCCGGCGCCATGATCAGCAGCCAGTCGGCCAGATTGCGCAACTGGCGCACATTGCCGGGCCAGTCATAGGCCTGCAACGCCGTCACCGCATCGGTGGACAGCTCGCGCGGCGGCATGCCGCCGGTCTCGGCCGAGCGTTGCAGGAAATACCTGGCCAGCGTGGGGATGTCCTCGCGCCGCTCGCGCAGCGCCGGCACCCGCAGCGGCACCACCGCCAGGCGGTAATACAAATCCTCGCGGAACCGGCCGGCGGCGATTTCGCTGTGCAGGTCCTTGTTGGTGGTGGCCAGCACCCGCACGTCCACCTTCACCCGCTGCGAGCCGCCGATCCGCTCGAAGGTCTGGTCCTGCAAGGCGCGCACGATCTTGCCCTGCGTCTCCAGCGGCATGTCGGAGACCTCGTCGAGCACCAGCGTGCCGCCATGCGCGCGTTCCAGCACCCCGGCGCGGCGCGGATGGGTCAACGGATCGGTCCCGGCCTCGACCCCGAACAACTCCTCCTCGAAGCGTGCCGGGTTGAGGATGGCGCAGTTCAGCGCCACGAACGGCCCGCTGGAGCGGCGCGAGCGCGCATGGATCATCCGCGCCACCACCTCCTTGCCCGCCCCGGCCGGGCCGCTGACCAGCACCCGCGAACCGGTCGGCGCCACCCGCTCCACCGCCGCACGCAGCGCCGAGATCGCGCCGCTCTCGCCGGTCAGCTCCATCTCCGGCCCGGCGCGCAGGCGCAGTTCGGCGTTTTCGCGCTCCAGCTGCGCCGCTTCCAGGGCGCGGCGGATCACCAGCAGCAGCCGGTCGGACTGGAACGGCTTTTCGATGAAATCATAGGCGCCCTGCTGGATCGCCTGCACCGCCGTCTCGATGGTGCCGTGGCCGGAGATCATCACCACCGGCACCTGCGGCTCCTCGCCGTGCAGGGTCTGCAATATGCCGATGCCGTCCAGCTTGGAGCCCTGCAGCCAGACATCCAGAATCACCAGGCTGGGCCGGCGGGCGCGGAAGGCGGCGATGGTGGCGTCCGAGTCGCCGGCCTGGCGGGTGTCGTAGCCCTCGTCGCGCAGGATGCCTTCCACCAGCATGCGGATGTCGGGCTCGTCGTCGACGATCAGGATATCATGCGCCATCAGCTTCGTGCCCGTCGTTCTTCAGCGCCCGTCGTGCTTCAGGGGCCATCATGCTTCAGCGGTCGTCATGGGTCAGCGGCAGGGTCAGCGTGACGATCGCTCCCGGCCCGTCCTGACGATCTTCCAGTGTAACCCGCCCACCATGGTCCTCCATGATCTTTTTGACGATGGCAAGCCCCAGCCCGGTGCCCTTCGGCTTGTGGGTGATATACGGCTCGGTCAGCCGGTCGCGATCCTGCTCGGGCAGCCCCACCCCGTCATCGCTCACCCGGATCGATACCTCGTCGCGCCCCACCAGCACCTCCACGCCGATCCGCCCGGCCCCGCTTTCGCCTTCGCGGGAAGCAGCCGGGCGCATCGCCACCGCATCGGCGGCGTTCTGCAACAAATTGGTCAGCGCCTGGCCGAGCAGGCGGCGGTCGCAGGGGGCGATCGGGCCGCGCTCGGGGATGTCGGTGCTCCAGGCGATCTCGGCATGCGCGGTGCGCGGCAGCACCAGCGCCTCGCGCACCACCCGGCCGACATCCTCGGGCTTGATTACCGGGTTGGGCATGCGGGCGAAGGCCGAGAACTCGTCCACCATGCGGCCGATATCGCCGACATGGCGCACGATGGTGTCGGCGCACTGGGTGAAGGTTTCCGGATCGGAGGTGATCTCGCGGGCGAAGCGGCGCTTCAGCCGCTCGGCGGAAAGCTGGATCGGGGTCAGCGGGTTCTTGATTTCATGGGCGATGCGCCGCGCCACATCCGCCCAGGCCGCCTTGCGCTGGGCCGATTGCAGCTCGGTGATGTCGTCGAAGGTGACGACGAAGCCGCGGGCACGGTGCAGCGCCTCGCCCGGAGCATAGCCGGCGCCACGGTCGGCGGAGATACGCACCAGCAGGGTCCGCCGCTGCCCCGCCGCGCCGATCTGCACCTCACCGGTGCGCGGCCGTTCCGGCGCCTCGCGCGCCTCGGCCAGCAGCGGGGCGAATTCGGGCACCACCTCGCCCAGATCGCGCCCGATCGACAGCAGCAGATCCAGCCCCAGCAGATCGGAGGCGGCACGGTTGGGCAGTTCGATGCGCCCCCCCGCGTCCAGCCCGATCACCCCGGCCGAGACGCCGGACAGCACCGCCTCGGTGAAGCGGCGGCGGCTGTCGATCTGGCTGTAGGCGTCCATCAGCTCGCTGCGCTGCGCCGCCAGCTGCCCGGTCATGCGGTTGAAGGCGCGCGACAGCCCGGCCACCTCGTCGCCGGTGCTCGCCTCCGGCACCCGCACGCTCAGGTCGCCGGCGCGCACCCGCTCGGTGGCGGTGATCAGCTGGCCGACCGGGCGGGCGATCTGGTTGGCGATCACCAGCCCGATCAGCGCCGCCGCGCACAGCACCAGCACCGCGATCAGGGCGAAGATCAGCGCGAAGGTCAGTTGCAGCCCGGAGCGGTTGTCGTCCAGCCGGTGGTATTCGGCCAGCGCCTGATCGGTGCGGCGCATGTGCTCGAGGATAAGGGTATCGACCGGGCGGCCGATCATCAGCATCAGCGCCGGGGTGGTTTCCATCTGCACCACCGCGCGCACCCGGGTGGAATCGTCGGTGCCGAGCACGGCAACGTCGCCGGCCCGCGCCAGCCCGGTGGCCCAGAGCGGCGGCGGGTCGGTGGGAGGTCCGGCCGAGGCCATGACCTGCCCGGTCTCCGGCTCGAAGATCACCGCCTCGGTCAGGCCGCGCAGCGCCGTCTGCGCCCCCAGCACCTGGGCGAACACGTTGATGTCGCGCCCGACATAGGCGGTGGCACGCACCAGGTCGTTGGCCATGCCCAGCGCGTCGGCGCGGATGTTGTTGCGGTGCTCCTCCATGTAGCCGCGGGCGGCCTGGACGCTTTCCTCCAGCGTGGTGCGCACCGGCTCGTTGAACCAGGCCTGGATGCCGAGATGGAAAAAGAAGGTGGCGAACACCGCCACCACGATGGTGGGGATCACCGCGACGCCCGAGAACAGCAGCACCAGCCGGATATGCAGCTGCGAGCCGGCCGAGCCGCGCCGCCGCTCCACCCAGACCCGGGTGAGTCGCCCGGCCAGCACCGCGCCGAGCAGCAGCGCCACCACCATGTTGGCCAGCACCACGCCGAACAGCAGGTTCGGCCGCGGCACGCTCTGCGCCAGCAGGATGAAGGTGACCATGCCCAGCGCCAGCGCCCCGGCCGCCAGCACCAGCGTCAGCACCTTGCCCAGCAGGATGTCGAGGATGCGGCGCACCCGCGAGCGCGGCGCGGCCAGGTCGTGGACCGGGATGTCCGGCGGGGGGACAAGGGTCAGCACCGGCGCGGCCGGTTCGCCCGTCCCTGCCCGGCTGCCTGGTTTCACCCTCAGCCAGCGCGGCGCGTGCATCGGCTCAGCTGATCCCGCGCACCACCGGGATGTCGAGATCGCGGATTTTCTTGCGCAGCGTGTTGCGGTTCAGCCCCAGCATGGCGGCGGCCTTGATCTGATTGCCGCGGGTGGCGGCCAAAGTCAGCTGAATCAACGGCCGTTCCACCTCGGCCAGCACCTGGTCGTAGATGTCGGACGGTGCCATGCCGTCGCGATGCGCGGCGAGGAACTGGCGGATATGCCGCTCCACCGCCACCGACAGCGGCTCCGGCCCCTCGCTGGAAGGCAGCGCCAGCACCGGCAGCGGGCCGGCCGGCTCGGCATCGGTGATCTCCGCCTGCACCGAAGCGGCGCTGATCACCTCGTCCGGGCACAGCGCGGCCAGCCGGCGCATCAGGTTTTCCTCCTCGCGCACATTGCCCGGCCAGCGATTGCTGCGCAGCGCCTCCATGGCGCCGTGATCGAGCGACTTGCCCGGCAGCCCGTCGGCGCGGGCGCGTTCGAGGAAGTGG
>CAINOE010000050.1 GCA_903851415.1 uncultured Rhodopila sp. | reverse complement strand
TTACGGCAATGTCAGCGAGTACTTCCGTACCCTGCTCCGGGACGCGCAGGCGAAGGAGGAGGACGCCCGGCTTGAGGCGCTGCTGCTGGAAGGGCTGGCTTCGCAGCGCCTGCCGCTGGACGACGCGTTCTTGAAGGGCCTTGAGACCAAAACGGCCGCGATACTGGACAAGTACAAGGACCGCCAACGGCCGTAAATCTGTTCATTCAGGAAGCCGCCGAACGGGATATTTTGCGTCAGATCGTCAGCCCCGCCTCGCTGATACCACCTCGCCCATGACCTTAAGGCGATGCTTAAAGGGTCGACGTTAAGGTCGATGCCAGACAGAACGATCGCGACACCGATTCCGGTATCGCGCCAGCCGACCCAAGCAACTACTATCCCCTCGAAATCGCTCAGATTTGGGCGAGCCTCCGCGAAGGGGGACGTGTGGCTGTTTCGTCAGTCTCGATTGCCGGTCTGCGCGCGCTGCGCCTGCGAGGTGCGGGCATGGAAGCGGTGCGGCTCGCCGAGACACTTCCCGTCGATGCAGAGCCTGGCCGGATTGCGATCGAGGTCGTGGGGACATTGCGCGAACTCGGCCGCTTCGCCGAGGCGGACCGCTATTTGCGGACGTTGAAGCGCGCGGAACTCGACCGAGACTGCTGCGAGCTGCTGCTGACTCAGGCATCCCTTGTCCGGTTGTTTATGCGGCTGGATATCGGTCAGGCGCTGCGCCGCGCCCGCCGTCGCATCCGCCCGACCGGCCAGCCCGTCGGAGCCGATCAAGCCGAGGCCGAGCGGCTTCGCTGTGCCATCATCCTGATCGGCGCCGCGATGGGCGAAGTCCGCGAGGCGGAACAGGAGGCTACCTACTCTCGCATGTTGGCGGCTGCGCAAGACCTGGAGCAGGCCGGCCGCCTTGCCGAGGCCCTGCTGGCGCGCAAGGTGTGCGCCGAACGTTCCAGCCTCGCCGTTCCCGAACGGCTGGCTGGCCTCGAGGCCGTTGCAAACCAGGCGCGGCAGGCGGGCCAGCACGGCATCGAAGGCGACATCTTCGTCCAGCTTGCCGAACATTTCCTGGTGTCTGGCGGCACCGCACTCGAGGTGACGGAGCGCCTCGACGCTGCCGATGCCGCCTTCGAACGTGTCGGCCACTTGCGGGGACCGCTGGATGTGGCATGTGTCCGCGCCGTGCTGGCTGCCCGGCCCGGCATCGCGGACTTTGCAGTGTTCGACCGGCTGCGCGAGCAATACGAGGCGCTTGGCGCCGAAGACGGGCAGATCCAGGTCTTGCTCAGCGTGACACGGCTGGCACTCGATGCCAGTGAACCGGATATCGCCTCGCGCGCCATCGATCGGATGACCGCGATTTCCGAGCGTGCGGGCAATCGGCTGCTGCGGGGTTCATATCTCGCCGCACAGGCGCAATGGCTCTTCACCTCCGGCTTGCACAGCCGCACGCGTGCTCTGTGCGAAGCTGAACTCGCTCTGCCATTGCCCGCCGGTATGCGCGCCGCCTTCCTGTCGCTGCTGTCCGGCGCCCTGTCGATGGGCGGCGACCATGACCAAGCGCTGGCGGCGGCGCGCGCGACATACGCGCTCTATGCTGAGCGCCACGATCAGGAGGGTGTTTCCATCGCGTGCAGCCGCATCACCACCGAACTGGTTGCGCTGCAGCCGGCCGGCTGGTTGGCGGAGGTGCGATCCTTGCTGCTGCGGGCGGCCGCGGATGACGCTGCACAGGGCGCCGCCGATCGCGCCGTCGCGCGCCTGATCGAGCTCGCCTCGAACCTGCTGGCGCAGGCGAACAGCGATGCTTCGGCCTCCGCCGTGCTGATCCAGGAGGCCGAAGCCCTGCTCGATCGCGCGGCTGCCATGGCGGAGCCATTGCCGTTGCGGCAGCGCGGGCAACGGCTCGGCGACATCATGCGCAATCGCTCTCTGGCAGCGGCCTTGCGCGGCGACATGGCAGCACAGGCCGAGAATATGTCGGCAGGCGTCCGCCTGTTTGAGGCGGCGGGACTTCGCCTGCAAGCGGCCGAAATGAACTATCTGCTCGGTTGCCTGGAGTACAACGAAACCGAACGTGACATGTTTGGCCACTTCGGCGCCGCGGAGACGGCGCTGAACGCGGCACTCAGTTTTTACGATCATGCCGGCATGCGGGAACGTTTAGCCCAGGCCAGCGAGATCTTGGCACGTCTCTACCTGCGAAGTGCCGATGCCGTGGGGGGCGAGCTGGCACCGCGCATGCGGGCCGCCGCGCTCGGCCATCTCGGCAAGGCTGAGCTGGGTCTTGATGTCCTGCGGCGTGACTATCGTGGAGTAACGGTGGCCGACACGCGGCGTGGCAAGCAGGCTTTTACCCGTGACGCACAACAGATCTGTGACACCGCGCTGCGTGTTCTGGTCGGCCGCCTGGAGGACTGGCAACAGGTTTGGGAATGGGTCCAGCGCGCCAAGTCGCGCCAGCTCAATGATTTGCTCGGGGCGAGCACCGGCGTTCCGGCCCATGTCCGCAAGCGCATCATCGGCAGGCCGGCCTTGGAGGCCCTGGTCGCTGAAGAGCAGGACCTGGTGCGTGCGATGGCGCGAACGCGACCTGAGCACGTGGCGGCGTTGCGCCTGCGGCATGATGGCATCCTGGGCCAGCTCGCGGCAGAGCCGGATCTTCGCGAATATCTGGCATTGCGCACGGGCGGCATCGATACGGGCGGCGCCTGGGAAGCCTTCTGCCGCGCCGGCGCGGGCTGTCCTTCCGGCGCCGTGATGGTGGACTGGTTCCGCGCCGCCGACCGGTTGTTCGTCATCACGCGGCGCCCGGACCGCGTGCCGGATGTCCGCTGGCTCGACCTGACGCCCAGCCGCGTCAGCGAACTGGCGCAGGTCTATCTTGCACCACACAATCTCGGCGCGACCTTGCGGGACCGACCGGAGGTGCTGGCGGCGTTTGACCCGCTGATCGCGCCGTTGAGCGAGTTGACCGCGGCCGAGGAACATCTGGTGCTGTGCCCGACGGCGCCGATGCACGGTATCCCGCTGCATGCCCTGGCCATCGGCGGACGCCCGCTGCTAGAACGCAATCCGGTCAGCTATACCCCCAGCCTGGGCATCCTGCACCATTGTCTGGTGCGCGACGTCCACCGTGCGATGCCACCGCATGTGGCGCTCCTGGGCAATCCCAGCGGCGACCGTCCCGGTTCCGAAGCTCTGCTGGCCGAGCTGTCCGCGCGCTTCAAGTCGCACCCGGTACTGCGCGAGGCGGTTACCATCAGTGTCCTGCAAGCAGCCTTGAATCGGTCTGATATCGTGAATTTCCATGGCCATGCGCTGTACGATCCGGCAGACGCTATGCAGTCGCGGCTGTTGCTCGCGGACGGCGTGATGACCGCGCGTGACCTGTTCGAACGTGTAGGCATTGGTGCCGACCTGATTGTGCTCTGTGCCTGTGCCAGCGGCTCGAACCGCATTCAGGAGGGTGACGAGCCGGTCGGGCTGGTTCCCGCCTTGCAGGTGGCGGGGGCCCGCCGCGTCCTGGCTACGATGTGGCCGGTCTCCGACACGACGGCGACGCAATTAATGCGGCAGTTCTACGCGCTGCTGCCCGACCAGGGCGCCGCCGACCTGGCCCGGAGCCTGCGCGCCGCCGCGCTCGCCGTGCGTGACTCGGGTCGTTCGGAACCTTATTATTGGGCGCCATTCATCCTTGACGGCGACTGGAACTGGGCGGAGCAGGCATGAGCACCGGGCCAAGCGATCTGCTGATCGACAGCGAGATGACGGTCGACCCCATTGAGGCAGATGAGCTGTCCGGTGATGCCGTGCCGACCGATGTTGCGGAGGCCGTTGCGCGCGGCGCGCGCTTCGTCGCCCGCATGGCCGGCGTGACGCCGTTGTACACGCCGGCCCTGCGCTTCCGGATCGGCTTGCAGGCCACGTTCTTCCCGCCGCCGGGCGCGGATTTCGTGCTCGGCTCGCTGTGCATACTGCTGCGCAAGCCCGACGAGGCCCGGGTGCTGGAGATCGAGCCGGACTCCCTGCGTGTCGCCAAGAGCGCGACGCCAACGACGCGCGAAATCGGCGCTGCGGCCACGGTCCACGCCGTCGGCGTGCAGCTTACCGGCAAGGTGACGAGCGTCGGCGGCCAAGACGCTATCGTGATCCAGGGCGTCACCGGAGGCCGCGATGCCTCCTGGAACTTCTATGAGGACCCGTTCACCAGCAGCGGACTTTCGGCCCACTACAATCTGGCCTTCGTCAGCTCGCCGGCACGCATGCTGCAATGTGACATCAGTGCGACCGGCCGCTTGCGGATGCGTGACAGCGCGGGCGTGGTCGACCGTCTGGTCAATCTCATTCTGCCTGGTCGGCGTTTCCAGGCGACCCTGGCGTTGCCGGTGACCACCTGACGCGCACACGGCAGCCGCGACGTACGCCCTTCTCCTCGGAATAGGAAGATTATGAGGAAACGGGCGGACCTCCCTGTGACCGAATTGGGCCGAGCCATGGGCGTGCCACCGCTCCCGCCGTCAACCGTCACGGCCGTATCGGTTTTGCATAAATCCGGTCAGGCCGTGCACCCATGCAGTCCGCTAGATCCGCGTATCCACCGGCCAGTAGGGCAAGTCCGGCCTTGGCATCGAATCGTATCGGGACGATCGCGACCTTCGCCGCCACCGAGGGCATGACGATCACCGCCGAGTTTGCGGAAATGAAAACCGGCAAGAGCGCCGAGACGTGACCCCCACTATGTAACCTCTCCCTATTTGCACGGGCCGGCGAATTCGCCACCGAAGGCCGGTTCAAATCGCCACCTGAGGCCGATTGAATTCGCCACCTGAGGCCGGCGAATTCGCCACCCCTTGCCGCAGGCACCGAGCCGTTAGGCGAGGCCGAACCGTCGCTGAC
>CAINOE010000049.1 GCA_903851415.1 uncultured Rhodopila sp. | reverse complement strand
GATGGTCCACAGGTTGCCGCTGGCATCGGTGATCGCGGCGCTCGATCCTGCCAGCACCACCGTGTCGTTGGCGGAGGGCGTCTTGGTCGCGGGAGGCGTCACGACCGGCGGCGTCACCGGCGTTGCGGGCAGCGGGCTGGTGGCCGTCCCGGCGGCGGGCGCCCAGGAGTCGTTCGGCTTGGTCTCGCCCCACCAGAGCTTGCTGGCGTTCTCCTGCCAGATCGTGCCGTTGACGTAGGCGAGTTCGGTCACATTCGCCGTTGCGGTGTCGGTGGCGCCGTTGACCGCGACCTGGCCGCCGGCGGTGATGGTCCAGAGATTGCCGCTGGCGTCGGTGATCGCGGCGCTCGATCCCGCCACTACGACCGTGTCGTTGGCGGACGGCGTTTGGCTTGCGGGCGGCGTGACGACGGGCGGGGCGGCGGCCGATCCGCTGGCGGACTGGCTGAACAGCCAGCCGAGCGGGGTTCCGGCGCCATCCTGCGGGTAATAGGTGTCCCAGACGTCGTGGGCGAGGCTGTTGTTCTGCGTATAGATCATATCGCCGCCGATGGCTTGTTCGGCAGCGTAAAGATTCTGGTCCCAGGTCAGCGGCACCTGCGTATCCTGGCCGCCGTGGATCGCCATGAACGGCACGTTCTTCAGGGCCGTCACCACCGAGGCGTTCGGCTGCGGGTAGCCCTGGCCGTAATCGGCCCCCGCCAACGACAGGCCGGCGGCGAAAATCTTGCCCTCGGTGCCCGTATAGGCGTTGTATTTGATGATCATGTCCTCGGTGCCAATGCCGCCGAGACTGTTGCCCGTGACGTAGATGCGCGACGGATCGACCGAGTACTGCGCCTGAACCTGTTGCAGTGCCGCGATGGCATTGTCCTCGCCGGCGGTGTCGGCCGTGCTGACGCCGCCGAAGTTGATCGTCTCGCCGGACGGATCGGCGGTCTGGTCCAGCAGCGGCATCACGATGATCGACGGATAGTCGGTGCGGAACGTTGTTGTGTTGAACCAGGCGTTTACCTCCGGAACGAGGTCGCCCGGATCGGTTCCCATGTCCAGCGCATGCAGATAAAGCACCGTCGGATACTTGATCGAAGGATCGTAGTTTGCCGGCAGCAGGACGTCGTACTGCATGCCGTTGATGGTCTGCGTGATCCAGTTGCCGGGGGTGGCAGTTTGTGTGCCGCTCATCGTGATTATCCTTGCGCCATGGTGGATGGCGACGGGCTTTTCACGGAATCGTGAGTGCGGTCAACTAACGGATTTTATTTATTGATCACAATTCTCGATGCTTTCGGGATATTACATTGCATATATTCGGCGACAGATCGGGCCTGCCGCCAGCGCCCCGCAATCGCGCCCAGAATGTTATGGTTCCAAACTGTCGGCGGGCGGAGCATTCAATTTAGCCGCGATATGAATGCCGAACGATCGGATGCGTACTGGTGTTGATATCGAAAAAAATGTGCAAATGTTTCGGTTTGCCGCAGGATGGCGCCGCGAACCCGTGGCGGATAGGTCTCACCCACCGTCACCATAGCGTCACACACAGGCCGCCAGGGCGCTGCTATTGCCGAATGGCACAGGGCGCGCGATCATCATGCGCGACCGTATCAGGGACAGGTCATCTGCTTGCTCGAACTCGTCGATATCAGCCGCCGCTTCGGTGACAGGTGGGCCGTCGCAAACGCCTCCATCTCCATCGCCGAGGGCGAGATGATCGGCGTCATCGGCCCGTCCGGCGCCGGCAAATCCACGCTCCTGCGCCTGATCAACCGGCTGATCGATCCGTCCGGGGGCACAATCCTGTCGGACGGCACCGATATCACGGCGCTCCGCGGCCGGGATTTGCGCACCTGGCGCGGACGCACCGCGATGATCTTCCAGCAGTTCAACCTGGTGAACCGCCTGGACGTGCTGACCAACGTCATGTGCGGCCGGCTGCACGACATGCCGATCCACCGGGTGCTGATGAAGTGGTTCACCCCGGCCGAGCGCGCGCTGGCTGTCCGCGCGCTGGATCGCCTCGGCATGGCCGAGATGGCGATGAACCGCGCCGACGCGCTGTCGGGCGGCCAGCAGCAGCGCGTCGCCATCGCCCGGGCGCTGATGCAGCAGCCGAAGATCCTGCTGGCGGATGAGCCGATCGCCTCGCTCGATCCGCTGAACGCAAAGCTGGTGATGGATGCGCTGGCCGACATCAACCGGCGCGACGGCATCACCGTGCTGACAAACCTGCATACGCTGGATACCGCCCGCAGTTATTGCCGCCGCATCATCGGCATGTCGGCCGGCCGCATCGTCTTCGACGGCGCCCCGGAGGCGCTGACCGAGACCGTGCTGCGGGATATTTACGGCCAGGCGGACCATGACGTGCTGGACGAGCGGATCACCTCGACGGCGCTGCCCGCGGGCGCGCTCGCCGCCGCGGCCGGGTAGTGGCTGCGCTCGATCCGGTAGACGATCCGGCCTACCGCCTGTTCCAGCAGCGCTTCGGCGCGCTGCGGCGGGCGCGTCAGACCGAGACGCTGCTTACTTTCACCGCGGTCACATTGCTGTTCGTCGTTGCCGCGGTGTGGACGAACTTCCTGCCTGAGACGATCGCCGACGGCCTGCCGCGCATCGGCGAATATTTCGGCAAGCTGTTCTCGATCGAGCCGGGACGCAGCACCCGGGCGATCCCGGTGCTGTCGCTGGCGCATCTGTTCGGCGGCGTGAAGCAGCCGCAGTCGATTGCGTACTGGTTCTATCGCATCGACGTGTATCTGGCGCTGCTGTGGCAGACGATCCAGATGGCGATCCTGGCGACCGCGCTGGGTTTCGCCGCGGCATTCGCGCTGTCCTTTCCGGCGACTCGCAGCCTGGTCGGCCATGGCGCGATCGTCTTCGTGACGCGGCGCTGCCTGGAGCTCATGCGCACCGTGCCGCAGGTCGTGCTGGCCTTCATCCTGGTGTGGCCGTTCGGCATCGGGCCGCTGGCCGGCATCCTGGCCATCGCGGTCCACACCGCCGGCACGCTGGGCAAGCTGTTTTGCGAGCTGAACGAGAACGCCGACGAACGGCCTCTGGACGGCATCCGGGCGGCGGGAGGGTCTTGGCTGGCGCAGATGCGGCTTGGCGTCGTGCCGCAGGTGATGCCGGGGTTCCTCAGCTACGCGCTGCTGCGGTTCGAGATCAACGTGCGGTCCTCCACCATCATCGGCTTCGTCGGGGCCGGCGGCATCGGGCAGGAGCTGAAGCGGGTGATCGGCTTCAACATCTATGAGGAGGTCAGCGCGATCGTCATCCTGATCCTGCTGATCGTCGTCGCGATCGACCTTTTATCGGAACAGATCCGCCGCCGCTTCATCGGGGCGATGGCATGATTGACATCGCGGCGGAGCGGGCGCGGTTTCCTGAGGTGTTTCGCCGCCGCGCATGGTTGCCCCGGGTGCTGCTGGCGGCGGTGTTCGGATATCTGTTTTATCTGCTTTGGCTGTTCGATTTCGTCCGGGTCTTCACCGATCTGCCCCGGGTTTGGGTGATCGTGCGGCTGATGCTGGACTGGTCGCACATCATGGAGTGGGACCATGTCGAGCTGTGGCGGTCGATGCTGGAGACCGTCGCGATGGCGTATCTTGGTTCGATGCTGGCGGTGATGTTCGCGGTGCCTCTGGGCTTCCTGGGGGCGCGCAACATCATTCCGGCCGGGGTATTCCATTTCGTTACACGGCGCCTGTTCGACGGGCTGCGCGGACTGGATCAGTTGATCTGGGCGCTGGTGTTCGTGCGGGCGATGGGATTGGGGCCGATCGCGGGGATTTTGGCGATTGCCGTGGCGGAGACCGGGGTTTTGGCGAAACTGTTCGCCGAGGCGGCGGAAAGTATCGACCGCAAGCAGGTGGAAGGAATTACATCCACCGGTGCCGGGTTTATCGGGCGGTTGCGGTACGGGGTGTTGCCGCAGGTGCTGCCGGTGATGATCAGCCAGACTTTATACTCGATCGAATCGAATTCGCGGGAGGCGACGATTCTGGGGTTGGTCGGGGCAGGGGGGATCGGGCTGCGGCTGTCGGAACGGATTCAGATCAACGCCTGGGATCAGGTGGCTTACGTGATCGTGCTGATTTTGATTTCGGTGGCGATCATCGATACGACGTCACGGTATCTGCGGCTGCGGCTGATTGGCGGGGTGAACAGCTGACATGGGCCGCCGCGCCGCCCGGTGTCATGGCCGGCCTTGTGCCGGCCATCCACGACTTTGCCGGGCCAACCACCGCAAGTCGTGGAAGGCCGGACTGAATCCGGCCATGACACGGGAGGCTACGGCCGTGTCGCCAGCCGCCCCCGGTGTTGCTGCCCCTTGGAATCGCCGCCGCTCCGTCGTTCAGGCCAGCGTCGGATACTCCGGCTTGTAAACGTGCTCCCGGATGAACGCCTCCATATCCGCCGGCCGGTCCACCCGCGCCAAATTCGAATCGAATACCAGCTTAGCCACCCGCGCCGCTGTCTTTATCTCAGTCTCCAGGATATTCGACTGCAACGGATACAGCAGCCCCTGCTGGCGTTGTTCTTCCGAAACCTGATCGGCGACCGCCGCGGCGGCCTCGATGAACATCGCGTCCGTCACGCGTATTGCGCGTGTCGCGAAAATCGCCATCCCGACGGCCGGGAAGATGTAGAAGTTGTTGGCCTGACCGGGGAGATAGGTCCGGCCGTTGTAGCTGACCGGCGGAAACTGCACGCCCGCCGCGAAAATCGCCTTGCCCTGCGACCATTTATACGCCTGCTCGGCGGTGCATTCCGCATGCTCGGTCGGATTGGACAGCGCCAGGATCACCGGCCTTTCATTCAGCTTCGACATCGCCGCGATGATCGGCTGGCTGAACGCGCCGCCGATGGTGCTGACGCCGATGATCGTTGTCGGCTTGACGCTTTCGATCGCCGCCAGGAAGTCGGTTGTCGGCGGATGCCGGTGCGCATAGGGACGCTGGAAATCCACCAGATCGGTGCGTTCCGATTGCAGCAGCCCTTGCACATCGAACATATAGACCTGCGCCTGCGCCGCCGTCAGCGCCATCCCCTCGGCAACCAACGCTGAGCACAGCAGGTCCGCCAGCCCGATGCCCGCGGAACCGGCGCCCAGGAACAGGTATTTCTCGTCCGTGAGCTTGGTTCCCTTCAGCTTCACGGCGTTGATCATTCCGGCGAGGGTTATGCCGGCCGTGCCCTGCACGTCGTCGTTGTAGACGCAGTATTTGTCGCGATAGCGTTGCAGAAGATGCACCGCATCGACGCCGGTCCAGTCCTCGAAGTGGATGCAGCAGTTTGGAAAGACCTCCTGCACAGCCTCGACAAATTCGTCCACGAAGGAGAACAGCTGCGCCGTCGCCGGCCGCGTCTTGCGCAGTCCGAGATATAGCGGGTCTTGCAGATACTGCTCGTTGTTCGTGCCGGCATCGAGATACGTCGGCAGCAGATATTGCGGCGGCACGCCCGCGGCGGCGGTATAGAGCTGGAGCTTGCCGATAGGGATGCCCATTCCGTTCGCGCCGAGATCGCCGAGGCCCAGGATACGGCCGCCGTCGGTGACGCAGATGAAGCGGATGTCCTTTTGCGGCCAGTTCCGCAGGATCTCCCTGACATGCCCGCGGCGCTCGATCGACAGGTACATGCCGCGCGTCTGGCGGTAGATATGCCCGAACTTCAGGCACGCCTCGCCGATGGTCGGGTCGTAGACGATCGGCAGAAACCGCATCGGGTCCGACATGATCGTGCGGTAGAACAGCGTTTCATCGTGGTCGAGCAGGTTGACCAGGTAGATGTACCGATCCAGATCGGTTGTCTTGTGCCCCAGTTGCAGCAGCACCCGGCGCAATTGCAGGTCCTCGGATTCAGTTACATCCGGAACCAGGCCGACAAGGCCCAATGCCTGTCGTTCGGCCTCGGTAAAGGCAGTCGATTTGTTCAGGGACGCATCCATGATCAGTTCGATGCCGCGCTTTGCCATCGGATCGCTCTCCCGGGGTTATGTTTCCTGTGCGACGTAGGGCCGGACCATTTTCGCCGGATCGACGACCCGGTCGAATTCTGCCTCAGTAACAAAGCCGAGCTGCAAGGCCGCTTCTTTCAAGGTCAGGTTATGATCCATCGCGTGGTGCGCGATTTGCGACGCCTTGTCGTAGCCGATTACCGGAGCCAGCGCGGTGACCAGCATCAGCGACCGCTCGACATACTCCTTGATCTTGCCGAGGTTCGGGCGCGTGCCTTCGACGAGGAACTTCCGGAAGTTCGTGCAGCCATCCGTCATTATTGTAATCGAATGGGCGATGTTGAAGATCATCAGCGGCTTGTAGACGTTCATTTCAAGGTAGCCGCCGGCGCCGCCAAAGCCGACCGCCACGTCGTTGGCCATGACCTGGGCGGCGATCATGGTGAGCGCCTCGGCCTGGGTGGGGTTTACTTTGCCCGGCATGATGGAGGACCCTGGTTCATTTTCCGGTATCTCCAGCTCCGCGAAGCCGGCGCGCGGTCCGCAGGACATCAGGCGGATGTCGTTGCCGATTTTATACAGCGAAACGGCGAGGGTCCGGAAGGTTCCGGACAACGCGACCAGCGCGTCGTGCGAGCCCTGCACGGTGAATTTGTTCGGCGCCGTGATGAACGGCAGCCCGGTCAGCGCCGCGATTTCGGCAGCGGCAGCCTCGGCAAAGCCGGGAGCCGCATTGATCCCGGTGCCGACGGCGGTGCCCCCGAGTGCGAGGTGGTAAACGCTCGTCAGGGCGCTTTCGATGCGTTCGATATTGTCGCTCAACATCCCCGCGTACCCCGACCATTCCTGGCCCAGAGTAATAGGCGTGGCATCCTGCATATGGGTGCGGCCGATCTTGACGATGTCCTGCCATTCCTCCGCTTTGGCGGCGATGGCATCGCGCAGAGCGGCCACCGCCGGCAGCAGCCGCGCCGTCACGTTCGTTGCGGCGGCAATGTACATCGCCGACGGGAACGAATCATTCGACGACTGCGACATGTTGACATCGTCGTTCGGATGCACCGGCGTCTTGCTGCCAGGATCGGTTCCGGCAAGCTGGCAGCAGCGGTTGGAAATCACCTCGTTGACATTCATGTTGAACTGGGTGCCGCTGCCGGTCATCCAGACGTGCAGCGGAAACATGTCGTGGTGCCGTCCGGAAATGATTTCGTCGCAAACCCGCACGATCAGCCCGTGTGCCGGCTCGTTCAGACGGCCGGCTTTATGATTGACGATGGCGCAGGCTTTTTTCAACACGGCATAGGCCGCGATCATTTCGCGCGGCATCAGATCGTGCCCGATACTGAAATGCTCCAGTGAGCGCTGGGTCTGCGCGCCCCATAATTTGTCGGCAGGCACTTCAACAACGCCGAGGCTATCGGTTTCCCTGCGAACGTCAGTCATCGCTGCCAGCCCTTCCCGCCATCACGTTAAGGCCGGCTTATATAACGGAAGAAATCAACGGCCTTGGCAACCGGAACGGCTCTGACAAAGCCGTTATGTAGCCAAGTGTCATGGCCGGACATGGTCCAACACCGCACGTCGCGGATGGCCGGCACAACGCCGCCCCTGACACAAAATGACGGTGGGCGAGCCGCTTACCGCGGCTTGATCAAACCCCACTCGGTCATCTGCGCCCGCGACGCATTCATGCTCTCCGCCACCGCCAACGCCGCGGCCAACGCCCGGCGCCCGACCGCCGCATCCACCAGCACGGGCGCGCCATCCAGAACGGACGCCACGAACGCCGCATGTTCCGCCGCCAGCGAGTCGTGATCCTCCCAAGCCACCTCTTCGTATCCGAACCCTGGCACGCCCGGGACCGGCTGCTGTCCGGCGGCCAAAACGCCATCGCCGCCCGGGGCGCGCCGAATAACGGTCAGCGTCCGCTCGGCGAAATCCGCCGCGATATAGGAGTCCTGCGCGAAAATCCGCATCCGCCGCTCGGTGCGCGGCGAAATCCGGCTGGCGGTGATCGCCGCGACCGCACCGTTGCGGAACCGCAGGCGGGCATTGGCGATGTCCTCATGCGGGCTGGCCACCGGAGCGCCGACGGCGTCGACCGCTTCGATCTCGCTATCCACCAGCGCCAGAACCAGGTCCAGGTCGTGGATCATCAGATCGAGGATCACCGAGACATCCGTGCCGCGCGGCTTGAACGGCGCGATGCGCGTCGCCTCGATATACAGCGGCGCGCCAATGCGGCCCGCCATGGCCTGGTACGCCGCGGAGAACCGCTCCAGGTGGCCGACCTGAAGCACCAGCCCGCGGTCCCGCGCCAGGTCCGCCAGCGCATCCGCCTCCGCAAGCGTCGCCGCGATCGGCTTTTCCACCAGCACGTGCTTGCCGGCGCGCAGCGATTTCGACGCCAGTTCGAAATGCGCCTCCGCCGGGGCGGCGATGATCATCGCGTCGACAAGGTCCAGCAGATCGTCCAGGCCGATTTCCTTCGCCCCGGCTTCCCAGCCGACGGTTTTGGCACGCTCGAGGTCCGGATCATACACGCCCATCAGCTCGGTCCGGGCGGACGCTGCGACCTTCAGTGCGTGGTAGCGGCCGAAATGGCCGGCCCCGGCCAGGCCGACGCGCAGACGGGACTCGCTCATGGCATTTTCAAACCGCTGGTTATGGCGCCCCACACATCTCGCCGACCGGCACCCTGTCAAGGGGGATGTACCGCGAACAGAAACGAAACGCGGCCTGGAGCAACTGCTTGAAAATGGTCGTTTCGGCTATATCTGGCAATCACAGGTCCGGGCCCCTCTGGCGGGACGCTGGCGAAAGCCGGCAAACCTTGCGATGTCGGATCACCGCGTGCGATACGCAGCGGTTGAGCCCGGCCGACGGATTCCGTGTTCGATCTTGCTCCGCATGCGCCTTTGGCACCCAATGGAGCGAGAGACATGATTTTCAACCGACGTTTGCAATTCCCGATCCTTTCGCCATGTCTGCCGGCCGGGGACGGTTTCGCGGTCGCAGGCGGCCTCGCGGCCGCAGCCGTTGCCATGGCGATCGATGCCGCCTTGGCGGGTTTCGGGCTTGCCGCGCCCGCCGACGTCGTTGATCGAGTCCTCTGACCGATGGGACCGGCCATGCAATTTCTCGCCGAACCGCAGATTTGGATCAGTCTGCTGACTTTGACCGTGATGGAGATCGTCCTCGGGGTCGACAACCTCGTCCTGCTCGCGGTGATGGCCGATCGGCTGCCGCCGCGGCGGAGGGCGGCGGCGCGGCGGCTGGGGCTGCTGGCGGCGCTGGGGACGCGCATCGCGCTTCTGTTCAGCATCACCTGGATCATGCGGCTCACGGAGCCGGTCATCGTGCTGTCCTGGCACAGCTTTTCCTGGCGGGACCTGATCCTGATCGCGGGCGGATTGTTCCTGGTCTACAAAGGCACCACGGAGATCCACCACAAGATCGAGGGCGAGGAGCAGACCGAGACTGAAGGCGAAGCCCATGCCGGTTTCATGGCAACCATCTTTCAGATCGCCCTGCTTGACATCGTCTTCTCGCTCGACAGCGTCATCACCGCGATCGGCATGGCGAACAATCTGTTCGTCATGGTCGCGGCGGTGGTCCTTGCCATCGGCGTCATGATGCTGTCGTCGGGCACCGTCGCCGGCTTCATCAGCGGGCATCCGACGGTGAAAATGCTTGCCCTGAGCTTCCTGCTGCTGATTGGCATGACGCTTATCGGCGACGGCTTCGGTGCGCATGTTCCGAAAGGCTACATCTACGCGGCGATGGGCTTCTCCGCGCTGGTGGAGGTGCTGAACCAGATCGCCGGCCGGCGGCGGCACCGGCGGCAATAGCCGAAACCCCTGGCAACCCGGGCCGCGCTGTGCTGAATCCGCGCCCCCCGGCTGAAGGACCGAAACCCGTGCCCATGTCTATCTGATGGCCGATCCCACGCGCGAGTCCGCGTTCGATCTGTTGAAGACCGTGCTGGAAAAGCATCGGCCGCTGGAAGAGGCGCTTGACGCGCTGCCCGCGCAGCAACCCAGGGACCGCGCTGCGGCACATCGGCTGGCGGCCGGCGTCCTGCGGCGGATGGGCACGCTGGATGCGGTGCTGGAGCCGTATCTGCGGCGGGAGCCGCCTGATCCGGTCCGCAATGTGCTGCGCATCGGCGCCGCCGGGCTGCTGTTCCTGGAAACTCCCGGCCATGCCGCGGTGGCCACCGCGGTGGCGCTGGCGAGGACCCGCGGGCTGGCGCCGTTCGCCGGTCTGGTGAACGCCGTCCTGCGCAAGGTGGCGGCGGCCGGTCCGGCCGCGTTGGCGGACCTCGATTCGCCCCGGCTGGACACGCCGTCCTGGCTCTGGAGCGCCTGGGGACAAGCCGCGCGCGCCATCGCCACGGCGCACCAGACCGAGGCGCCGCTCGACCTGACGCTGAAGCCCGGCGTGGCGCTTCCCGAGGGCGGGACGTT
The DNA here is from genome assembly GCA_903851415.1 of uncultured Rhodopila sp. Taxonomy (GTDB): domain Bacteria; phylum Pseudomonadota; class Alphaproteobacteria; order Acetobacterales; family Acetobacteraceae; genus Rhodopila. The sequence continues at coordinate 222,116 of CAINOE010000049.1, read as the reverse complement.
GCTGCCGACGGGTTCGGCGCGGTTTCCCGCCGGCACGCGGGTCGCGGACATCCCGGGCTTCGAGACAGGCGCGCTGTGGGTGCAGGACGCCGCGGCGGCGCTTCCGGCCTGCCTGCTGGATGCGCAACCGGGCGAACGCGTGGCCGATTTGTGCGCCGCGCCGGGCGGCAAGACCGGCCAGCTCGCGGCGGCCGGCGCATCGGTGACAGCGGTCGAGCGCGACCCGGAGCGCGCCGCGCGGCTGGCCGCCAACCTGCGGCACTGGGGGCTTCACGCGGACGTGATAATCGCCGACGCGACCGCCTGGACGCCCGCGGCGCCGTTCGACGCGGTGCTGCTGGACGCGCCGTGCAGCGCCACGGGCACCATCCGGCGGCACCCGGACGTCGCCCGGCTGAAGCGTCCGCGCGATGTCGAGTCGCTGATCAAGACCCAGGACGCGCTGCTGGCCGCCGCCGCGTCGATGCTGCGGCCCGGCGGGCGGCTGATTTACGCCGTTTGTTCGCTGCAGCCGGAGGAAGGCGCGCCGCGGATCGCCGAGGCGGTGCGGACGGGGCGCCTGCGAGACGATCCGTTTCGTCCCGGCGAGCTGGCGGCGCTGCCGGAGGCGTTGACGCCGGAGGGTTTCCTGCGCACCCATCCCGGCCTCTGGCCTGACCGCGGCGGCATGGACGGGTTTTTCGCCGCCCGGCTGATTCGGGTCTGATCCGATTGCCGCACGGGAATCGGGACTGCATCCCGCCTTGTGCGGCGTCGGCGCGGACGTCTAGAACCAGCGCATGGCCGAATCCGATTCCCGGCACGTTATGACCGTTTTTCCTCGCCTGGCGTGGCTGACCCCGGGGTCGCGCGCCATTGCGCCGCGGGCGTGGTCATGAGCGGCGCCCGGGGCAGAAGCTGGCTGCGGGAGGCCCGGCGCGCGATGGCCCGGCTGCCGAGCTTCCGGATGGGCCGCGTGCCGGACGCTCCCGCGCTGTCGGTGCGCGATCCGTGGCCCGGCGACCCCGCGCGGGGCGCGAGGCTGATCAAGGGCGAGCTGGAGATGGGCGGTGGCGTGTTGGCGCTGCGCCCGGGCGGCTGGTCCGATCTGGCCGGTTCCCCGGTCCTGATCGCGGGCGCGCATGGGTTTACCTGGCTGCGCGACCTCCGCGCGCTGGGCACCGATGCCGCCCGGCTGCGCGCCCGGGCGCTGGTGGCCGACTGGATCAACGAGCCGCCGTCGGCAGCCATTGCGCGCCGGCCGGACGTGGTGGGGGCGCGGATCACCGCCTGGCTTGGCCATTACGACTTTTTCGCCGCGACCGCGGATGACGCGTTCCGGCAGCGGCTGATGGCGCGGCTGGTGGCCGATGCGCGCAGCCTGTCCGCCGCGCTGCCGGCCGAGGAACTGGACGCCCGCGCGCTGACCGCGGTGAAGGGGCTGGTGGCCGCCGCGGTGGCTTTGCGGGAGCATACCGGATTCCTGACCCGGGCGCTGCGCCTGCTGCCGCAGGAGATCGCACGGCAGGTGCTGCCGGACGGGTGCCACGCCGAGCGCAGCCCGGCGGCCCAGTTGTCGGCATTGCAGGATCTGACGGAAATTCGCGCGTTGTTCCAGACCTCGCAGACGCAGCCGCCGCCGGTGCTGGCCGCGGCGATCGAGCGCATGGCGCCGGCGCTGCGGATGATGCGGCATGGCGATGGCGGGCTGTGCCTGTTCAACGGCAGCCGCGAGGAGACTGCCGCCCTGGTCGATCTGGTGCTGACCCAGGCCGGGCGCGGCGGGCGCGGGCCGGCGGCGCTGACCGAGGGCGGCTTCCACCGCATGCAGGCCGGGCGCAGCGTGCTGATTGTCGATTGCGGCCTGCCGGCGCCCGCGGGGCTGGATCGCCTGGCGCATGCCGGCACCCTGTCGATGGAGCTTTCTGTCGGGCGGGACCGGGTGATCGTGAACTGCGGCGCGTTTCCGGCCGGGCCGCCGCAATGGCGGGACGCGGCGCGGGCGACGGCGGCGCACTCGACCCTGATCATCGCGGATACCAACAGCAGCGAGCTGAAGCCCGACGGGCTGGGGCGGCGCCCGACGGTGGTGGATGTGAACCGGCAGGAGGCGGCCGGCGCGCACTGGCTGGACGTGTCGCATGACGGCTGGAAGAAGCCGTTCAACGCGGTGCACCGGCGGCGCCTGTACATGGCCGAGAGCGGCGAGGATATCCGCGGCGAGGACCTGATCGAGTCGCCGGACCCTCAGCCGTTCCACCTGCGCTTCCACCTGCATCCGGATGTGCAGGCGAGTTTGCAGCAGGATGGCGGCACGGTGCTGCTGCGGCTGAAGTCCGGCAGCTTCTGGCGGCTGCGGGCGGACGGGGCGCGGCTGAACCTGGAGGAGACGATCTATCTGGGCGGCCCGGAGCCCCGGCGCGGGGAGCAGGTGGTGCTGACGGCGTTTGCCGATGATCCGCAGCAGGTGAAGTGGGCGCTGAGCAAGGTCGAACGGGCCGGGTGAGGGGCGCACGGTTCGTCACTGGCCCGTCATGGCCCGGCTTGTCCTGGCCACCTGACCCAGCACTCTGCCGCGATAGGTGGCCCGGACAAGCCGGGCCATGACGAACGCGGGAGAGGCCGTGCTCCGCACAACCGCTTATCCTGATAGCTATGGGGACACGCCCGGACCCTCATGAAAATCATTGAAATCACCAACGTGGACTTCTCGCTGCGGCATTTCCTGCTGCCGCTGATGCGCGCCATCCGCGCCCGCGGGCATGAGGTTGTCGGCGGCTGCGCGGAAGGGCCGCTGCTGGACGATGTGCGCGCCGAGGGCTTCCGGGTCATCGCGATCCCTTTCGTTCGCCGCTTGTCCCCGTTGGCGCATCTGCGTGCGTTCCGCTCGCTGGTGGCGATCCTGCGCGCTGAAAAACCCGATATCGTGCATGGCCACATGCCGATCAGCGGGTTTTTGGCACGGATGGCGGCGCGGGCGGCGGGGGTGCCGAAGGTCGCGTATACCTGCCACGGGTTCCTGTTCAATCACCGCTCGTCCTCGCTGCCGCGGCGGGCGCTGTCCTTCGTCATGGAGTGGACCGCGGCGCGGGTGACCGACGTGTTCCTGACGGTCTCCGAAGCCGAGGCCCGCGACGCGAGGCGGCTGCACATCAGCGCCCGCGCCATTGCCGTGCGCAACGGCCGCGATCCCGGCGTGTTCCGTCCCGACCCCTCCGCCCGCGCCCGCATCCGGGCGGAACTGGGCGTGCCGCAGGACCGGATTGTTGTCATCGCCGTCTCCCGGCTGGTCTGGCACAAGGGCTATCCGGAGCTCGCCGTCGCCATGCGATCGGTGCCGGAAGCGGAACTCTGGGTCGCCGGCGAGCGGCTGGACAGCGACCGCGGCGCCGACATGGCCGCGCTGCTGCGTTCCGCGGGACTCGGTTTCCGGCTGCGCATGCTGGGCTACCGCAAGGACATCCCGGCGCTGCTCGCGGCGGCGGACATCTTCACCCTGCCGAGCCGGTTCGAGGGCCTGCCGATGTCGGTGATCGAGGCGATGCTGACCGGGCTGCCTGTCGTCGCCACCGATGTGCGCGGGCCGGACGAGCAGGTGGAGCACGACGTCACCGGCCTGAAGGTCCCCGCGGGGGACGCGGCGGCGCTGGGGGCGGCACTCGGGCGGCTGGCGCGCGACCCGGCGGCGCGGGCGCGCATGGGCGAGGCCGGGCGGCAGCGCGCGCTTGACTGCTATGACGAAGCGAAAGTCCTGGCGCGAACCCTGGACCTGCTGGGCTTGTAGGTCTATCCGCCGCGCTTGAACGCAGCACGGGACCTAGATCGCCATGACCGACATCGTTTCCATCCGACGGGCGTTGATTTCCGTCTCGGACAAGGCCGGGCTGGTGCCGTTCGCCCGCGCCCTGGCGGACCGCGGCGTGGAAATCCTGTCCACCGGCGGTTCGGCCAAGGCGCTGCGGGATGCGGGGGTGCCGGTGAAGGAGGTCTCCGAGCACACCGGCTTTCCGGAGATCATGGACGGGCGGGTGAAGACGCTGGTGCCGCAGATCCATGGCGGCATCCTCGGGCGGCGGGACCTGGCGGAGCATGTCGAGCAGATGCGGGTGCACGGCATCGCGCCGATCGACCTGGTGGCGGTGAATTTGTATCCGTTCGAGGCGACCGCGGCGAAGCGCGCGCCGTTCGAGGATTGCGTCGAGAACATCGACATCGGCGGCCCGGCGCTGATCCGCGCGGCGGCGAAGAACCATGATTTCGTTACTGTGCTGACTGACCCGGAACAATACGATGAAGTTCTGGCGGCGCTGGCGGAGGCGGGCGGCACGTCGCTGACCTTGCGGCGGCGGCTGGCGGGCGAGGCCTACGCCCGGACGGCGGCCTATGATTCCGCCATCGGCGCATGGTTCGCGGCGCAGCGGGGCGAGGATTTTCCGAAGCGTCTGACGGTTGCCGGCACGCTGCGGCAGACGCTGCGCTATGGCGAGAATCCGCACCAGGCGGCGGCGTTCTACGCCTCCGGCACGCGGCCGGGCGTGGCCAGCGCGGTGCAGGTGCAGGGCAAGGAGCTGTCCTACAACAATTTCAACGATACCGACGCGGCGTTCGAATGCGTCGCGGAGTTCGAAGCGCCCACGGTGGCGATCATCAAGCATGCGACGCCGTGCGGGGTGGCCTCGGCCGCGTCGCTGGCGGAGGCGTGGGATGCGGCGTTCCGCTGCGATCCGGTGTCGCCATACGGCGGGATCGTCGCGGTGAACCGGGTGCTGGACGCCGCGGCGGCGGAGAAGTTTGCCGCGATTTTCACCGAGGTGATCATCGCGCCGGATGCGGACGAGGGCGCGCGGGCGGTGCTGGCCCGGAAGAAGAATCTGCGGCTGCTTCTGACCGGCGGGATGCCCGACCCGGCGGCGGGCGGGCTGACGTTCCGCAGCCTTTCCGGCGGGTTCCTGGCGCAGACGCGGGATGCCGGTCGGGTTAGCGCGGCGGACGTCAAAGTCGTGACGCAGCGGGCGCCGACGGGGGCGGAACTGGCGGACCTGCTGTTCGCGTTCCGTGTCTGCAAGCACGTCAAGTCCAACGCCATCGTCTACGCCAGGGACGGCGCGACCGTCGGCATTGGCGGCGGCCAGCCGAACCGGGTCGACTCGGCACGGATCGCGGCCTGGAAAAGCGAGGAGGCGGCGAAGGCGGCCGGCCTGCCGGAGCGTCTGACTCAGGGCAGCGTCGTGGCGTCGGATGCGTTCTTCCCGTTCGCCGACGGGCTGGAGGCGGCGGTCGCGGCAGGGGCGACGGCGGTGATCCAGCCGGGCGGCTCGATCCGGGACGCCGACGTGATCGCGGCGGCGGATGCGGCGGGGATTGCGATGGTGTTCACCGGGATGCGGCACTTCCGGCATTAGCGGACGGCCGCGAGATGGAGGTGTTTTTGGCGTTCCGGGACAAGCGCTTGAGCGGCATCGAGGGCAAACTCGCGGGCATCGAGTCGCGCCTGACCATCATCACATGGGCGGTCGGCATCCAGGCCAGCCTGACGCTGGTAATCCTGGGCAGCATGTTCGCGGTATGGAGCAGGCTGGCCGACATGGGTGGTCAGTTGGCAACGATCGCGCGCGGCGTTTCGCATTAGCGGGGCTTACCGGGCGCCTGAACGGGCGGGGAGCCTGCCTTGCGGCGCCTTTTCGTTTGGCGCGGCTCGAAGGCTTGCGCTAGAGCGGACCATCGCGTGACCTGAGGTTTCGATGCGCCGGCCGCTATCGCCAATCTACCTGGATGCCGCCGAGGTCGCATCGCTTCCCCGGGCACTGCCGCGCAGCGGGCGCAAGCGCATCGCCTTCGGCTGGTATGGCGGCAAGTTCAATCACCTCGAATGGCTGCTGCCGCTGCTGCCCGAAGCCCATCACTACTGCGAGCCATACGCCGGGTCCGCGGCCGTGCTGCTCAATCGCGCCCCGGCGCCGGTCGAGACCTACAACGACGTCGACGGCGAGGTGGTTAATTTCTTCCGTGTGCTCCGCGACCAGGGCGACGAACTCCAGCGCGTCATCGCGCTGACGCCGTTTTCCCGCGAGGAATTCCATCGCGCGATCACCGGCGGCAGGCGCGGGATCGACGATCTGGAACGGGCCCGGCGGTTCTTCGTGCTGGCCCGGCAGACGCGGACGGGCCTGGCGCAAAGCGCCACGCTGGGCCGTTGGGCAAACTGCAAGGACACCAGCCGGGCCGGGATGTCCGGCGTGGTGTCCCGCTGGCTCGGCGGTGTCGAGGGGCTGAGCGATATCGCCGCGAGGCTGATCCGCGTGCAAATCGAAAACCGGCCGGCGCTCGATGTCATCCGGCTTTATGACGGCGAAGGAACGGTATTCTACTGCGATCCGCCGTATCTGCACGATACCCGCGGCGACAAAGCGGCCTATGGCTACGAGATGATCGAGAGCGAACACATCGACCTCGCCGCGGCGCTGAACCGCTGCCTGGGGAAGGTGGCGATCTCCGGATACCGGAACGGCCTGATGGACCGCCTGTACAGGGATTGGCGGCGCTTCGATGCGCCGCTAAAACAGTGCCACTCGATCAAGAAGACGCGCCAGGAATGCGTCTGGATGAATTACTGAGGGCGCCATGGCCGGGCCAGGACGACCGCTGCCGCGGCCCGATCGCGCCGCGGCCGCCCTGAAACTGGACGAACTGTGGGAGGCCGTTCTCAATCAGGAGGGCGGGGATTACCCGCCGGACATCGGCCGCCTGGTCAACAGCGGTCAAACGGCGATCCGGTTCTGTCTTCCGGCGCAGGTGTTGGGAAAACTGGTCGACCCTTCCCTGGATGCCATGTGCCTACAAAAGGGCGACGGCACTGCCGGGCGCTGGGACCCTCGGGGGTTCGCGGCGAAGGTCATCGTGCCGTGGAACCGCGATAACCAGTCGGTCCTCGGTCCCAGCGGCGATCCCTATGTCAGCAACCCATTGCGGCGGCCCCGGGTCGATGCCGGATTGAACCAGATGGACGACCGTGAACAATGGGAGACGCTGTGCAAGGTCCTGCGGGCTGTGGAAGAAACGAACGACCCCGGGCTTACCGAACAGGTTTTCCGGCAGGTGCTGACGGCGATCCGCGACCGCTTGCGCGACCTGACATTCACTTATGTCGTGCCGTCGCGCGTCAGCCTGCGGCAGGCGATGGAATTGGTGCGCATCTACGTCAGGGAACGCAGCGGCGGCGACCGGGGACTGGCCATCGCGGCGGCGCTGTTCGAAACCGTCCGGAAGCATTTGGGCCTCTACCGGGAAATCCGCCGGAATGTCATCAACGCCGCCGATGCGGCAACTAATTCCGCAGCCGATCTGGAATGCATCGGGAATGATGGGGCGGTGAGACTCGCGGTCGAAGTCAAGGAGCGCCGTATCGGCGGTGCCGATGTCCAGGACATCGTGGCGAAAGCGCGCCTGCACGGCATCAAGGAATTTCTGATTTGCGCCGACGGAATCCTGGCGGCCGAACAGGAGGCTGTTGAAAGAAGCTTCGCGGTCGCATGGGCATCCGGCACCAATCTCTATCAGCTCACGACGGCCGACCTGATGCGGAGCGTGCTGCCGCTGATGGGTGAGGACAGCGTCCGCGACTTTGTCGCCGAGGTGGGACGCCAGCTCGACACGTTCGGCACGCAGCCGAGACACCGGCAGGCATGGAAGACGCTGCTGGACCAGCTTTAGCGGGTCGCCCTCGGCCGGGTCTGCTGCCACCATCATGTTCCCGGGCCGGTGCGTCCTGTGTCCTTCTGCCGGCCAGCCGGCATCACGTCATAGCTTCCCCGCATCGGGCGGCCCAACCAGTTTCTTCCTGAAGATCGCGTTATTCTGGATTTTTTCTACCGCCTGAGTCCGGGCCGGCGGCGAAAAGCCTTCATTGATAACAAGCGCCGCGACCTGATCGGCGGCAAATTCCCGCCTGACGGTGCCGATCGACCATTTTCCGGACGCGTCGATCGCAGCCCAGCTTTGTCCCTCTCCCTGGCCGGCGTATGGATGGATGTACCATTGGTCGGTGTGCACATACACGACGACCCGGGAATGCGCCTGCTCCGCCGTACTCAATCCCGAAACATGGCCCGAGATGAAACTGTTTTCCTCGATTTGGTCGATCACCACCTGTGCGGCCTGAGAGTATGCCAGCGTGAGCGGTTCAAGTAGCATGGCTGCGAGGGTGAAAGCAAAACGTGTTTTCATCATTGTCTCCATATCGGGATATCTGTTGAGATCAGCCCATCGCCGGCCGGCTCGTTCCCGGGCATGCCGATCCCGGTTGCGGGTCTGGCACTCAGGTAGGCCCGGATGCGGGCTTCGCCCCCGCGTGCCACGTGCAGGATGCTTGCTGCCGCGGACCAGTTTCCGGACCCGTCCACCTGCGTGACATCCACCAGCCGCCATTGCTGTCCCGAGCAATCTCCGACGCGAGATAAATCGCGCACATAAACCTTAACGAAGTAGCAGACCCGGTGCGGCGATGCGCGCCCGACGACATCAGTCTGTGTCGCGATTTGCTGGTTGGCCCGAGGGATGTCGATGGTGATGAATTTTCCGGTCCGACAGTCGGGACAATAGTCGAGTATAACTGTGTCAACCCATACCGCGCAGCCGGCGGCCACGGCGACCGTTACGGTCGAGAGGGCGCCGAACGCGATCAGCCTGGCCCGGAAGGAAACGTTCTTTAACACGAAGACTATGATCGCCCAGATGGCGGCGCCTACCACGGGTACGCCGAGGGCCAACCACGTCACCGTGGCCTGGTTGTGAGGATCGCTCAAGAAGTTCCAAAGACAATCCATGCCGGCGCCCTCGCGATCGGTTTCCTGGAAATCACGAAGCAGGCCGGTCCAGGCCGGCAATGCGCGGAGGACGACGAGGCTCTGGCTCGCCTTTTGGCCAGCGTGGCGATCGCTTCGACAATTGCCAATGCGCCGTGCCGGACCTGGATATGTCGAAACTGCGTTTGATGATGTCCTCCCGGCGATACCGTTCAGCCTTGGCCGGAAGCCTGACCGGCTCAAGTCTGACAGTGAGTTTATAAGCATGTTAATGAGTTTCGCCGAATTGCGCAATAGTACTCTCATCACAACGAACTATTTGGCCAAGCGTACTTCCGCGGGTTAAATGCGTATCACCGACCGGTCGAAACCCGGCCGGCGCCTATCGGGAGCAGACCGGATTTGTGGGCGAAGACAGGCGAGGATGACCTGATCCGTGAAGGCGGCAGCAGGAGAATGCCGGCTATCGGGTTGGCTGCCAGAGCGAGGTGAGCCTTGAGGATGCGAAGGAGGAGATCGACATTGCGGCCTGCGTCATCGACACGTTCACGCCCTCGTTGCCCACGGGCTCGCTGCGTGGCGACTGAGGGTTTACAGCACAAACCGGCACAACGCCTTTTGTGACCACGATTTGCGGGCGGCTTCACATGCTGACCAAGTGGCGAACCGAACTGCACGGATTGCCGCGCGACGCGCTGGCCGGCCTGCTGCTCGCGGCGATCGCCATCCCCGAGCAGCTCGCCACCGCCCGGCTCGCCGGCATGCCGCCGGAGGCCGGGCTGTTCAGCTTCGCCGCCGGGGCCATCGGCTTCGCCGTGTTCGGCACCAACCGATTTCTCTCCGCCGGGGCGGATTCCACCATCGCGCCGATATTCGCCGGTGGGCTGGCCGCCCTGGCGGCCTCGGGGTCGCCGCACTATGCCGCACTGGCCGGGCTGCTTTCCCTCATGGTCGGGGCCGTGCTGATCGGTTCGGCTTTGCTGCGTGCCGGGTGGGTGGCCGATCTGCTGTCGATCCCGGTCACCACGGGGTTCATGGCCGGGATCGCGATCCACATCATCGTCGGGCAGTTGCCCTCCGTGCTCGGCGTCCCCGATGCGCACGGCACGCTGGCGTCGCAGTGCGTCCAGTTGCTGCGCGACCTGCCTGACATCAACCCCTACGCCGTCAGCATCGGCGTCTTCGTGCTGGCCGTCACCCAGGCCACCGAGCGCGTGTCGAAGCGCCTGCCCGGTGCGTTGCTCGCTCTCATCGTCGTGGCGGCCGCGACCGCCGCGCTGCACCTGAACAGGCACGGCGTTGACGTTCTTGGAACGCTGCCCGCGACCGTGCCGCGCATCGCGCTGCCTGCGGCTGACCTGAGCGATATCCCCCGGATCGCCCCGCTGGCCCTGATCGTGGCGCTGGTCTGCATGATGCAGACCGCCGCGGTGCTGCGCGCCTACCCCTCGCATCCGGACGGCCCGCGCCACGTCTCGCGCGACTTCGGCGGCATCGGCGCCGGCTGCATCCTCGCCGGCCTGACCGGCGGTTTCGCGGTCAATGCCAGCCCGCCGCGCACCGCCGTCGTGGTCTCGGCCGGCGGAACCTCCCGCGCGGTGTCGCTTGTCGCGGTGGTGCTCGCCGCGGCTTTGCTGTTCGGCGGCAGCGAACTGCTGGCCGAGGTGCCGCACGCCGCGCTGGGCGGCATCCTGATCGCCGTCGCGCTGCGGATCTTCCGGCTGAACGAGATGCTCGGCATCGCCCGCCGCGGCGGCTCCGAGATCTGGCTGGTGGCGGCCAGCGCCTTGCTCGTGGTGGGCCTGCCGATTGAAACCGGCATGCTCGCCAGCATCGTGCTGTCGCTGCTGAACAGCTTCTACACCGTCGCCCGACCGCAATGCGAGGAGCTGGCCCGCGCCCCCGGCACCACGGTCTGGTGGCCGCCGCAGGGCGAGGCGGGGGAGCACGAACCCGGGCTGCTGGTCTTCGCCCCGGCCGCCCCGCTGAATTTCACCAATGCCGCGTTCGTCCGCGGGCGGCTGACCTTGGCGATCGAGCAGGCGCGCACGCCGGTGCGGATGGTGGTGATCGAGGCCAGCGGCGTCACCGGCATCGACTACACCGCGGCGGCCATGCTGCGGCAGGTGGTGGAGGCGCTGCGGGCCCGGGGCATCCAGGTTGCCCTGGCCCGGCTGTCGGCCGAACGGGCCTGCGAGCAGGCGGCGCGGACCGGGGTGCTGGCGGCATTCGGGCCGAAACGGGTGTTCCGCTCGGTGGAGGATGCGGTGCGATCGTTCAAGGCATCGTCCGGTTAGGCCGGGCGGATTGTCGCAAGTCCCGCAACCCTGTCGGATATCGGACGTGTCGGGTTCCTGCCGCCTCGGCTAACACGCTGAAATATGAGTGTTCCCACGATGGCATACTTGTTGCTGCACCCAGCCTCAAACTGTCGCTCGGCACCAACCGGCCGCGCCCCGCGCTGGCCGTTGAGCGGCGTGAGAGGAGCCACCGGTCATGCAATCCGTTGAAGAATTTCTGGCCTACGCCGTCGCCCTGGAACGCGAGGCGGCGGATCGTTTCGCGCAGCTCGCCGACGCCATGGCCGCCTACGGCAACCGCGAGGTCGGCTCCCTGTTCCGCCGCCTGTCGGACTATTCGCGGATGCATCTGGCGGATGCGCAGGCCCGGTCGGGCTTCCGCGAGATCCCCGACATCAAGCCGGGCGACTTCGAGTGGCCGGACCTGGAAAGCCCCGAAACCGCGGCGATCTGGGCCGTCGATCCGTTCATCGGCCGCGAGCAGGCGCTGGAGATCGCGCTGGAGGCGGAAGCGGCCGGGCAGGCGTTCTATCAGAACGTGTACGAAACTACGGATGATCCCGAGATCAAGGTGCTGGCGAAGGAATTCGCCGACGAGGAGAGCGGTCACGTCGCCGAGCTGCAGAAGTGGATCGCCGCGCACAAGGCCGGCCTGGTGCAGCCGGCCGGTGCCTGAGCGAGCGTCACGGTAGCGCCGCCAGCGTCTTCCACGCCTCCGCATCGGGCGTCGCGCAGGCTCCGCTTCCCCCCGGCGCCGGCGCAATCGCCAGGATCGGCATCACCCGATCCCGCGGGCCGCCCAGCCGGGCGATCGCGGCGGCCAGGGTGACCCTGACTGTCTGGCGGCCCAGCGGCGGCTCCGGGTACAGCACGCCGCCCTCCAGCCAGCGCATGTCCCCGCCCAGGGCCAGACGCAGCATCGATGCCGTCTCCGGCGCCCGCGCGGCCACCGCGACCGCCAGCGCCGCGGGGCAACCGGGACGGGAGAAATACTGAATGCTGTCGGCATCGTTCAGAGTCAGGCCCTGGCGTCCGGCCAGGCGCCAGTCCCGGGCCGCGAGGAACGCCACGACCGCGGCCCGGGCCTGCACCTCCCGCGGTTGCACCGGTGGTTCGGCGATCCGCGCCGCTTTGATGCCGAGGCCGAGGACCAGCAGGCCGAGCAGCACCGAGGTCCGGAACCGTCCGGCCGGCGATGGCCAGCGGCAGGGCGATCACCAGCGCGTCGAACAGCATCTCCCCGTACGGGCCATGGCCGATGCGATAGAAGTCATCGGAGATGCCGAGGAAGGTCAGGCGCAGCAGGTTGGCTGCGGTATACACTGCCGCCAGCGCCAAAGCCGCCCGCCCGAAGCGCGGCGGCAGGCGTCCGTCGCGCAGCGACAGCGCCGCCAGCCCGAGCAGGACAAGCGGCAGGCCGTAGGCCGTGGAGCAACCCGCCAGGATGATGATCCGGTGCCCGCCGGGCATGCCCAGCACGTTGCCCACGCGCTCGACCCCCGGCAGCACGGCCTGGAGCAGGCCCTGCGTCAGGATGGCATCGGCGCGCAGCGGCCAATCGCCGGCAATCTGTCCGTAAAGCACGCTCCACAGGCCGCACGCGCCGAGCCCCGCGAACAGCAGTGCGGAGGAACGGGTCTCCCCGGCGGTGCCGGCGGCAACCCAAAGCGCGAACAGAACAAGCGAGCCATGCGCGGCAAGGCTGCTCGGCACCAGCAGCAGCAGGACGAAGCCGAGCGCGGGAAGGCCGAGCCGTTCCGCCGATGCCCCGCGATACAAGCCGATAGCGGCGATGCCGGCGATCATCAGTTCCAGCGGGCTGACGCCGAGCGCCTGCGCCAGATCATTGTCCGCGCTGTCGCGCCAGGACCAGGCGAGGCGCGCGGCAACGCCATGCAGCCATCCGCCGATGAGCAGCAGGCCGGTGACGGTCAGGCGGCCCGGCAGGATGCCGCCGGCGGGGGTGGCCGGAGCGGCGGCTGTGGGGATGAACCGGGCGGTCATTCTTTCATCGATCCGTGGCTGCTGGTCTCGCCGGGCGCGGCGGCTATCGGCGTTCTTTACGCTGTCGCCGCTGCGGCGCCACCCGGGATGAGCAGGTATCGTGCCACCCGCGTGGCCCGTTCCGGCCGCCGCGGCGGTCGGAACTCACCGCTGCATGCGGGCCTGTCCGCGTGGCAAATTGCGACCCGCGGGAAGCCGGATCGTCCGGCGGCACCACCGAAGACGCAATCTGCATCGCATTTCAAGATTATTACAGCCTGGCAGGACTTCGGCGCCCGGAAAGGGCGGCCTCACAGCGTATCCATTCCGGCATGCCGTTTGCGTTTTTTGGCCAACCAGGCCTGCCGCCAGGCCGAACGACCATCCCACCACCACCTTTTGGAGCCAGCCGATCATCATGCGCACCAAGCTGATCACCCTGACCGCTCTCGCCGGAGGCGCATGGTGCGCCGGAACCGGCGGCGCCAACGCGCAGGTGACGACCCTGCAAGGTCTGCTCGACGCCGGCTACAACACCTATGTGTCCGGCGATATCGGCACCGCCTCCTCCGCCTACACCTCCGACAGCCAGGGCGCGATCGCGGCGGGGGGCAACGTCTATCTGTCGAATTTCGGCGCCTCCACCAACGAGACCGCCAGCGGTGTCGGGGTTGCCGTCGGCGGCAACCTGACGATGACCAACGGCTCGATCAACGGGACGGCGGATGTCGGCGGCAACCTGGCCGCCACGTCCACCGGGCTGTCCAACGTCAACGTCGGCGGCTCCATGCGCTACCTGAACGGGCAGATCAACGGTTCGGTCAACGTCGATGGCAGCGCCAGCTTCACCGGCGCCGGCGTGAACGGGACCGTCGCCGTCGGCGGAGCGTCCAGCTTCGTCAATGCCGCGCAGCCCAAGGTGACCGCCGCCACGGCCTATGCCGCGCCGATCAATTACGGCGCGGTCACCGCCAACGCGGCGGCGGTGTCGACGGCGCTGTCCGGCATGGCATCGACGGCGGGGGACACGTTCGGCAAGAACGCGCAGGGCGCCTATGTCTTCACCAGCACGGTGGCGGGCGACAACATATTCAACGTCACCGCCGCTCAGGTCGCCGCGATGTCGGGCAGCCAGGTGCTGTTCACCAGCACCGTCGCCGGGGCGAGCGACATCATCAACGTGGTTGGCTCCGGCACCGAGGCGCTGCCGGGCAATCTGAGCTTCGGCTATACCGGCGGCATGACCGACAGCAACGTGCTGCTGAACATGGGCACCGCCGCCACGACGGTGCAGCTGTCGTCGAATGTCAGCTACGACCTGTCGATCCTGGCGCCGGACGCGACGGTGGTGACGACGGGCGGCAACGTCACCGGCTCTTTGATCGCGGCGAACCTGACCGGCAATGCGCAGCTCAACCTGTCGAACAGCGGTGGGGTCACCTTCAGCGGGGCGCTGCCGGCGGTGTCCGGGTCGTCGCAGGTCTCCTCGTTGGCGGCCTCGGCGGGGCCGCTGTCGCCGGCGCCGTTGCCGCTGCCGGGTTCCAGCCCGCTCGGGCTGTTCGTGCTGGCGTGGTTCGGGCGCGGCCGGCTGCGGCGCAGGGCGGCCTCCATCGGCGGCCGGATCATGACGGGACGATGACGTCTCGGATCAAGCCTTGAGCGAGCGGTCTCGTTCCGGCCTTGGAAGCGCCTATATGCGGGTCAACCCGCCGTTTCCACCAGCCGCCGGGCGCCGCGCGCCCGGCCAGGAGGCCCCAATGTCCGGATTCTGCTACTACCTGCTGACGTTCGCCGAATCGCTCACCGCGGTCGTCGGCATCCGCTCGGTGTATGAACAGCCGCATTACGTCGTGGTCCAGGACCTCGGCCGGAACACCGAAATCCGCCGCTACGATCCGCGCGTCGCGATCGAGGCCACCATCGAGGGCAAGAGCCGGGACCGCGCCGCCAGCGAGGCGTTCGGCCTGCTGTTCCGCTACATCACCGGCGCCAACGCGGGCAGCGCCAGGATCGCCATGACCGCCCCGGTGCAAACCGAATCGCAGCGGATCGCCATGACCGCTCCGGTGCAGACCGGGACGGACGCGTCCGGCACGCTGAGCATGCGCTTCTTCCTGCCCAACTCGGTCGCCAAGGCGGGCGCCCCGCAGCCGACTGACCCGCGGCTGCATCTGGTCGATGTGCCGGCGGAAACGGTCGCGGTGCTGCGCTACTCGGGCGTCGACAACGCCGGCGCCCGGGCGGAGAAAAAGGCCGAACTGCTGGCCGTGCTGGCGAAATCGCCGTGGAAGCCGGCGGGGGAGGTGTTCACGCTGAATTATGACCCGCCGTTCACGATCCCCTTCCTGCGGCGGAACGAGGCGGCGGTCGACGTCACGAAGTAAGGCCGGCCATGTTCATCAGCAACCGCATCGACAGGGCGGCAACGCCCAGCGCCGCAACGCTCAGTGCCCAGATCGCCACCAGCCACGCAACCCGGCGCAGCAGCAGGGGGCGCAGCATCAGTGATAGCCTTCGCCGTCCGTCACCTTGCCGCGGAAGACCCAGTACGCCCAGCCGGTATAGATCAGGATCACCGGGATGATCAGCACCGCCCCCACCAGCGCGAACGCCTGGCTCGACGCCGGCGCTGCCGCATCGCGGAACGACACGCCCGGCGGGATGATGTTCGGCCACAGGCTGATCGCCAGACCGCTATAGCCGAGGAACAGCAGGAACAGCGCCAACAGGAACGGCACCGCGCCCGGTTCCCCGTTCAGCCGCACCAGCAACTGCCACGCCGTCAGCACCACCAGGATCGGCACCGGGGCGAAATAATAGATGTTGGGCGCGGTGAACCATCGCGCCGCGATCTCCCCATGCGCCAGCGGAGTCCACAGGCTGACGATGGCGATCCCGGCCAGCAGCACCGGCGTGATCCAGCGCGCGGCGACGATCATGCGGGCCTGCAACTGGCCCACGGTCTTCATCGTCAGCCATGTGCTGCCGAGCAGCGCGTAGGCGACGATCACCCCGAGGCCGGTAAAGACGCTGAACGCGGACAGCCAGTCCAGCGCGCCGCCGCGGAAGGACGGGCCGGTCACCCTGAAGCCCTGGATGAACGCCCCGAGCGCGGCACCCTGGAAGAAGGCGGCGGTATAGGAGCCGAAGGCGAAGGCACGGCTCCAGAACGCGCGATGCGCCTCATCCGCCTTGAAGCGGAACTCGAACGCCACGCCGCGCAGGATCAGGCCCGTCAGCATCAGCAGGAGCGGGAAGTAAAGCGCGCTCAGCAGGAAGGAGTAGGCCAACGGAAACGCCGCCAGCAGGCTGGCTCCGCCCAGCACCAGCCAGGTCTCGTTGCCGTCCCACACGGGGGCGACGGTGTTGACCATGGTGTCGCGGTCGTCGCGGCCCGGCACGAACGGGAACAGGATGCCGATGCCCAGGTCGAACCCGTCCATCACCACGTACATCATCAGGCCGAAAGCGATGATCAGAACCCAGACCAGCGACAGGTCGAATGTCATGGATCAGCCTCCCGGGATGGCGGGCGCGGGGCCGGCGTCCGCCGTCGCGGAGAGCGGCCGGGACGGGCGTCCCTCGAGAGTTTCCTTCGCCGGCCGGGTGGCTCCGGATTGACGGTCGGGTCCGCGCGCCAACAGCTTGAGCAGGTAGACGATGCCGATGCCGAACACCGCTACATAAACCGCAACGAAGACCAGCAGGCTGGCGGTCATCGTCAGCGCCGAATGGTCGGACACGCCCTGCGCCGTCAGCATGACTTTGTAGACGACCCAGGGCTGGCGGCCGATCTCGGTGGTCATCCAGCCGGCGAGGATGGCGACGATGCCGGAGGGGCCCATGGCGGTGGCGAACCACAGGAACGGCCTCACGCGATACAACTCCCCGCGCCAGCGCAGCCAGGCGCCGCCCAGGCCGAGCAGCAGCATCAGCACGCCGAGTCCGACCATGAGGCGGAAGGTCCAGAAGACGATGGTCGAATTGGGCCGCTCATCCGGTGGGAACTCATCGAGGCCGGGGATCTGGCCGTCCCAACTATGGGTCAGGATCAGGCTGCCGAGATGCGGGATTTCGACCGGGGCCAGGGTTTTCCCGGCTTGCATGTCGGGCCAGCCGAACAGGATCAGCGGCACGCTCTCGCCCGGGGCGTTGGACCAGTGGCCCTCGATCGCCGCGATCTTGGCGGGCTGGTATTGCAGGGTGTTCAGTCCGTGCTGGTCGCCGGCCAGGATCTGGATGGGCGCGGTGGCAAGCAGCATCCACATCGCCATGGAGAACATGGTCCGCACCCTCGGGTTGTCGCGGCCGTGCAGCAGGTTCCAGGCGGCCGCCGCGCCGACATAGAGCGCGGTCGCGAGATAGGCGGCGAGGCCCATATGCACGAGGCGATACGGGAAGGACGGGTTGAAGATGATCTGCCACCAGTCGGTGGGGACCATGCGGCCGCCGGAGACGGCGTAGCCCTGCGGCGTCTGCATCCAACTGTTCGATGCCAGGATCCAGGTCATCGATATCAGCGTCCCGGCCGCCACCATCAGGGTGGCGAAGAAATGCAGCCCGGGGCCGACTTTCTTCCAGCCGAACAGCATGACGCCAAGGAATCCGGCCTCCAGGAAGAAGGCGGTCAGCACCTCATAGGCCAGCAGCGGCCCGGTGATGCCTCCGGCGTAGTTGGAGAAATAGCTCCAGTTGGTGCCGAACTGGTACGACATCACCAGGCCGGAGACCACGCCCATGGCGAAATTGACGGCGAAGACCTTGGACCAGAAATGGTACAGATCGACGTAAACCGTGTCCTTGCGCACCAGCCACAGGCCTTCCAGCACGGCGAGGTAGCTCGCGAGGCCGATGGTGATCGCGGGGAAAATAATATGGAAGGAAACGGTGAAGCCGAACTGGATGCGTGCCAAGGTGAGCGGATCAAGGTGCGTCATTGGCGTCCCTTTTTGCCGGCAACCATGTCAGACCGATCGGTATGCGCGCAATCGTGGAATGAGTTTGTCATGTGTGGTGTGACCCGTTGGCGGGTCATCCCCTCATCGTCATGGCCGGCTTGTCCGGGCCACCTATAGGCGCACCTGCTTGAGCAGCTGGCCCGGACAAGCCTGGCCATGACGATTAAACAACATTCCCCCGGCGCAAAAAAGGGCGGGGAATGACCCCCGCCCTGCATCCCGTCCGCGTCCGCGGATCAGTTGTTGTTCCTGTTGCCCATGAGCTGAAGCAGCAGCATGAACAGGTTGATGAAGTTCAGATACAGGCTGAGCGCATCGTAGACGCTGCGCTTGGCCGCGCCGCCGAAGCCCTCGGCGTAGGCGAATTGCTGGTAGTCCGACTTGATCCGCTGCGTGTCGTAGGCGGTCAGGCCGGTGAAGACGATCACGCCGATGATGCTGAGCGCGAACTGCAGCGCGCTGCTCTGCACGAACAGATTGACCAGGCTGGCGATGATGATGCCGAACAGGCCCATGATCAGGAAGCTGCCGATTTTCGTCAGGTCGGTCTTCGTCGTGTAGCCGTAGAGGCTGGTCGCGGCGAAGGTTGCGGCGGTGATGAAGAACACCCGGACGATCGACTCGCTGGTATAGATCAGGAAGATGTTCGTCAGGCTGGCGCCCATCACGGCGCAGAAGGCCCAGAACAGCGCCTGCGCGGCGGTGGTGGACAGCCGGTTGACGCCCAGCGACAGCACCAGGACAAAAGCCAGCGGCGCGAACATCGTGATCATCGCCAGAAGCGTCGCGTGATGCGCGTAGCCGAACGGCGTCTGCACCAACGGGTAGAACGCATTGATCAGCGCGGTGTTGGCAATGCCGTAGGCGACCACGCCGGTCAGCAACAGGCCCGACGCCATCCAATTGTAAACCCGCAGCATGTAAGCGCGTAGGCCGGCGTCGAAGACCGCCGTCGTTGCGGCCGAGGACCTTGGATAGGCCTCGAATTGCGGACTGTAAGCCATGGTTCCCAGTTTCCTTTCGAGCACAAGCCCGCGTTGGTTATACCCGATCACCCTTCCGGCATAGGGAGCAGCCGGAGACCAACCTGGGCGGTTCAAACACTGTCCGTCAGCGGGGCCGGACGGAATGCACTATCTGCGCTACTCGTTCCTCAGGAGCGGCGCCGGCCTGACCCGCAAAGCGGCTGCTGTTCCAGCATAGCCGAAAAGCAGCATCAGTGCGAGTGCTCCCGCGAGTGTGACAATAAGCGTGACGGGCATGAAAATCCACTCCGTGTGCAGAATGTAATGTGTGACCGCGAAGCTCGCGGCCGAGCCGACAACCGAGGCGATCAGGCCGGCGACCAGGCCGAGCAAACCGAATTCCGTCAGCCAGGCGGCCCGGATCTGCGCGCGGGTCGCGCCGAGCGTTTTCAGGATCACCGCCTCCCGCACCCGCCGCCGCTGCCCGGCCGCCACCGCGCCCACTAGGACGAAGGTGCCGGCGAGCAACGTCAACGCCCCGGTCACGGTCAGCGCCGCCGCCACCTGGTTCAGCAATCCCGCGACGGCGGCCAGCACGTCCTCCACGCGGATGCCGGTGACGTTCGGCAGCGCGTCGGTCACCGCGCGGAGCAGGCCGGCCTGCGCCGCATCGGCGATCCGGACCGTTGCGATATGGGTATGCGGCGCGTGCGCCAGCAGGCCCGGGCTGGCGACCATGAAGAAGTTGATGCCGAACGATTGCCAGGCGATGTCGCGCAGATTGGCTATTTTGAGGTCGATGTCGCGGCCGAGCACGTTGACCCGGATGACGTCGCCGATGCCGGCATGCCAGCCTTTCGCCATGCCGGCGTCGAACGACACCAGCGGCGGCCCGTCGTAATCGGCCGGCCACCAGGTGCCGGCAACCAGTCGGGTGCCCTCCGGCGGCGTGGCGGCATAGGTCAGGCCGCGATCGCCGCGCAGCGCCCAGGCGGTGTCTTCGGTGGCTTTGACGTTCTCGGCCGGAACGCCGTTCACTGCAACGACCCGGGCGCGCAGCGACGGCACCTGCTTCAGCTCCTGCATGCCGGGCTGCGCGCGGACGATCTGCTCGAAGCGGGGAAGCTGGTCGTTCTGGATATCGACGAAGAAGAAGCTGGGCGCGTTTGTCGGCAACTGCTCCTGGATCTGGTGCTGCATGTTGCCCTGGATCAGCGCCACCGAGGCCAGCGTGGACAGGCCGAGGCCGGCCGACAGCAGCAGCAGCGGCGCCGGCGCGCCGGGGCGGTGCAGGTTGCCGACGCCGAGGCGGACCGACGGCCATGCCACCCGCGGCGCCCGCCGCGCCAGCGCCATGACGGCGGAGGCGCCGCCGCGGAACAGCAGCAAGGTCAGCCCGGCGGCGAGACAGAAATACAGCGCGAACATCCGGTCGGTCGCGGTGGCGACCGTCAGGCCGATAAGGCCGGCGGCCAAAGCGATGTTGGCGATGACCAGGGTGGCGGCGGGCCGTGTCGCCTCCGGGATCAGCCCGTCGCGGAACAGCGCGCCGCCGGGGATGCGGGCGGCGCGCCCGAGCGGCCAGAGCGAGAAGCACAGCGCAATAAGAAGCCCGTAGGCCGCCGCCAGCGCCAGCGGCCCCGGATACACCCCGAGCACCGGCGGCACCGGCAGGATTGGCGTCAGGAACCGCGCGCCCAGCAGCGGCAGCAGCGCGCCGATGCTGACGCCGATGACGATGCCGCCGACGGCGAGAACCATCACCTGGATCAGGCAGACGACGAACACCAGCCCGGGCGAGGCGCCGAGGCAGCGCAATGTCGCGATGGTGCGCGCCCGCGCGTCCAGCCAGGCGCGCACGCCGTTGGCGACGCCGATGCCTCCCACGAGCAATGAGGTCAGGCCGACGAGGGTCAGGAACAACGCGGTCTGGTCGATGAAGCGGCGGACTCCGGGGGCGGCATCGCCGGGGTCGCGGATGCGCCAGCCTTGTTTGGCGAATTGCTCATGGATCGCCGCGGCCAAAGCGGGCGCGTCCGGGGCGGTCAGGCGCACCGCGTAGCGCACCATGGCGCCGGGGGCGAGCAGGCCGGTGGCGGGCAGCGCGTCGGCGGAGATCAAAACGCGCGGGCCGAGGATCGCGGCGGTCGCCACCCGGTCGGGTTCATGCGTCAGCGCGCCGGAGACCCGGAAGCTGGCCGTGCCCAGCCGGACGATGTCTCCCGGTTTGAGATGCAGGCGATCCAGCACGATCGGCTCGGCCAGCAGGCCGTAATGCCCGTCCTGTTGCCGCAGGGCCCCGGCGAGCGGCTGGTCCGGCGACAGGGCCGCGGCGCCGGTTAGCGGCCAGTTCGCATCGACGGCTTTCAGCTCGATCAGTTGCCGCTCGCCGGACGGCGCCACCAGCATCGAGCGCATCTGGGTCACGCCGGAGGTCGTCGCGCCGCGGGCGTGCAGCCAGTCGTCCAGGGTGGCGGGGAGGGGCTGGGAGCCGCCGTCGATCTCCAGGTCGCCGCCGAGCAGGGCGCGGCCGTCGGTGGCCAGACCGGCATCGACGGCGGCGCGCAGGGTGCCGACGGAGGCGATGACGCCGACGCCGAGCGCGAGGCAGAGCAGGACGATCCACAGGCCACGCACGCCGCCGCGCAGTTCGCGGCGGGCGAGGGTGAGGGCGAGGATCATAGCGGGTGACCCGAGGGACAATCGCCGTGGCGCGGCGCAAAGGAGCGGCGCGGCACATAAAAGCAGCGCGGCACATAAAAATCGTCATGGCCCGGCTTGTCCGGGCCACCTATCGCCGCACGCGCTCGCATGTCCAGGGCACCGCCCAAGGCACGTGCCGCGACAGGTTGCCCGGACAAGCCGGGCCATGACGATCGACGGTTGCGGGGCCGCGACGATCGAGGGTTGCGGGGCCTTGCCGCTTGTAGGGTGGCGGGCCCCGACGGATAACCGGGGACTCTCCTCACGCCGCCACCGCCTCATCCACCCGGCCGTCCGACAGATGCACCTGCCGATCACAGCGGGAAGCCAGGTCACGGTCGTGGGTGATCAGCAGCAGGGTCGTCCCGGTGCGTTGCCGGAGCGCGAACAGCAGGTCGATCACCGCCTGTCCAGTGGCGTGGTCGAGATTCCCCGTCGGCTCGTCGGCCAGCAGCAGCGCCGGCTCCGGGGCGAAGGCGCGGGCGAGCGCGACGCGCTGCTGCTCGCCGCCGGACAACTGGCCGGGCAAATGCGTCAGCCGGTGCGACAGGCCCACGGAGTCCAGCGCCGCGCGCGCCCGGTCAGCGGCGTCGCGCACCCCCGCCAGCTCCAGCGGCACCGCGACGTTCTCCAGCGCGGTCATGGTGGGGATCAGGTGGAAGGCCTGGAAGACGATGCCGACGCTCTCGCGGCGCAGCCTTGCCAATGCGTCCTCGTTCAGGGCGGTGATCTCCCGCCCGTCCAGCGCGACGCTGCCCGAGCTGGCGCGTTCCAGCCCGGCCAGCACCATCAGCAGACTTGTCTTGCCCGAGCCGGAGGGGCCGACAAGTCCGACCGCCTCGCCCCTCGCGATGTCGAGCGCTACCCCGCGCAGGATGTTGACCGGTCCGGCAGCGGACGGCACGCTGAGGTGCAGGTCCCTGATCCGCACCAGCGGCATGATGGCGCCGGCAAGCGGCGGAGTGGTCGGAATGGCATCCATGGTTCCGGTATATTGTGGCACGCCCCGGGCGCGAAAGGGCTGGTGCGTGGTTGCAATAATGTTATCTGTTCTGAATGCCGCCGCCGCCGCGCCGCCGCGGCTCCTGGTGCTGGGCGATTCGCTTTCGGCCGGTTACGGATTGCCGCACGGGCAGGGGTTCGAGTCGCAGTTGCAGCAGGCGCTGAAGGCGCACGGCCACGACGTTGCGATCATCGACGGCGCGGTCTCCGGCGACACCAGCGCCGGCGGCCGGGCGCGGCTCGATTGGGCGCTGGGCGACGGCGCGGATGCGGCGATCGTCGAGCTCGGCGCCAATGACGGGCTGCGCGGCCTCGACCCGAAGGACATGGAG
The DNA here is from genome assembly GCA_903851415.1 of uncultured Rhodopila sp. GTDB lineage: Bacteria > Pseudomonadota > Alphaproteobacteria > Acetobacterales > Acetobacteraceae > Rhodopila. Next base: position 199,093 of record CAINOE010000049.1, on the reverse strand, counting down.
GCGAACCTCAGCGCCATCCTGGACGCGCTGGCGGCGAAGCATATCCCGGTGCTGCTGACCGGCATGTATGCGCCGCCCAATCTCGGCCCGGATTACGAGGCGGCGTTCCGCGCGGTGTTCGACCGCCTGGGGACGCGGCCGGGCGTGCTGTACGATCCGTTCTTCCTGCAGGGCGTGGCGGCGGTGGACGACCTCAACCAGGCGGACCGGATGCACCCGAATCCGGAGGGGGTACGGCGAATCGTTGCCCGAATCCTGCCGCTGGTGGAAAAGCTGTTGTTGCAGGCGAAGCCCGCCTAAGGTGCCGCGATGAGACTGTTTGTCGCCCTCGACCTGCCGTGGAGTCTGCGGGAGAGGCTTGCGGCCCTGGCGGGCGGCGGATTGCCGGGCGCGCGCTGGGTGCCTCCGGCGAACTACCATCTCACGCTGCGGTTCATCGGCGAGACTCCCGGCCACCGCGCCGAGGACATCGACCTCGCGCTGAGCGGGCTGCGGGCGCGCGGATTTTCGCTGACCCTGGCGGGCGTCGGCACCTTCGCCAAGGGCGGGCGCAGCACGGCGCTGTGGGTCGGGGTGGAGCGCAACCCGCAACTGGACCATTTGCAGAACAAGATCGAGATCGCGCTGCAGCGCTGCGGGCTGGAGCCGGAGCGGCGGCGGTTCCAGCCGCATGTGACCCTGGCGCGGCTGGACAACGTGGCGGAGGGCAAGCTGGTGTCCTACGTGCAGGCGCATAATCTGTTCCGCGCGGATCCGGTGCCGGTGGAGCATTTCACGCTGTTCAGCTCGCAGCTCGGCAAGGAGGCTTCCGTCTATACGCCGGAGGTGGAGTACGAGCTGAGCTGAAGCCGGGCCGCGCGATCGTTGCGCCGGGCGATCCGGGTATGCTACGGTCGTTGCGCCGCAAGCGGGGTGTTGCGATGAACCGGCCGTCCTTCCGATCCGCCGCCGCGGGCATTCCCTGGTTTTTGCGGCCTTTCGGGCGGCTGATCCTGTCGCTGCTCGCCGCCGCCGCCGGGGCGTTCGCAACCCTGTCGCTGCCGGTGGAGATGCGGCTGATCATCTGCTTCGACCTCGCCGCCGCCGTCTATATCGGATTGTTCGTCGGCCTGATGGACGTGGCGACCCCGGAGCAGGCCGCCGAACTGGCGCACAGCGCCGAGCCGAACAGCCGCCGCACGCTGATCTGCGCCGCCCTGCTGTCGCTGATCAGCCTCGTGGCGGTCGCCGCGCTGATGCACCTGGACAACGCGTCGCGCTTGCTGCGCATGATTCATATGGGAACGTCTTTGGCCGCGGTGTGCCTCGCCTGGATGCTGGCGCACATCCTGTTCGGCCTGCATTACATGCACAGATACTACCACGACCCGCAGCAGGCGGGCGGGGGGCCATACGACCAGGGCATGAGATACACCGGCAAGCCGACTCCGGACTACTGGGATTTCATGTATTACGCATTTACCGTCGCCATGTGCTACGGCACCACCGATGTCGTCGTCACCTCGACTTCGATGCGCCGGGTGACGCTGGTGCACGGGATCTTCTCGTTTTTCTTCGTCGCCGCGATCGTCGGGCTGGTGGTCAACGCGCTGTCCACCGTGTTCTGACGGCAGGCTCCGGCGTCAGGCCGGGGACAGCACGTGGATCACCCGGGCGGCGATCAGCTCCTTCGTCTTCGCGGCATACGCCTTCATGTGCGCGGAGGCGCCGTGCGCCTTGAGGTGCTCCAGGCTCTCCCATTTCTCCAGCACCACGAAGGTGTCGGGGCCGAACGGGGTCTGCAAGGGGCCGACACCCTCGGCGTCGGTCGCCGGGCCGTATTCGATGCAGCCCGCCTCGGCATGAACCGCCGGGACGTTGGCCCGGAACGCCTCCAGGATGGCGGCGCGCTGGCCGGGTTTGGCGGTGACGATGGCAACGACGTGGATCATGCTTCTCTCCTGAATCGTGGGCGCTGCGATGCTGCCCCGGAATCGCCCCGGCGCGAAGAGCGGCAGGGTCAAAAGCCGATCGGCGCCGCTATCAGGGAGGCTGCCGCCGCGTCCGCCGGTTCGAGTTCGGCGAACAGCGCCCCGAACGGCGGCAGGGACGCGCCGGTGTCGGCAAAGCCGCTGGCCTCCCGCACCGCCATGCGGCCGAACGCGGTGCGGTCGAAGCCAACCGGGCGGCCGGAGAGGTTGAACAGCGCCAGAACCCGTTGCCTGTCATAGGTGCGTACGAAGCCAACCAGCGGCTCGGGCAGCGCGACGGGATGCAGCGCGCCGCGTATCAAAGCCGGCACGCCGCGGCGCCAGCGCAGGAAGCGCCGGTAGGCGTGCAGCAGCGACTCCGGGTCCGCCTCCTGCGCGTCCGCGGCGAGAACGCGGTGCGCCCGGGGCATCGGCAGCCAGGGGGTCTCCGCCGTGGTGAATCCGCCATGGCGCCCGGCCGCGGCCCATGGCATCGGCGTTCGGCTGCCGTCGCGGCCAGGGAACTCCGGCCAATAGGCGATGCCGAACGGGTCGCGCAGATCGGCTTCCGCCAGGTCGGCTTCGGGCAGTCCGAGTTCCTCGCCCTGATACAGGCAGACGCTGCCGCGCAAGGAGAGCAGCAGCGCCATCAGCAGGCGGGCAAAGGCCGGGTCGGGCGGCGCCTCGCCGCGGCGCGGGTTCCAGCGGCTGACCGCGCGCTCGACATCGTGGTTGCTGAACGACCAGCAGGTCCAGCCGTCGTCTCCGGTGGCGGCGAGGTCGCGCAGCAGGGCGGAGACGGCGGCAACGTCGAAGCCGCCGCGCAACGGCCGCAGCGTATAGGCCATGTGCAGGCGGTGCGAACCCCGGGTGCAGGCGGCCACGCGCTCATAGGCGCCGGGCTGGCTGCTGATCTCGCCCAGGGTCACGGTGCCGGGATACTGATTCATCAGGCCGCGGATGCGCGCCAGCAGGCCGAGCGCCTCCGGCTGCAGCATGTCGTGCCGGTGAAGCTGCATGGCGAACAGCTTGGCGGGGATCGCTCCGGCCGCCTGCGCCGGCGGGTTGGACCGCAGCGCCTTGTCGTGCAGCAGGAAATCCACCGCATCCAGCCGGAACCCGTCCACGCCGCGCTCCAGCCAGAACCGCCCGGTCTCCAGCATGGCGTCCGCCACCGCCGGGTTGTGCAGGTTGAGCGCAGGCTGGTGGCTGAGGAAATGGTGCAGGTAGTATTGCCGCCGCCGCGGCTCGCAGGTCCAGGCCGCGCCGCCGAACACCGACAGCCAATTATTCGGCGGCGTCCCGTCCGCCGCCGGATCGGCCCAGACATACCAGTCGGCGTGCGGCCCGCTGCGCGAGGCGCGGCTGGCGAGGAACCAGGGATGCCGAACCGAGCTATGGCTCCAGACCTGGTCGATCAGCACCTTCAGGCCGAGCCCATGCGCCCGCGCCAGCAGCGCATCGAAATCCGCCAGGCTGCCGAACAGCGGGTCCACGTCGCGATGGTCCGCCACGTCGTAGCCGAAGTCGCGCTGCGGCGAGACGAAGAACGGGCAGAGCCAGATGGCGTCGGCACCGAGCCGGGCGGCATGGTCCAGCCGCGCGGTGACGCCCGGCAGGTCGCCGATGCCGTCGCCATTCGTGTCGAGGAAGGAGCGCGGATAGATCTGGTAGATCACCGCGCCGCGCCACCAGTCCGCATTCGTCATGTTCACGCTCATAACAGGCGCGTGTACTGGGTGCGGCGGCGGAATTCAATGCGAGATCACAAGGGATGGCCGGCATTCCGTCCCGTCTCGCTTTGCGGCCGCAACCGGGCGGGGCCGGCGCGTGTCACCCGGCGCACCTCGCCGGATCGGACAAAGCGGGGAGGCGGCTCCGCGATGCGGAGGCGACGATAGCTCTTTCAAAACCGTAACCAGACGCCCCGGGCAACGGCGAAGCCCGTTCCGGTCCGCGACCCGGCGGCGATCGGTTCAATGCTGACCCGCGCCGGGCGCGGACCCCGCGCGGTGAGCGAATCTCCCCGTATCATGGCCGGATTTATTCCGGCCATCCGCGACTTGCGGTGCTGGTTGAAGGCGGAGTCTTGGATGGCCGGCACAAGGCCGGCCGTGACAGGGGGGCGAAAGCGGCGCGGCCGGGCCTGACGCAGGGGGCCGAAGCGCGCGCCAACACCCCGATGCCGGCGTTGCGGTCCCGAATCATGGTGACGCCCCGCCCCGTCCTCCCGCCCGTCACCGCAGGCGTCCCTCGATCGCTGCAGCGACTTCCTTGACAGTCTCGTGACCCACGGCTACGCCCCCGCGCCAACGTCTCCGAGAGGCTCGCCGCGCATGCCGGTTTACGCGTTCATCTTCCCGGGCCAGGGCAGCCAGGCCGTCGGCATGGGCCGCGACCTCGCCGCCGCCTTCGCCGGCGCGCGCGAGGTGTTCCAGGAAGTCGACGACACCCTCAGGCAGAAGCTGTCCAAGCTGATGTTCGAAGGGCCGGGCGAGGAACTCACCCTCACCGAGAACACCCAGCCCGCACTGATGGCGCATTCGCTGGCGGTGCTGCGGGTGCTGGAGCAGGAGGGCGGAATCACCGTCCCCGCCAGGGCGCTGGTCGTCGCCGGGCACTCGCTGGGCGAATACTCCGCACTGGCCGCCGCGGGCGCGTTCTCCATTCCCGATGCCGCGCGCCTGCTGAAGCTGCGCGGCCAGTCCATGCAGCAGGCGGTTCCGGCCGGGCAGGGGGCGATGGCCGCCCTGCTCGGCGCCGATATGAAACAGGCGCAGGAGATTTGCGCCGAGGCCGCCGCGGTGCCGGATACGGACCGGACCGAAGTGGTGCAGCCGGCCAATGACAACGGCGGCGGCCAGGTGGTGATCTCCGGCCACCGCAGCGCGATCGAGCGGGCGATCGAGATCGCGAAGACCAAGGGCATCAAGCGCGCCATGCTGCTGCCGGTGTCGGCGCCGTTCCACTGCGCCCTGATGGAGCCTGCGGCGGAGGCGATGGCGGCGGCGCTGGAAACCACCGCGCCGAATGTGCCATCCGTGCCGCTGGTGGCGAATGTTTCGGCAAAGCGCGAATCCCATCCTGTGCGGATCCGCGAGCTGCTGATACAGCAGGTCACGGCGACCGTCCGCTGGCAGGAATGCGTCCGCGCCATGACGGACATGGGCGTGGACAGGTTTGTCGAGCTCGGCGCCGGCAAGGTGCTGACGGGACTGATCAAGCGGATCGCGCCGGATGCGTCCGGGATCGCCGCCGGCACCCCGGCGGAGATCGAAGCGGTGCTGAAAAGTCTCTGAGGGAGTGGAAGCGGCGATGTTTGGTTTGGACGGCAAGGCCGCACTGGTCACCGGCGCCTCGGGCGGCATCGGCGCTGAAATCGCGCGCGTCCTGCACCGCCAGGGCGCGGCCGTCGCCCTGTCCGGCACACGGCTCGCCGCGCTGGAAGCGCTGGCGGTGGAACTGGGGGAACGGGCGCATGTCTGCCCGGCCGATCTGCGCGACGCGTCGGAGCCGGATGCGCTGATCGAGGCGGCGGAGAAGGCCGTCGGCCCGCTGCATATCCTGGTCAACAACGCGGGCATGACGCGGGACATGCTGGCGCTGCGCATGTCCGATGCGGACTGGCAGGCGGTCATCGATGTCGATCTGTCGGCGCCGTTCCGCCTGACCCGCGCCGTGCTGCGCGGCATGCTGCGCCGCCGGGCCGGCCGGATCATCAATATTTCCTCCATCGTCGGCGCCACCGGCAATGCCGGCCAGGCCAACTACGCCGCCGCCAAGGCCGGCCTTGTCGGCATGACCAAGGCGCTGGCGCAGGAGGTCGCCTCGCGCGGGATCACCATCAATGTCGTCGCCCCCGGCTTCGTGGTGACCGCGATGACCGACGCGCTGGGCGAGGCGCAACGCACCAAACTGTCGGAGTCCATCCCGCTGAAGCGGCTGGGCCAGCCGGCGGACATTGCCGCGGCTGTCGCCTATCTGGCCTCCGACGAGGCCGGATGGGTCACGGGCGCCACACTGCACGTCAATGGCGGGATGGCGATGATCTAGGGAGACGCACGAGTCGCTGACCTTTCCCGTTTCCGGGAAACCGTGCTAAGCGCCGGAGGCTACGTCTGGCGCGGGCTCGCTTCGTGAACCGGGACAAGGCTCCGGTCGCGGACAGGAAACCGGATGATGACCTCAATCGATGTATTAGTTCAGGAGTTGCCGAGCCGATGACCGAGTCGACAGACATTGCCGCTAAGATCAAAGAGATCGTGGTGGAACACCTGGGCGTGGATCCCGCCAAGGTCACGCCCGAAGCATCCTTCATCGATGATCTGGGCGCCGACAGCCTTGATACCGTCGAGCTGGTGATGGCTTTCGAGGAAGCCTTCAACGTCGAAATCCCCGAGGACGCCGCGGAGAAGATCATCACCGTCAAGGACGCGGTCGATTACATCACCAGCCATGGCAAGAGCGCCTGACCCAACGCGAAAGGGCGTGCTGCGATGCGGCGAGTAGTGGTGACGGGCATGGGGATCGCCTGTCCCCTTGGAGTGGGTGTCGAGCATGTCTGGCGCCGCTTGATCAATGCTGAATCCGGTATCGGCGCCATCACGGCGTTCGATGCCAAGGATTCGCCCTGCAAGGTGGCGGGGCAGGTGCCTGCCGGGACCAAGGCCGAGGGCGCGCTGGACGTCAATGAATGGGTTCCGGTCAAGGACCAGAAGAAGATGGACCGCTTCATCCATCTCGCCATCGTCGCCGCCACGGAAGCCGTCGCGGATTCCGGATGGGTGCCGCAATCCGAGGACGATAGGTGCGCCACCGGCGTGATGATCGGTTCGGGCATCGGCGGACTTGAGACGGTCTACAACGCTTCGATCCTTGTCTCCCAGGGCAAGGCAAGGCGGTTGTCGCCGTTCTTCATTCCGTCCGCCCTCGGCAACCTGGCTTCCGGACACGTTTCGATCAGGTTCGGCTTCAAGGGGCCGAACCACTCGGTCGTCACAGCATGCGCCACCGGTGTGCATGCCGTTGGCGATGCGTCGCGGCTGATCGCGCTCGGCGATGCCGACGTGATGGTCGCGGGCGGGTCGGAGGCGACGGTGTGCGCGCTCGGCATCGCCGGGTTCTGCGCTTCCCGCGCGCTGTCCACCGCCTTCAACGACCGCCCGCAGGCCGCCTCGCGACCCTGGGACAAGGACCGCGACGGCTTCGTGATGGGCGAAGGCTCCGGCTGCCTCGTGCTGGAAGAGTACGAGCACGCCAAGCGGCGGGGTGCCAGGATTTACGCCGAGGTGTCCGGCTACGGCATGTCGGGCGACGCCTACCACATCACCGCGCCGGCCGAGGGCCATGAGGGCGCCTTCCGCGCGATGCGGGCGGCGCTGCGCAGCGGCGGGTTCAGCCCGGGCGACATCCAGTATGTCAACGCGCACGGCACCTCCACGCCGCTCGGCGACGATCTGGAGCTGGAGGCGGTCGAGCGCCTGTTCGGTGCGGATGCGCGGGGCATCGCCATGTCCTCCACCAAGTCGGCGACCGGACATCTGCTGGGGGCTGCCGGAGCGATCGAGGCGATCTTCTCGATTCTGGCGATCCGCGACGGGGTCGCGCCGCCGACGCTGAACCTCGATTCGCCGAGCCGCGACAGCGTGATCGACCGGGTGGCGCATGAGGCGCAGCGGCGCCTCATCCGCGTGGCGCTTTCGAACAGCTTCGGCTTCGGGGGAACGAACGCTTCTGTCATCTTCCGCGCCGTCCACTGATCCTCGCCCGCGCGGGCTTCTGTCCCGGTTCGGCCATGCCCTCGGCGCGGCGGTTATCGTTGCGATAGTGGCAGCAGGCGGCTTCGGCGCGCTGCGGTGGTTCGGCGGAGCGGTTGACGACCCCGGGCCATTGCCGCAGGCGCGCTCGGTGGTCGTGCCGCGCGGCAGCGGCGCCGGGATCGCTGATGTGCTGGCGTCGGACGGCGTGATCCGGCAGCCCCGCGTGTTCCGTGCCGCCGCGCTGGTGACCCGGGAGGAGGGTCCGTTGCGCGCCGGGGAATTCGCGTTTCCGGCGCATGCGTCAATACGGCAGGTGCTCGCGATCCTGCGGTTCGGACGTCCGGTCGAGCATCACCTGACCATTGCCGAAGGTCTGACCGCGCCGCAGATCCAGGCTGTGCTGGCCCGGGCGGACGGGATGTCCGGCGAGGTCCCGCCGTTGGCCGAAGGCACCCTGCTGCCGCAGACGTATGATTATGAGCACGGCGCCGAGCGGGCGGAGATCGTCGATCGCGCGACGGCGGCGATGGACAGGGAACTGGCCGCCGCCTGGGCGGACCGGGTGCCGGGGCTTCCCTTGGCCAGCCCCCGGGAAGCGCTGATCCTGGCCAGCATCGTCGAGCGGGAGACGGCAAGGCCGGAGGAGCGGCCGCATGTCGCTTCGGTGTATCTGAACCGGCTGCGGCTGGGCATGCGGCTGCAGGCGGACCCGACGGTGGTGTACGCGGCGAGCGGCGGGGCAGGGGTGCTGGATCACCGGCTGACCCGCTCGGAGCTGGAGCGGGACAACCCGTTCAACACCTACCGCAGTGCCGGGCTGCCGCCGGCGCCGATTTGCTCGCCGGGGTTGGACAGCCTGAGAGCCGTGCTGCATCCGGCGGCGAGCGAGGATCTGTATTTCGTCGCCGACGGCAGCGGCGGGCATGTGTTCTCCCGCAGCTATGAGGCGCACGACAGCGCGGTGGCCCGCTGGCGGGCGCTGGTGCCCTCGGCGCCGCATGGCAGTCCGGATTGAGCCGGCTCCTCCGGTGCCCGCACCCGCGCGTAGCTGAAACAGTCCCGCGGCTCCTTGCTGATATTCGGGTGGATCAGCCATTGGCGCAGCACGCCCTCCCGCACCAGTCCCGCCTTTTCCATCACCCGTATGGAACCGATGTTGTCCACGTCGCAAACCGAGCCGATCCGGAAGATCGCCGGCTGGGCCAGCGCCCATTGGACGATTTCGGTCAGCGCCTCCGTCATCAGGCCCTGGCCCCACCACGGCCGCGCCAGCACAAACCCGAACTCGAGCCGATGCCGATCGGCGTGGCGCAGCTCGAAGGCGCCGCGGATGGCACTGTCCTTGCGGCCGATAAGCACATAGGTCCGCGCGCGGTGCGGCGGGGTTTGCAGGCAGGAGCGGATATAGGATTCGATATCCGCCCGGGTCCGGTGCGCCCGCCAGACCAGGAACCGTGTGGCCTCGGGAGAGCGCAGATAGGCGTCGAACACCGGACCGGCATCCGCCATGGCGATCGGGCGCAGGCGCAAACGGGCGGTGCGGAAGGTTTCCGGGAGCATGGCCCCGTATGCCGCGTTTTGATGGCGACATAAAGCACCGTCGCGCCTGCCAGCCTGGCCTCCGATGCCGGGTGGCAACTTCCGTCGCCCGATATGCAACCTCGCCGCCGGTTGGGCGGTTAACCATGCCGCATCCCCAACCGGCTCGCACCGCCGCGCGGGTGAATCGGGTCGAAAGGAGCATCGTATGCGAGTCGCACGCCCGGCGCTGCTGCTGGTCATGGCGGTTGGCCTGACCGGTTGCATTGTGGAACAGCCGCGCCGACCGCCTCCGGAGGACTATCATCGGCCTCCCCCGCCGCCTCCGCCCGGCTACGAGAGGCCGCCGCGACCGCCGCCCGGATATGGCGGCCAGCTTCCGCTGACCGACTATTGACCTAACGGGCCGGGCGCGGAAGCACCTGCACCGGCGCCCGGTGATGGGCGATGCCGTGCAGCACTTCGGTGACGTTCCGCACGATCGCCGCGCCGTATGCCGCCACGGCCAGGATGATCAGGATACGAACCAGGCCGGGAAGCATATGCGGGTTGTCGGTCCGAACATCCGGTGAGTCGCCCTGCGCAAGCTTGAACATGACGGCCTCCTTCCTCCTGCCAGCGGCAAAGGCCGGCAGTGGCGATAAGGATGGCGAGCGCGGCGTAGGTTTTCGATAGTGCCCGCGGCGACGCGGTATAGCAGCGGAGGCTATGGTCTCAGCGGCTCGCCGTCTGCCGGGACGTGTCCTGATCCTGAGCCGGCGGCTTCGCCACCTGCACCTTGCCGCCATCGGCAAGATCGGCTGGCGGACTGAGCACCAGCGTTTCGCCGCCGCGCAAGCCGTCCCGCAACTCGGCCGAGGTGCCGAAATCCCGATAAACCGTCACCTTCTTGAACCGAACCGTATTGTCCGGCTCGACCGTCGCAACGCGCAGGCCGTCGGCGTTGAACACCAGAGCCTCGTCGGGCACCACGATGGCAGGGGCCTGGCGGGGGATCGAGAACGTGACGTTCACGAACAGCCCGGGCCGTATCGCGCCATCCGGATTTGGCACGTCAACCTCGGTCAGCATCGAGCGTGAGGCGGCCTGAAGCGCCACCGCATTGCGGGCGACATGCGCTGTGAACGTGCGGCCGGGCATTTCCGGGACCGTTACAGTTGCTTCGAGGCCGTCATGAATGCCGATGGCGCCGCTCTGCGGAACGTAGACCGAGACGCGCAGGACGTCGTCGCGGGCGATGCTGAACAGCGGCGTGCCGCTGGCATTGTCCTGCGTCAGCAGATCGCCCGCCTCGACGTTGCGGGCGGTAATGACGCCGTCGAACGGGGCCTTCACCTGCTCGAACGCGATGAGCGCCTGCAGACGATCGACGGTGGCCTGCTGCGCCTTCAGGTTGGCCACGGCGACGGCAATGCCGGCCCGGGCGTTGGCGATTCCGGCCGTTTGCACCGAGAAATTCGCCGAGGCGTTGTCGGCGTTCTGCCTGGTTTCCCAGCCCTGGTTCGCCAGCGTCGTTTCACGGAACTTCGTCACATTGGCCAGGTGCGTATTGGCCTCGGCGGATTGCAGCTGCGCCTGCGCCTGAAGCACCGCGGCCTGCGTCTGGCCAAGCTGCGCCTGCGCCTGCTCAAGCTGCTGATCCAGGTCCGGCGCGGCGATGCGCAGCAGCAGATCGTCCTTGCGGACGCGGCTGCCGATATCGACCCGGCGCTCCGCCACATAACCGGTGGCGCGTGCGAACAGGTTGGCGACGTTGAACGCCTCGGTCTGGCCGGGCAGCGTCAGGTCCACCGGCTTATCGACCTCTTGCGCGGTCGTGGTGCGCACCTGCGGAACGAAATTCTGCTGTTCCTGCTGGGCCGCCGTCGCGGCGGCGTAGGTCCGGTAGTGCAGGTAGCCGCCGAGGATCAGCAGCGACAGCACCGGAACCAGAACGAACACCAGGATCCGCTTGCGCGGCGGCGGCGGGGTTTCGTCGTTCATACGTAATCTTCCAGAGGTTTGGCTTCCTTGCGGCGCAACGTGGCGTAGAGGAACGGAACGAACAGCAGGGTCGAGCAGGTGCCGATGCTGATTCCGCCGAGCACGGCGCGGGCGAGCGCGGCGTTCTGCTCGCTGCCCTCTCCGATGCCGATGGCCATCGGCATCAGGCCGACGAACATCGCACCCGCGGTCATCAGCACCGGCCGCAGACGGGTTTCGCCGGCCTTGATCGCGGCTTCTTCGGCGCTGGCACCGGTGCGTTCGCGGTGTTCGCGGGCGAAGGTCACCAGCAGGATCGAGTTTGCCGAGGCCACGCCGACGCTCATGATCGCGCCCATCAGCGAAGGAATGGAGAAACTGGTCCGGGTGATGAACAGGCTGGCGACGATCCCGCAAAACGCCAGCGGCAGCGCGGCCAGCACGACGAACGGATCGCCCCAGGTCTGGTAGTTCAGCGCCATCAGCAAATACACCGCGACCATAGCGACGATCAGGCCGGTGCCGATGTGCAGGAAAGCCTGGTCCTTGCTTTCGATCTGACCGCGCACGGAGATTTTGTCCGGCGGCTGCAACTGCGGCTGCAAATCGGATACGATCCGGTTGATCTCGCTTTCCACGCCGCCCAGGTCGCGGTCCTGCACCGCCGCGTAGACATCGTATGTCGGCTGCGTATTGACGTGGTTGGCTACGGTCTCCTCGCTGCCGCGCTGCATCGTTGCGACATTGGAAAGCAGCTGCAAGGCGCCCGTCCCGCCGGAATTGCCGGACTCCAGCAACGGCGTATTGTTCAGCGCGGTGAGCGTATCGTTGCGATATTCAGGCGTCTGCACCCACACCTGATAGGGTATCCCGGTTTTCGGATCCGCCCAGAAATTCGGGCTGACCTGGAAACTCCCGCTGAGCGAAACGTTCAGGCCGTTGGCCACCTGCTGCTCGGTCAGGCCAAGTTCCATCGCCCGCTGGCGGTCGACCTTGGCGAAAAACTCAGGCGCGTCGGTGATCTGCTGAATGTGGACATCGACAGCGCCGCGCACGCGCCGCAGCCGGCCGGCGATGGCCCGGGCGACCTGCAAATCCTTGTCCGCGTGACGGCCGCTGACCTGCACGTCGATCTGCGACGGGACGCCGAAGTCGAGGATCTGGGTGATCATGTCGGCCGGCTCGAAATAGAAGACCGCATCCGGGAATTTCCGGTGCAGGACGCTGCGCAGCTGCTTCTGATAAGCGAAGGCCGACGCATGGCCTGGCGCCAGGGTGACCAGGACCTCGCCATCATAATACGCAACGAAAGTGCCGTTGCCGAAAGCAAAGTTGTAGTTCGATGCAGGCAGGCCGATGTTGTCGATGATCGTGCCGATTTCGTTGCGCGGAATCACCTGGTGGATGGTGTCCTCGACCTGCTGGAAGAGCTTTTCCGCCTGTTCGATGCGGGTTCCGGGCGCCGCCCGCACATGCAGCGTCATCTGTCCGGCATCCACCTGAGGAAAGTAGTCGGTGCCGATGAAGGGAAACATCAGCCCCGCGCTGGCGGCGACCGTGCCTGCAACGCCCAGCGTCATCCAGCGCCGCCGGATGACCACATGCAGCAGCCCGACATAGGCCGCGTGGAACTGCGCGAAGCCGCGTTCGAACCCGTCATGAATGCGGCCGAATATCCCGCGTTTCCCCGTCTTGTCCGCTCCACGATGCTCGTGCTCCGTCCTGACCAGCACGTCGATCATGATGGGCACCATGGTGCGAGACAGCACGTAGGAGGCGAGCATCGCGAACACCACCGCCAGCGCCTGCGGTGTGAACAGGAACTTCGGCGCGCCGGTCAGGAAGGTGACGGAAACGAAGGCGCAACAGATGGACAGCGTGGAGATCAAAGCCGGCTTGGCAATCCCGGCCGCGCCTTCCACCACCGATTGCCTGAAGTCCCGGCCTTCCTCCATCAGCCGATAGGTGTTTTCAATCGCAACCGTCGCGTCATCGACCAGGATGCCGACGGCCAGCGCCATGCCGCCGAGCGTCATGATGTTGACCGTCTCGCCCAACGCCGCCAGCACCGCCATGGAGGCGAGCACGGCCAGCGGAATCGATACCAGGACTATCAACGTCGAACGCCACGAGCCGAGGAACAGCAGGATCATCAGCCCGGTCAGGCCCGCCGCGATCGCGCCCTCACGCAGCACATCGCTGATGGCGCCGGAAACGAACACCGACTGGTCGAACAGCGGCGTGATCTTCATGTCGGGCGGCGCCGCGGCGCGGATGCCGGGCAACAGCGATTTCACCGTGTTGACCACGGACAGCGTAGACGCCGCACCGTTTTTCAGCACCGTCAACAGCACGCCGCGCCGGCCGTCCTGCCGCACGATATTCTGCTGCGGCGGCCCGCCGTCCCGCACATACGCAACATCCCGCACCAGTATCGGCGACCCGTTCACCACCTTGATCGGCACCTCGTTGAACGCGGCAATCGCCTCGGGCGTGGAGTTCAGTCTAATAACGTATTGCTTCGCGCCAAACTTCGCCAGGCCCGACGGGACGGTTATATTCTGTGCCGTCATTGCATTGGTCACGTCGGCGGGCGTCAATCCATAAGCCTGCAACGCATGCAAATCCAGATCGACCATGATCTGCCTCGGCTGCCCGCCATATGGCGACGGCAGCGTCGAACCCGGCACGGTGGTCAGCGTCTGCCGGATGCGATACTGTCCGTAGTCGTAAAGCTGGCGCTCGTTCTCCTGGTTGGAGCTCAAGGCCAACTGAATGACCGGCACGGACGAAGCGGAAAATCGCATGACCACCGGCGGCTGGATGCCGGGCGGCAGCACCGCGCGAATCGAATTCGTGGAAGCCGTCACCTGCGAAAGCGCGAGATCGATGCTGGTGTCCGGTTGGAAATAGATCCGGGTGATGGTGACGCCCTGCAGCGTCGTGCTCTCCATGTTCCGGATGCCGTTGACATTGTTGCTGAGCGCGAACTCGGTATAGGTGGTAACCCGCTGCTGCATCTCCGGCGTATCCAGGCCGGTGTATGTCCACACAATCGTAACGACGGGGATGTTGACCTCGGGCAGCACGTCCTTCGGCATCACGACATACGCGCCGGCGCCGGCGAGCAGGATGAGAATCGACATCACGTAGAACGTGATGCGGAACTTCAGCGCATATTTGACCAGCCCCATACCCGGGAACTGGGCGCGGCGGCGCGACTCGCAAGCGCCGCCGCCGGGCTAAATTGTTACCCAGTGTCACACCTCAGGCAGGCTGCCGGAATTTCGGCAGCACATGCGTCGCGTAGAACTCGATCACCTTCCGCTGCTCGGGCTGTCCGGAATGGATGTTGACGATGGTGGCGCCGCTGTCAAACAGGTCCCGTACCGCATTGATATGCACCGCCGGATCCGTTCCCACCGCCCAGGATTTCATTACCTCTTCGATCGGCGTTTGCTGCTCAGCCTGCTGCTGGATGCTGACCGGACTCTGCACGTCAAACAGCGACTTCCAGGCCTTCGGGCCGAAGCGCCACAGTTGCGCCGCCTGCTTCGCCTGCGCCTCATCGCCTACGACAGCGTAATGTTCGATCAGAACCGGCAAGTCGGCCGGATTCTTCCCTGCGGCGCGGGCGCCGTCTTCCCACTCGGACTTGTATTTCTTCCAGCTCAGGGGATCGCTGATCAGCCCGTCTCCGTGCTGCCCGGCCAACCGCATCGATTTCTTGCCATTCGCTGCCGTCAATAACGGGATGGGCCGCGCGGGCGGGTCATACAGCTTCGCGTTGACTGTGTAGTATTTGCCCTTGAATGCAACGTCCTGCCCGCTCCAGAGTTGGCGGATGACAGTGATCGCTTCGATCAGCCGATCCCAGCGTTCCTGCCATTTCGGCCATTCGCCGGTGGCGGCTTGCTCGTTCAGTGCTTCGCCGGAACCGGCGCCGAGGAAGACGCGGCCGGGATACAAATGCGACAGCGTCGAAAAAGCCTCGGCCACAACGGCGGGGTTATAGCGCAGCGTAGGGCAGGTGACGGTCGTGCCCATCCAGCCATGCGCCTGCGCGCCCAGCGCGGCCATGGTGACCCAGGCCTGCCCGGCATGACCCTCATCCGCCTGCCAGGGCTGGAAATGATCGCTGGTCGAAAGCACCTGAAAGCCCGACCGGGAGGCCAGCGCGCCAAGCTGGACCAGTTCCGGAACGGGAAATTGCTCGTGCGCCAGCATGAAGCTGAACATGCCTTTGCGCAGGCCGCCGACTTCGCGCGGCGTGGTTTGCTCGGTTTGCTGCGCCCGCGCTGAACCGACGCCGAGTCCCGCCGCTCCGGCCGCAAGCGCCGTCCATTTCAGCAGGCTCCGCCGAACCGGGGATGAGGCGGATTCAACATCGGATGACATGGCGTTCTCCATGGAAGGTCCGGGCAGCAACGGAGGCATCCGATCCGGGTTCCGCCGCCGCAGACACGTGCCATCACGACTTGTAGGGAGCGCGCAAACCTCCGCCTCCCGCCGCGCTTATCTTGCAGCGCAGGACAAGGAGGATCGCGATGCCGCCGCATGATGCCGCCGCACTGGACGATTGCGAACCCGGCTCGATCCGGCCGGTCGAGATCGACGGCGCGCCGGTGCTGCTGTTTCGGGACAGTGACGGTGTTCATGCGGTCGCCGGCACCTGTCCCCATGCCGGGGCGCCGCTGATCGAGGGTGTGCGGCACGGCAACCGGATCGTCTGCCCATGGCACAAGGCGACGTTCTGTCTGCGTACCGGCGCGCTGCTGGAACCGCCGGCGGTCGATCCGCTGTCCCGCTTTGATGTGCGGATCGAATCGGGCCGCGTGCTGTTGGAGCCATCCGAAGACATCCGCCGGCAACCCGCCGCCGACTCCCGCTGCTTCGTCATCGCCGGCGGCGGAGCGGCCGGGGCGGTCGCCGCGCAGACCTTGCGGCAGGAAGGTTTCGGCGGACGCATCGTCATCCTCGATCGCGAGAACCGCGTCCCGTATGACCGCACGACCCTCAGCAAGTATTTTCTCTCCGGCGAGCAAGGCGCCGAGAAATCGCCGCTGCAACCTCAGTCTTTTTATCGCCAGCATCGGATCGAACGAAACACGGCGGAGATAACCCGGCTCGGCGCCGCGGAACGCCGTTTCGTCTGCGCGGATGGTTCCGTTTTCAGCTACGATGCCGCGCTGCTTGCCACCGGCGGGGCGCCGAAACGGCCGCCAATCCCGGGGGCGGAAAAGCTGCTTCTGCTGCGCAACCGCGCCGACGCGGATGCGATCCTGGCGCGGGCGGAGCGCAGCGAGCGGGCCGTCGTCCTGGGCGCCAGCTTCATCGGCATGGAAGTCGCCGCCAGCCTGCGGGAGCGCGGGCTGGATGTGACAGTCGTTGCCCGGGAGAAAGCCCCGTTCGAGAAACAGTTGGGCACGCCGATCGGCGGTGTCTTCACCAGGCTGCATGAAAGCCGCGGTGTGCAATTCCGGCTCGGCGAGGAGATCGCGGCAATCCCGGACGCCGGTGTTGCCCTGAAGTCAGGCGAAACGCTGCGGGCGGATCTGGTTGTCGCGGGTTTCGGCGTAGCGCCGGTGACGGACTACGTCACCGGCATCGGCCGCAACGAAGACGGCAGCATCACGGTCGATGCGACGCTGCTGGCAGCGGACAACCTGTTCGCGGCCGGTGACATCGCCCGCTTTCCGTTGCGCGGGGACGGCCAGCCGATTCGTGTCGAGCACTGGCGGGTGGCCGAGCAGCACGGGCGCGTGGCGGCGCTGAACATGCTCGGGCGCCGCGTCCGCTACGAAGCGGTGCCCGTGTTCTGGACGATCCAGTATCTGAAGCGGCTGGATTATATCGGTCACGCCGCGGACTGGGACGACATCGTCGTGCACGGCGACCTGGAGAAACCCGAATTCCTTGCCTATTACGTCAAAGACGGGCGGGTCGCCGCCGCCGTCGGGCTGGACCGCGACCAGGATACCGCGGCGTTGGTCGAGTTGTTCGAAACGAAACGGGACTGGACACCGGACGCGCTGGGGCCGAACCCGGCGTCGGTTCTGAACCACACCTAAACGGCGTGCGCCATCAGGTCCTGATGCACCCCGGCCAGGATCTCGAATGACCGCTTGCGCGCGTCATGATCGAAGATCTGAGCGGTGACCATCAACTCATCGGCACCGGTTGACGCAACGAAAGCGCGCAGACCGTCGCGCACGGTGTCCGGTCCGCCCACCACCGAGCACGCCAGCGCATCGTTCAGCATCGCCCGGCCGAACGAATCCAGGCTCGCGTCCATCCCGTCCACCGGCGGCGGCAGCTTGCCGGGCCGACCGCGCCGCAGGTTCAGGAACGCCTGTTGCAGCGACGAGAACAACCGCCGCGCCTCGGCATCCGTATCGGCGGCAAAAACATTCACTCCCAGCATGACATACGGCTTCGCCAGACGATCGGACGGGCGGAAGCGGTCGCGGTAGACCGAAGCGGCCTCACGCATCATCGCCGGGGCGAAATGAGACGCGAACGCGTACGGCAAACCCAGCATGGCCGCCAACTGCGCGCCATACGCGCTGGAACCCAGGATCCAGACGGCCACATCCTCGCCGGCTCCGGGGACTGCCCGCAGCCGCTGGCCGGCTTCAGGTGGATCGAAGTAACGCAACAACTCGACCACGTCCTGCGGGAACTGGTTCTCATCGGTCGTCAGCCCGCGCCGCAACGCCCGCGCGGCGACCTGATCGGACCCCGGCGCCCGGCCCAGCCCAAGGTCGATCCGTCCCGGATGCAGCGCCGCCAGTGTGCCGAACTGCTCGGCAATGATCAGCGGCGCATGGTTCGGCAGCATGATGCCGCCCGCGCCGATGCGGATGGTGCCGGTTCCGGCGGCGACATGCGCCAGCGCCACCGCGGTCGCCGCGCTGGCGATGCCGGGCATGTTGTGGTGCTCCGCCATCCAGTATCGCGCATACCCCAGCGCCTCCGCATGACGCGCCAAATCGGCCGAATTGCGCAACGCCTGGCCGGCGCTGCTGCCTTCGGGAACCGGGGAGAGATCGAGCACGGATATCGGGATCATGCGCTGCATATGGGGTGGCGCACGCGCCGATGAAACGCCAAGATCGACCCATGACGATACGTATCCCATTCGACAACAGCTACGCCCGCCTGCCGGACCGCTTCTACGCGCGGCTGGAGCCGAAGCCGATCGCGGCGCCGCGGCTGGTGCGGCTGAACACGGCGCTGGCCGGGCAGCTTGGGATCGATCCGGAGGAACTCGCCAGCCCGGACGGTGTCGCCATGCTGGCCGGGAACGCTGTGCCGCCGGGCGCCGAACCCATAGCGCAGGCCTATGCCGGGCATCAGTTCGGCCATTTCGTCCCGCAACTCGGCGATGGCCGCGCCTGCCTGCTGGGCGAGGTGACTGGCCGCGACGGGATTCGGCGCGATATCCAGCTCAAAGGCTCCGGCACGACGCCGTTTTCCCGCGCCGGCGACGGCCGCGCGGCGCTGGGCCCGGTCCTGCGCGAATACCTGATCAGCGAAGCGATGGCGGCTCTTGGCGTCCCGACAACCCGGACGCTCGCCGCGGTGACGACCGGCGAGCCGGTCTGGCGCGAAACCCGGCTGCCGGGCGCCGTCCTGACCCGCGTCGCCACCAGCCATATCCGTGTCGGCACCTTCCAGTATTTCGCCGCGCGCGGCGATACGGAGGCGGTGCGGCTGCTGGCGGACCATGCCATCGCCAGGCACTACCCGGAGGCGGCGGGCGCGGACAATCCGTACCGCGCCTTCCTCGATGCGATCATCGGCGCGCAGGCCGGGCTGGTCGCCCGCTGGCTGCTGATTGGCTTCATTCACGGCGTCATGAACACCGACAACTGCGCGGTTTCGGGCGAGACGATCGACTACGGCCCCTGCGCCTTCATGGACGAATACGATCCGGCGACGGTGTTCAGCTCGATCGACCGCGGCGGGCGCTACGCGTACGGCAACCAGCCGCGGATCGCGCAGTGGAACCTGGCGCGGCTGGCGGAAACCCTGCTGCCGCTGCTGGGCGTGGACGAAGTCTCCGCGATGGCAGCGGCGCAGGAATCGCTCGCTGCGTTCGCCCCGATCTTCCAAACCGCCTACCTCTCCGGTTTGCGCCGCAAGATCGGCCTTGCTGCCGAGCGGGAGGGGGACGACGCGCTGACACAGGGTTTTCTGGCACTCCTCGCCGCCGGCAAGGTAGATTTCACCCTGGCATTCCGGGCACTGCCCGGCGCGATTGAGGACGCGGCGGCCCTGCGCCCGTTGTTCGCCGATGGCGAGGCGTTCGATGCCTGGGCCGGGCGCTGGCGCTCCCGCCTGGCGGAGGAACCCGGCGGCCCGGGGACGGCATCCGCCGTGATGCGGGCGGCCAACCCGGCATTCATTCCGCGCAACCATCTGGTGGAAGCCGCGCTGGCCGCGGCGACGGAACAGTCGGATTTCGCGCCGTTCGAGGCCCTGCTCGGCGTGCTGTCGCGGCCGTATCAGGACGATCCCGCGTTGGCGGCGTTTGCCCGGGGGCCGCTGGAGCAGGAGCGGGTGCTGCAGACCTTCTGCGGCACTTAGGCGCGGCGTCTTCGCTGCCGCAACAGGCCGAGGGCCGCCACCACCGGTGCCAGCATGAGCAGCGATGACGGCTCGGGGACCGGGATGCCGGACGGTTGCGTCTGTGTAACGCCCCCCGGCGTTCCGAGGCCGGACGGACCGCCAACGGACAAGCGCCGCGGCGCCGCCACGTAGGGCGCGAGTATTTGCTCGGCCGTCGGCGCCGGCGGCGCCTCGTTCTGCGGCAGGGTAACGAGCGTCGATCCGGCCGCGGGCGCGCCAACAGCGCCCGGGGCTGCGGATGCCGTTATTGGAGGATAACCAAACAGTATCGGCTGCGTTACGGGAAGCGCCGCATAGCTCAGTGGCTTCGGCGAATCAACGGCAGGCTGCACGCTGATTGGCGGTGCCGCTTCAACTGGACTCGAAACGGGAATCGGAGCGGTGACCGGGACCGCAAGCATGGCGGAGGCGACTGCCAGCGGCGCGGCGCGGCAGACTGTTTCCAGCCAGACGCCCGGATGGGTCGTTACGGCATGGAAGGTGTGGTGCACCCGGTGCACGAGATGCCTGTGGACGTGCGGAAGCACGGCTTTGGCGGTGTGGGCGGCCACCCGCGCCGCGGACGTGGCGATTAAGTGAGTGACGGTCCAACAAGGAACGACCACGTCGAATCTCCTTTCGCGCGGTTTCGATTACACCGGGGGAAAGGGCACTTCCGGGAGGACCTGAGTCAAACAAAAAACGAATGCACGTACTATTTACGATATGATTATGTCGTGCGGAATTGCGGCCGGTCACCGCCTGAGATCGGCAAAAACGATACGGTTTGTTTTTGGAATCGGCTGGAAGATGCCGGTTCGCGGACAAAGCGTTATTTTGCATGATACCGATACGAAACCCGGCGGGACCACCGTAGCGTTCCGTCTTGATTTGATAACGGGCCTCACCGCCGCCGGACCCGAGACAGGAACGATCTGGTAACAGTCTGCCGGCGGGCGGCGACGCAACCGGCTCCTTGCGCCAGCTTCCTTAACGCCCGCCCGGCTGGCGGAGTTCCGGGCGCGAACCGCTGATCGCGGGTCAGCATCGCCGGCCGGGCTTCTGGAAGGCTCGCGCGGCGGGCGCACTGAATCGCTGACGAACCGGGCAGGCGGAAGCTGACATGTCTCTCGTTGCCGACGCTTCGGTCGGCCAGACATGGATCCTGCGGGAGAGCGGCAGCCATGCCGCACCGGCTTCGGCGGGCGGCAACGTAGAGCTTCCGGTTCCGGATTTGATGCTCCGTATGTCGCGTTTGCCATCGCCCCGGGCGCGCGGGTTGTCGCCGCCGCGGACGGGCGTCTCGTCCAACACGCCGGAAGCCATCCCGGCGCTGCCGGCGGCGGGCTGATGCTTGCGCTAAAGGATTGAACTGAATGACCGCCGCGGCGCGGCGGCTGTCTGTATCACTGGTGGAGCCGAGGGGAATCGAACCCCTGACCTCCTGAATGCCATTCAGGCGCTCTCCCAACTGAGCTACGGCCCCGACCGGTGAGGCAGGGGGTATACTCACCCCGCCCCCCCGGATCAAGGGCTGGAATGCGCTAAATCGCAGCCAATTTCAGATGGCGCTCCGGCGCTTATTGCGTGGCCGGAGTCACCTCCGGCGCCGCCGTCGAGGCGCAGGTCGCCGTCAGCAGGCTGCCGGGCGCGATTTTCGGCAGATGGGCCTGCCGTTCCAGGCCGTGCACCTCGAACGCGTGCACCGGGCCGCCGCTCAGGCCGGCGGCGCTGATGGTGTTGGCGGGCACGTCCACGGCGGCGATGGTGCCGGCGATGGAGGCAGAGCGCCATCCGGCCGCCGCCGGCCTGGCGCGGCCCGCGCGGTCCACTGCCAGCGCCGCCGGCAGACGGGCGGCACTGTGCAGGTCAGCGACCGCTGCAGCGTCACGACGAGCCCGTCGCCGGGCTTGATCGCGGCGAAGGTGCGGACCGGGGTTTTCCCGTCAAAGTTGCAACCAGCCGGGATCGGTAACAAGCATCCGGTGGCCGTGTCCACGGCCGGGCGGGCTACGGCCCGCGGCGCCGCCGGAACGACCAATACAGCGGTTGCCTACGGGCGCGCAGCGCCTTCGCCTCATAGCGCGTGGGAGGCCATCCGTCCGGCCGGACGGAGGCGGGTTCGGCGTCGTCGAACAGCGTCTGCGCGCCCATCACGTCGCGCACCCAGGCCTGGTAGGTCGGATCGTCCGTGGCCACCCGCCACTCCGCGCCGTGCTTCATCAACCGCGCGAGCAACGGCAGCATCGCGGGGTGGACGAAGCGGCGCCGCGCGTGGCGCATCTTCGGCCAGGGATCGGGAAACAGCAGGAACAGGCGGTCCAGGCACCGGTCCGGCAGCGCCCGCAGCAGCAGGCGGGCATCCGCGGTCCACAGGCGCAGATTGGGCGGCAGAGGCACCTCCGCCTCGCGGCCTTCGGGAACGAGGGCCGACAGCAGCGAGCAGATGCCGTTTTCAAACACCTCGCAGGCGATCAGCGCCGCCTCGGGATGGGCGCGCGCCTGGGCGATGGCGTGCTCGCCGCCGCCGAAGCCGACTTCCAGCCAAAGTTCCGAGGCCCCGGGAAAAGCCCGCGACGGTTCTGCGGCATCCGCTTCGCGGAACGCCATGCGGGGCAGCGTCACATCCAGCAGCACCTGCTGGCGCGGCCGCAGCTTATGCCCCTTGCTCCGGCCATACAGCCGATCGGCAGGGGGCTTGAGAGGACGGGGGGAGAGCAGCGGGGCAGGGCGCTCTCCGTGGTCCTCGTTCCGCGGAGCCGATTCAGGCAAAGGCGTGGATCGCGGGCCTTCGCCCGCCATGGCGATGGGGTCTGTTAGCGCCCGAACGCCGCCTTCAGCACCGGCACCAGATCCGTCTTTTCCCACGTGAACGTGCCCTTCGACTCGTCCGGCTCCCGCCCGAAATGGCCATAGGCCGAGGTGGGAACGTATATCGGCCGGTTGAGGTGCAAATGCTCGCGGATGCCGCGCGGCGACAGGTTCAGCGCGTCGCGCAGCGTCTTCTCCAGCCGCGTCTCGTCCACGTCCTTGCCGGTGCCGTGCAGATCGACATAGACCGAGAGCGGACGCGACACGCCGATGGCGTAGCTGATCTGCAAGGTGCAGCGATCCGCGAGGCCCGCGGCCACCACGTTCTTCGCCAGATACCGGCAGGCATAGGCGGCCGAGCGGTCAACCTTGGTCGGGTCCTTGCCGCTGAACGCGCCGCCGCCATGCGGGGCCGCGCCGCCGTAGGTATCGACGATGATCTTGCGCCCGGTGAGGCCGCAATCGCCGTCCGGGCCGCCGATGACGAAGTTGCCGGTCGGGTTGACATGGAACTCGGCTTCGGGAGGCATCCAGCCCCTCGGCAGCACCGATTCGACCAGCGGCCACAGCAGGCGCTTGACCTCGGTCTGATCCAGCCCGGCTTCGTGCTGGGTGGACACCACGACGGAGGTGGTGCCGACGGGCTTGCCATCGACATAGCGCAGGGTGACCTGGCTTTTCGCGTCCGGCAGCAGCCCGGCCACGGCGCGGTCGCCGGCCTTGCGCAGGTCGCGCACCGTGCGCAGGATCTCGTGCGCGTAGTACAGCGGCGCCGGCATCAGCGTCTCGGTCTCGCGGCAGGCGTAGCCGAACATGATGCCCTGGTCGCCGGCGCCCTCATCCTTGTTGCCGGCGCTGTCCACGCCCTGCGCGATGTCGGAGGACTGCGAGTGCAGATGCACCGCGATATCCGCCTTGGCCCAGTGGAAACCGTCCTGCTCGTAGCCGATGTCCTGGATCGCCAGGCGGGTCAGGTGGGCCAGCAATTCGTGCGTGATCGTCGCCGGACCGCGGGTTTCCCCGGCCAGGACGACCCGGTTGGTGGTGACCAGAGTCTCACAGGCGACCCGGGCGTAGGGGTCCGCTGCCAGGAAAGCGTCCAGAACGGTGTCGCTGATCCGGTCCGCAACCTTGTCGGGGTGACCTTCGGAGACGGACTCCGAGGTAAACAGATACTCGCCCGTGTCGCGCATAGGGTTATTGTCTCGCGTCGCGATGGATGGAGGCCAGCCTTGCAGGCGGGCTTCGGCGGGATGCCGTATGCAATGTCGATACGAATGTGTCTGGCCCAAAGCGCCGCCCGGGTCAAGCCGGACGGTGTTTCGGGTCATGACATGCCGAGCACGTCCATCATCGAATACAGATGCGGCGGCCGGTTGACCGCCCAGAGCGCGGCGCGGACGGCGCCGGTGGCGAAGACGCGGCGGTCGAACGCGCGGTGGGTCAGGAGGATCTGTTCGGCGCCGGCGGCGAAGATCAGGCTGTGCTCGCCGACGACCTGGCCGCCGCGCAGGGCGGCGAAGCCGATGGCGCCGGTTTTGCGGGCGCCGGTGTGGCCGTGGCGGCCGCTTTCGGTGACGTCGCCGAGCGAGACGCCGCGGCCTTTGGCCACCGCGCGGCCGATGGCGATGGCGGTGCCGGAGGGCGCATCCACCTTTTGCCGATGGTGCATCTCGACAATCTCCGCATCGTAGGCGTGATCCGGCAGCGCGGCACCCATGCGCTCCGCGAGGGCCAGCACGAGGTTGACGCCGGGCGAGAAGTTGGAGGCTTGGACGACGGGGATGTGCTCGCCTGCGGCGGCCACGGCGGCTTCGTCGGCGGCGGACAGGCCGGTGGTGCCGAGAATCCAGGCTTTGCCGGACGCTGTCAGCGCCGCGGCATGAGATTGCGCCAGCGAGGCGTGGGTGAAATCCAGCACGGCGTCGGAGGCGGCGGCCAGTTCCGCGATATCGGCGAAGAGTTCGAAGGCGCGATCCTCCGGCGCGTCGAGGCCGATGCCGCCGGTGAGTTCGGCGTTGGCGGCGACGACTTCCTCGGCCAGCAGGCGGCCCATCCGGCCGGTGATGCCGGCGATGCCGATGCGGATTGTCATGGAGTCGGGTCTCCCCCTGGATGCGTCGTCGTGATTCTGCGGCCGGCTGCGGCGGTCGTCCAAAAGTCGCACGATTGCCCAAGCCTCGCGACCCGCCATGTCGCAGAGTCGGCACGTATTGGTCAGCGGTCCCGGCAACGCCTGTGGCTTGCCGTCCTACGTAGTTCCGATGGAGCTTGACATTATGCCGAATAGCTCATATACGGGTTTCGGAGGCTTTGTGTGATGAAAATCGTGCATTGCCTTTTTTTATCGGTTTCAGTCTTCACCCATCCCAAATATCCTCCAGTTTCTCCGCATTTGTTCGCAAATCGGTTATATGCGCGATGCTCCAGACAGTGAGCGGTTCGCCGTTGGTCGAAGTCCGTTCCGCACGATGCCGAAGGCGCGCAATCTGCTCAACAAATGGCGCAAGTTCGGGTCGCGGCGGCTTGGTCATGCGGTTGGTTCTAAAACCCCAGGAGATACAGTAGGCAGCGAGATCGGCGATCTGCACGCCAGTGGTAAGATCGCTGTGAACGAAAAAAGGTTCGGGAATTATGAGACTGGCACGCTGCCTACCTGTGGCTGTCTCTTTGAAATAGCGGTGAGTTTGGTCAATCAAGAGATGGCTTTTTGTTTTTTCCAACTCGTCAAAAACTACGATGCCCTGCTCGGCTGCGACCCGGCCCGCCCGCTGGTCGTGAATGGACTCTTCCTGAAGGAAGTAGAAGAAACGTTCGAAAAGGTAGGCGTAATCTTTGCGTAATCCGCCGCTCGTTGTGGCCGGTGCGCTCGTTTCCACCACGCTTGCAAACACCCGACAAGAATGCTTGTCACACAGATTGAAGACGGCCCCCACGTATTGGGTCTTTGCGAGAGCGAGGCCTTTAAGTTCCCGGATTCCAGCCTTTGATCCATCGTCGAGTGCGGATTTGGCGAGTGTCGAAACTTCCAGCGGATCGACCGGCACATTCAATCGCGCGTGTTGAAAAACCTTTGCCTTTAGGATCTTGGTGCCCTTAAGTTCGCCGCTCCCAGCGCTGTAGCGTCGGCCAAAAAGCCGTATCTCAGCTTCATGGAGCTCGTTCACGAGGTGCCAAAGCAATCTGTCCCGGACCGCTACGCCGGCCAGAACCTCGTAGGGAGACGCCTTTCTGTCGTGGCCGCTTTCGTCAATGAACAGGAACCATGCCATATCGTTAATATGCCATAGCCAACACTAGTTCGATAGCCAGGTCTGATGCAAAAAAACATCGCAACGCACGTGGCGAGTCGCGTGGCTATTCGCTGACAGCCCGCGCCAATGTCGGGCCATACCATCCGTGTCGTAGGCGGGAATAGCTCACTTGCCTGGCAATGCACCGGTTCGCTACCGGCCGATCGGCACCCAGACATCCCCGTCCTTGCGATAACTCCGCTTCACCGCCGCCCAGGCGATGCGGTGGATGACCGCCTCGCCGTCCGGGTCTCGCGCGTGCCGGCGCCAGGCGTTGTTGAACGCCGCCAGATAGATCTCCTGCGCATGCGGGGGCAAATGCCCCCGCACCGACTCCGGCAGGTCGTCCGTGCCGGCGTACGGCATCGCGCTACGGCGTGATCGCCACCTTCAGCACGCCGTCGCGCTGATGCGCGAACAGGTCATACGCCTCGACGATGTCATCCAGCCTGTAGCGATGCGTCACCATCGCCGTCAGGTCGACGCGCCCGGAGCGGATCACGCTGACCAGCCGGCGCATGCGCTCCTTCCCGCCGGGACACAGCGTCGTGACGATCCGATGGTCGCCCAACCCCGCCGCGAACGCGCCGAGCGGGATCGTCAGGTCGCTCGAATACACGCCGAGGCTCGACAATGTGCCGCCCGGACGCAGCACCCGCAGCGCCGACTCGAAAGTGCCCTGGGTGCCGAGCGCCTCGATCGCCACGTCCACGCCGCGCCCGGCCGTCAGGCGCATGATCTCGGCGACCGGATCGACCTCGCGGAAATTCAGCGTGATATCCGCGCCGCAGCTTCGCGACACCTCCAGGCGGCGGGCGATGCCGTCAACCGTGATGATCGTCGTGGCGCCGGACATTTTTGCGCCGGCCGTGGCGCAGAGGCCGATGGGGCCCTGGGCGAACACCGCGACGGTGTCGCCGATGCGGATCTGCCCGCTCTCGGCGCCGCCGAAGCCGGTGGACATGATGTCCGGGCACATCAGCACCTGCTCATCGGTCAGTTCGTCCGGCACCGGGCACAGATTCACCATCGCGTCGGGCACCAGCACATATTCCGCCTGGCAGCCGTCGATCGTGTTGCCGAAGCGCCAGCCGCCCAGCGCCTGGTAACCGCTGCTGTTGAACCCGCCATCCTGCGACGAGCAGCCGCACATGCAGGCCGCGGAATGGCCGCCCGGGGTGATCGCGCCGGCAATCACGCGCTGGCCCTCCGCGTAGCCCTGCACCGCGGAGCCGAGCTTCTCGATCACGCCCACCGGCTCATGGCCGATGGTGAGGCCTTTCGCGACGGGGTATTCGCCCTTCAGGATGTGCACATCGGTGCCGCAGATCGTCGTCGTGGTGATCCGGATCAGCGCATCGAGCGGCCCCGGGGACGGTATCGGCTTGGATTCGACGACAATGCGGCCGGGTTCCACGAACACGGCGGCCTTCATGTAGGACATGTCTCGCTCCTGTTTTTACTTCTTGGCGCGGGACACTATAGCACGCTGAGACGGGACCGCATCGGGATAAATCAACCGCCGGCGCGCGCGTACCGCATCCGGGCCGCGGGCGGTCCGGCGGAATCCCCGGAGCTATCCCCGCCCGCCCTCGAAGAAGGCCGCCACCTTGGCGAAAAAGCCCTCATGGTCGGGGCTGCCCTTGCCGCCGGCATGCGCCTCCGCCTCGAACGCCTCCAGCAGCTCGCGCTGCTTCGCCGACAGGTTCTGCGGGGTTTCCACCGCCACCTGAATGAACATGTCGCCCCGAGCGGCGCTGCGCAGCACCGAGAATCCCTTGCCGCGCAGCCGGAACTGATCCCCCGTCTGGGTGCCGGCCGGAACCTTGACCTTGGCCCGCGTGCCATCGATCACCGGCACCTCGATCTCGTCGCCCAGCGCCGCCTGCGTCATCCGCAGCGGCACGCGCATCAGGATATTGGCCTGCTCGCGCTGGAAGAACTCGTGCGGCCGGATGCCGACATGCACATACAGGTCGCCGTTCTGCGCCCCGGCGCCGCCCGCCTCGCCTTCGCCGGTGACGCGGATACGGGTCCCGTCCTCGACGCCGGCCGGTATGGCGACCTGCAGGCTGCGCTCCCGCTGCACCGTTCCCGCTCCCTGGCAGACCCGGCAGGGGTTGCGGATCACCCGGCCCTGCCCGGCGCAGGTGGGGCAGGTGCGCTCGACCAGGAAGAAGCCCTGCTGAGTCCGCACCTTGCCGGCGCCCTGGCAGGTCGGGCAGGTTTCGGCGGCGCGGTTCTTGTCCTCCGAGCCGGTGCCGTTGCAGCTTTCGCACTTCACCCGTGTCGGCACCCGAAGGTTGACTTTGGTGCCGGCGAAGGCGTCCGCGAGGCTGATTTCCACGCCCTGGCGGATGTCCGCTCCGCTGCGGGTGCGCTGGCCGCCGCCCCGGCGACCCATGCCGAACATCTGGTCGAAGATGTCGCTCAGGTCGCCGGAGGCGGAGAAGTCGAAGCCGCCGAACCCGGGTCCCGCGCCGCCGCCGCCCTGCTCGAACGCGGCGTGGCCGAAGCGGTCGTAGGCGGCGCGCTTCTGATCGTCCTTCAGGATGTCGTAGGCTTCGGAGACTTCTTTGAACCGGTGCTCGGCCTTCTTGTCGCCGGGATTGCGGTCCGGATGATACTGCATGGCGAGCTTGCGATACGCCTTCTTCAGGTCGTCTGCGCTCGCATCCTTGGCCACGCCCAACGTGGCATAATAGTCCTGCTTGGCCATCTTAGCCCTTTTGCACCGGAAACGGCTGTTGTGCGCCGCCCCCATCAGCCAATGCCACCATTAAAACGCAAATCGCGCCCGCCTTCGATGAAGCGCGGGCGCGACCTGCTACGTTAAGCCAGCCCGGAAACCTTAGGCGGACTTCTTCTTGTCATCGACTTCCTCAAATTCGGCATCGACAACCTTGTCATCCGGCGCCCCGGTCGGCCCTGCGCCGCCCGGACCACCCGGACCGGCACTGCCGGCGGCCTCGGCCTTATACATCGCCTCGCCGATTTTCATCGCCGCCTGGCTGAGGCGGTCGGAGGCCTGCTTGAGCGCTTCGGCGTCGCCGCCTTCCAGCGCGGTCTTCGCCGCCGCCAAAGCCGATTCCGCCTCGCCGCGCTCCTGCGCGCCCACCTTGTCGCCGTGCTCCTTCAGGTTCTTTTCGACCTGATGGACCAGGCTTTCGGTGTGGTTGCGCGCCTCGATCGTCTCGCGCCGCTTCTTGTCAGCCTCGGCGTTCGCCTCGGCTTCCCTGACCATGCGCTGGATGTCGGCCTCGGACAGTCCGCCGCTGGCCTGGATGCGGATCTGCTGCTCCTTGCCGGTGGCCTTGTCCTTCGCCTGCACCGAGACGATGCCGTTGGCGTCGATGTCGAACGTCACCTCGATCTGCGGCACGCCGCGCGGGGCCGGCGGGATGCCGGTCAGGTCGAAGTTGCCCAGCAGCTTGTTGTCGGCTGCCATCTCGCGCTCGCCCTGGTAGACCTTGATGGTCACCGCCCCCTGGTTGTCGTCGGCGGTCGAGAAGGTCTGGCTCTTCTTCGTCGGGATCGTCGTGTTGCGGTCGATCAGCCGGGTGAACACGCCGCCCAGTGTCTCGATGCCGAGCGACAGCGGAGTCACATCCAGCAGCAGCACGTCCTTCACGTCGCCGCGCAGCACGCCGCCCTGGACCGCGGCGCCGATGGCGACGACCTCATCGGGGTTGACGTTGCGCGCCGGGTCCTTGCCGAAGAACGCCTTCACCGTGTCGATCACCTTCGGCATGCGGGTCATGCCGCCGACGAGGATCACTTCCTGGATCTCGCCCGCGGTGACGCCGGCATCCTTCAGGGCGGCCTTGCAGGGTTCCAGCGTGCGGGCGATCAGGTCGTCCACCAGCGATTCCAGCTTGGCGCGGGACAGCTTCATCACCAGGTGCTTCGGCCCGGAGGCGTCGGCGGTGATGAACGGCAGGTTGACCTCGGTCTCCTTGGACGAAGACAGCTCGATCTTGGCCTTTTCCGCGGCTTCCTTCAGCCGCTGCAGCGCCAGCTTGTCCTTGCGCAGGTCGATGCCCTGCTCCTTGCGGAACTCATCGGCGAGGTAGTCGATGACGCGCAGGTCGAAATCCTCGCCGCCGAGGAAGGTGTCGCCGTTGGTGGACTTCACCTCGAACACGCCGTCGCCGATTTCCAGCACGGAGATGTCGAAGGTGCCGCCGCCGAGGTCATACACCGCGATCGTGCCGGCATGCTTCTTGTCCATGCCGTAGGCGAGCGCCGCGGCCGTCGGCTCGTTGATGATACGCAGCACGTCGAGGCCGGCGATGCGGCCGGCATCCTTGGTCGCCTGGCGCTGGCTGTCGTTGAAGTAGGCCGGGACGGTGATGACCGCCTGGGACACCGGCTCACCGAGATAGGCCTCGGCGGTTTCCTTCATCTTGCCGAGGATGAAGGCGCTGATCTGGCTGGGGGAATACTTCTCGCCCTTGACCTCGACCGCGGCGTCGCCGTTGTCGTTGCGGACGATGGCGTACGGCACCATGCCCTTGTCCTTGGCGACCAGCGGATCGTCGTAGCGGCGGCCGATCAGGCGCTTGATCGCGTAGAGGGTGTTGGTCGGGTTGGTGACGGCCTGGCGCTTGGCGGACTGGCCGACAAGACGCTCACCGCCGTCGGCGAAGGCGACCATGCTGGGGGTGGTGCGGGCGCCTTCCGCATTCTCGATGACGCGGACGTCCTTGCCTTCGAGGATGGCGACGCAGGAATTGGTGGTACCGAGATCGATACCGATGACTTTGCTCATGTATGCTCCTTTCAGCGGACGGCGTTGGCCCGAAGCACCGACGCGGTCCCTATGGTGTAATGCCTCAGGATGTATGGGGCGGACCCGGTCGGGACAAGGGTATTAGCCAATTTTTCCGTTCCGCTCTGTCACAAGTCCCCGACCGGCCTCAGTTTTGAGCGGGGCCGGCCAGTTCGGCGGCCGGCGCCTTGGAGACGACGACCATCGCCGGGCGCAGCAGGCGGCCGTTCAGCGTCCAGCCCTGCGACCAGGCCTGGATGATCGTGCCGGGCGGGTGCAGGTCGGTTTCCTGCTCCGCCATCGCCTGATGCAGGTTGGGGTCGAACGGGCGGCCCACCGGGTCGTCGCGCTTGATGCCGTTCCGCTCCAGCGTGCTGACGAAGCTGCGTTCGACGCCCTCCAGGCCTTCCCGCACCTTGGCGACGATCGCCGGCTGGTCCTCGGTGGCGGGCGGCAGGCTGGAGATGCCGCGCCTGAGGTTCTCGGCCGCGTCCACCACGTCGGCGGCGAATTTCTGCACGGCATACTGGCGCGTGTCGTCGACGTCCTTTTTCGCCCGGGCGCGGACATTGGCGTTCTCCGCCTCGGCCCGCATCCAGCGTTCCTTCATGTCCGCCAACTCGGCTTCCAGCGCGGCGATGCGTTCGGCAGCGTCCCGCAGTGCCTGCTCCGGAGGCAATTCCTGCTCCGGTGGCGCGGTTTCGTGTTCCGCCGCAGAGTGTTCTTGCATGGTATCCTGAACGGGCTGAGGTTCTGTTGTCATGGCGCGCATCAATTAGGCAAGGCGGCGGCGGAGAACAACCCGTATCGAGGGGTTTGTTTCGCGCCGCGGCACGCCGGACACGCAACGGTTCCGCTCAGGACCGGCATGGCCCGGCTGCAAATCGTCAAGGCCCGGCTTGTCCGGGCCACCTATCACCGCACGTGCTGGAACAGGGGGCCCGGACAGGCCGGGCCATGACGCGATTCGGAGTCGCTGCCGCTTACCCCAGCAACTGGCCGATGACCCGGGCGGTATAATCGACCACCGGGATGATCCGGCCATAATTGATCCGCGACGGTCCGATCACGCCAATGGCGCCGACGATCCGGCCGGCGCCGTTGCGCGCCGGAGCCACCACCATCGAAACCCCGGAGGTATTGAAAACACCGCTCTCGGCGCCGATGAAAATCCGCACCCCGTCCGACTGCTCGGCCAGTTCCAACAGCCGCAGCATCGTCTCCTGCGCCTCCAGGCGCTCGAACAGCGCCTGGATCGCGGTCAGGCGGTCGATCTGGGTCACGTCGGAGAGCAGCCGGGCCTGGCCGCGGACGATCAGGCTGCCGGAGCGGCCCTCTCCGGTCCAGGTCGCCAGGCCGGCGGCGACGACCAGGGTGGACAGCGCATCCAGCTCGGTGCGGTTGGCTGCCATCTCCTCGGCCACCACCCGGCGCAGTTCGGCCAGCGGGCGGCCGGACAGCCGGGCGTTGAGGTAATTGCTGGCCTGCTGCAGGGCGGAGGGCGGCAGGCCGGGAGGCGTTTCGATGACGCGGTTCTCGACCTGGCCGTCGCTGTTGACCAGCACCACCAGCGCCCGGCCCGGCCCCAGCGGCACGAACTCGATGTGCCTGATCGCGCCCTCCGACTTCGGCGCCAGCACCAGCCCGGCGGCCGCCGACAGGCCGGACAGCAGCGAACTGGCCTCGGTCAGCGTGTCCTCCAGGCTGCGGCCGGAGGCGTCGAGCGCGGCGGAAATAGATTCGCGCTCGTCTTCCGTCAGTTCGCCGAAATTCAGCAGCCCATCGACGAACAGGCGCAGGCCCTGGTCCGTGGGCAGCCGCCCGGCGGAGGTGTGCGGAGCAAACAGCAGTCCCGATTCGGTCAGATCGGCCATCACGTTGCGGATCGTGGCCGGCGAGAGGGTCATCGGCAGGCGGCGGGCCAGCGTGCGGCTGCCGACGGGTTCGCCGGTTGCGACATACTGCTCGACGATCTCCCGCAGCACCGCGGCCGAACGGGCGTCCAGCCCGGGGGGCAAAGCCGGAGCGGCCGCCGGATACGATTGCGTCCGGCCATGAAAGCGGGGAAAGCGGCCGCCGGGGGGCAAAGGCAGGTTCATTGGTACCGGAACTCCAGCCCATTAGCTTAGGTCAGCCAGGCAGGAGGGTCAATGATA
This sequence comes from uncultured Rhodopila sp., assembly GCA_903851415.1. Taxonomy (GTDB): domain Bacteria; phylum Pseudomonadota; class Alphaproteobacteria; order Acetobacterales; family Acetobacteraceae; genus Rhodopila. The sequence continues at coordinate 166,240 of CAINOE010000049.1, read as the reverse complement.
TTGCCAAATCCGCAATGCAGGCGCCCCGCCCGCGGCGCTGATTGACCCCGAGGCGGCCGGGAGGAGCGAATCGCCAAAGCAGTTGCGCCGGTATCACAACCGGATTATGCAATCGCGGCAGAGCCTGCACGCTTTCCGGGCGCGCCTGCGCAGAGCGGTGCCGGTCTGTCCCGGATCTGGCGAGCTGTTTGTGGCGGCGGCACCGAAGCGGCTCGCGTTTGACATCTCCGATCGATAAGGGTTTACGCGGACATGCCGGAGAGATCGAGCATCGGGCAATGGTGTCGCGCCGCCGATGGCAATTTCGCCCTGCCGCGCCCGGCCATCGCGCTACCGTTCACCGGCGAGCGCATGACCAGCGATATCGGCGGTCAGGTCGCCTTTGAGCATTTTCACCGGTACTGCTTCGCCCGGGACCTGTGCGCCGGGAAGGATGTGCTCGATGTCGCGTCCGGCGAAGGCTACGGCACCGCATTGCTTGCGGGCATCGCCCGGCGCGCGGTCGGCGTGGAGATCGACGCTGCCGCGGTCGCGCATGCGCGCAACGCCTACGCCGCCCCCAATCTTGAATTCCTCCAGGGCGACGCGGCCGCGCTTCCGCTGGGCGATGCGACGTTCGATGTGGTGGTCAGTTTTGAGACGCTGGAGCATCTGCGCGACCAGTTTGCATTCCTGACCGAGCTCCGGCGCGTTTTGCGGCCCGGCGGCGTGCTTGTCATCAGCACGCCGGACCGAGAGGTGTATTCGGCGCCCGGCCAGCCGGTGAACCGGTTTCACGTGCTGGAACTGACCCGCCCGGAATTCTCGGCGCTGCTGAGCGGGTTCTTCGCTCACCACCGGATCCTGCTGCAAAGGCCCTTGCTCGGCTCGGTGATGGCACCCGCCGAACCGTCCGGTGGCGGCATGCGCAGCTACGATCGCCGCGCGCCCGACATGCTGGAGGCGATGCCCGGCCTTTCCCGCGCGTTCTACCTGATCGCGGTCGCCAGCGATGCGCCCGTCAAGGACCCGGGATCAAGCGTCTACAGCGATACGCTCTCGATCGACGCGACGATCAGCGCCGTGGCTACGCTTGCGCAGGTCAGGGAAGACGCCGGGAAGGCGTTGGAAGCGAAGGAGCGGGCGCTGGCGGAGATGCAGCGGGCGCTGGCGGAGACGGAACGGGCGCTGTCGGAGCTTCAGGCGGAAAAATCCCGCGCGCTGCGCGAAGCCGAGGCTGCGGCGCAGGCCGATCTGGCCGAACGCGACAGCGAGATCGAGCGCCTGTCTGAACACCTGCGCCATGCCGCCGAACGAAACGCCGTGTCGGCCGGGGAGCTCAACGCGATCCTGGCGAGCTCGTGGTGGCGCATCGGCGCGCCGCTGCGCGGTGCGGGGCGGAAATTTCCGCGCGCCGCGCGGCTCATGCGGCGCTCGGTCCGGGCGGTTTACTGGACCCTGACCGGGCAGATTTTCGCCAAGCTCCGCTTGCGGCGTCAGCACCTGCAACGCATCGCCGCCGCGGCCGCCGAGGTGCGGCGGATGCCAGGATTCCCGGATCCATCGGTCCCGACCCCGTCGGCGGCGCAGATCCTGCTGCCGCCGCCCGGCTGTCCGGTGGTGTCGGTCATCATCCCGACCTTCGGCCAGGTTGACTATACGCTGAAATGTCTGGCTTCGATCGGTCAGTCGCCGCCGCGTCTGCCCATCGAGATCATCGTTGTCGACGATGCTTCCGGCGACCCGCGAATCGGCGAGCTGCCTGCAATAGGCAACATGCGCCTTGTGGTGCGGCAGGAGAATCTCGGTTTTCTTCGCTCCTGCAACGACGCCGCCCGGCTCGCGCGCGGCAGGTTGCTGATGCTCCTGAACAACGACACCGTGGTCATGCCGGGAGCGATCGACACACTGGCAGACCTGCTGCTGGCGCGGCCCGATGTTGGATTGGCGGGCGCGCGCCTGATGTATCCCGACGGAACCCAGCAGGAGGCCGGCGGCATCGTCTGGTCCGACGGTTCCGCGTGGAATTACGGCAACCGGGACGATCCCGAAAAACCGGAATACAACTACGTCCGGGATGTGGACTATGTGTCCGGGGCGGCGATCATGCTGCGGCGCGAGGTGTGGGAGCAGGTTGGCGGCTTCGACGAGCATTTCGCGCCGGCTTATTGCGAGGACAGCGATCTGGCGTTCCGGCTGCGGGCCGCCGGGCTGCGCGTGCTTTACCACCCGGAAGCCGTGGTGATCCATTATGAGGGCGTCTCCAACGGCACCGATACGTCGTCCGGCGTCAAGGCCCATCAGGTGACCAATACCGCGAAGCTGGCGGCGCGGTGGCGGGAGACTTTGGAACGCGAGCAGCTTCCCAGCGGCACCCGCGTCATGCGCGCGCGCGACCGGTCGCTCGGGCGGACCGTCACCCTGGTGATCGACCACTACGTCCCCCAGCCGGATCGCGACGCCGGCTCGCGCACCATTCTGGCGTTCATGGATGCTCTGATCGCATCCGGGCGCGTGGTGAAATTTTTCCCTGCGAACGGCCTTCGGACGCCGGGCTATACCGAGGTTCTGCAACGCCGGGGAATCGAAGTCCAATATTACCCGAGCAGCGGCCTGTTCGCCGAGTGGATTGCCGCCAACGGCGCCGAGATCGACGAGGTGCTGCTGTCCAGGCCGAGCGTTGCCGATGAGGTTCTTGAATCGCTGGCGATGCATTGCCGCGCGCCGGTGGTTTTCTACGGGCACGACCTGCATCATGTGCGCATGCGCCTGGAGCCCGGCGCCGACAGGGATGCGGCCAGGGCCGCCGCCGCTGCCGCCATGGAAGCCGATGAGCGGCGGATCTGGCGCGCCGTCGATGTCGTGCTTTACCCGTCCGAGGAAGAGGCTGCCGAGGTTCGCCGGCTGGAGCCGCGGGTTGTCGCGCGCTTCGTGCCGCCCTATGCGCTGCCGGCGCCGCCGCCGGCTCGCACCACTCCGCCCGCCGCCGCTGGGGGCATCGTTTTCGTCGCCGGCTTCGCCCACCCGCCCAACGTCGACGCGGCCCGATGGTTCGTTGGCGAGGTTTTGCCGCGCATTCGCGCCGTCCACCCCGGCGTTCCGCTGACCCTCGTCGGCTCGCATCCGGCAAAATCCGTCCGGGCCCTGTCCGGGGACGGGGTTACGGTCACCGGTTTCGTCACCGATGAGCAACTCGACCAATACTATGCAACGGCCCGGGTGGCGGTTTGTCCGCTTCGCTTCGGCGCCGGCGTGAAGCTCAAGGTGGTGGAGGCGCTGCACCACGGCGTCCCGCTGGTGACAACGCCCATCGGCGCGCAGGGGCTGAACGGCGTCGATGCGGTGTGCGATGTGGCAGCAGATCCGGCCAGCTTCGCCGCCGCCGTGGTGCGGCTGCTTGGCGACGATGCGTTATGGGTGGCGCGCGCCGAGGCGCAGTCGGATTATATAGCTACGCGTTTTTCACCGGATGCAATGCGCGATGCGCTGGTTGCGGCCTTCGACGGCATCAAGCGGCGCCGCAAGCGGGAAACCAGGGAATTGCTGCCCGTCGCGGCGGCATAGCGCGGCGGGCCGGCCAAACCCGCGCAGCGCGCCATGCCTGCCATTCCGGCATCGGGCGGCCGATGGTTCTGCCATCGGCCCGGGCGTGGATAGCTTTATTGCGGTCCGGCCAGACGATCACGCCTTCTTGACTTGCCTGGATCCAGCCGATCCGCTTCGGTTCTTCAATGATCACGAGATCGATGCTGGAGGCGCGCGTTCGTTGGCAGACGAACGGGGAACCCCCGAACGCCAGGGCCTGCCGCACGTTCCGATAGCCGGTGAAGACGTCCACGGACGAGTGCCTTCAGTCCTCTTTTTTGCGGAGTGAACCGTTTGGTTTGGCCATTGACCGCATTGAGATCCGCCACCGGGGTCCGCGCCCGGACATCGCCGCATCGCCGCTTCGATTTTGGTAGGGCGGCGGCCTTGAAATGCGCCGTCTGCGGCGCGGCGCTGCCGGCACCATTCCGGCTTATTGACGGAATCGGCTACCACAAATGTCCGGGCTGCGATTGCCTGTTGGCCGAACCCGAGTTTCTGGCCCGCGTGGATGCCGGTCTCGTCGGGAACTATCACGACGACTACTGGGCCTTCGAAATGGCAGCGGCACAGGAGCGCTGTTACGGCAGCACGCTGGTGCGCGTTGCCGAAGTCTTCTACTATGCCCGCCGGCCCATCGGCAAATTCATCGACATCGGCACCGGTTCCGGTCTTTTGCTTGATGCCGTGAGCACACTTCTGCCAGGTTTGCGGGACAGGTTTCACGGCATCGAATTGTTTCCGCCGCCGGCGGCTCATCGCAGCCGCCATCCGAACTACCATATCGGCACGCTTGGCGACATGGACGAGACTTTCGACGCGGGCGTCTGCATCGAGGTGATCGAGCATCTGACGCCGGCAACGCTTCGCACGCTCGGCAGCCAACTCGCGGCGCGTTCGGCGCCGGGCGCCCTGTACTACTTCAACTCCGGCCAACCCGCATTCGTCGAGCAGGAGAATCCCGGCTACCTCGACCCGATGAAAACCGGTCACATCGCGTCCTACTCGATTGCCGGGCTGACACATATTTTCGCTCCACTTGGTTTCAACGTCATTGCCCTGCCGGGGCGGACATGGGCTTTCCTGCTGGAATACGGGCCGCCGGCGGCCGTCGGCTGTGACGAACTGTTCCATCGGTTGTGGAATCCGGTGCCGGAAAACATGCAGGCGCTGAGCGGCGATCCGTTCGGCAATATGTTTCGCGCGATGGGGCAGGAGGGCGCGCGCTGCTACCTGGAGAACGCGACGGCACACCAACGCACGTTGTGGGCTTTGTCGATGCTCCCGAAGACTGAGCCCGCGGGCTAGAGCACTTGCATCCTGACTGGAATCGTCGCGATGACCCTATTCGTCATGGCCCGGCTTGTCCGGGCCACCTAAACCAGCACCCTGCCGCGAAAGGTGGCCCGGACAAGCCGGGCCATGACGGTCTAGCAACGTCCGTCGCCTTTCCGGTTAGCCTGAAAATGCTCTAATCGGCGCGGACCGCGCCGTCGGCTCGCAGCCGGGAGCTATAGAACGGGTCGCATTGAAAGAAATGCGGGTGCTTTTCGTACAGGTATTTCCGCTCGCTCGCCAGCCTCGCCAGCTTTTCGCGCGACATATGATCCAGCCCGCGGGTTTTCGACTCGTAGTGCAGCAGTTCGACCGCTGAGCACGTCACGTTGTACAGCCCGGCATCAAGCAGAGCGAAGCAAAGCTTCACGTCGTTATACGCAATCGGCAGCCGCTCGTCGAAGCCGCCGGCCGCCTCGAACTTTGTGCGTTCGATCATGAGGCAGGCGCCGGTCACCGCGATCCAGTTGTACTCGACAAGGCCTCGCAGGAAGTAGCCCGGGTCGTCTGCGTCCCGGTGCGCCAACGCCTGGCTCGGGCCGTCCACCAGATTCAGGATGCCGGCGTGCTGAATCGTCCGCGTCCCGGGATACAGCAGCTTCGCGCCGACGGCGCCGATATGCCCGAGCTGCGCGTAGCCCGCCATGCGCTCGAGCCAGTCCGGCATGATCACTTCGGTGTCGTCGTTCAGGAACAGGAGCAGTTCGCCGCGCGCATGGCGTGCGCCGGCATTGTTGATCTCCGAGTAGTTGAACGGACGATCATGCGGGATCACGGTGACACAGGCATGGTCCGCGAGCTGGCGCAATGTTTCGACTGCATCCGGGCTTACCGAACCGTTGTCCATGACGATGATTTCGAAGTTTCGCCAGGTCGAGAGCCGGACGATCGAGCGCACGCAGCGGCCGAGGACCTCGGCGTTGTCCCTGGTGGGTATGATGATCGAAATCAGCGGCGTGCCGCGGATCTGGTAATGCACCCGGAAGTGGCCGGGGGCCTGCGGCACCGGCTCCACGCTGCCGTCGAGCCCACGGCGGGCCAGCGCCGCGATGCGCGCCCGGCGGGACGCATCGCCCCGGTCCGGCGGCGCGACCGTTTCGTGCCGGCGGGCGTGATACAGGACTTTCGCAACATGCGAGATCCGGCCGGTGTGCTCGGCGATGCGCAGGACAAGGTCATAGTCCTGGCTGCCCTCGAATTCCGGACGCAAGCCACCGACGCGTTCCAGCAGGGCGCGGCGGACGCACAGGACGTGGCGCGCGAACATCAGGCTCATGATCGTGTCCGGCGACCAGTCCGGCTTGAAAAACGGCTGCGTCAACCTGCCGCCGGGCGCGATAGTGTCCTCGTCGCTGTAGATGACATCGGGATCGTCGCGATCGATACGGAGTGCCAGCTCGTACAGGCAGTCGGCCGTCAATTCGTCGTCCTGGTCCAGGAAAACGACGTAATCTCCCCTGGCATGTGCCAGCCCGGCGTTGGTGGCAGCGGCGATGCCTGTTTGTTGCGCCGAACGCAAAGTCCGGATGCGTGGATCGGCAAGGCCCCGCAAGCTGCCCGCTGCCGCGTGGCGGACGCTTGCATCGTCCACCAGAATCAGTTCCCAGTTCGGATACCACTGCGCGAGGACGGAGGCGGCCTGCCGCTCAAGCAGATGCGGCGTCGCGTCGCGGGTGGCCGCGGCGACCGAAAAAAGCGGCGGGTTCGTTAAGGCACCAAGACGCCGATGCAGATCCCGCGGCGGTCGCGGCGGCCGAAAGACGTACGAGCCGCACGGTGATGCGCTTGCCTGGCGACGGCGCCGAAACGGGCGCGTGACGGCGGTGCCGCGAATCGGGGCGCTGATCTTTCGCAGGACGGTCATGCAAAACCGCGCCAGCTCATCGGTTGCCGATGGCAAACCGGAGAGCAGGCGCGTGCATATCCGTCGGAAGCCGGCGGTTTCAGGCCGGTAGTGCGCCTGGTCCGCGTTCGGCGGGGCCGCCGGACGATGCAGTGTCTGCGCGCTTATGGGCTTCATTGGTCCATGTCCGGCGTCTTGCATTGACGCAGCCGGATGCTCGGGTTCGGACGGCGGACGGCGCGTCGCGTACGAACCCTCCGAGACGCTGAGGCCGGGGTCCGATGGGAAGCCCATAATACCTCAAAAAAACCGCACAACCTGTTCCACCTGAAAACAGCGATCACTGGCAACCGTGGGGATAGAGCGCTATATGTCAATCCGCAAATGAGATGGTAGTCATCCCAGAAGTTTGTCGCCTACGGTTCATTTTGCGCCCCCCGGCGGCTGACGGCAAGTCCTTCTTCCGAGCGGAGGCCGACGGCATCAGCCGGATGGAAACCCTCGCGGCTGAAGCCCGGCCGGCGACCCCGGCCGGGCGAAGGCCTTGCCGCCGTTCGGGTTTCCGGTCAGATGGGTCGTCCAAACCGCAACCGAAGGAACGAACCGTGAGCCAGGCGGCCAGAACCGGAGCAGACTTCTCCACCGTGCGTCACCGCCTGCGGTCCATCTTCGGCGGCTCCATCGGCAACCTGATCGAGTGGTACGACTTCTACGTCTACAACTTTTTCGCGCTGTATTTCGCGAAGTCGTTCTTTCCGGGCGCCAACCCGACCGCCCAGCTTCTCAACACCTTCGGCATCTATGCGCTCGGCTTCCTGATCCGCCCCGTCGGCGGCTGGATCCTGGGCGTCTACGCCGATCGGCGGGGGCGGCGGGCGGCGCTGACCCTGTCGGTGACCTTGATGTGCGCGGGGTCCTTCCTGATTGCCGTGGCGCCGACCTATGCGGTGCTGGGGGTTGGCGCGCCGCTGCTGCTGCTGGCGGCGCGGCTGATCCAGGGGATCTCGCTGGGCGGAGAATACGGCACCTCCGCCACGTATCTCAGCGAGGTCGCGGTGTCGGAGCATCGCGGCTTCTACAGTTCGTTTCAGTACGTCACGCTCATCGGCGGCCAGGTGCTGGGCAGCCTGACCTTGCTGGCGATGCAGCAAGCTTTCGTGCCAGCGGAGCTGGAAGCCTGGGGCTGGCGCATTCCGTTCGCAATCGGCGCGGCGCTGTCGGTGTTCGGGCTGTATTTGCGCCGCAACCTTGACGAAACCGATGCGTTCAGGAAGGCCTCGTTGGAGCAGCGCGGCAGCCTGATGAAGGAACTGCTGAAGCACCCGAAGCAAATCCTTCTGGTGTTCGGGCTGACCATGGGCGGAACGACGGCGTTCTACACCTACACCACCTACATGCCGACATTCCTGGTCAATACGGTGAAGCTGACGCGGGACCAGGCGACGCAGATATCGTTCATCAGCCTCGTGATATACGCGGCGCTGCAGCCGGCGTTCGGCGCGCTGTCAGACGTCATCGGCCGCCGCCCGGTTCTGATGTGGTTCGGCGTGCTGGGAAGTTTGTTCACCGTGCCGATACTGACGGCCATCGGCGCGACGCACGACTACCTGACGGCGCTTGGCTTGATCATGGCGGCGCTGGTCATCGTCTCCGGCTATACCTCGATCAATGCGGTGGTGAAGGCGGAGCTGTTTCCGGCGGGCGTCCGCGCGCTGGGTGTCGGGCTGCCCTATGCGGTCGCCGCTTCGGTGTTCGGCGGCACCGCGCCATATATCGCGCTGTGGTTCAAGGATGCCGGGCATGAGAGCGGGTTCTACTGGTATGTGACCGTTCTCATCTTTCTCTCTCTGCTGGTCTACACATTCATGGGAGACACCAAACGCAGCTCGATGATCGACCGCGACTGAGGTTGCCGCAGGGCCCGGCGGCATTGATCTTCCCTGGCGAGTGTGCACAGGATTGCGGGTCCGGGGCGCAGCACCCGGGTGTACCCGATCGGGAGGCAACGATATATGAACCGGAAATCAATGCGCTGGCGCACCGCGGCGGCGCTGCCATTCCTGCTGGCAACGGCCGCCGGTGCGGCGGCGCAGGGGCTTAAAAGTTACGATTCCAGCAAGCCGTCGTTCTGGGCGCATCCGCCGCCCGACTGGTTCCTCGGCGATGAGACGGAGGGACAGAAGGGGCTCGCGCCGCCCTCCGGGCCGGCCACGCCGACACCGGCTGATGAGCTTCAGATTGACCTCAAGAGGATCAAATTGCCGCCCGGGTTCAGGATCGAAGTCTGGGCCAGCGGAATCCCGGAGGCGCGGCAGATGGCATGGGGCGCGAACGGCACGCTGTTCGCCGGGTCGTTTGGTGCGACAAATGTTTATGCCATTACTGAAAGCGGCGGCAAGCGCGAGGTCAGGACGATCATCAAGGGCCTGAACATGCCCACCGGCGTCGCTTTCAGGGACGGCTCGCTGTACGTGATCGCGATCAACAAACTGTTGCGATACGATAACGCCGAGGCCAACCTGGACAACCTGCCGGAGCCTGTCGTCGTCTATGACGACATGCCGCCCTACATCGCGCATGGCTGGAAATACCTGGTCAGCGACAAGAACGGCTGGTTCTATGTTCCGTTCGGACCTCCGTTCAACATCGGCATCCCGCCCACCAGCGTGTCGCAGATCCGCCATGTCGATCCGAAGACCGGGTTGGCGGAGATCGTGGCGCTCGGCGTACGCAACAGTGTCGGTGGCGACATCGATCCGCGCACGGGCGATTACTGGTTCACCGAGAACGCCCGCGACTGGATCAGCGACGACCTGCCCAGCGACAAGCTGAACCACATCACCCGGCTCGGCGAGCATTTCGGCTATCCGTATTGCCACCAGGGCGACCTGCCCGATCCGAAGTTCAACCTGGGCCACAAGTGCAGCGAGTTCACGCCGCCGGTGGTCAAGCTGGGCGCGCATGTGGCGCCGCTGGGGATGAAGTTCTACACCGGGTCGATGTTCCCGGCCGCTTACAAGGACAACATCTTCATCGCCGAACACGGATCGTGGAACCGGCACCAGTACCAGGGCGGCCGGATCGAGCGGGTGATCGTCGATCCGGACGGCAAGAATGCGAAGCAGGAGGTCTTTGCCAGCGGCTGGATCACCGGCGAGCGGGATTATTTCGGGCGCCCTGACGATGTTCTGCAGGCGCCGGACGGATCGCTGCTGGTCTCCGATGACTGGGCCGGCGCGATCTATCGTATCAGCTACGCAAAGTAGGACCGGATGGCACCCGATCCGGGGACGGACCGGGTGCCGCACCGGCGGGGATTGAATGAAGGCATTTTTATCCGTCATGGCGGCGATCGTTTTGCTGCCAGTAGCGCAGGCCGGCGCCGCTTCCGGCGACATCGAGGCGGGCCGCGAAAAAGCCAGGATCTGTGCGGGCTGCCATGGGGCCGACGGCATATCCGTCGCGCCGGGGATTCCGTCGCTGGCGGGGCAGCGCGATCAGTTTCTTCAGTGGCAGCTTGTGTTTTTCCGTTCCGGGCGGCGGCCGAACCTGCTGATGGGACCGATTGTCGCGCAGCTCAGCGATGCGGACATTCGGAATCTGGGAGCGTATTATGCCAGCCTGCCGCCGAACACCGCGCCGGCCGGGACGAAGCCGGACGAAGCCACGCGGGCGAAGGGTCGGCAGATCGTCGCGGAGCACCATTGCGCCAACTGCCACACCGACAGCCTCCGCGGCGAACGCGCGGCGGCGTCGATCGCGGACCAGCGGGAAGATTATCTGATCAAGGCGCTGACGGATTACCGCTCCGGCGCGCGGCCGAGCGTCGGGGTGGCGGCGATGACCGAGGCGGCGTCGGGACTGAACGACGAGGAGATCGCGGCGATCGCCAAATATGTCGCAACATTCCAGCCGGAGGGCAATTAGGTGATACGGCGCGGATTTTTCACCCTTTGGCTGCTCGCAGCCCCGGTGGCGGCGGCGGCCGGCGAACCGGCGATGCCCGCGGACGCAACCCGGGCGTTCGAAATGGCTTATGCGGCCTCGTTCTATGAGTTCGACGCCTGCGGCGATGGTATTTCGGGGCGCAACTACCGGCGGGCGCTGTCGGAGAAAGTGGCGCACTGCCCGTTTCCGGCGGATGTGAAGCAGCGCTTTGTCCAGCGCGCCGCGGCGCAGCGGCTGAAATCGGCGCAGGCGATGGCAAAGCTGATCGAGGACAACGGCGGACTGCCGGTGCGCCTCGACGGGATGTCCCGGACCTGCCGCGAGCAGAGCGAGACGCCGGAATATCAGGCGATCCGGGCGCGGTTGGACGACTTCGCAAGCGGCAAGATCGCGGCGGACCGGGTCGTGCCGGGTGCCTGCGATGCGGTTGAGATCAGCCCGTGAGGCAACGGTTCCAGCGGTGCCGGGACGCGGTTTCGTTACGGCCCGGCTATGGCGGCCGAGGGTCTTCACGGCGCGCCGCAGACGCCGCACTTTCTTCCTTTGCCGGTAATGGTGATACGACCTTGCAACAAGGCGCGATGGACGTGACTCGCTGCGCGAATTCAGGCCAGCCGATCAGGCGTTGGCACCGATATACAATGTGACCGGTGCCCAGTTGGGAGCAATCTCGATCTTGCCGTCCGTCACAAAACTACCGTTGTTCCGGCGGAGCGTAATCTGCGGATCGCCGCCGGCTCCGGTCAGAACGATGGTGCCCGATTGCGGCTCGGTCGCGGTCGCCTGGAAGTCGCGGGAATACGACGAGGCCGGACCGGTCAGTTCGACCTGGACGTTGAACCGGGAGCCGTTCGGCGAGACGTTAATCCGGAAATTTCCGCTGTTACCGAACCTGTCGTAGGAACCGTTAGTAACGATTTCATTTTCGCTGAATGTGACCAGAGTGCCGGAGCCGATTTCCGGATTGCCGACCATCAGGATACCGGCCTTGCATGGTTGATCGATCTTAACGCCCGTATTGAAAGGGTTTCTTGTCGGGTTGACGTTAGTAAAGCAGACCATTATTCTTCCCCGGCTCTTTTCGTGGATATCTTCCGACCCACGTCGAAGTTGGCACGACTTCACAACATCGTCAAGGCGCCTCATGTTACGTGTAACAGGTTTCGGCGGACCGGCGGATCCGCAGGTGTTTCGGGACACCCGGCGATGCGACCCTGGCGCCGTGCCGCCGCGGTTGGCCCGGGCGCCTGTGGCCGAACCCGCATCTCACCAACCCGTTGCCCCGGACCCCGGAGGCTGTATGGTCCGCCCGGACCAGACCCAAGGACACACCGATATGCGCCCCTCCGGCCGCGCCCACGACGCGTTGCGCGAAGTCTCGATGACCACCGGCTTTTCCCGCCACGCCGAGGGATCCTGCCTGATCCGCATGGGCAACACCGAAGTCCTCTGCGCCGCCAGCGTGGAGGCGCGCGTGCCGCCGTTCCTGCGCAACACCGGCCTCGGCTGGGTGACCGCCGAATACGGCATGCTGCCTCGCGCCACGCATACCCGCGGCGACCGGGAGGCCGCGCGAGGCAAGCAATCCGGCCGCACGCAGGAAATCCAGCGCCTGATCGGCCGCAGCCTGCGCGCCGTGGTTGACCGCTCGGCGATGGGCGAGATGTCGATCACGCTCGACTGCGACGTGCTGAACGCCGACGGCGGCACGCGCTGCGCCGCGATCACCGGCGCCTGGGTGGCGCTTTCGCTGGCGTTCCGCCATCTGGTGAAGATGAACGTGCTGAAAACCATTCCGCTGAGCGGGCAGGTCGCCGCGGTGTCCTGCGGCATCGTCGATGGCGGCTCGGTGCTCGACCTGGACTACACGGAGGATTCCTCGGCCGACGCGGACTCCAACTTCGTGCTGACCGACAACGGCGGCATCGTCGAGATCCAGGCGACGGCGGAAAAGACCGCCTTCAACGAGTCGCAGTTCAACGAACTGCTGGTGCTGGCCCGCCAGGGCACCGGCGCGCTGTTCACCCTGCAGCGTCAGGCGCTTGGCGACTGATGCCGCGCAGGATCGCCCCCGGCCAGAAACTGGTCCTGGCCAGCCACAATCCCGGCAAGCTGCGGGAAATCGAGGCGCTGTTGCGGCCGCACGGCGTGGACGTGGTCTCCGCCGGGGCGCTCGGCCTGCCGGAGCCGGAGGAAACCGCCCCGGACTTCGCCGGCAACGCCCGGATCAAGGCGCTGGCGGCGGCCACCGCGAGCGGGCTGCCGGCCCTGTCCGACGATTCCGGCTTCTGCGTCGCCGCGCTGGGTGGCGAACCCGGTGTGTTTTCCGCCCGCTGGGCGGGGCCGAACAAGGATTTCAACGCCGCAATGGCGGCGGTGAACGAGAAACTCGGCGGCACCGAAGACCGCCGCGCCTGGTTCGTCGCCGCCTTGTGCCTGGCCTGGCCGGACGGCCACACCGAGACGTTCCTCGGGCGGGTTGACGGTTCGGCCATCTGGCCGCCGCGCGGCGGCAAGGGGTTCGGCTACGATCCGATGTTCGTGCCCTCCCTCGGCCAGCAGACCTTCGGCGAGTTGGATCCGGAGGTGAAGCACGCGGTCAGCCACCGCGCGCGGGCCTTCGCCCAGGTGCTGGCGTCCTGCTTCGGGGGTGCGGCACCCACCTTCGCGTCATGGCCCGGCTCGTCCGGGCCACCTTTCGCGGCACGTGCTGGTATAGGTGGCCCGGACAAGCCGGGCCATGACGTTGAAGCCGGGCCATGACAGGCAACAGTCTGCCGGTGCAACAGGAAGGAGCCGATGACGGAAGCGGGGTAACCCGGGATACTTGGCCGGACGCGCTGTATCGCTTGCTGCGCGAGAACGGCGTCACCCAGTTCGCCTATGTCCCCGATGCCGGCCACAAGGTGCTGATCGAGCGCTCGCTGGCCGATCCCGATGTGCACTCCGTGCCGCTGACCACCGAGGAGGAAGGTGTGGCATTGGTCGCGGGAGCCGATCTCGGGGGGCAAAGGGGGGTGTTGCTGATGCAGTCGTCGGGGGTGGGCAACTGCATCAACATGCTGTCGCTGACGCAGGGCGGCCGGTTCCCATTGCTGATCCTGGTGTCGATGCGCGGCGAATACGGCGAGGGCAATCCCTGGCAGTTCGCCATGGGCCAGGCGGTGGAGCCGGTTCTGAAAGCCATGGGGGTGATCGTCCTGCGGGCCGAAACGCCCGACGAGGCGATCGAAGCGGTCGCCGCCGGCATTACCATGGCGTTCCAGGCTGGCCAGCAGGTCGCCGTCCTGCTGACGCAGCGCCTGATTGGCGCCAAGAAGTTCTGAGGGCGCGCATGGCGAAACTGAACAGGCTGCAGACCGCCTCGCTGCCCGACCCGGTGCTGGATCGCCGCGAAGCGGTGCCCGCGCTGATCGAGAACCCGGGCGACTTCCTGATGATTGCCGGCCTGGCCGGCACGGCGTGGGAACTCTCCGCGCTGACGCACGAGTCTGCGTCCCTGTTCGGCCTGGCCGGCGCGATGGGGGCGGCGCCGATGATGGGGCTGGGCCTGGCGCTGGCGCAGCCGAAGCGGCGGGTGCTGGTGGCGACCGGCGACGGCGAATTGCTGATGAATGTCGGCGCGCTGGCGACCATCGCGCTGCAGAACCCGCCGAACCTGGCGATCATCTGCGTCGATAACGGCCATTACGGCGAAACCGGCAATCAGGAGAGCCATACCGGCCTCGGCGTCCGCCTCGACGTGATCGCCGCCGGGGCCGGCTTCCCGGTGGTGCACGTGATCAACACCGAGGCCGACATGGCGGACGGCCGCCGGCTGCTGCGCGAGGGCGGCGGGCTGACCTTCATCCTGCTGCGGGTCAAGCAGGGCCCGGCGACGCATCTCGGCAGGAAGAACCTCGTCCCGCATCGCGAACGGGACCGCTTCCGGGCCGCGCTGCTTGGATGACGCGTTCGCCCTGCTGCGGCTGCAGGTCGAGTGGGGCGCCGACGAGGCGATCGCCATCGAGCCGCTGGACCGTCTGCGTCCGGCCGGGTCACACCCTGAGCCGGTGCTGCGCGCCGTCCCGCCCGCGCCGGAGCCGGCCCCTGTCGGCACCGCGGCGGAGCGGGCGCTTGGCCTGGCCGCTAGCGCCGCGACGCTGGATGCACTGCGCGCCGCCCTGGCCGGGTTCGACGGCTGCGCGTTGCGCGACACCGCGAGCAACCTGGTGTTCGCCGAGGGCGACTCCGCCGCGACGACCCTGATCGTCGGCGAACCGCCGGGGCGGGAGGAGGATCGCAGCGGCCATCCCTTCGCCGGTCCCGAGGGCGCGCTGCTGGACCAGATGCTGGCGAGCATCGGGGTGGACCGGGCCGCGCTGATGCTGACGCCGCTGGTGCCATGGCGTCCGCCGGGCGGCCGGCCGGTCAATCCGGGCGAACTGGCTGTCTGCCTGCCGTTCCTGCACCGGCTGATCGGCCTGCTGCGGCCGCGCCGGCTGGCGATCTTCGGCGGCACCGCGGCGCGGGTGCTGCTGACGCCGAACGCTGCCCGGCGGCGCCCCGCGCGCGGCTGGACCGAAGTCCGCATCCCGGGGCTGGCGGACGCGCTGCCTGCGCTGGCCCTGCCGGGGATGGCCGAGATGGTGAAGACTCCGGCGGTTCGGCGGGACGCATGGGCCGGGCTGCGGCTGCTGCGGCGGGCGCTGGACGAGGAACTGACGAAGACGTGAGATCGCTACCAGGGGAGAAAACGGCTTTTTACCGTTTGTGATCTCATTCGTTGGGAAACGTCTCGCCGGGTCGGGTTGCGTCTCATGGCCGGAGCGGCTAGCCAGACGGCATGCGAGGGATCGGTTACACGCTCTCCCGCCTTCCTTCCGCCCGGGTTTGCTTTGCCGGGGCTGCGATCATTGCGGGGGCGTTCGCGTCCGCCGCGCACGGACAGACATCCGGATCGGGGAATGGCTCAGGGACGCCGGCTACGGAAAACGCTCCCGCCGATGAGGCGGCGTTTGCGTTGCCGCGCGCGCCGCATGACAGCGCCACGGGAACGGTATTTCCACGACCGTTACGGCCAAGTGATGCTGCTGTATTGCAGCGGATTTTTTCGTTGCAGCGGCGTGGAGATATGGCGAATGCCGCGCGTGCCGCGGGTGAACTCGAGGATCCGTTGCTGCTCGGTACCGTATTGGCCGATCGGTATCTAAGCCGTTACCATAGGTCAACGGAAGCCGAGTTGACGGATTGGTTGATACAGTATCGCGATCTTCCCGATGCCGGCGCTATATATTCTTTATTGCTAACAAAACTGCCGAAGGGCGCAACCCCGCCGCCGCCGCCGGATACCGCGGCGCTAAGCCGATCGGCTGCTGCGGAAACAGTGCCGGAGGACATCGATCCGCCACGCGACAATCTGGCCCGCAATCCGCAATTCGACCGCGCGGTCGCCGAGCGCGCTGAGCAGGGCAACACCGCCGCCGCGCTGCGGCTGATCGCGTCGGCCCGCCGCATCAGTTCGGTCTATGCCGCGCAACTGCGCGCCGAAGTCGCGCAGGCCAGCTTTATCCGCAACGAAGATGCGGAGGCGCTGCGCATCGTGCAGGCCTCGCTGAAAAGCACCAATCCGGACGATCAGGCCACGCTCGCCTACTACATCGGCGGCCTCGCGGCGTGGCGGCTGGACCAGATCGACGTCGCAAAGACGATGTTCGAAGACGGCGCGGAGGCGCGCAACAGCTCGCCGCATCTGCATGCCGCCTCGGCCTTCTGGGCGTCCCGCGTTGCGCGGCGCCTGCACGATGCCGCGGGCATGGCGAAGTGGCTCCACGCCGCCGCGGCGGAGCGCCTGACCTTGCACGGTTTTCTCGCAAGGCGGATCTTGCGCATGGATACCGGCATCCTGCCCAGCGGGCAGTTGCTCAGCGAGGCGGACGTCGTTGCCGTCGCCGCCACGCCGGCCGGCCTGCGCGCCTTCGCCCTGCTGCAGACCGGCCAGCCCGAGCGCGCCGAAGCCGAATTGCGCACGCTGTGGCCGCGCGCCAGCACGAACAGCGCGTTCGGGCAATCGTTGCTGATGGTGGCGTCGGCCACCGGCCTGACCGACTATGCGGCGCAGATGGCGGAGTTGTTGCAGACCAGAGACGGCCGCCCGCATGAAGAATTGCGGTTCGCCGTGCCGAAGCTGCGTCCCGCCGGCGGGTTCCGTATCGATCCGGCTCTGGTATATGCGCTGACGCGCGTCGAATCGCATTTCGATCCCGAGGCGATCTCTTCCGTCGGGGCGCGCGGCCTGATGCAGATCATGCCCTCCACCGCCCAGTATATCACCGGCAATTCTGAAATGAATCCGGTCAGGCTGCATGAACCGGCAACGAATCTGGAAATCGGACAGCGTTACGTTGCGTATCTCGCGCGGCTCGATGGCATCGACAATGATCTGCTCCGCGTGCTGGCCAGCTACAATTGCGGCCCCGGCAACTACCTGCGCTGGGGTCCGGACGTGCATGACGGCGGCGATCCGTTGCTGTTCCTCGAAGCGGTTCCGGTCGCGGAAACCCGCGCCTTCGTGCAGCACGTCCTGCTGTATTCGTGGATCTACGCCGCCCGGCTGCACCGCCAGGAACCGAGCCTGGACAGCCTCGCGGCCGGCGAATTCCCCCGCTTCACGCCGGGCGGGCAGGGGCGCACACTGGAGGTGCTCGCGTCGGACGTCCGCTGACCCCGGCGCGGCGACACTGCGCCGGAGGCACCCTGCATGGCTCGCATCGACGAAACCCGCCCGTTCATCCCGGTCAGCATCGCGGTGCTGACCGTGTCCGACACGCGCACCGCCGCGAACGACACCTCCGGCGACGCGCTGGCCGAGCGTATCGGCCGGGCCGGCCACCGGCTCGCGGCCCGCGCGATCGAAAAGGACGATGCCGGCGCGATCGAGGCGCTGCTGCGGCATTGGATCGCGGACCCGGAGATCGACGTGGTGATTACCACGGGCGGAACAGGGATCACCGGGCGCGACGTCACGCCGGAAGCGTTCGACCGCGTGCTGGAAAAGCGCATCGAGGGCTTCGGCGAACTCTTCCGCATGCTCAGCTACCAGAAGATCGGCACCTCCACGATGCAGTCCCGCGCCATCGGCGGGGTGGCGGGGGGCACGTATCTGTTCGCGCTGCCGGGCAGCACGGGCGCGGTGAAGGATGGCTGGGACGATATCCTGGTGTTCCAGCTCGATAGCCGGCACGGGCCCTGCAATCTCGTGGAGCTGATGCCGCGGTTGCAGGAGCATGTGAAGGGCGGGGCAGGGTAGGACTTCCGGGGCGGGGCTTTACTTCCGGGGCAGGGCTTTATCGTGTCATGGCCGGGCCTGTCCCGGCCATCCACGACTTGCGGAGTCTGCGTCAGCAAAGCCGTGGGTGGCCGGACCAAGTCCGGCCATGACACGGCACCCGGCCATGACACAATACACAATCGGCCCCCGCCGTTACACAGTTGGCCCCCGCCGTTGCCCGCCCGTATTCACAGCCTTCGCACACCGCGTTAGGCTGCCGCGATGTTGAGCCGCCGGTTCCACCTGCCCGGGCTGTTCGCGGTGCTTTTGGCGCTGATGGCGCAGCTTGGCGCGGGCGCAATGGTGCCGCAAATCGACCCGCTTGCGCTGCTGACCGGTGCCGCGACGCTCTGCCACGCGGCCGATGACCCGGGCAGCCCGCCGTCGCACACGCCCGGCCATCCGGCCGACTGCCTGGTGTGCCCGCTCTGCGCCGCGCTGCACGCGCCGGCCGCGCCGCTGATCGCCGGCGGGCCGAGCCTGACCCCGCCACGTCTCCGCACCGAACGCCGCGCCGAACTGCCGCCGCCATCCACCGCGCCGCCCGCGCCGCACCGCCCGCCGAGCCAGCCCCGGGCACCGCCTCTCTACTCCTGACACCAGCCATGCGGCCCGCCTTTCGGCGCGCCGGTCTTTGTCTGTTTCAGGAGTATCGCATGAGACCGCGTTATCTGCTCGCCACGCTTGCCGCCGGCACGCTGGCCTTCGCCAGCCAGGCCAATGCCCACGGCTTCGCCGGCGACCACATGTTCATCAGCACCCTGCTGATCGACGACCCCAACGTCGCCGACGAGGCGAGCCTGCCGACCTTCCAGTTCCTGCCACAGGATGCCGGTGGCGGCCAAACATCATACACCTACAACCTGGGCTTCGAGTTCGACAAACGCATCACCGAGAATTTCGGCTTCGCGATCAATGACGGCTACTCGTGGCTGACCCGGCCCGGCGACAAGACCGCCAACGGCTGGAACAACATCGTGATCACCCTGAAATACAAGCCGTACGTGAGTGCCGAGCACGAGTTCATGCTTTCCGTCGGCGTGCAGCAGGAGTTTGCACCGACCGGCGCCAGCGGGGAGAATGGCGCGACGCTGGGCAACGACGACACCGGCCTCACCGCCCCGACGATCTACTTCGGCAAGGGCTTCGGCGATCTGCCCATCGGCCCGCTGCGCGCGCTCGCGCTGACCGGGGAGCTGAGCTACGCGATCGCCGACAAGGGCCTGAAGATCGACCAATACGGCAACTATAACAACGGCAACGCCAACCAATGGAGCGGCGGCCTGTCGTTGCAATACAGCATCCGCTACCTGTCCTCGCAGGTGAAGGATTATGGACTGCCGGACTTCGTCAACAAGCTGACCCCGGTGGTGGAATTGTCGTGGTCGTCACCGGCCAGCCAGCCCAATCAGTTGCAAACGCAATATCTGTGGGGTTTTGGCGTCAACTACACCGCCACCACCTATGCAGTCGGCATCGAGGCGTTGGTGCCCGGCAACCGGGCGACAGGAACCCATGCGGGCGTCATCGCCCAGTTCCATCTCTATTTCGACGACCTGTTCTCGAAGTCACTGGGCACACCCATCGTCGATTGGTTCAGGACATGACCCGTATCATCGCTCTCGCCGCCGCCGCATGCCTGACCGGGCAGGCGGCGTTCGCGCATGCCTTCCTCGACCGCGCTTCCCCCGCCGTCGGCTCGGAGGTGTCCGGTTCTCCGCCGGCGCTCTCGCTGACCTACACCGAGCCGGTGGAGCCGCTGTTCAGCACCGTCCGCGTCACCGATTCCAGCGGCGCCCGGGTGGATGCCGGACAGCCGGCACCGAAGGATGACGGGCGGGTTCTGCAGGTCGAGCTGAAGCCGCTGAAGCCGGGCGTCTACAGCGTCGAGTGG
Organism: uncultured Rhodopila sp.; assembly: GCA_903851415.1. Lineage (GTDB taxonomy): Bacteria > Pseudomonadota > Alphaproteobacteria > Acetobacterales > Acetobacteraceae > Rhodopila. Next base: position 146,347 of record CAINOE010000049.1, on the reverse strand, counting down.
CATGTCACCTCGGTGGACACCCACAAGACGGAGGGCCATTTCACCTTCACCGTGAAGCCCTGAATGATCGACCTTCCCACGGGCATGGCGTTGGTGAGGGCCCTGCACCTGGCGGCGACCCTGTCGCTGCTGGGTTCGGCGGGCTTCATCGCATGGATCCTGCCCGCGGCGGGGCCGCCCCCCGACCCGCTGCGCCGCCGGCTGGCCCGGGTTGTTTGGCTCAGCGGGCTCATGGCGGTCGTCGCCGGGGCGGCGTGGTTCGCGCTGCAATCGGCGGCGATCTCGGGCGCCGGGGATCTGGCGGATCTGCGGGATGCGCTGCCCGTGGTGGCGCTGCATACGCGTTACGGCAACATCCTGCTGATCCGGCTGGGGCTGTTGGCGGCGGCTGCGGGGCTGGCGGTTTTCGGGATGAGGGGCCGCTTTGCCCCCTATCCGGTCCTGCTGCTGGCCACCGCCGCGCTTGGCCTGCAGGGCCTCATCGGCCATGCCGGCGCCACGGAGGGGACGGCCGGGGAGGAGCTTGTTGCCTCCGAGGCGCTGCACCTGACCGCGGCGGGGATCTGGCTTGGGGCTTTGTTGCCGCTGCTGCTGAGCCTGTTCGCCCTGCCGCCGCCGCTTGCCGCCCTGGTGTGCGAGCGGTTCACCCCCGTCGGCCTTGCCTGCGTGCTGGTCCTGGCCGGGACGGGATTGGCGCAGGGGCTGGACCTGATTGGCAGCCTGCCCGCCCTGTTCGGCACCCGATACGGCCATTTTGCCGTGCTGAAAATCGGCCTGTTCCTGGCCGCGCTGGTGTTGGCGGCGCTGAACCGGCTGCGGCTGACCGACCGTTTGGCGGCCGGGGCCGGCTCGGCGCGCCGGCATTTGCTGCTGTCGGTGGGTTTCGAAACGCTCGCCGGCCTGGCGATCGTCAACGCCGCCGCGTTCATGGCGTCCTCTCCGCCGGCCGCGCATACCGCCCCCGTCTGGCCGTTCTCCCGGCGGTTCAGCCTGGCGGCGGTGAACGAGGATGCGGAGTTTCGCCGCGAGGCGGTCGTCAGCCTTCTGCTTATCGGCGGGGCGGCGGTCCTGGCGGGCGGCACGCTGCTGTGGCGCCGGTTCCGCCTTATGGCGCTGGCCATTCTCGCGGCGGTCCTGGCGTGGCGCGGACCGTCGCTCGGGCTGCTGACGGTTGCCGCCGTGCCGACGAGCTTCCAGACGTCGCCGACAGGGTTCTCCGCCGCCGCCATCGCGCGCGGCGCGGCGCTGTACGGTCCGAATTGCGCCGCCTGCCACGGGCCGGGCGGTGCCGGTGACGGTTCGGCCGCCGCCGCGCTGCGCATCAGGCCGGCGGATTTGACGATGCCGCATCTTTGGGAGCATTCGGACGGGGAGATGTTCTGGTGGCTCAGTCACGGCATGGACGATCCGGAGGGCGGGCTGGCAATGCCGGGTTTCGAGGCGTCGCTTTCGGCAGACGATCGCTGGGCGCTGATCGACTATGTGCGGGCGCATAATGCCGGCCTCGCCCTGCAGCGGGACGAGGCGTTCGACGTGCCGGTGCGGGCGCCGGGCTTTGCCGTGACATGCGACGGCGTGCCTGCATCCGGAACCGCCGATTTGCGCGGCCGCGTCATGCTCGTCACGGCGGACGACCCGACGCAAATTCCGCCGCACGACGGCGTCCGCACGATTGCAGTGACGCTGCGGGATGATGTCCGGCCGGCGCCCGGGACCTGCGCCGCGGCGGACCCGGCGGCGCGCGGCGCCTATGCGGTTCTGGCCAATGCGGCGCCGGATGCCCTGTCCGGGACGGCATTCCTGGTCGATCCCGATGGCTGGCTGCGCGCGGTTCGCCGCCCCGGCGGCCAGGGCGGCTGGCAAACCCGGGACGACCTGATCGCGGCCATCCGCGGCATTTGTGCACATCCGATCCAACCAGCGAGCGAAGGCGGCCATGAACACCACCACTAATCCGAAACAACCGCCGCGGCGGATGCTGTTGGCGGCTATGGGCGTGCTGCTGGCGGTGCTGCTGCTGGGCGCCGGCGGGTTCATGTGGCTCGCGGGCGGCGGCACCGGCGGAAATGCCGTTGGTATCGGCGGCCCGTTCACGCTGGAGGACGGCAGCGGCAAGCCGGTGACCGACCGCGACTTCCGCGGCAAATACATGCTGGTGTATTTTGGCTATACATTCTGTCCCGACGTGTGTCCGACAACCCTGAGCGCCGTCGCCGATGCGATGGACAAGCTGGGGCCGGATGCGGCCAGGATCCGGCCGCTTTTCATCACTGTCGATCCCCGGCGCGACACGCCGCCGGTGGTGAAGAAATTTGCCGCGGCGTTCGGTCCGGAGATCACCGGACTGACCGGAACGCCGGAGCAGATCGCCCGGGTGGCGAAAGAATACCGGGTGTATTACGCCGAACATCGCACCGGCCCGGGGCCGGACGATTACTCGATGGACCACAGCTCGGTGCTGTACCTGATGGACCCGAAGGGCGCTTTCCTGGCGCCGGTGCGGGCCGATGAGACGGGCGACGAGATCGCGGCAAGCCTGAGGAAGCTGATGGGGTAGGGTGGCGGAGCGGACGTCAGCTCACGTCACCAGCGGCGCCATCCACCGCCATAGCCCCAGCCGCCGCCGCGCCAGCCCCAGCCGCCGCCATAACCCCAGCCGCCGCCGACGACCACCGTCGGTCCGAAGTAGCCAGGGCCCCACCAGCCCGGGCCATAGGCGGGATATCCGCCCGCAACGGCGCCCGGAGCGCTCTGAACCGAGTTGCCCTTGGAATACATGCACTGGGTATAGGCGGTGTCGTAGCGGGACTGAATATTGCCGCCGGCCGCGTTGGCGTTGCCCGCTCCGATAGCACTGCCGGCCAGCAGGCCGGTCGCACCGCCGATGGCTGCGCCGGCGCCGACCGCGCCGCCGACGGATCCGAGCGCGGCGCCGACGCCGGCCCCGAGCGCGGTGCCCAGAAGGGCGCTGCCGACGGCACTGTTGTTGGCTGCCTGGGCGGCCGATGCGCCGCCGGTCTGCTGCGAGGCAAACCCGCGGCATTGCGCGTCGTCCATCTGGAACGCTTCGAAGCTTTTGCCCTGCGCCGGCAGAGCCATCACGGCGGGGCCTTGCGGCGGCGCGACCGCGCAGGCGCTCAGCGCCAGAACCGAGACAAGCCCAACGGCTGCAATCGCGCGACTCATGTTCGAGGTTCCCACAAAAATTCCCTGCGGAGGTCCGGCAGTGCCGGGCGCCAATCTACGCCGGCTCCGCCGCCACCGAAGTAACATAGTGTGGGCGTTGCAAAAAGCGAACCCTGTGCGGTAACGAAGGGCTACGTTCCGTTTGGGAGTGTGGCCGGAGCGCGGGGCGCCTTCTCCGGCAAGCCATCCTGCCTGGTCCGCCTACACGGCGGGCGACCGCAACCCCCACGGTTCTTTGCAGGATCGACAGACGTAGCGCGCACGCCGGGCGCGGATGCGCTTAGCGTACGCGCGCACCAGCGCTCGACCTGTCAGGGTCGAGCGCTCCGGAGCCTAAGCGAGTTTCAGATTTGTGGCTGCGGCCTTTCCTCGTTCCATCGCTACTTCGTAGCTGACCTTCTGGCCGTCATTCAGGCCCTTAAGGCCTGCGGCCTGCACCGCGGTGATGTGCACGAAGACATCCTTGCCGCCGTCCTGCGGCATGATGAAGCCATATCCTTTGGTCGCATTGAACCATTTAACCGTCCCAACGGCCATGGTTTTTTCTCCTCCATTGACGATCGGCCGGCTGGGACGGCCTATCGCTTAGCTAGAAACGCCCGATCCTGTCAGACCGGTTTCAGGTTGGTCGCGGCGAATTTTCCACGTTCGGTCGCGACGTCGAACGAGACCCTCTGGCCCTCATTGAGGCCGCTGAGGCCGGCGGCCTGAACCGCGGTGATGTGCACGAACACATCCTTGCCGCCGTCCTGCGGCATGATGAAGCCGAATCCCTTCGTGGTGTTGAACCACTTAACTGTGCCGGTAGCCATGTCTGCGTACTTCTCCGTCCAGGCACCGTGCATGATCACGCGATGCATCAGACAACCGGGTCTTTGGACCTCCTGAGGCACCCGAAGACGGAAGCGCAGCAAGGCAAGCCAAAATCGATTGCATCCCATAGTTGGCACAGATTCCGTGACGACTGTCAATCACAGTCCCGATAGGTATGTAACATCGTTTCGCAACCTATGGTAAGCGTCGGGTTTTATTGATGAATACCACCTCGCGAATCTCGCATGCTGTCGCATGCCCCGCCTGTCGCCCGGGCCGGATAGGGCCGAAACGGCCCCATCCCCGCCGGGGATAGCCCGGCCAGTGCGAGTCGCCTCAAACTTGGTGTCAGGCACAGCGATTTTCCCAGGCACCGCCATCCCTCCCGGTGCCGGCCGTGGCGGATCAGCTCGCGGCCGATGACCCAGGCGGTCTCGGCTTCCGCGCGCCGGCGCAACGCACGCAGCGCGTCCGCGCCGAACCGGCGGATGATGTCGGGGTTGCCATAGATGGCGCCGGTGGCGGCTTCGAAGCGCGCCGGATCGGTTGCCATGCGGAGATAGGCGCTGCCGGGCCGAACCCGCACGAACAGCACCGGGTCGCGGGAGGCTGCAGGGACGAAATCGCCAAGCAAAGCCAGGCGGGTCCAGTATTCCCAATCCTCGCCATAACGCAGGCCGGTGCGAAAGCCTCCCGCCCGGTCGATGGCCGACCGCCGGATCAGCAGATGTCCGCCATTCGCGAAGAGGTTGCGGACCAGCAAGCGCTCCAGCAGGTCTTCGCACCCGGGGGGGGGAGCGAACCGGATGATGCCGCCAATCGACTGGCGCGCATACGGACCGGCGGAGGCAACCGAAGCGGGTGAAGCGGCCAAAGCCTGCGCCAGCCGGGCCAAAGCGTCCGGCGCCAGCCAGTCGTCGGCATCAAGAAAGAGACACGCATCGGACGTGCTGCCTGCAACGCCCCGGTTCCGCGCCGCCGAGACGCCGGCATTGTCCTGGCGGATCAGGCTGATCCGCCGATCCGTGAAACCGCTCGCGACCCGGGCGGTCGAATCGATTGACCCGTCGTCGACGACGACCATCGACCAGTCGCCGTGAGTCTGGCGGATGACGGATGTCATGGCATCGCGCAGATACGGCGCGACGTTGTAGGCGGGGATGATGACGGAGATATGCAACGGACCCTCACCGCAGGCAGGAGGCTTATTGCCTTATCCTGCCCGGGTGAACATCCGGTTAACGCGGCGCCGAAATCAGGCCGCCAAACTCAGGCTTGGGCCTTCACCGGGACGCCGTTTTCCTTCAGCAGCGTCTCCAGCTCGCCGGCCTGGAACATCTCGCTGACAATGTCGCAGCCGCCGATGAACTCGCCCTTGACATAAAGCTGCGGAATCGTCGGCCACTGCGAGAACGCCTTGATGCCCTCGCGCAGCGCGTCGTCTTCCAGCACGTTGGCGGACTTGAACGGGACCTCCAGGGCCTGGAGGATCTGGATCACCCGCGCCGAGAAGCCGCATTGCGGGAACACCGGGGTGCCCTTCATGTAAAGCATCACGGCGTTTGAATCGACGTCGCTCTGGATACGCTCTGCAATCGTGTCAGCCATTCTGATGATCTCCTTCTGGCGCCATTATTCGGGTGCCGAGGTCTGTAATGCAAGAGCGTGTAGCTCGCCGCCCATACGTCCGCGCAGCGCGTCGTAGACCAGCTTGTGCTGCTTCACCCGGGAGAGGCCGCGAAAGCTCTCGCTGACCACGGTCGCGGCGTAATGGTCGCCGTCGCCGGCCAGATCCTCCACCGTGACCTTGGCGTCGGGCAGCGCCTCCTTGACCAGAGCCTCGATCTCATTGGCTGCCATCGCCATCGGGTGTGTCCTTCTTGGTTCCGTCGTTCATCCAGGCCGGGAAAAACCGGTCATGCGCGTCCCGCAGCGCAGCAATCGATATCGTGCCACCGTCGGGCAGAGTCAAATCCTGTCCGCCCGAGGTTCCCAGCCGCACGGCCGTCACCCCCGCGGCCTCGGCGATGCGGGTGAAGCCGGCATGGTCCGGGACCGCGACGAGGTAGCGGGCCTGATCCTCGCCGAACCAGAAGGCGTGTCCGGGGATGTCGCGCGGGTGGGTCCACAGCCGCGCGCCGATGCCGCTGGCCATTGCCATTTCCGCCAGCGCCACCAGGATGCCGCCGTCGGAGACGTCGTGGCAGGCGCGGATCGTCCCGTTCAGGATATGGGCGCGGACGAAGTCGCCGTTGGCTTTTTCCGCCACCAGATCGACCGGCGGCGGGGCGCCGTCCTCGCGGCCGTGCACCTCCCGCAGCCACAGCGACTGGCCCAGCCAGCCGGTGGTCGCGCCGATCACCACGATGTCGAGCCAGGGCGGCAGGGCGAGGCCGACGGCGAGCGCGGCGTCTTCCAGCACGCCGAGGCCGCCGATGGTTGGCGTCGGCAGGATGCCCTTGCCCTCCGTTTCATTGTAAAGGCTGACATTGCCGGAGACGACGGGGAAATCCAGCGCCTCGCAGGCCGCCGCCATGCCGCGGATGGCGGCGGCGAACTGGCCCATGATCTCGGGCTTCTCCGGATTGCCGAAATTCATGTTGTCGGTGATGGCGAGCGGACGGGCGCCGACGGCGGTGAGGTTGCGCCAGGCTTCGGCGACGGCCTGGGCGCCGCCGGTTTCGGGGTCCGCCAGGCAGTAGCGGGGCGTGCAATCGGTGGTCAGCGCCAAAGCGCGCTTTAATCCCTCCAGCTTCACCACCGCGGCGTCCGCGGCGCCGGGGCGCTTCACCGTCTGGCCGCCGACAGTGCTGTCATACTGGTTCCAGACCCAGGCGCGCGAGCACAGGTCCGGGCAGCCCACCAGCTTTTCCAGCGCCTGGGTCAGGCCGAGGCGGTCTTCCACGCGCGCCGGGTTCAGCTTCTCCTGCTTCGGGGTATCGACGGTCGGCCTGGTATAGAGCGGCGCCTGGTCGTTCAGCGGGGCGAGCGGGATGTCGGCTTCGATGACGCCGTGATGGCGGACGGTGATGCGGCCGGTATCGGTGATCGTCCCGATGATGGCGAAATCCAGGTCCCATTTGGCGAAGATGTCGCGGGCAAGCTGCTCGCGGTCGGGGCGGAGCACCATCAGCATCCGCTCCTGGCTTTCCGACAGCATGAATTCATAGGCGGTCATGCCGGTTTCGCGCGCCGGCACCTGATCGAGGTCGAGTTCGATGCCGACGCCGCCCTTGCCGGCCATTTCCACCGCGCTGCTGGTCAGGCCGGCCGCGCCCATGTCCTGGATCGCGACGATGGCGTCGGTGGCCATCAGTTCGAGGCAGGCCTCGATCAGCAGCTTCTCCGTGAACGGATCGCCGACCTGAACGGTGGGGCGCTTGTCTTCGGAGTCGGCGGTGAACTCGGTGGAGGCCATGGTGGCGCCATGGATGCCGTCGCGGCCGGTCTTCGAGCCGACATAGACCACCGGGTTGCCGATGCCCGCGGCGGCGGAGAGGAAGATGCGGTCCTTGCGGGCGATGCCGACGGTCATGGCGTTGACCAGCGGGTTGCCGTCGTAGGAGGGATGGAAGTTGACCTCGCCGCCGACGGTGGGGACGCCGACGCAGTTGCCGTAGCCGCCGACGCCGCGCACCACGCCGTCGACGACGTGCTTCGTCTTCGGGTGGTTCGGGCTGCCGAACCTGAGAGCATTCAGGTTGGCGATTGGCCGGGCGCCCATGGTGAAGACGTCGCGCAGGATGCCGCCCACCCCGGTCGCCGCGCCCTGGTAGGGTTCGATGAAGCTGGGGTGGTTGTGGCTCTCCATCTTGAAGATGGCGGCGAGGCCGTCGCCGATATCGACGACTCCGGCGTTCTCCCCCGGGCCGTGGATCACCCATGGCGCCTTCGTCGGCAATTGCTTGAGCCAGACGCGGGAGGATTTGTAGCTGCAATGCTCCGACCACATGACGCTGAACACGCCGAGTTCGGTGATGCTCGGGATGCGGCCCATGATGGCGAGCATCTGTCCGTATTCCTGCGCGCTGAGGCCGAAGCTGCGGGCGAGGGTTTCGTTGACCTGGATGTGCAATGCTGCTGACATGGGCGTCCTATAGCAGAGTAAAATCCCTCTCGACCATGGCTGGCGGGATTCGAGGCTGCGCGATGGTGATAACCACACCGGCAGGAGAAAGCGATGCCCGGCGGCGCCGAACTGGCGGCTGACGTGGCCTCGAGGGGCCAGTACCGATTCACCGTCGAGGAATTTCGCCGGATGCCCGAACTCGGGGTGATCGATGACAATGCCCGCGTCGAGCTTATCGAGGGAGTCGTCGTTCCGATGTCGCCGGTTCGCCCAGCGCATTACTCCGTCATCTACCTGCTTGAGGAACGGCTGCGTGCGGCGCTCGAGCCGCGGTTCAGGGTGCGCGTACAGAGCGAAATCCAACTCGGCACTCATTCGCAGGCGCAACCGGACATTTCCGTTATCACGCCGCGCCGCGACGGCTATCGCCAGCGCCTGCCGGACGCGGCTGATTGTCTGCTGCTGGTGGAGGCCGCCGATTCCAACCTGTCGCGCGTGCGGCGCGACAAAGTGCCGCTTTACGCCCTGCACGGGATCAGGGAATTCTGGCTGATCAACGTGGCGGAGTGCTCCGCGGTGATCTTCCGCGACCCTGCGGACGGTGTTTTTTGCTCAGCGCGAGACATCGGTCCGGACGAAGCCCTTTCGCCGCTGATCGATCCCGGGGTTCAGATCGCACTGAGTTCGCTGTTCGCGGCGGGCCGCGACGCCTGATCAGGCAGCAGCGAGCGCGTCGAACAGCGGCTTGCCGTCGGTGCCGCCCATCAGCGGATCGACCAGATCCTCCGGGTGCGGCATGAGGCCGAGGACGCGCAGGTTCGGGCTGAAAATGCCGGCGATCGAGCGGGCGCTGCCGTTGTGGTTGGCCTCCGGCGTGATGTCGCCGGATTTGGTGGCGTAGCGGAAGGCGACGAGGTTTTCGCTTTCCAGCCGATCGAGCGTGGCGTCGTCGGCGAAATAGTTGCCGTCGCCGTGGGCGAGGATCGAGCGGAAGGTCTGGTGGAGGCGGTACTGGCGGGTAAAGGCGGTGTCGGCGCGCTCGACCCGCAGGTGGCAGTCCTTCGAGAGGAAGCGCAGCGAGGCGTTGCGCAGCAGGGCGCCGGGCAGGATGCCGGATTCGGTGAGGATCTGAAAGCCGTTGCAGACGCCGAGGACGTAGCCGCCTTTCGCCGCATGCTGGGCGACAGCGCGCATGATGGGGGAGTGGGCGGCCATGGCGCCGCAGCGGAGGTAGTCGCCGAAGCTGAATCCGCCGGGGATGACGACGAGGTCGATGCCGTCGGGCAGGCCGGTGTCCTTGTGCCAGATCATGCGGGGGGCGGTTTTGCACGCGGCTTCCAGCGCGATGGCCATGTCGCGCTCGCGGTTGATGCCGGGGAAGATGACGATGGCGGCTTTCATGCGGGCGGGCATACGATAACGGCGGCGGGAAGGGAAGGTGGCGCTGGCGAAGCCGGCGTCGCGACGAGTTCGCGCGGTTGCGGTTTCGCGGCCTGGCTCCACCATGCGACGATGTCCATGTGAGTTGGCTGGTATGGCGGATGCCGCGCTGCCGATGGTGATAGAAACGACGGCTGGCCGGATGAGCGAGGAGCTCGCCCGTCGCGGCATAGCTCGCGATCAGCCCGTCACTATCATGATCGAGCCCGACGACTGGCTCACGGAGGCTCGGCGCTTCGCCCGCTGACGCGCACCATCCAAGAGCCAAGCGGTGGCCGCAAACAACGACGCAATAACGAGCCCATGAGCCAGCCGGCCATGCCTCAACAAGACCACATCAGCGTCGCCATCGGCATTCAGCCTAACAATCGCGGCGTCAATGGCGGACCTCGGTCCCGGCGCAAAATCCCGAAGAGCGTTCGTAATCAGCATATCCGCCGCCCCCGCGACCGCGGTATCCAGCACCCCGCCATCCTCGGTGTCGATCATCGGCTGCACGCCGCCGCCAAGCACCATGTAAGGCGGCTGAGGAACAATACCGCCCGCGGCAGCACCCTCCACCGCGTTGCGCGCAGCTTCCGCGGCCGCCTCGGTCAGACCGCACCGCATAAGCACAGCCTGCATCGTATCCAGCATCGCATGCGAAATGATCGGCTGCACTGGCCCCAGGCGGCAGTGGCCCGCGAATGCGCTCCGGATCATCCGCTGGGCGGCGGTTCCCTGGCGCCCCTTGGACAGCGACAGGAAGTGGGCAACCCAGACGTTCACATCGTATGTGATCCGGAGGACCACCCGAATTAGGTCCGGCCTCCGGCCAATCGGCCTGGCGGCTCAGCGCCATGCAGGCCGTTCGCATCGCTCTGTTCGCGGCGATAATCCTTGACCGATTGCACAGCCTCCCGGTCGATCTCCGCCTCGGCTTGCTCCTCGCCGCTAAGGCCCCTGGCACGCGCGGTCTCCAGCAATTGCCGCTCAAGCACCGTGCTGCCAATCTGACCGATGGCCTTTGCCAGCAGCACCGCGAGTTGCCGCTGGTCCTCGCTATCGCCTTCGGTCAGGATGAACCGCAATGTCCGCCTGGCCGACGCCGGAAGCAGGGCGCCCAGAGCCGACGCACGTGCGGCTGCCTGACTTGGCGTCACCCCGTCGGACCGTGCAATTTCCCTGACCCGGTCAGCCAAAGCCGGATCGGCCACGAACGATACCGTTACGCCAGCCATGCGGACCTCCATGACCTATAGGCCCTAAGGGTAGGTCCCCCGACTTCCACGAGCAAGACCTGGTTTCCGAAATTGCGGGGCGGCAGCACCGCCGGAGCATTCAGCACATGGCTCGGCGGCGATGCGCAAGGATATCTCGGCCGGCCCTGACTGGCAGCCAAACCCGGACGGCTAGCCCGCCGCCTTCGGGAAATAACACACGCCCGGCAGCCCCTCGAAATGCCGATCGCAGGTCAGCAGGTCGGCTTCATAGGTCAGGGCGGTCGCATAAATGATGGCGTCGGCAGTGGCCAGTTTGTGACGCGCGCAGATCTCTGCGGCAAAGATCGCGATCTCGGTGGTGAGATCGACGACGACGCAGGTCGTGGTGAATGCGATGAGCTGCTCGGCCTTTTCCGCCGCGGATTCACGTCTGGCCCATTTGGCCAGCTCCATCTGAACGATGGTCGGTACTAGCCATTCTCCCTGCGCCGGCAATGCATTGCCCACCGCTTCGGCGAGTTGAGAGCCAGCGAGAAATTCGATCCAGGCAGATGTATCGACGGCACGCATCAATAGCGGTCATTCCGATCCCGATAGTTTTCGGTGTTCGCCCCGCGCATCGAGCCGGCGAGATCTTCCAGCCGTGGTATCGGGACCAGCAGGACGCCCCCGTCCTTGGGAATGAACGCGAATTTCTGGCCCGGCTGCCATTTCCGGGCTGACCGGATGGCTTTCGGGATCGAGATCTGGAACTTGCTGGACAGGGTCGCGACATCCTGCGAGGACAAGGCGAAGCCTCCATCGATCGGCCAATGGTAAGTAACTACCACGGTCGCCGGCGGGGTGAAAGCGTTGCTGCCGGTTTCGGCAAGCCGGGCGTCGCTGCGAACTCCGGCGGTAATACCCCAGCCTGGTTCTCCCGGGACGCGCGCGTGCAACACGGCAACCCCCCCCGCAAGGGTCACGGCGCCATTGCCGTTTTTTGCTGCAAACCATATAATCTTTGCGGCAAATCAATCTCTCGGTTCGAATGGGTTGCGGGCCGCTCTTCCGGCACACTCTGAACGTCTGACGCCCGGGGATCGGATGAACAGGCCGTCCCGCGCGCGCGGACGAACGGTGCGGAGGGACTATCGAGCATGACGCCGGGCTATGCCGTGAACGTGGGTGCCCTGCTCGGCTGCGTCGTCCTGCTCGCGCTCGCGGCCGGGACGTTGCTCATGCGCAGCGGGGCCGATCGGCGGCGCCCGGCGTTCCTGACCGCCTGGGCACGGTTCTGCTGGTGTGCCGCCACGGCCGCGGCGCTGTATATGCTGCGCGGCACGGCGCCCGACCTGCTCGTCATCGCGGTGGGCAACAGTGCCCTGATGCTGGCCTGGTCGCTGCTCTGGTTCGGCGCGCGCCTGCTCCGCGGCGCCAGGGTCGCGCCCGCCGCCGTCATCGCGCTCCCGGTCCTTTGGCTGGCCGCCTGCGCTTTCCCGGTGTTCCGCACCACCCTCATTCTTCGCGAGGTGTCGGTTTTCGTCATGCTGACCGGTCTGTCCGCCGGCACGGCGATCGAACTGCTGTTGCTGCGGGAGACCGGACAAACCCGGCTTTGCGCCCGTGCGCTCGCCCTGATGAGCACCGTCTATGGCGCCGGCATAGTGTGGCGCATGGTCAGCGTATTGTCGATGCCGGCGGGCAGCGTGGTCGCAGTCGATGGCATTGCCGTCCTGCTTACCGCGGTCTTTATCAACGCCGTCGGCTTTGCCGGCCTTGCCGTGGCCAGCAGCCTCGCGGCGGCGCGAGAAGCCGCCAGCCGTGCCGCGGCGGAGCAGACCGCGGCGATGCAGGCCGAACTCGACCGGACCCTGGCGAGGGCACCGGTGGTGGTGTACCGCGGCCACGTCAGGCCGGACGGCGATTTTGCGTGCACCTTCCTGAGCCGCGGCATCGAAACCCTGGTTGGCCGCCCGCGCGAGCAAATCGCGGCCTCCGCCTGCCTGGACGATATCCTCCCGACCGACTGCCCGCCGCGCCGCGGCGATGCCATGCGCGCGCTGCTGCAAACGGGACGATCCGTCATCGACCATCAGATCCGCCGGGCCGACGGCAGCCGGATGTGGGCGAGGACGACGTTGCAGGTGCTCGACCGATGTCCCGACGGCGGAGCGGACATCGTCGGCTTCATCGCCGACAGCAGCGTCGAGCGGGATCACGAGATGCGCCTGGTCCAGGCGGCCAAGATGGAGGCGCTGGGCCGGTTGGCCGGCGGCATGGCGCATGACTTCAACAACGTCCTTCAGGCAGTGCAGGCCGGCGTCACGCTGGGATTGCGTGAACTGGAGAAGCGGCCCGGCAACCTGGGCGGGCACCTGTCCCGCATCGCCGATGCGACGGAACGCGGCCTCGCCGTGACCGGCCGCCTGCTGGCGTTCGCGCGCCGCGGCGCAGTGGCCGCCGAACGGATCGCGCCCGATGCTCTGCTGACCAGCATAGCCGGTTTTCTGCGCCCGGTGATGCCTTCAAAGATCACGATTCGGGTGGAGGCATCGGCCGATGTGCCCGAGGTGCTGGCCGATAGGAGTCAGCTCGAGACGGTCCTGGTCAACCTGGCGAACAACGCGCGCGATGCGATGCCCGCCGGCGGCACCTTGGCGCTGACCGCCGGGCGGGCGTCGGCGGAGGAAACCCCGGGCGCCCCCTCAGGCCTCCCGGGCGGGCTTTATGTGCGCCTTGCCGTCGCCGATGAGGGCGAGGGCATGCCGCCCGAGGTGCTGGCGCGGGTGTGCGAGCCGTTTTTCACCACCAAGCGGGAGGGCGAGGGCACCGGCCTCGGCCTCGCCCTGGCGCATGGTTTCGCCGAACAGTTCCGCGGCGGGCTTGCGGTTGCAAGCGCGGTCGGGCAGGGCACGACGGTGTCGATCTGGCTGCCCGTCGCGGAGGACGCCGATAGCGGCGCCTGATGAGTCCGTGGTGAGGCGATGCGGCAGCGAGCGTCCTGGCCAGCCGGTCATGAGCAGGTCGCGGCGCGCCGCAGCGCAACCGCCGGTCCGCATCAAAAACGTGCCAATCCAAGCCCTTCCGACTCGGCCCCCCGCAAATCCGCGCTTTGCACGATGCGATTCTGAATGCGATAGTCGCCGCGCATGCGCGTCCTCTATCACATCCCGCTCTCGCCTTATGCCCGCAAGGTGCGCCTTGTGCTGGCGGAAAAGCGCCTGCCGTATGAGCTGCGGCTGGAGAAGATGTGGGAGCGCCGGGCGGAGTATCTCGAGCTGAACCCGGCCTGCACGGTGCCCACGCTGGTCGAGGACAACGGCCTGGTGATCCCGGACTCCGGCGTCATTTGCGAGTACCTGGAAGAAGCCTATCCCGACAGCATCCTGATGGGCCGCACCCTGGCCGAGCGGATCGAGGTGCGCCGCCTCGCCGCCTGGTTCGACGGCAAGTTCGCCGCCGAGGTCACCAACGCGCTGTACGGCGAAAAATACCTCCGCCGCCTGACCGGCCGCGGCAACCCCGATCCCGCGTCGATCCGCATGGGCTTCACCGCGCTGCGCTACCACCTGGATTACATCGCCTGGCTGGCCGAGACGCGGAAATGGCTGGCCGGCGCCAGCCTGTCGGTCGCCGACTTCGCCGCCGCGGCGCATCTCTCGACGCTGGACTTCCTGGGCGAGGTCGATTGGACCATCTCGCCGGCCGCCAAGGACTGGTATGCGCGGATGAAGTCGCGCCCGAGCTTCCGCGGCGTGCTGGCCGATCGCGTGCCCGGCTCCACGCCGCCAGCGCATTACGCGGACCTGGATTTCTGAGGGGGAGGGCTGGGCGGCGGGACCCGTGGCGTTGGCGACGGCCCGTGCCGTTGCGGGATGCACCGCCGGAATCGGGTCGATGGCGCCAGCGAATCCGGACGATCTGCGAGGGTCACGGAGTCGTGCCACCCCGCCGGCAGAGGGGCGCCTCGATAGATAGCGCTATTTGAGACATCCCACCGGCCGTGACCGCACAAACTCAGTCCTTCTCCGTGGCCCTCAATGGCCCTCGCGCTTCCTCTGTGCAAACAAATCCCAACCAACCACCCCCGCGACACCGAACGGCAGCCCGAAGACCCGTCTCCCAACAGACACCCCCGCCGCATGCCCGGTTACACTTTGAATTGCATCGCACCCGTTGCGTTTCATTTTCCAGGGTATACATTCACTGCGTCACCCATCTCGGGAGTCAGCCATGTCAATCACGAAAACCCTGATCCGCACCGCCGCCGCCGTCTGCCTCGCGGCGCTGCTGTCCGGCTGCGTCATCGCCCCCGCCTGGGGTCCGTACTACCACCCGCACCACTATTACTACGGCTACCGATGACGTGACCGCCTCGTCCGCCCCCCGCACCGGAGGCCGCCCCACCGCCCGGGCGGCCGCCGCTCTCGAGACCGCCATCCTCGACCAGGCCACCGATGCCTTCCTCGCCGAAGGCTATGCCGCGACCACCATCGAGGCGATCGCCCGCGCCTGCCGGGTCGCCAAGCGCACCATCTATGCGCGCTGGAACGGCAAGCCGGAGCTGTTCCGCGCCGTGCTCGAGCGGCTGATCGCGAAATGGATGTCCGCCTCCTGCGACTGGGCGGATGGCGAGTCGCTCGAAGCCACCCTGAAGGCCGCAGCGGACGACATCCTTGCCGTCGCCCTGACTCCGGAAGCCATCGCCCTGCACCGGCTGATCATCGCCGAATGCAGCCGGTTCCCGGAACTGCCGCGCCTGATGCACCAGGCCGGCGCCGGCGAGGGCAACGCCCGCATCGCCGCGCTGCTCGACCGCGCCATCGCCCGCGGCGAGCTGCCGCCGCAGGACACCGCCCTCGCCGCCGAGCAGTTCCTCAACCTGCTTCTTACGGGGCCGCAACGACGCGCCTTGGGTCTCGGACATCCGTTCGATCAGAGTCAACTGCGGTCCTGGCGTGACAACGCCATCGCGTTGTTTATCTTCGGTGCCGGCAGCTTGAGGTTGCTACGCTCCGCGGAATGATGTTACCGCAGTGCGGCAAGGACGGCAGGGAAGTTAGCACTTATGAAGCTTTTGCTGACCGGCGGATGCGGGTTCATCGGCTCCGCGGTCGTGAGGAATTTGCTCCGCCACACGGACCACGTCGTGGTGAACGTTGACAAAATGACCTACGCCGCGTCCGAGGATGCGCTGGAAGACGGCATCCGCCATAACCGCCACATCCTGGTGAAGGCCGATATTGCCGACGCCGCGGCGATGCGCGGAGTGTTCGAAACCCATGATCCCGATGCGGTGATGCATCTGGCGGCCGAAAGCCATGTGGACCGCTCGATCGACGGACCCGCCGACTTTGTCCAGACCAATGTCGTCGGCACCTTCATTCTGCTGGAAGCGGCGCGGCGTCATTACGCCGGGCTGGCCCATCGGCGCCGGGACTCGTTCCGCTTCCACCACGTTTCAACCGATGAGGTGTTCGGGGCGCTGGAAGCCGATGATCCGCCGTTCACCGAAACGACTCCGTATGATCCGCGCAGCCCGTATTCCGCGACCAAAGCGGCCTCCGACCACCTGGTGCGGGCCTGGAGCCACACCTACAAGCTGCCCACGATCGTTTCGAACACGTGCAACAACTACGGACCCTGGCAGTTTCCGGAGAAACTAATTCCGTTGGTGACGCTGAACGCCCTGGAAGGCAAGGAACTGCCGGTCTACGGCGACGGCTCCAACATGCGCGATTGGCTGTTCGTCGATGACCATGCCGAGGCGCTGATCCGCGTCGCCGAGCAGGGCGCCCCGGGCGAAACCTACGCCATCGGCGGCCGCCAGCCGCGCACCAATCTCCAGGTGGTCAAGGCGATCTGCGCCCATCTCGATCTGCGCGCACCGGATCCTGCCGGCCCGCGTGAGCGGCTGATTCGCTTCGTCACCGATCGCCCCGGGCATGATTTCCGCTACGAGATCGACCCGACCCGGTCGGAGGCGGCGCTGGCGTGGAAGGCGCCGCATGATTTTGAGACCGGGCTGGCGCGCACGATCGACTGGTATCTCGACAACCGGGCCTGGTGGGAAAAGCTGCGTGCGGCGCGCTATGCCGGGCAGCGGCTCGGAACGGCAACCGAAGGTGAAGGAAAAGCGGCATGAAGGGCATTTTGCTGGCCGGCGGATCGGGCACCCGCCTGCATCCGATGACTCAGGCGGCATCGAAGCAGCTTCTGCCGGTCTACGACAAGCCGATGGTCTACTACCCGCTGTCCACCCTTATGCTGGCCGGAATCCGCGACATCATGCTGATTTCGACGCCGGAGGATCTGCCGCAGTTCCGCCGGCTGCTCGGCGACGGCTCCCGCTTCGGCATCCGTTTCGAGTATGCCGTGCAGCCCTCGCCCGACGGCATCGCCCAGGCGTTCCTGATTGGCCGCGACTGGCTGGGGGGCCAGCCCTGCGCCCTCGCACTCGGGGATAATATCATCCATGCCGATCATTTGTCGCGCTTGCTGCGGACGGCGGCGGGGCGGCCGGTGGGGGCCAGCGTGTTCGCCTACCAGGTGCGCGATCCGGAACGCTACGGCGTGGTCGCGTTCGACGCAGATGGCCGCGCGGTCGAGGTGGTGGAAAAGCCCGCCGCGCCCACCAGCAACTGGGCGGTCACCGGCCTGTATTTCTACGACCGGCACGTCAGCGACCTCGCCACGCGGATCAAGCCCTCCGCCCGCGGCGAGCTGGAGATCACCGACCTCAACCGCGCCTATCTGGAGATGGGCACGCTGCACGTGGAAAAGTTGTCGCGCGGCTGCGCCTGGCTGGATGCCGGCACGCCCGACAGCCTGCTGCAGGCGGCGACCTTCGTGCAGACGATCCAGTCGCGCACCGGCATGCTCGTCGGCTGCCCGGAAGAAGTCGCCTTCCGCATGGGCTTCATCCCGGCCGAACGGCTGCGGGAACATGCGAAGGGGCTGGGCAAGACGGAGCTGGGGCGGGTGCTGATGGAACTGGCCGAGGGAGAACTGGAGTGACCGTCGAAGCGCTGGCGATCGCCGACGTCAAGCTGATCACCCCGCCGCGGTTCCGCGATCCGCGCGGGTTCTTCTCGGAAACCTGGAACCAGGGGCGGTTCGCGGAGGCCGGCATTCCCGGGCCCTTCATCCAGGACAACCATGCCGTCTCCAACGGGTTCGGCGTCCTGCGCGGACTGCACTGCCAGGTTGGCCCGAATGCCCAGGGCAAGCTGGTGCGCTGCGTGAAAGGCGCGATCTACGACGTGGCGGTGGATGCGCGGTTCGGCTCGCCGACGTTCGGGCACTATGTCGGGGCGACGATCAGTGCCGAGAACTGGACGCAGATCTGGGTGCCGGTCGGATTTCTGCACGCCTATTGCACGCTGACCGAGGAGACCGAGGTGATCTACAAGGTCACCGGCGCCTACGACAAGGCGGCCGAGCGCGGGGTGATCTGGAACGATCCGGACATCGGCATCGACTGGCCGGTATCGCCTGAGACGGTGATCCTGTCCGAGAAGGACAAGGTTCTGCCGCGTCTGAAGGATCTGCCGTCGCTGTTCCATGCGTGAGCGGACGGTGCCGGCATGCGATATATTCGTGGCCGGACGTGTCCCGGTCATCCTCGCACCGCCGTCGAAGCGCGGATGGCCGGGACACGCCCGGCCATGACGGTGGGTGCAGGGCCAATCGGCCAATTCGCTTCACCTCCGGAGCCCGCCCATGCCTGACCGCCCCATCCTCGTGACCGGATCGACCGGCCAACTCGCCTCCGCCCTGGCCGCTGCCGCCCCGGACATCCAACGCGCCGGCCGCCCGGACTTTGACTTCGACCGTCCGGACTCGATCGAAGCCGCCTTCCGTGCCGCCAACCCGCGGCTGGTCATCAACGCCGCCGCCTATACCGCCGTCGATGCGGCGGAAAACGACATCGAGGCCGCCTGGCGCGCCAACCGCGACGGACCGGCGATCCTGGCCAGGCTCTGCGCCGGGGCCGGTATTCCGCTGATCCATATCTCCACCGACTACGTCTTCGATGGCGCCAAGCCCGAACCATATGTCGAAACCGATCCGGTCGGGCCGCAGGGCGTCTACGGCGCCAGCAAGCTGGCCGGCGAGCAGGCGGTCACGGAGTCCGGCGCCAAGGCGATCATCCTGCGCACCGCCTGGGTCTATGCCGCCACCGGCAAGAACTTCGTGCGCACCATGCTGACCCTCGGCAAGACCCGCGATCGCCTCACCGTCGTCGGCGACCAGCACGGCTGCCCGACCGCCGCGGCGGATCTGGCTGACGCGATCCTGGCGATCAGCGCGCTGATCGACCGCTCCGGCTGGCAGGACGCCTACCGCGGCATCTGCCACGCCGCCGGCACCGGCGCCACCACCTGGCATGGCCTTGCGGTCGCAACCTTCGAGGACGCCGCCCGGCATGGCGCCAGGGTGCCCGAGGTCGCCCCGATAGCGACCGCCGACTGGCCGACTCCGGCGAAGCGGCCGGCGAACTCGCGGTTGGACTGCACGCGGTTGCGCGAGGTCTTCGGCGTTGCCCTGCCGCACTGGCGGGAGAGCCTGAGGCGGACGGTCGATGCGATCTACGCCACGGCGCCGCCGTAACCGTGGCCAGGGCGATCGGTTTTCCGCTTCGGGGCAGTGCTGCGCCGTTTCGTCCGCACAGCTGCGCCGCCGGCTCGCACCCGCCGCAGCCAATGACAAATCGTCTGTGTCCCGTCATGATGCGGCTACGCTCCTGAACGGATTCCGATGCCGCGGCTGATCGAGATCGTCCTCTTCCTCGCGCCCTTCGCCGGGTTCGCGGTCTGGCGCCTGCTGTTTCCCTCGCCGCTGCCGCCGCTCTGGCTGGTCGCCTCGCTGGCGGCCTTCCTGGCGGTCATGCTGGCGGCCCTGCTCTGGATGTGGCACGCCGATGCCGGGGACGCGCAGATCCGCTACGTGCCCGCCCGCCTGCAGGATGGCCGCGTCGTGAAACCGCAGCCCCAGCCGCCGTGACGCAAGGCGAAACCGCCGCGTTGCGCCTCGACCCGCCGCCGTTCCGCGACGACGCCGCGCTCGCCTCGGTGTGGGACGCGCTGCCGGAGGCGCGGATCGCCGGCGGCGCCGTGCGCGATGTCCTCGCCGGCCGCCCGGTGTCGGACATCGACCTGGCCACGCCGCGCACCCCGGAGCAGGTGACCGAGGCGCTGCGGCAAGCCGATCTGCGCGTGGTGCCGACGGGGCTGGCGCACGGGACGGTGACCGCGGTGGCGGACGGACGCGGGTTCGAAGTGACCACCCTGCGCCGGGACGTCGCAACCGACGGCCGCCACGCCGTCGTCGCCTTTACCGCCGACTGGCGGCAGGACGCCTCGCGCCGGGATTTCACGATCAACGCCATGTCGATGACGCGCGACGGCCGGGTGTTCGATTACTTCGGCGGCGCGGACGATCTGGCCGCCGGCCGGGTCCGCTTCGTCGGCGACCCGGCGACCCGCATCGCCGAGGACTACCTGCGCATCCTGCGCTTCTTCCGGTTCCACGGCCGCTACGGACGCGTGCCGCCGGATGCGGAGAGCCAAGCTGCCCTGCGCGCCGGCATCCCCGGGCTGGCGCGGCTGTCGGTCGAGCGGATCTGGAACGAATTGCGGCTGATCCTGGGCGCGGAGGATGCATCCGCGACCGTCGCGCTGATGGACAGCCTCGGCGTCTGGCGCGCCGTCCTGCCCGAAGCGCCGGCAATCCGGAAGCTGCACGGACTGCCAACCGATGCGCTGCTGCGCCTGGCGGCAATGCTGGCAGGCGATCCGCTGGCGCTGGCGCTCCGGCTGAAGCTGTCGAACGAGGATCGCGATCGCCTGGTCCGGCTGCTGACGACGCCCTCGCCGCGTCCGGACGACGATGACGCGGCCCTGCGCCGCCTGCTGGCGGACCACGAGAAGCGGGACCTGATTGATCGCGTCCGGCTGGACCGGGGGCCGGACGCATTGCGCCAGCGCCTGGAGGCGATGGCGCGGCCGGTGTTTCCCCTGGAGGGCCGGGACGTTGTCGCGCTCGGCATTGCGCCCGGCCCCCGCGTCGGGGCGCTGCTTCGCCAGGTGCGGCAATGGTGGCTGGATGGCGGCTGCGCCGCCGGCAAGGCGGCCTGCGAGGCGGAACTGGCCCGGCAATCTTGCACCCCGGACTGACCTGCCCAACATGGGCGCAAAGAGGTGAAAACGATGGCGGATATCGAGATTTACACGCAGCCCTGGTGCCCGTACTGCGAACGCGCCGTGCAGCTTCTCGCCGGCAAAGGCGTCGCCTTCCGTGAGATCGACGCGCCGGGCGGGTCGCCGGAGCGGGCCGAAGCGCGGAGGCGCTCGGGCGGGCGCACCAGCGCGCCGCAGATCTTCATCGACGGCCGGCACATCGGCGGGTGCGACGACCTGATGGCATTGGACCGCGCCGGCAAACTGGATGCCTTGCTTGCCTCCGGGTGAATGTCCCGGGGGAATTTCATTGGCGCACTCTCGGCGGGGGGTGCAAGATTGCGCCATGGTGCGTAACACGATTGGCTCCCGTCAGGACGAGGCATGATCCACTACCAGTTGCGGTGCAGCCAGGACCACGGTTTCGACGGCTGGTTCAAGGACAGCACAACGTTCGAGCAGCAGGCGAAACTCGGCCTGATCGAGTGCCCGGAATGCGGCGGCATCGAAGTCGAGCGCGCACTGATGGCGCCGGCGGTGGCCAGGCGCGTGTCCCTGCCGGTCCCGGTCGAAGCGCCGCAGCCGCCGGCGGCTGCCCCATCGGCAACGGCTGACGCGCCCGCCGGGGTGCCCGCGGAGGTGAAGCTGGCCGGCGGCCGCATGCCGGCGCAGGTGGTGGCCGTGCTTCAGCGCATCCGGGCGGAGGTCGAGAAGACCTGCGACTATGTCGGCCCGGACTTCGCGGATGAGGCGCGGAAGATCCACCACGGTGAAAGCGAGCCCCGCAGCATCTACGGCGAAGCCACCCCGGAGGAGGCGGAAAGCCTCGCCGATGAGGGGATCGATGTCGGCCGCATTCCCTGGGTGCCGCGCGCCGACGGGTGATTGCGCTCTCCCTGCTCGCCATGGCCTCGTCCCGGGTATCTCCGGGCCACCTATGGCATTAAGAGCCGTGAGCTGTGGCCGGGACAAGCCGGGCCATGAAGAGACAACAGCGGCGCGGCGTGGAGCGGGTTGGTGCTGTTCCAGACCCCGGATCCGGACCAGAAACTGCTTCTTGCGCGCATGGCGTTCGCGGATGCCAGCCAGTCTGCGAGCAAAATCAGCCGTTTGTCCGCGTTCCTCGGCAATCTCCCGCATCTCGGACAGCAGCGAGGCGGCGGCGCTATAGCCCTTGGCGCTGGATGCCTCGATCTCCCGCCAGACGGCCTTGCCGCGGCGGATCAGCGCGTCCCGGCGTGCCCGCCCGTGTTTCCGGGCCTGTTGCTCCGCCAGGCGGCGCCGTTCCGCTGCCTCCCGCACCTCGGCTTCCTCGCGATGCCCGGCAGCGGTTCGAGCTCGTCCGGCCTGATCCCCTCCGCCTCGACCGGGGAGCTCCGCGCGGTTGGCCGGGATGAGCGGGAGAGTTCCCATAGGGCTGGGCGATTCGGCCAGCCGGAACCAACGCCGTGCCCGCTCAGCCCGAACTCGAGGATGCCCCTCGGATGGGACTGAGCGGTTCTGACCGTCTTTCTTGTTAACACAGAGAAAAGCAGGAGGGCCACAGAGGACACAGAGAAGGCAGGGTGGGCGCGGCGCGCCATCCGGTCCACTCATCCAGGCCACTGTCCCGGCGCTTCCGGCGCAACCTCGGGGCTGTGGGTCCGCGGGCTTCGTCCGCTGCACCGCCGGAAATCTCTGTGGCCTCTGTGGCCCTCCCCGCTTTCTCCGTGTTACCAAAGCGATGGGCAGAGCCAATCCGGCCCTGATGACAGGACGCCGTCATTCACACCGGAAAATCAGCCCAGCCTCACAGCAACGACTTCGCGTGCTGCAACACCATGTCGCACACCTTATGCGTAACCTGCTCCTTCACCCCGCTGCCGCTCAGGCTGAAGCTCTGACCGTTCCCGGTTTGCAGCAGCCCGTTGTTGCCGGCCTTGAAGCCGGCATCGTTCGCGCCCTGTCCGGATCCGGTCACCTTGCCGACAACCGAATCCTTGACCGCGGTTGCCGCGCTGCCGCTGACGAGGTTATTGCGCACGCAGTATTGCAGCACGCCGGCCGTGTTGGACGGGCTGGCCTGGCTGACCGACGGAAGCCCGCCGAGCGCGCCGCCGGTGCCGCTGCCCGGGCCCGATCCCGCGGCACCTTTCAACTGATCCAACAACTGCGCCCCGGCAGGCTGACCCTGCATAACGGCCGCAGCCAGGGCGGCAAAGCCCAACAGAGACGACGTAACGCGCATTCTGATCTCCCGCTGATCAATGAGCCGGACCATGCAGCCGTCAGCCGGCTCCGCACACCCGCCGCAACTCCATGTCGCGCCATCGTGACGCCGGATCACTCCGCCGGAACCGGCTCCGCCGCGACATCCCCGGTCAGGTCCACCTCTATGTCGCCTCGCAACACCTTGCGCGCAAGCGCGACGTCCAGATCGCCCTCCCACGCGCCGATGACCACCGTGGCGACGCAGTTGCCAATCAGGTTGCCGAGGGCACGCGCCATGCCGATAAACCAATCGACCGACAGCACAAGCACCAGCCCGATCGCCGGAATCGCCGGCACCGCGTTCAGCGTCGCGGCCAGGATGACGATGGCCGAACCCGGTACGCCGTGCGCCCCCTTCGACGTCACCAGGGAAATCCCCAGCACCAGCAGCAGATCGCCGAACGACAGCGGCGTATTGGTCGCCTGCGCGATGAACACCGTCGCCAGGGTCAGATAGATCGAGAACGCATCCAGGTTGAACGAATACCCCGTCGGCACCACCAAACCGACGACGGAGTCTTTAACCCCCATCCGCTCCAGCTTGCGCATGATCTGCGGCAGCACCGCGTCGGACGAGGCGGTCGCCAGCACGATCGTCAGCTCCTCCCGGAAATACGCCAGGAAGCGCAGGATGTTCAGCCCGGTGGCCACCCGCATCACCGTGCCGAGCACCACGACGACGAAAACCGCCACCGCGACCCAGAACAGCGCGACCAGGGAGATCAGTTGCCGCAACGAGCCAACGCCGTATTGGCCTACGGTATAGGCAACCGCCCCCAATACGCCCAGCGGTGCCAGCCGAACGATCAGTCCCATCGCCCTGAACAGCACGACCGAGACCGATTCGATCATGTCGGACACCGGTTTGCCGCGCTCCTCCACCAAAGCGAGGCTGACGCCGAATATCACGGCAAAGAACAGCACCTGCAGCACGTCGTTGCGCGCCAGCGCGTCGAACGAGGTCGTCGGGATGATGTTCAGGATGAAGCTGCCGATGCCGCCGCCCTGCAGCTTGTGGGCGTTGTCGGCGTAGCTTGCCAGCGCGTGGCTGTCCAGATTGGCGACGTTGATGTTCATGCCCTTGCCGGGCGCCACCAGAAACGCCAGCAGCAAGCCGACGATCAGTGCGACCGTGGTCATGACCTCGAAGTAGATCAAAGCCTTGCCGCCGACACGGCCGACTTTCCTCAGGTCCCCCGCGCCGGCGATCCCGTGCACGACGACGCAGAACACAATCGGCGCGACGATCATCGAGATCAGCTTGAGGAACGCATCGCTGAAGAACTTTAGTCCTGTGGCGAAGCCCGGCGCCGCGATGCCGAGGACGATTCCCAGCAGCAGCCCGGCGACGACCTGTACGAACAACGACATATACAGCGGAGACGGCGGCTTCGGCGGCACGGCGGGGTTGTTCATGGCGGGGATCCTGGTCCAAGGGCGCTACTGCAATGCGTCCGGCAATCATCCCGAACAGCAAAACCCGTGCCAGCTCAGGCCCTCGCCGGCACGTTCCGCGACGCCAGCAGCCCGGTGATCCGGTCGGCAAGCTGTGTCCCCGACACCGGCTTGCGCAGCAGCGAAAACGACCCGCTCAACGCCCCGCCGACAGCCAGCGCCGCACCATCGCCGGCATACCCGGTCAGCAGCACCGCCGGCAGCCCCGGCCGCTGCCGCTGCGCCTCGCGGATCAGGGTCAAACCGTCCATTCCCGGCATCGTCAGGTCGGAGACGACGACATCCACCCGCTCGCCGCCCGCCAGCCGGGCCAGCGCCAGCGGTGCGGCAGATGAACGCAGCACCGTATAGCCGGCATCCTCGAGCGACGCTGCCAGCACATCGCAAACGAGCGCATCGTCGTCCACCAGCAGCACGGTC
This sequence comes from uncultured Rhodopila sp., assembly GCA_903851415.1. Taxonomy (GTDB): domain Bacteria; phylum Pseudomonadota; class Alphaproteobacteria; order Acetobacterales; family Acetobacteraceae; genus Rhodopila. The sequence continues at coordinate 121,349 of CAINOE010000049.1, read as the reverse complement.
CGGCTCTCCGCATCGGCTCCGGAAGCCGCCGGCGCCGCCTGAGCCAAAGCGCGCCCGGCTGGCTGAGGCAGCCACAGGGTGACGTTGGTGCCCTGACCCACCGCGCTGTCGATCGAAAGTCCGCCGCCGCTCTGCTCGACGAAGCCTTTCGCCATCGCCAGGCCCAGGCCGGTGCCGCGTCCGGTTTCCTTGGTGGTGAAGAACGGCTCGGTGACGCGCGCCAGGACCGTGCCGTCCATCCCGCTGCCGGTGTCCGCCACGACGATCCGCACATAGCCGCCGGGCGGCAGGCCGTTGAGATTTGGCATCGCGGCGGTCACTTCCTCGGCCTCGGCGGACAGGGTCAGCGTGCCGCCGGACGGCATCGCATCCCGCGCATTCGTCGCCAAATTCACCAGCACCGTCTCAAGCTGCCCGCGATCGGCGAACAGCGGCGGCAGGTCCGGGGCGACATTGACCTTGCAGGCAACCGATCCGCCCAGCGTGTGGCTCAGGACCTCGCCCATGTCGTGCAGCAGCTCGCCCACATCCAGGCTTTCCGCCCGCAGATCGCCGCGCCGGGCGAATGCCAGCAGGCGGCTGGTGATCGCCGCGCCGCGCCGCGCGGCATCCGCCACCATCCTGGCATTGCGCAAGACCCGGTCGATATCCTGCGGCTTCCGCTCGATCAGCGCGGCGCCGCCGGCCACCGCCTGCAGCACATTGTTGAAGTCGTGCGCGATGCCGCCGGCGATCTGTCCCAGCGCCTGCAGCCGCTCGGCATGCGCCGCCCGCTTCTGCGCCGCGTCGCGCGCCGCCATTTCCTCCCGCACCCGCTGTTCCAGCCGGACATTGGTCTGCTGCTGCACGTCCTTGAGGCGCTTCTCGGCATCGACGTCCTGCAGGATGGCGAGAACCTCCTGCACCTCGTTGTTTTCCCGCCGCAGCGGCAGGCTGCCGACGGTGATCCAGGTTTCGCTGCCATCCGCCGCGCGGTGGAGAAATTCCTCTCCCGGCAGCACCGTCTCGCCGCGCAACGCCCGTTCGATCGGGAAATCCTCCGCCGCAACGCGGCTTCCGTCCGGGTGATAGGCGATCCATTGATCAGCGCGGCCGTTCGCCATCGACGGGATCACCGGTCCGGTCAGGGCCTGCATGATCGGGTTGCCGAGGGTCAGCCAGCCGGACCGGTCGACGATGCCGACGCCGATGGGCAGGGCCTCGATGATGTCGGCGAGCCGGCTGCGCTCGGTCTCCAGCATGTGGATCAGGCGGTCGCGCGCCTTCTCGGCTTCGTATCGGGCCGTCACGTCCATGTTGATGCCGACGATGCGGACGGCGCGTCCATCGGGGGCGCGGATGATCTGACCGCGGCCCAGCAGGCGGCGGAGCGACCCGTCCGGCAGGACGACATTGTACTCCGTGGCGAACTGCCGCCCCGGTGTACCGACTGCGCTATACAGCTCATCCAGCACGCGGGGCAGATCGTCCGGGTCGAGCGCCCGCCGCCAATCCTCCCGCGCCGGTCCGTCCGGCCGCGGCTCCAGGCCGTGCAGGAACCAGGTGTGCTCGCTCCAGGTCAGCGTGTCGGCGACGATATCCCAGTCCCAGATGCCGAGATTGGCGCCTTGCCGCGCCAGTTCCAGGCGTTCCTCGTTGACTCGCAGTCCCGCCTCGGCGCGGCGCAGATCGGTTACGTCGATCTGGTTGAGCAGCACCAGGGTCCGGCCGCCAACCACCAGAGGACCCACCGACACGAGCAGGTCGCGCGGACCTTGCCGCCCTTTCACCCGGGCCTCGTAGCGCAGGGTCTGTCCGGCGACGACCGAGCGGCAAATATCGAAGATCCGCTCCATGCTGGTTCCGAGGCGGAAGTCGGTGATCCGGCATTGGCGGAATTCTTCCGCCGTGTAGCCGACGAAGCCGGCGGCGGCCTCGTTGCAGTCGATGATCCTTGTGGTGTCCGGATCCAGCAGGACCGCCCCGCTCGATGCCCGCTCAAACAACGCCCGGAAGCGCTGCTCGCTTTCCGCCAAAGCTCTGGCGGCCTCCCGCCGATCGGCTGCCGCGGCCATGAGGGCGTCGGCCACGGAATCCGTTTCCGGCAGCCCCGTCGGCTCCGCCACCCGCCGATCGGCCGGGTCTCCGCCGGCGGCGAGGCGGCGAAGGTGCTCTATCGGGCGCGTGACCTGGCGGGCGGCGAAACTCGCCAGCGCCAGGCCCACCGCGAGAACAAGCAGCCCGGCCTCGGCAACATGCACGATGGCCGCCCGCGTCGGCGCCAGGAGCACTTCTTCCGGCGCGCCGACGACGACCGACCAGCCGAAGGGTTCTATTCGGGTGTAGGCGGCGACGGCCGGCGCGCCTTCCAGGGTCGGGACGGTGGCGATACCCTCCTGATGGGTTTCCACCGCGGCCCATAGCTCGGGAACAATGTGGGTCCCGACAAAACGGTCGGCGTTCGGAACCCGGGCGATCACCGTGCCGGCTTTATCGACAACAGTCATGATGGTCTGCGGCGGCAGATGCTGCCGGGCGATCAGGTCCGCCATGGTCCCCGGCAGCAGCCGCAGGAACAGGTCGTACGCCACCTTCCCGTCGCGGAACACCGGAACGTCGACGCTGAACCCGGCAAGCCCGGTCGAGTGTCCGATATGCAGGTTGGTGACGACGGGTCGGCCCGTCTCGAATACCTCGGTTCCCGCGGCGGTCGGATCGCGGTGCGACAGCGGCGGCCGCGCGTCCGCCGGCAGGCCGTACATGCGTATCCGGAACGCATCCGCCGCGGACAGGCCCAGTACCGCACCGGGCGGCTGGCGGGCCAGGAAAGCCGCCGCCTGCTTGTCGAACTGCGTCAGGTCGCCGGCTTGCAGGGCGGGCGAGGTGGCCAGGGTTTCCAGGGCCGACACCTGCAACTGCAGCTCGCGCTCCACCGCCACGGCCATCCCGCGCGCCATGGTCCGCAGGCGTTCGTAAACCTGCTCGCGCTCGACCCGGTAGTCCCAGTATTCCCGGAACACGCCCATGCAGACGAGCGGGACGACGCTGGCGACGACCAGCAGCAGCAATCGGGCTCGCAGCGAGAGGCCGGCACGGCGCGGCTGCCGCCGGCCGGAGTCCGGCGGCGAAACCGGAAGCGATCCGGCCGAACCTTTATGACTTGCATTCCCGTGCGCATCGCGCTGAGGAAATCCGATCATCGCCTCCAACAGCTCATCACATTCTGATGTCGCATTTAACCCATCTTTAGCGCCTACCAAAAGTCCTCCGGTCTTATCAGCACCTTGCGCCTCCTCCGCAGCCCAAGTGGCACTACAATCGCGTGCTGTGGGGTTCAGACGGTCATTTTGCGGACCCCTCCCGGCACCGCATCAATGCCCAGCGCGTCATAGACCGCGCGCAACGCCGGCTCCGCGACGGTGCTCTTGCGCACGTGCAAAACACGGCCATCGCGCTGGCGGAACGTCGCCGTGACCCGCTGCTGCACCGAGAGCACCTCGCGCAGCCGCATCCACGACACCGACCGGCCGGCCGCCTCCAGCCTGCGGCGGATCGTCTGCACCAACTGATAGGCCAGTACGGTAATGAACAAATGCCCCGCGGTGCGGTCCTCGGTGTGGTGGAACACCGGACGCAGCCCCAGTTCCGACTTCAGGCCGCGGAACACCGCCTCCAGATCGGTCAGCCGGGTGTAGGTGTGCCACAGGGTCTCGGCGTCCCACGCGGTTTCGTTGCTGCGCAGGCAGCACACGCCGGGATGCGTCAGCTTCGAGCCGTCCACCGGGGTTTTGCTCCAGGTGATCGAACCGGCCAGCTTGCCGGCCTCATCCGGGGTCACCGTGATCTCATAGTGCTGGCCGATGCCGCGGCTCTTCTCCTTCAGCCGGCCGATGCGCTGCTGCACGGCGGCCAGCGCCTTCGTCCCGCGCGGCTTGTCAAGGCCGGCGGCGAGCTTGCCCAGACCGGCCTCGAAGGCGGCGGCGAAACGGTCGCAGATCGCGGTTTCCTTGGCCTTGCGCCCCTCGGACAAACAATACAGCCGGACCTCCGTGCCATCCTCGCTGACGACGCGCTGCATCCGCACGATCTCGTCCGATGCGGTCAGGGTCTGCACCGATTGGTCGGGATCGAACCGGCGGGTGCGCTCGCGGCTGACCACGAGGTAGCGGTAGCCCTGCGCCCCGAGCCAGGCGATGTTGGCGGCGGTGGCGATGCCGGCATCCATGATGACCAGCGCGCCGGGCGGGGTGCCGAGGCCCTTGAGCATCGCCTGCAGCGTCGATCCCTCGGCGACATTGCCGGCGAACAGCCGGGAGCGGCGCACGAAGCCGCTGCCGTCGAGCACCAGGCCGAGGGTGACCAGCTTGCAGTCCGAGCGCTTCTCCTTGGAGCGGCCGCGCGCGGCCTTGGGGTTGGCGTCCGCATCCCCCTCGAAATAGGTGTTGGTGAGATCATACAGCGTGACGCTGACCGGCAATCCGAACAGGTCCTGGATGCGGCCGAACAGCGCCGCCTCGATCGCCTCGCGGTGGCGCAGCAGCAGGTCGGCGGTGCGGTAGAGGCGGATCAGCGGCATGGCTTCGAAGTCGGCGCCGAGCAACTCGCCGAGCGCGCTGCGCTCGCGCAGCCAGCGCCAGGTGGCCAGTTCGCTGCCGGGCGCGGCCATGCGGCCAATCAGCAGGCCGGCCGCGGCATTGCGCTGCACGCCGTTGAGGCCGGCATCGGCGAGGATGCGGTCGATGCCGAGCCAGCCGATGGCGGCGAGACCCGCGGCCTCGATGCCGGCCGAGCGCGGGCGGGTGAGCTGCAACGAGGCGATATCGACCTCGGCGTAGAGCGGGTCCGGCGCGGGCGTCTGCGGTTGAACGGGCGGTGGCGGGGCCGGTTGCGGTGCGGCGTCGGGTTCAGCCTCCGCGCGGGCCGCGAGCAGGCGGGCGGCGTAGCGTTGCGCCAGGGTTTCGATGGCCTGCGGTTCGGCGAGCAGGCCGGCCTGTCCGGCGAGCAAGGCGTCGATGCGGCCGCACAGCCGCGGCCAATCGTCCGGCGGCAGGTCGAAATGGCGGCCGAGGTTGAGCAGGGTGACCTGGCGGACCCGGCGGCCGGTGCGCTGCGAGGCGACGAGGCGGAAGGTGACATAGGGTTCGCTGGTGGATTTGTTCCTGGTTGCGGTTTTGCGGATGAACATGCCGGCAGGCTGGCAGCGGCGGCGGGCGGCGTCAAGCGATCCCGAAAATATTATGGCACTACAAACGAAGTTCCGAACCAGATGCGGGCGACATCAGCGGGTTATGCGTTTTCGTTGCAGAAAACGAGCGGTTTAGTGCTAAAGATGGGTTAACCATGGCACGGGGATCAGGCGGCGGCTCTGTGGATTCACAGCTCCGTGAGCAACATCAGCGCCCGGGCCATGTCCTGACGTTCAATAAATCGTAACAAAGCGGCAGGTTCATGAAGCGGGATCGCGGGGCTGTCTTGGCGCCCGGAGCAAGCCATAAACCAAGTCCGCGGCCGGCGCGACCGGATCGGCGTCGGGTTCCGCGCCAACACGGTGAGGTGTCCCGGCAACCCCGACCGCACTGCGCCCGGGACGCCGGCTTTGCGCAAGACGATCCGGCCATCCGGGTCCATGACAAAATCGACCGAACTGCCCGGACCGATGCCCAACGCATCGCGAACGGCCTTCGGAATGGCGACCTGACCTGTGATGGTGACGACGCTCATGACCGCGGCCGCGTGGCAATGACGCGCGGATTTATGGTATTACCCGGCGCGTTACAACCACGTGTTTCCCCCGCCCGGCTTCGGGTCTACAGTCGCCGCCTGCCGTCCGTTCAGGAGTTCCAACCATGGCACCGCCCCCACCTTTCGGCGCCAATTCCGCCGCCGCCCGCGATATCGCCAGCGTGATCCATCCCTACACCGACCTCGAGGCGCACCAGACGGTCGGGCCGGTGGTGATGTCGCGCGGCAAGGGCGTGCGGGTGTGGGACGAGACCGGGAAGGAGTATATCGAAGCGGTTGCCGGACTGTGGTGCGCCGCGCTCGGTTTCGACAATGAGCGCCTCGTGCAGGCCGCGGTGACGCAGTTGCGCAAGCTGCCATTCTACCACGGCTTCAACGCCAAGTCGCACGACCCGATGATCGACCTGGCGGAGATGCTGCTGGCTCGCGCGCCGGTGCCGATGAGCAAGGTGTTCTTCGCCAACTCGGGGTCCGAGGCGAACGATTCGGCCATCAAGATGGTCTGGTACATGAACAACGCGCTGGGACGTCCGGCGAAGAAGAAGATCATCGGGCGGGTGAAGGGCTATCACGGCATCACCATCGGTTCCGCCTCGCTGACCGGGCTGCCGGCCAACCACCGCAGCTTCGACGTGCCGCTGCCCGGCTTCCTGCACACCATCACGCCGCATTTCTATCACGGCGCGCTGCCGGGCGAGACCGAGGACGCCTTCGCCACGCGCTGCGCCGAGGAGCTGGAGAAGCTGATCCTGGCCGAGGGGCCGGAGACGATCGCTGCGCTGTGGGCGGAGCCGATATTGGGGGCAGGGGGGGTGATTTTGCCGCCGCGCGGGTATTTCCCGAAGATCCAGGCGGTGCTGAGGAAATACGACATCCTGTTCGCCGTCGATGAGGTGATCTGCGGCTTCTGGCGCACCGGCAACTACTGGGGCACGCAGACCTACGATATCGACCCGGACATCCTGGTCTGCGCCAAGGCGCTCTCGGCGTCGTACCTGCCGATCAGCGCGGTGCTGGTGAACGACAGGGTGTTCCAGGCGCTGGCGCAGGAGAGCCACGCCATCGGCACGTTCGGGCACGGGTTCACCTATTCCGGCCATCCTGTGCCGGCCGCGGTGGCGATCGAGACGCTAAAGATCTACGACGAGATCGATCTCGGCGGGCAGGTGGCGGTCAGCGGACCGCATTTCCAGGCGGAACTGCGCCGCCGCTTCGCGGAGCATCCGCTGGTTGGCGAGGTCCGCGGCATCGGCCTGATCGCGGCGGTCGAGCTGTCCCCCGACCCTGCAACCCACGCCAACTTCGATCCGGCCGCCAAGATCGGCCCTCGGCTGGCGAAGCTGTGCGAGCAGCACGGGGTGATCAGCCGGTCGGTTGCGAATGATTCGCTGTGCTTCAGCCCGCCGCTGATCATTTCGAAGGATGAGATCGACGAGATGCTGGACCGCGTCGGCAAGGCGCTGGATGAGCTGACGGTGCAGCTTCGGCGGGAGGAAATCGCCGTGGTGGGGTGACGGATTCCGCTGCCTTCCGTGCCGGCTTCGAGGCGCCCCGGCGTCGGCGGCGTGCGGCATGAGCCTCGCCAATCCGTCAGGTCAGGAGGGAGACCGGAATGAGCGGCCACGACATCGACCTCTCGCAATGGGCTGAACAGCAGGCCGCGCTTCTGCGCCGCCGGGCGGCCGGTGAGCTCGTCAACGAAGCCGAGTTCGACTGGGAAAACATCGCGGAGGAAATCGAGGCCGTGGGAGGCAATACACGCCGCGAGTTGCGCAACCGGCTGACGATGCTGCTGCAACACCTGCTGAAATGGCACTATCAGCCGGAGCACCGGAGCCGCAGTTGGCGTTCGACAATCCGAACGCAGCGCCAGGAGATCGAGGATCTGTTAGCGGACAATCCGTCGTTGAGGGCCAGGCTGCCGGAACTGTTCGAAGCGGCGTGGCCACGCGCCCGCACCGATGCGATGGAGGAAACCGGACTGCTCGATCTGCCGCGGGTGTCGCCGTTCACGGTCGAGCAGGTTTTGGGCGACCCGCTGGCGGACGGCCCTTAGGCCGGAGGAGCGGCGCAGGCGGTAACGGATAGAGCCGGTCGACCACGCTGGCCGCGGTGGACTTTGCCGGCTGGTCGGATGTGAAGATCGCGGACTCCCGCCGGCACTTGCAACGCTGGTACGAAGCGGTGAATCAGCGGCCAAGCGCCAAGGCGTGATGGCGCTCGTCAGGTAGCTCCGTGTGGCGCGCGACATGCACTCAGACGCACTGGTCGGAGTTAGGGACAGGCCGATTGATATCCGCCAAACCCTCGCCTCGTGTTACCAAGCATGGCCGGCGACCTTCATGGTTCGGCTTGTTCGGGCCGCCGCCGCCGGCAGGTGCGGCGACTGGCGGCCCGGATGCGCCGGACCGTGGCGGTTTTGTATGCAACCGCCTCGCGCACCGGTCCTATCTAAGGCACGGCACTCAGTTTGGAGGGAGACACGGCCATGGACGATCAGGACCGTGCCGCGGCACCGGAACGCACGCTGGATCTGGCAGTCGGGCGGCTCGACCGCACCGGGCGTCCGGCCTATGCGATCATTGATATCGGCTCCAACTCGGTGCGCCTTGTCGTCTACGACGCCATCGGCCGGGCGCCGTTCCCCCGCTTCAACGAGAAAGCGTTCTGCCAACTGGGCGATGGCTATGCGCGCACCGGGGCGCTGACGCCGGACGGCATCGCCCGCACCCTCGCCGCTTTGCGCCGCTTCCGCGCCATCGCCGAGGCCATGGGCGTGGAACGGATCGACACCCTCGCCACCGAGGCGGTGCGGCAGGCGAGCAACGGGCCGGAGTTCGTCGCCGAGATCGCCCGGCAAACCGGTCTCTCGGCGCGCATCCTGAGCGGCGAGGAGGAAGCCTATTACGGCGCGCTCGGCGTGGTATCAGGCTTCTACCGGCCGGCCGGGCTGACCGGCGACATGGGCGGCGGCAGCCTGGAAATGGCGGATGTGCTGGATGACAGCGTCGGACCGAACCGCATCAGCCTGCCGCTCGGCGCGCTGCCGGTGCGCCAGTTGCTGGAGGCGGGCGTGGCCGGCGCGAAGGCGCGGCTTGACACGCTGCTGCGGGACGGCATTCCGGGCGGCATTCGCAGCCCCACCTTCTATGCCATTGGCGGCGGCTGGCGCGCCCTCGCAAGGGTGCACCTGGCCGTCACCGGCGCGCCGGTGCGGGTGGTGCATGGCTACGAACTGGAAGCTGCCGACGCCCGCGCGTTCGCCAAATCCATCCTCAAGCTGTCGCCGGCAAAGGTTGCCGCGCTGCCCGGGCTGCCAAGGCGGCGCGCCGGCACTCTGCCCGCGGCCGCGCTGGTGCTCGACCGCGTGGTGAAGCGGCTGCGGCCGGAACGGGTCGTCTTCTCGATGCTGGGCGTGCGCGAGGGGTGGCTCTATTCGCAACTGAGCCCGGCCGAGCAGTATCTCGATCCGCTGGTCGAGGCGGCGCAATCCTTCGCGCTGCCCTATGCCCGCGTGCCGGCCTTCGCCGCCGCGCTGACGCAATGGACGTCAGGGCTGTTCCCCGACGAGACCGCGGCCGAACGACGGTTGCGGGTCGCCGCCTGCGCCCTGTCCGACTTCGCCTGGCGGGACGAGGCCGGGCTGCGGGCGGCGGAAAGCTTCCGGCGCCTGCTGCAGTTTCCGTTGATCGGGCTGGACCACGGCGAGCGCGTGTTCCTCGCCGTGGCCATCCATGCGCGTTATGCAGGCGCTTCGGATGATCCGATTTTGTCGCCGGCCGTCAAGCTGCTGCCGGCGGCGGCGGTGCGCCGGGCGCAACTGCTGGGACGCGCGCTGCTGCTCGGATACCGGCTGGCGGGCGGCGTGCCGGAGATTCTGACCGCGGCCGATCTGCGGATCGACGACAAGAAAGTGCGGCTGACCGTCCAGCCCACCGCGCGCGTCCCGGAAAGCGAGGTGGTGGCCGATCGGCTGAAGCTGCTGGCCGATGCGGTGGGGGTGAGGCGGATCGAGGTCGTGGAGGCGAATGGTTCCAACGGCGGCGGGTGATCCACTCCCACCGTCATGGCCCGGCCTGTCCGGGCCACCCGTTGCGGTACGTGCTTGTAGGGGGGCCCGGACACGCCGGGCCATGACGATCAGGATTGTGGCGGCTTGGTATCAGGCCGCGAGTTGCTGCCGGAACCGGCGCTGACGCCATTGCAGCAGGCGCCAGCCGATGGACGTGGCGACGTTGGACAGCCTGCCGCGCGGCGGCAGGCCGACGGTTTTGAGGATCATGCCGGTAGCGCGCTCGATGTGGTGGTGGCGGTAGAACGCCATCGCCGGACCCATGTAGGCCGCGGTGCAGATTGCGTGCTCGAAGGCGCGCGACGCCGGTTCGTTGCCGCAGTAATAGGCGTAGGCCAGTTCATCGTCCTCGGACTCGCCGATGCGGCCGAGTGCGACGCGCAGCCGGGTCAGCAAGCCGATATTCTCGCGGGAGAGATAGCGGCGCATGTGGTCGTAGAAGAGTTTGAAGTGGCGGTATTCGTCGGCGGCGATCAGCTTGCAGACCTGCTTCAGCACCGGTTCGGACGCCGCCTCGCCGAGTGCCGAGTAGTAGCTGGAGGTGCCGGTTTCCACCATGCAGCGGGCGATCAGCTCGCCGGTCAGCGACCCCCGGATGGAGGCGCCGGCATCGGTCTTGATCTGGTATCCGGTACGATAGCGTTCGAACGCCGCCGCGAAATCCCAGCCGGGATCGGCGAGTTCGGCCCATTTGGCGAGGGCGTCGCCGTGCTGGACCTCCTCGATCGCCCAGTTGTCGGCGGCCTGGCGGAAATCCGGGTCGTCGCGGAAGATGCCGCCGAGATAGAGGGCGTATTCCTTGCCGTTGCGCTCGACCATGGCCGCGGCCTTGACCAGCGGGACGATCGCCGGGTCGACGGCCGAGGGATCGAACCGGTCCCACGCAACATCTTCAATCCGCCAGTGCTTCATCTCGATACCGTGCTCGCTGAAGGGTTCGGCCACCTGACGGGAGTATATATGGCTATCGCACCGGGGGCGAAACCGGCCGGGGGCGGGGCGGGGCGTCACGGTTCGGGTGGTGGGGCTTTTGGGTAACAGGTGGAGCGGCGGGGGTACCACGGGCGGGTAAGCCATCGAGTCGAATTTGCGGAGGCGGCTGATCGACCACTTCGAAGCGAGCATACGACAAGCCCGGCGTCTATAACTGCTGGAAGTCCATCTCGCCGCACCGCACGGGCGGGCAAAGTTGGAGACCGAAAGGGAGATGATGACGCGAAGCCGTCACGTTTGAACTACCCGATCTTGCCGGTCAATTTCATACCAAGAACAAACGCGGCGGTTGCAACGCTAACGAATGCGCCGACCGCTGCCCATAATTGAGCGGGCTTCAAAGCCCCAAGGAGTTCCGCGACAGACATCGCCCCGGGATTTGGTTTCGTCTCAATCAGTGATACGGCAGGCGAAGCTTGTTGCTGCTTGCGGACACGATCGCGCCAGCTGTCCACTACCCCACTGAACGCAGGGCTGTTCAATGAGGTGGGATCAAGCGCTAATTCCAGAACATACCAATCGTTTCCTTTCTCAAGGAGCCCATCGCAACGCAAAGATTCGTCGACAAGTACAAGCAACGGTAGGCCGCGGCTATATGCCATTGCAGCCTCAATCTGGTTCCAGGGCGTCGGCAAAGCCACTACGCCCACAGACCTTTCTTTAGCCGATCCTCGGCGCTCGACGCCGTTGGTAAAACGGTAACGTTCAAGTGCGATTACTACCGCCCCGGCGCAACGATCCATCAAATCGACAACAGCATGTAAGGGTGCATCGGCGCTAAAAGTATTTCTTCCAATAGTACAAGGAATGAGTCCGACAGCGCGAAGCCGGGCTTCGATGGCACTGACGAACGCCTCCTGTTGGGGGTTCAAACCGGTCCCGACGCTAACGAAGACGTTCATTGTCGATCCTGTTGAACCCGAGTGCAAGACCGCAGAAGGTTAGCCAAGAGCGTCGGCACTGACAACGATCAATTAACCTCGGCTGACAGTTGTCAGGACCTGATTGAGTCCTTACCCGATCGGCTCGCACTGCCTATAAGGGGAAGGCATGGCCACCAGCGGGACTGCCGTTTCGCCATGCTCCTCGGGCGCTAGATCCGCCGGCTGGCCCCTGCGCCCTCATCCCACCCCCACCCCCGTCCGCACAATCGTCCCCACATGCTCGCCCCGCAGCGCCGCCGTCAGCCGCCCCGGCACCAGCCCGTTCACCACCTGCACGTGCGCGATATGCCGAGCGTTCGCCATCACCTCCAGCAGCGCCCGATCCAGCGGCAGCGTGCCCGTCACCTTCGCCAGTTCCGCCGCACTCGTCTCCCGCAGCAACTGCGCCTTCTCCCCGTCCGGCCCCCGCGGATCGGCCGTATACACCCCGTCCACATCCTCGACGATCGTCAGCCCCGCCGCCCCCAGCGCGTCGGCCAGCAGAAACGCCCCCGTATCCGCCCGGTGCGTCGGAATCCGCGAGGCCGGGAACTCGTGGTGGTGATACGGCGGAAACGCGCTCCCCACCACCGCGCGGGTCGCCGACAGATGCAGCGCGAGCCGGTTCGCGATCGACGGGTGATCAACATACGACACCCCCTCCGGCGCCAGCAGTGCCGCCAGGATATGGCCGTTCTGCCCGGCCTCGCTCGCCGCCAGCGGGGCGAGCGACCCGACCGGCAGCCCCAAATCCAGCCCGACGCCATAGACATGCCGCGCACGGATGCCGGCCCCGGTCAGGATCAGCAGCCGGTGCTCCGGCAGCAGCGTCCGCAGCTCCTCGACCAGCGGCAGGATCGCCTCCCGCCCGCGATCCATGATGGAGGCGCCGCCGATCTTCACGACCTGAAGCCAGGGCAGCAGGCGGATGGGGCGGCCGCCGGCGACGGGACCCGTCAGGTCGCTGTCGAGCAGGGTCTGGCGCGCCAGCGGCGAGGCAACGTGCTTGATACCAACGGACATGGCCGTGATCCCCTAAGCGGTAATGATGGTGCCGACGTGCTCGCCGTTCAGCGCGCGGGTCAGGTTGCCGGGAACGAGGCCGTTGACGACCTGCACCTGGCGGATGTGCCGCGCCGTCTGAAGCAGGTCGAGCACCGGGAACTCGAGGATCGAATCGTGCAGGCCGCGCGCCTTCATCTCGTCCACCGAAATCTGCGGGATCAGCACCGCATCCTTCGAGGTCTTCGGGTTCGCGGTAAACAGGCCGTCCTCGTCCTTGACGTAGATCATCGCCTTGCAGCCGAACTGTTCCGCGAGCAGGAAGCATCCGGCGTCGGTGCGATAGGGCGGGATGACGCCCTCGGGCGGCGGGCGCATCCACAGCCCGTACGGCGGCATGCCGCTGAACACGACGGCGTTCACCTCGGCCAGATAGAGCGGCACCGCCGACAGCCCGGCGCCATCGACCGCGGAGATCCCGTGCTTCGCCAGCAACTGCCCCAGCATCGCCGCGTTCTGATCCGCCACCGAGGCGCCGAGCTGCGACAGCACGCCCGCCGGCAGTCCCAGCCCCGCCGCGATCGAGTACAGATGCCGCGCCCGCGTGCCCGCCCCGGTCCCGATCAGCAGTTTGTGGGCCGAACGGGCGGCGACGATCTCATCCAGCAGCGGATAAACCGCGGCGCGGCCGCGGTCGATGACGCTCTGGCCGCCGATTTTGATGACCGTCGCGTCCGGCAGGATGCGGAAGTCCTCCGCCGCCTCGGCCGCCGCCAGAAGCTCCGAGTCGCCCAGCGGCCGCTGCATCAGAAGGGCCTCGAGTTCCGCCGTCGTGTTGGCCATTGGCCGTCTTCCCTTTCGCTGTTCAATGCCTGTCCGCACGTCCCGCCAGGTTCGCAGGTTCGGCTTTGCCTGCCGCCGCCAACGATCCCCCGGCCGGGCAGACATCCCCGCCGCGCCGGCCGATCGGCGGCGATCGGATACTGACCTTTCCGCGCCCCAGAAAAACGGTTCAGGTGAAAACCATTCGCACCAACCGAACGGAGTTCTTCGCACGAAATACAGCGATGTTCAAGGCGCCGCTTCGCTATCGGCGAAAAAATCGCTATATTATCAAGTATATAACGATCAGCGGGCGATGGAGTGCAACCTCGTCGCGGATGGTCGCTTTCAGATGGAAAGCCGCCCGTTCCCCGCGCGCAACCCGCGGTCAGGCCGGCGCGAAGCTGTCCGGCCGTGCCATCGCCCAGGCGCGGCGGAAGCGCTCATCGCCGGTCCCCTCCAGCAGCTCGCCCTGCCGCAGGGTCGGATAGAGCGTCGCGAAGCTGACCACCCCATGCGTGGCATCGCGGCGAAACAGGTGCTCCGGGCGCAACTGTCCGGGGTGGTCGAGGCCGGCCGCGGCGACCAGTTCGGACAGGGCGTGCAGCGTCTGGGCGTGAAAATTGAACACCCGCGGCGCTTTGTCCCTCGGCACCAGCGCGCGCTGGCGGATCGGGTCCTGCGTCGCGACGCCGGTCGGGCAGTGATCGGTGTGGCAGCTCTGCGACTGGATGCAGCCGAGCGCGAACATGAAGCCGCGCGCCGCGTTGCACCAGTCCGCACCCAGCGCCATCGTGCGCGCGATGTCGTAGCCGGTGATGATCTTGCCGCTGGCGCCGAGGCGAACGCGGTCCCGCGCACCAATGCCGATCAGCGCGTTGTGGACGAAGTTCAGCCCCTCGCGCATCGGCGTGCCGATATGGTCCATGAACTCCATTGGCGCCGCGCCGGTGCCGCCCTCCTTGCCGTCCACGACGATGAAGTCCGGATACAGGCCGGTCTCCAGCATCGCCTTGCAGATCGCCAGGAACTCCCAGCGGTGGCCGATGCACAGCTTGAACCCGGCCGGCTTGCCGCCGGACAGCCGGCGCATCCCGGCGACGAACCGCAGCAGACCGTCGGGAGTCGAAAAGGCCGAATGGCTGGACGGGGAGATGCAGTCCTGGCCCATCGGCACGCCGCGGGTGGCGGCGATCTCGGGGCTGACTTTCGCCGCCGGCAGCACGCCGCCATGGCCCGGCTTGGCGCCCTGGCTGAGCTTCAACTCCACCATCTTCACCTGCGGCTGTGCGGCGGTGGCGGCGAAGCGCTCGGGTGAGAACTGCCCGTCCGGCGTGCGCGCGCCGAAGTAGCCGGAGCCGATTTCCCAGATGATGTCGCCGCCCGGCGCGAGGTGGTGCGGGCTCAGGCCGCCCTCGCCGGTATCATGCGCGAAGCCGCCCATCGCCGCGCCGGTGTTCAGCGCGCGGATGGCATTCTGGCTCAGCGCGCCGAAGCTCATGGCGGAGATGTTGAACACCGAGGCGGAATAGGGCCGCGCGCAATCGGGGCCGCCGACGATGGTGCGGAAATTCCGGTCCGCCAACGGCCTTGGCGCGATCGAATGATCCAGCCACTCGAAGCCGGCGTCGTAGACTTCGTACTGCGTGCCGAAGGGGCGCTTGTCGAGCACGCTCTTGGCACGCTGATACACCACCGCGCGGCGGTCGCGGCTGAACGGGGAGCCGCGCTTTTCGTCCTCGAAGAAATATTGCCGCATCTCCGGGCGCATCTTCTCCAGGATGAAGCGCAGATGGGCCGCGATCGGGAAGCTGCGCAGCACGGCATGGCGCGTCTGCAACAGGTCGTGGATGCCAAGAGCCGTGAGGCCGCCGAACAGGCCGAGGCCGGGCAGCCACCAGACCGCGGGATTGACGGCCAGCCCGATGAGGCAGGCCAGCGCGCCGGCTGCCGCGAGCGTCAGGCAGATGTAGCGGGCGGTGAAGGGCAGCAGCGAGGGGTGCATCGTGACGGTCTCCCGCGTGGGGCCGCGGAGTCGTCCCGCGCCGGTTCACTGCCGGCAGCCTTTGCCACGCACAGCGTGCGTAGCAGGCCGATCGGCCTGAGGCCAATCGAATCGGTCCCGGCTGCCCGGGCTCACGCGCGAACGGTTCTATCCTCCAACGTCATGGCCCGTTTTCCCTCCAACGTCATGGCCCGGCTTGTCCGGGCCACCTATAGCCGCACTTGCCGGGACGGGTGGCCCGGACAAGCCGGGCCATGACGGTTCATGCAAAGAGCCGCTCTCATCGCGGACTGGTATTACGCATAGCTGACGCAAGAAACGGCTTTCTTTCTACTGCTTCACATCCCGTTCTTCGGCCCGGGCAAGCGGCGACGCTCCCGCCCCCGGGTCAGCCGGCCGAACCCCCAAGCGCCGCGTGGAACGCGCCGAGAACCTCATCCCCGAAGCAGGCGAAGATCGCCCGCTCGATCCTGTCATCCCTGGCCAGGAACGCAGACACGGTCTCGACCGCGATCCGCGCCGCCTCCGGTACCGGGTAGCCGTAGATGCCGCAACTGATTGCCGGGAATGCAATCGTCTTCACGCCGTGCTCAACCGCGAGCCGCAGGCTGTTCCGATAGCACCCGGCCAGCAGATCCGGCTCATTACGCCGCCCGTCGCGATAGCGCGGACCCACCGCATGGATCACGTAGCGGGCGGGCAGGCGGTAGCCCCGGGTGATCCGCGCCTCCCCGGTCGGGCAGCCGCCCAAGGTGCGGCATTCGTCCAGCAGCTCCGGCCCGGCGGCGCGGTGGATCGCCCCATCGACCCCGCCGCCGCCCAGCAGCGACTGATTCGCGGCATTGACGATCGCATCGACATCCAGGGTGGTGATATCGGCCTGCTGAACGATGATCCGCGGCATTGGCAACCCCGTTTTCAGGCCGGGCGCGCCATGCCCTCGGCCACTGCTTCCCGCAACTTCGCATGCAGATGCGGGTTGCCGGCGACGATGTTGCTGGTGACCAAGGGATCGCCTTCGCCCACATCGGTGACGTAGCCGCCGGCTTCCTTGACCAGGATGATGCCGGCGCAGATGTCCCAGGGGTGGATCCCCAGCTCCCAGTAGCCGTCGAACCGGCCATGCGCGACCCAGGCCATGTCCAGCGCCGCGGATCCGAACCGGCGGATGCCGGCCACCTGCGGCATCAGCGCCGACAAGGTGCGGCTGAACGACTCCCGCCGGGACGCCGGGACCGCGCCGAACGGAATGCCGGTGGCGAAGATGGCTTCTGACATCTCGCGCCGAGCCGACACCCGCAACCGGCGCTCGTTGACAAACGCCCCGGTGCCCTTTTCCGCCCAGAACATCTCATCGACCGCCGGAGCGTAGACCAGGCCGGCATGCACCTCCGAGGTGCCGTCCGGCAGGCGCTTTTCCAGTCCGATGCTGATCGCCCAGTGCGGCATGCCGTGCAGGAAGTTGGTCGTCCCGTCCAGCGGATCGACCACCCAGCGCCAGGACCAGTTGTCCGAACCGGAGGCGCCGGATTCCTCCATCAGGAAAGCGTAGCCGGGACGCGCCTTGGTCAGCTCCTCCTTCAGCGTCTGCTCGGCGCGCATGTCGGCCTGGGTGACGAAGTCGGACGGCCCTTTGATGCTGACCTGCAACTGCTCGACCTCGGCGAAATCGCGCAGCAGGCGCTTGGAGGCCTTCTGCGCCGCGTTGGCCATGACCGTCAGATGGGGGGAGAGGCGAAAGGCCATCAGCCTTTCGCCCGCTCCACGTAGCTGCCGTCCTCGGTCCGCACCACGATCTTCTCGCCGGCCTCGATGAACGGCGGCACCAGGGTCTTGACGCCGTTCGACAACAGCGCCGGCTTGTACGACGAGGACGCCGTCTGCCCCTTCACCACCGGATCGGCTTCGGCGATTTCCAGGATGACGGTGCCGGGCAGGTGGATCGCCACCGGGTCGCCTTCAACAAGGTCGACCACCAGCGTCATCTCGTCCTGCAGGAATGGCGCGGCATCGCCCAGCAGATCGGCCGGAATGTGGGCTTCCTCGTAGGTTTCCGGGTCCATCAGCACCAGGTTGATGCCGTCCTTATAGGAGTATTTGTACTCCTTTTCCTCGGTGGTCAGCCGCTCGACGGTATCGGCCGTGCGCCAGCGCTCGTTGGTCTTGTTGCCGGATTTGAGGTTGCGCATCTCGACCTGGATGAAGGCGCCGCCTTTGCCGGGGGTGATGATCTGCTGCTTCAGCACCGTCCAGCGGGCGCCTTCGTGCTCGATCACCTGGCCGGCGCGGATCAGATTCGCCTGCTGCTTCATGGATACAGTCCGTTCAATGGAATAGGAGAGGTGCGGGCTTCTAGACCGTGGCGGGGGCGGGGGCAAGGTTGACGGGCGGCGGGGTGCCGGTCAGCAGGGGATGACCCCGACATGGCCGGCGGCGGCATAGGCGATGATTTTACGGTCGCCGGTCACGATCGGCATTCCCAGGTCCCGCGCGGTCGCGATGATGAAGCGATCGGCCGGATCGGAATGGCGGTTGCCGGGAAGACGCGATGAATCGACGGCGATAGCTGGCGTTATCCGAGCTTCCTTAACCCCTGGCAGAGCCATGACCCGGGCAAACCAGGTTTTCGGATCGGGATGGAACGATGGCATTGGCTTCCGGCTTGGCCTGCCCAGCAGACCGATTTCCCAGGCGGATGCTGTCGATACGTAAACCCCGCCGGCCTGGCTGGCCCGGGCGATGACATCGATCACCCGCGTGGGAAGCCGGGTGGTGCTGACCATCCAGATGACCGCGCAGGTATCCAGCAGAACCGATGCCGGGGCATCGTCCTCACTCACGGTGCCAAATACCTTCCTCGGCATCCAACGGCTCATCGAGGACCGGCGCCGTGAGGTCGAAGCCTTCCGGAATGGTGACCGAGCCACGCATGCTGCCGAACAGATCCTGAACGGCGAGGGTCTGGGGTGGCAGCAAGACGCCGACGGTCCGGCCGCGCTTGGTAATGATGACGCGCTCCAGCTCGTGGCCTGCGAGGCGGTCGAGGATGTTGAGGCACTTGGCCTTGAACTCGGACGCGGTGATGGTTTCGGTCGCGGCCATCGATCACCTGATCTGACTGGTCATGTTGTGGCGACCTGTATTGATCGGGACGGGTGCGCGGTTCAAGGGGTATCGCCAGCCATCGTTTCATCCTAACGACACCGGTGTTTTCGCTGCCCCACTGGCTCGCCATCACGCTCCGTCGAGCGGTGTGGAGCGGGCGCGGTGCGGTGTTACTCACCGCTGAGCAGAACCTGCTATCCCGGTCCTTGGACTTAATGTTAGTGCGAACCGCAGCCGTCATTCCCCTCATCCATCGGTCCCCGCCCGTTGCGAGCCGCATGGACGATCACTGCGGCGGCCTGTTTCAGTGTAGCCTCGCGCCAAGCGCCAGGATATAATTTCTTTAATCGACACTATTGCCAATCCCGTCGGATTCGGATAGGACTTCTCAGGATCGGCGCGGGGAGCCGCTTGCAAAAGTTCTCAGAACAGGATGGCACGGGTCCCGTAAGTTTAACCCGCGTGGTCGGCACCTACGAAATCGGTTCGAGCGGGTATTTAATAGTCGAAGGCACAACGCCTAAGTGTGCTGTTCGTTACCACATGATTGGTGTAGCGCGAGGACGCTCCACTGTCTTGGAAATAGATTATCGGTATCAGGAGCCTATCGGCCGCTGTGGTGTTCCGTACAAATTCGAGCAGCTGGATGACCTGATCATTGCCCACGAACAAAACAGGAACGACCTGGAGATATGGGCACTTGTTAGGTGTCGGTCCTTTGAATTAGCCGGTTGGGTGCTCGACTCCTGAGACACGGTTTCTGGCAGGCCGAGGTGCTGCGTGCTCGATACGAACAGGCCGTCAGCGAGGCCGGCCTCAAGGGCAGGGCGCCCAGCCCGAACGGAGGTCAGGCCCGGCGGTCGCTGTCCTGGATCGGGAACGGATCGATATCCTCGGTCGTGAACGGTTCATTCAACGCGGGTTCGGTCAGGTCGACACCTTCCGCGATTGTCACTGAACCGCGCATGGTGCCGAACAGATCCGGCACCGCGTCGATAGGCGGTTCGGGCGGCAGTAGCACTGCAACCGGCTGACCGCGCCGGGTGATGGTGACGCGGTCCAGTTCACGGCGTTCGATGCAATCGAGAAGGTTGAAAAACTTCGCTGCGAATGCCTCGATATCGACGGTCTCGGTCGCGGCCATGGGTCACCTGATCCAAAGGGTCATCATGCGGGGTTTTTACCCGCGCCGGCTCGTCCGGATCAAGCATTCTCGGTCCTGTTTTGTTCCGCGCGGGGTAGCGATATCTCCACCGCCGCTGCGCTGCTATAGCCGCACCGATGTTCAAGCACGACGTGATCATCCTCGGCGCCGGGGCCGCGGGCCTGATGTGCGCCATCTCGGCCGGGCGGCGCGGCCGGCGCGTGCTGCTGCTCGACCACGCCCCGGAGGCGGGCGCGAAAATCCTGATCTCCGGCGGCGGGCGCTGCAATTTCACCAATACCGGCTGCGTCGCCGACCGCTTCCTCTCCGACAACCCCCATTTCAGCCGATCGGCGTTGAGCCGGTATACGCCGGGGGATTTCGTGGGGTTGGTGCGGAAGCACGGGATCGCCTTCCACGAAAAGACCCTCGGCCAGTTGTTCTGCGACGGCTCCGCCCGGCAGATCGTCGCCATGCTGCTGGCGGAGTGCGAGGCCGTTGGCGTGACCCTGCGCCTGAGGCATCGGATAACAGCGGTCAGCCGGCCGGACGCGTTCCGGGTGGAGACGGACCAGGGCGCGTTCGAGGCGGACAGCCTGGTGCTCGCCACCGGCGGCCTGGCGATCCCGAAGCTGGGCGCAAGCGGACTGACCTACGAACTGGCGCGGCAGTTCGGCCTGCGGCTGACCGGAATCCGGCCGGGGCTGGTGCCGCTGACTTTCGCGGATGATCTGCTGGCGCTGATGCGCCCGCTCAGCGGCGTGTCGCTGGACTGCGTTGCCTCCATCGGCAAGCGGGCGTTCCGCGAGGCGATGCTGTTCACGCATCACGGCCTGTCCGGGCCGGCGGTGCTGCAGATTTCCTCCTATTGGCGGCAGGGGCCGGTGACGCTGGACCTGCTGCCGGGCCGGGATGCGGCGGCGTTCCTGCTGGAGCGCAAGCGGGCGCGGCCGAAAGCCGAACTGCGCACCGTGCTGGCCGAGCTCCTGCCGGCGCGTCTGGCCGCGGCATTGGCTGCCGACGGATTGCGGATGGCGGATCAGGCCGATCGCGCACTGGCCGCGGAGGCGGCGCGGCTGTCGGCCTGGAGCGTCACGCCGGAAGGGACCGAGGGGTTCGCCAAGGCGGAGGTGACCTGCGGCGGCGTGGATACGCGCGATCTGTCATCCCGCACGATGGCGGCGAACGCGGTGCCGGGGCTGTTCGTCATCGGCGAGGCGGTGGATGTGACCGGATGGCTCGGCGGGTATAATTTTCAGTGGGCCTGGGCGAGCGGCTGGTGCGCCGGGGAGGCGCTTTGAGGCTTGTCGTTCCGCCCCCCTACCGCGTCGGATAGCCCTTCGGATAAATGATCCTCTCCGGCGGTCCCGGCGGGTCGGGCGGACCCTTCTTGCCGCACGCAACCAGCAGCACCGTCGCCGCCAGCAGGATCAGAATCGGCCTCACGCCAGCACCGCCAGCCAGCGCGCCGCCTGCTCGGCCACATTCGCCGGCGCCGTCCCGCCGTAGCTTACCCGGGACGCCACCGAAGCCTCCACCGTCAGCACCGAAAATACGTCCGGCGAAATTCCCGGCTCAACCGATTGCATCTCCGCCAGCGACAACCCGGCCAGGTCCACGCCCCGCGCCTCCGCCAGCGCCACCAGCCGCCCGGTGACATGATGCGCGCTGCGGAACGGCAGCCGCAGCACCCGCACCAGCCAGTCCGCCAGGTCCGTCGCCGTGGCGAAGCCCGAGCCGGCGAACGCCCGCATCCGCGCCGTGTCCGGCACCAGGTCCCGCACCATCCCCGCCGTCGCCGCCAGCGACAGCGCCCAGGCCTCGGCGGCGTCGAACACCG
Organism: uncultured Rhodopila sp.; assembly: GCA_903851415.1. Classification (GTDB taxonomy): domain Bacteria; phylum Pseudomonadota; class Alphaproteobacteria; order Acetobacterales; family Acetobacteraceae; genus Rhodopila. The sequence continues at coordinate 99,722 of CAINOE010000049.1, read as the reverse complement.
GCTCCTTGTCCTCCTGCATGTCCTTCGCATAGGCCAGCGGCAGGCCCTTCATCACCGTCAGCAGCGCCACCAGAGCGCCGGTCACCCGCCCGGTCTTGGCCCGCACCAGCTCCGCCGCGTCCGGATTGCGCTTCTGCGGCATGATCGAGGACCCGGTGGTGAACGCATCCGACAGCCGGATGAAGCGATACGGCGCGCTGCACCAGATGACGATCTCCTCGGCCAGCCGCGACAGGTGCACCGCGCTGATCGCCGCGGCCGACAGGAACTCCAGCGCGAAATCCCGGTCCGACACCGCATCCAGCGAATTCGCCGCGGGACGGTCGAAGCCGAGCGCCGAGGCGGTCATGTCGCGGTCGATCGGGAACGACGTGCCGGCCAGCGCGGCGGACCCGAGCGGACAAACGTTCAGCCGCCGCCGGCAATCCGCCAGCCGCCCGCGGTCGCGGTCCAGCATTTCGACATAGGCCAGCAGATGGTGCCCGAACGTCACCGGCTGCGCCGTCTGCAAATGCGTGAACCCCGGCATCGGGTCGCCGGCATGCTCCGCCGCCCGCCGAGCCAGCGCCAGCATCACGTCCGCCACCTGCGCCGACAGCCCGTCGATCGCGTCGCGCACCCACAGGCGAAAATCCGTCGCCACCTGGTCGTTGCGGCTGCGCGCGGTGTGCAGCCGCTTGCCGGCCTCGCCGATGCGCTCGGTCAGCCGCGCCTCGATGTTCATGTGGATGTCTTCCAGCGCGACATCGAAGGCGAAGCGGCCGGCCTCGATTTCGGCGGCGATCGCCTCTAGACCGCCGCGCACCGCGGCCTCATGTTCCGCGCTCAGCAAGCCGATGCTCGCCAGCATGGCGGCGTGGGCGAGCGAGCCGCGTATGTCCTGCCGCCACAGCTTGCGGTCGAACCCGATGGAGGCGTTGATGTCCTGCATGATCGCCGAGGGACCGCCGGCGAAGCGGCCGCCCCACTGCATGTTGGCCGGCTTGTCGGGCGGGGCAGGCGTGTCGGTCACTTGGGAGGTTCCAGCTCGATGATCCGCCGCAGGATGCTCCCGGGCGCGGCGGCGGCCACCCTAGCGGCGTGGGCCGCGCCGCGCAAACCGCTCGCCGCCGAATTGCCGCCGCTGGTGCAAAATCTGACACCGGTGATTCCCGCCGCCGAACCGCCGGACGGCGTGTTCGTGACGGCGGACGGCGCCAGCCACCATCTGTCCGAGTTCAAGGGCCGCGGCATGGTTGTCAACCTGTGGGCGACCTGGTGCGCCCCCTGCGTGGCGGAGATGCCGTCGCTGGAGGCTCTGTCGAAAGCGCTGGCGCCGCAGGACATCGCGGTGCTGCCGCTGTCCTCGGACCGCGGCGGCGCCGATGCGGTGCGGGCGTGGTATGACGGGCATGCCATCACCGGATTGCCGGTGCTGCTGGACCCGAAGGGCGCGCTGGCGCGGGCATTCAATGCGCGCGGCATCCCGACGACGGTGGTGATCGATACCGCCGGCCTCGTCGTCGCCCGGCTCGAGGGCGCTGCCGACTGGTCGGATGCCGCGGCGCAGCGTCTGGTCCGGACCCTGGTGGCGGGGTAGCTGTAAATCGGCCCCTGCCGCGATGCCACGGCTTATCCGGGCCGTGCTGGCGGGGATGGCCTGGACAAGCCGGGCCATGACGCCGGGGTGCGCTCAGCCGGCCGCCGCCACGATCAGCGACTCGATCCGGGCGACAAGGTGCATCGCGCTGACCGGCTTGCGCAGCAGCGAAAAAGCGCCGCTGAAGGCGCCTTTCATTGCCAGAGCCGCGTCCATGTCCGGACAGGCTGTCAGCAGGATCGCCGGCAGGCCCGGACAGCAGCGATGCGCTTCGTCGATCAGGGCCAGTCCCCCAAGTTCGCGGATCGACAGGTCGGTTACCAGCGCATCGACCGGCGCCGGACCGTGCAGCTCCGCCAGCGCCTCCGCTCCGGTCCGGGCGAGCGCAACGGCATAGCCCGCGTCCTCGAGCACCGCGGCCAGGGTTTCGCTGACCATGGGATCATCCTCCGCCAGCAGAACCCGTTTCGCCGCGCGCGCTGCCGGGACGGCATCCGCTTCGGCAGGCGCGATCGGCAGCCAGAGGCCTACGGTCGTACCCCGGCCGGGGCTGCTGTCAACAGCGAGGCCGCCGCCGCTTTGCTCGGCAAACGCCTTTGCCATCGGCAGGCCCAGACCGGTGCCCTGGCCCGCCGGTTTGGTGGTGAAGAACGGCTCCAGAATCCGTTCAAGCAATGAACAATCGATCCCGGTGCCGGTATCGCTGACCGAAAGGCGGATATATGTCCCGGGAGCCTCGACGGCTGGATGGCCGGCGCCGTCCGCCACCACCTCCAGCGCGGCGGCCAAGGTCAGCGTGCCGCCCTCCGGCATGGCGTCCCGGGCGTTGATTGCGAGGTTCACCAGGGCGGTTTCCAACTGGCCCCGGTCTGCCATCACGCGCGGCAAGGGGCAGGTGGCCTCGACCCGGACCGCGATCCGAGGCCCGAGCGTGTGGCTCGCGATCTGATGCAAGGCGTCCAGCACCGACCTCGGGTCAACCGGTTCCGGCCGGCTCTCCTCGCGCCGGACGAAGCTGAGCAGGCGATGCGTGATCGATTGACCGCGTGCGGTCGCGTCCAGGATCATGCCGGCGTGCCGGCGGGTCGAATCGGGTTCGTCTGCGTGGCGCGCGATGAGGCTGGCGCTGCCCTGCACGGCGCTCAGCAGATTGTTGAAATCATGCGCAACCCCGGCGGCCAACTGGCCGAGCGCCTGCATGCGTTCGGCATGCAGGGACAGCATCGCGGCGGAGGCTGCTTCGGCCGGACTCTCTCCGGCCTCAGGTTGCAGTTCGGCGACACACTCAAATTCGGCTCCCCGGGGCTGCCAGGCTTCGGCGGCCGCTTCCGCGATGGCAGCGTCGCAACTCGCGACGGGACCGGCGAGGGCATCGCCGCACGGCCGCCAATCGCAACACTGACGCGCGGCCGCCCTGGCGCAATACAGGTCGCTCCGGCTGTCGGCGGCTATGTCCGGCGGTTGTGCCAGGGTCTGCCGGGCGGCGGTCAGCGCCCGCCTTTGCAGCACCATGACAAGGGCGGACAAGACGGTCGCGCATGTCAGGGCCAGGCTGGCGATCGTATGGATCGATGCAAGACCGCCCACCGAACCGGCCGCAGGCGCCTCCCCGGTCTGATGGCCGTTCCAGGAATCGGCGATCATCAGCACAACCCCGGTCATCAGGACCGCAACCGGCCAGTCCGACCGCAGGGTATTGGCGCCGGTATGCCGCAGATCGCGCAACCACGGCCAAAAGCCGGCTGGCGGTCGCGGCGGCCCGGCACTGACGTCATGCGAACCGATAGGAATTGAATCGGTTATTGCCGATGTACCCATGGCCTTCTCCGCTGGATCGCCCGCTCCGGCTCTGTCGCCATTCCGGGCGAGCAGATGTGACACAATACCACAAGAATTTGCGTTGACAACCTCTAGTTGCAAATTTTTGTGATTTTTTGCAAGGGCTGGAAGGGCGCTATCCAAGGCATGTGCGTTGCGCAGAGGCACAACCAAACCCCGATAGAATGCGCCCTTCGGTTAGGGTTTTGCAGTTTTAGACAACCCGCCAGACGATCGGGCCGGCGGACCGCAGGCGGCGTCCAGCCCCCGGAAACCGCCGAGGCGTCGGTCAACCCGACGTCCGCGATCGGCTCAAATTTGATACAATGAGAGAGGAAATCAAAAAGTCGAAGTTAATTCCACGACAATTCAGTTATTGACTCATGATAATATCGCGGAAGTCAACACCTGCGCGAGCCGGTGCCGGACCGGCGTCCGGTGAAGCTCCGGCTGCAACCGTTTGGCCCTCCGCCACCGGCCTGTTTACGCCTGGCCGATGCTGCGGAAGCAGCAGGCGGCGGCCACCACCGCCTCGCGACAACCCGGTCTCCGGGGCAAGCAGGCTCTCGTCAGCCTTCTCCCGCGCCCGCGGGCAGGCGCATCCACTTCGGCACGCGCGGCGTCAGCACCGACTCGCCGCACCGAAGGCTCTCCTCAAGCGCATCCAGGCGCAACGAGGCCAGGCCCAGGCGATCCCGGCCCGACCGCATTGTTCCGACCTCCTGGCCATCGCGCAGAACCGGGGTGCCTGGCGGCGGCAGCTTGCCTTCGATCTGCACCGGAACCAGCCGCCGCTTGACCAGGCCGCGATACTTCGTCCGCGCGGTCAGCTCCTGCCCCATGTAGCAGCCCTTCGACCAGGACACGCCGTCCAGTTCATCGAATCCGGCCTCCAGCAGCACGCCGCGATCCGCCTCGATGTCCCTGGAGCCGTCGGGCAGCCCGGCGGCCAAACGATAACGGTCCCAATCCTCCGGAGTCGCCGTCGCCTCCAGTGGCGTTTCGGTGAGGATTCGCCACGCGAATCCGGGCAGCCGCGGATCCGGCGCCATGATGCCCGCGGCATCCGGCTGACTGGGCCATGCGACATGAACGTGCAGCGCGGGATCGGGCCGCAACGTTACCTCCATGCGCAGGCGGTAGCGGGTCAGGCGCCGCACGAGTTCGGGAATCTGCGCCCGCTCGCAGTCCAGCAGCAGCGCGTCCGAACCGGCGAAAATGAAGAAATCCGCCAGCCATTTGCCCTGCGGCGTCAGCAGGGCCGCCCACACCGCGCGGCCCGGCGCCGCCGACTCGACATCGTTCGAAACCAGCCCCTGGAGGAAGGCGACCCGGTCGCCGCCCTCGATCGCCAGCACGCCGCGTTCCGGCAATGATGTTATCGCGTTCATGCTGCTTAGTTAGACCAGCGCAGCGATCCCGCAAGTCATGCCGCGGTTTCGACGCGCCGCTTGCTCAGCAGCCGCAGCCAGGCCGCGCGCCGCGCCTCCGCCTGGGCGGCGAGGCTGGATGCGGCAAGGAACGCCGGGCGCGCCGCGGCGGCCAGGGACAGCCGCAGCGCCCGGTTCCGGATCAGCCAGCCGAGCGCCGCGTGCCAGGCGCGAGGATCGTTCGCAACCAACTGTCCGGCCGCACCGCCCGCGGCGGACCCGCGATACACCCCCACGTCGGACGCCACCACCGCCAGGCCCAGGGCGGTATAGTCCATCACCTTGATCGCCGACTTCGACCGGTTGAACGGTGTATCGAGCAGGGGGGCCAGGCCGATATGCCAGCCCGGCCGCACCGTGGTCAGCCAGTTGACGAACCCGGGGTAGGACAGGCTGGCCTGGTGCGGCACGTCCACGCGGTTGATCCCGGGCGGCAGGCCGGTGGAGACGGTCATGCCGATGAGGTCGATCTCGACATCGCCGGCGAACTCCTCCTTCAGCCGGACCAGCACCGGCAGGATCATCGCGAAGTCCCGCTCATGCGTCGTCGTGCCCATGCAGAACAGGCGCGCCGGACCGGACGGAGGCGGATGGTTCGGCGGGGCCGCCGCCCAGATCCGCTCATCCAGCCCGTTGGGCACCACCGCGATGTCCTGCGCGGTCCTCTTCAGAGTTTCCGCCAGCGGCGCGGTGGACACCCACACCGCGTCCGCCAGGCCGAGGATGCGGCGGACCGTCGGCGCCTTCGGCCGCAGGGTCTCTGCTTCCGGGTGGGTGCGGGCGACGTTCAGCAGGTCGTCGTCGAGATCGTACAGCAGCGTGGCGCCGGTGTTCCGGGCGTGGGCGGCGAGCGCCTCAACCGATCTGATGTCGGGAAGGGCGTAGCGCTGTGTCACGACAATATCGGCTTCCATGTCGAGCACCGACTTCGCGTCCGCAAACCGCAGCTCGAAATCGCCGCCGATAGCCGGATGATCGAGCGGCTGCAGCAGCCGGATGAAAGCGCAGGGGGTCGGCTGTCCTGTATCGTATCGTTCCGGGACTATAGCGATGACCGGCCGGTGGCGGCTTTGCCGCGCCCGGCGCTTTGCCGTGGCCGGCAGCAGATAATCCGTCCGGTAAAAGTCCTTCACCTCATCGCGTTTGACGGCCGGTGCGCCGGCGGCCCCGGCCCGCAGTGCCGCGCGGATGCCGTCGAACAGGGCAATCCACTCCGCGGGCGAGGTCCGGTGGTCCGCCAGCCAGGTGAACGGCCGTCCGCGCAGACGTTCTGGAATCGACCCGATCTCGTGCGCGGCGATCGGCAGGCCGGATTCGATCGCTACGCTCAGGGTATAGCTGAACGTTTCAGGCGACGACGCCGGGAACCAGACGATGTGCGGCGCAATCCTGTCGATCAGTCCCGGCAGCTCCGCGTCCGTGTAGCGGCCGGTGACCGTCATCCGCTTCAGCGCGGGCGTGGGGAAATTGTCTTCGGTATAGCCGATGAGGTGGATTTCGGTGGTTTCGGGGTCGCAGGCTTCGGCGACAGCGGCGGCCATGCGGGCGCCCTTGTGGTCCGCCAGGACGCCCAAAACCGCAATGCGCAGCTTGTCCTGGCCCGGCGGCGCCACGCGCGCCGGCCAGGCGCCGGCTGCAACCGGATCGTGCGGAACGACAACCGCGGAATCTCCAGGTCCATAGCGTCGCACGCGCGACAACGTGTCGTTGCTGGGGCAAAAGATCCGCTCAGCATCCTGGAACTGCCAGGCCCGCTCCGCCCGCCATGACAGGATGTCGCGGGCGCCGTGCGACGGACGCGCCGAGATGCAGGCATTGCACGCCGCGATCACGGGCTCGCCGCAGTAAAGCTGCGATGGCGACGGCAGCAGATTCACCTGCGGACAGATCGCGAGGTAGTCGTGCACGGTCAGGTCGAACGGCACGCCGAGCCGTTTGATCAGCGTCCGCACGTCCAGGTCCATCCCGAGCAGATGATGCACGTGCACCCGGCCCACGCCGCAATGGCGCAGCACCTTGACAAGGTCTTCCAGCCGCTCCGGCGGCAGCGCCAGCACCGGATGGCCGGGCAGCGCCGGAATGCTCAGGGTCGCTCCGCGGGCGCTGGATTCCAGCAGCAGACCGTGCGCCTGGCCGTCCAGGCGTTCGATGATGCTCTGGATGTGCCGGCGCACGCCGCCGCCCAGCCCGTGCGATACCATCAGCAGGACTGGCAATCCCGAGCGTTTCAGCACCGCGCCGGTCAGGGCGAAGCGGAACGGCCCGATGGCGTCCAACTTCACATGCGCGGCAATATCGCGGTTGTAGCCCGGGTACCGTTCCAACAGCAGTTCGCCCGCGCGCTTCGACATGGCCTGCGCCCGGGCGCCGAAGCTGACGGACCCCTTATGGTAGACAAACGTATCGCAGGCAATAAGATGGCGCCAGCCGGACGCGGCCGCCCGCAGGCAGAAATCATTCTCCTCGCCATAGCCGAGGCCGAACCGTTCGGCGTCGAAATCTCCCACCTCGGTCAGCGCCGCGCGCCGGATATACATGCAAAAGCCGACCGTTGTTGGGGTAGAAACGGATCGGCCGGCGTTGACGGTGCGGCACAGCGCATCGATTTCCAGCGCCGTCCTGCCAAGCGCGACCGGGCCGCCTTCATCGTTCGGCCACCCGCAGATCGTTGCGTTGTTCGACATAGGCGACACCGTGGCGGTTCGCGGCGCGGCATAGGCCTGCGCCGCCAGCCGCGTCAGCCAACCCGGCGGAACCTCGGTATCGCTGTTCAGCAGCACGACATCATGATCGCCGGCTGCCTGCATCCCGGTGTTGACCGAACGCACGAAGCCCTGGTTGCGGCGGTTGCGCACCAGCCTGATCTGCCCCGAAGCGGCCAGCGTGTCGAGCCAGGCGCTGAGTTTCGGCTCCGGCGAGTGGTCGTCCACAACGATGATCTCGCCCCGCACCGGGTCCTTGCCGGCAAGCACCGACTTCAGGCAGCGGCGGGTTTCGGACAGGCCCTTGTAGACCGGGATGACGATATCGGCCACGACGGTGTCCGGCGGCTCCGGGAGCCGTTTCTCGGACGCCAGGTAATCCGCGATCGTCAACGGCTTTTCCGTCAAATAGCCGCGCCCGGTTCCGGTGCGGATATGGTACAGCAGCGGGTTCGCGGTGGCTTCCGGATGCTGGTCGACATACCAGGCCGCGTCGAACCGGGGATGCGGATCGCGCAGTTCCGCCGCCCCGTGACCCAGGTAGTGCAGCAGCGGGTGAACGCCGCTGGCCTGCACATCGGCGTAGTGTTCGGAGTACCACGCGCAGTCGAAGAAACGATTCGGATCGCGTCTTTCATCCACGCCGAAGCGGATGAAGTGCAGCAGCGGATCGATCCCGGCGGCCACGACATCGGGATAACGCGACGAGTACCAGGCGGCGTCGAGGAATCCCGACATCGCCAGGGCGAGGTTTGCCTCCTGCTGATCCTTCCATTGCGTCATCGGCCGGCGGCGCCCAGCAAGCGCGCCAGCAGGCCGCGGCCCGGGCTGCCGGCGGGGACTTTATCCGCGGGAGCGCCGTGCAGCGCGAAGCGGACCGGATCGCCGGCAAAACTGCTTTCCGCTTCCGAGCGGAACTGGCGCAACTGGCTGTCGTTGCCCCAGGGCGCGCGGTAGCCTTGCTCGGCCATCAACTGGCGCGCCAGCAAAAGGTTCCTGTCGGCTGCCGCGGCGTCGCCATGGCTCGTGCTCTCCACCACGCCCACGCCGCCGGTGATCAGGTGGAAGATCACCTGCTCCTTGCCGTCGCGCTGTTCAACGCCGCCGCCATAGCCGAGCCGGATCATGCGCCGCGTATGCTCGACATGTTCATGCCCGAATCCGCGGAATCTGGGGTCGAAATAACCGGCGTAGGTCAGGGCGCCGCGCGAATAGGCGGCGCATTGCGCGGTGACCATCGTCGCCCTGACCGGATCATCCGCGGTTCCGCTGCCCGACAGGAAATGGTGCCGCAACCAGGTCCCGGCGTAGTTGACATGGCCCCAGCGCCGCGCCGCCGCCATCCACTGCGCCTCCCACCCGGCCTCGTTCGGCTGCGCGTCGTCCTCCAGCAGGATCACGGTCTCGCAACCGAGAAGCTGCGACAGCACGAACAGGGCGCGGTTCTTGTTCCAGGCGATGCCCATGTTGATGCCCGCGACCACCGGCACCCGCATCTCCCGCAGCATGCCCGGGGTGCCGTCGCTGGAGCCGTCATCGGCGACCACCAGCGCGGCGTGCGGTTCGCGGGTCAGCGCCCGCACCCGCGCGATCGTTGCGGCGACCGTGGCCTTGCGATTGTAGGTGATGATCCCGATACCCAGGGGAAACGGCATGGTCTCTTCCGGCATTTTCCGGAGAACCTATACGGTGCCGAGTCATTGACCCACAAGCAACAAAGTGGCCGGGAGCCGGCCGGCGTGCTGACCTGGACTCGCCGGCTGAGCCGCGCAGGCGGGCGGCTGGTTCTCGAACGCCTGCGTTTTTTGCCGCGCCTGCGACCCGTCGCGGCGTGACGGATTGAGCTCCTGCCTTGCCGGATGGACCTTCAGAGGATCAGGAGACCGCCCGCAATGGCGGAGCGGTATCCGACGACACCGGTGTTTCGCGAGCTCGAGGTCACGCGGCGAACGGTTTGAACCATTCCGCCTGCCAATCCGCTCGATTCGACATGGACCCGTCGCCAGGCACGCTCTGCTCCGCCGCGGGGAGCCGCAGCCGGGGATCTGATTTTGTCAAATCGATCCCCGGGACGACGAGACCTCGGACCGCCTGCTCACGCGCGCCGCAGGCGGCGCACTAACCCCAGGCCGAATACGGAGACGGCAAGCAAACTGGCTGACACCGGCTCGGGGATCAAATCGGGCGGCGTGTTGACGGAAAATGTGCCGGATCCCGACGCATTGAACGGCCCCCCGGGGAATGCCTGATCCCCGGTCACCGTACCGGTCGAGAAGTTGGGAATCATGGAAGACAGGCTCCAGGAGGCGTTTGCCTCCGTGACGTTGTGGAACGACAGGTAGGATGACGTCAGTATGAGTTGATCGAGGTTGCCGGCGGTCGCACTCGCATTGAAACTGCCCCCGCTGCCCCCGACGCTGGAACTGAACTGGGCTCCGGTCGTCGCCGGGCTGTCGGTTACCGCGAAGGTCCCTGACAGCAGGTTGGCGCCCGGGTTTATACCATTGTCTATAAACGAGAATGTGCCTGCATAGCCAGGTTGCACATACGAATCGCCGGCCCCGCAGTTCACGCCGCAGTTGCCGAGTTGAGAGCTCGTTGCGTTAAGCGCGAAGGTGGCAGCCTCCGGTCCGGCGAACGGCAGTCCCGGCACACCGGAGAACGAGATCGACACCTGACCGGACGCCGACACCGTGGTCGAATTTCCTGTGGTGGCGACCGTCCATTGCTGCGTCCCGGAGTTGGCCTGGACGTATTGCGCGAAGGTGAGCGGTCCTGCCATCGCAGAACCCGCGCTGGTGGCCGCAAGCGCGCAAATGGCCGCAAAAGCCGGGACGTGTTTGTTCAAGACAGACATTGAAGAACCTCCTGCTACGTAGCAATTCACCCGATCGGCCAGCGGCTTGTTTCGGGGCTCCGAATTCCGCTACAGGTGCTGCGCTTACCCTGGGAAACCTGCGGCTCGACGCTGTCTCAAGGCGAACCGGCCGCCATGTCCGCGGCCGCCCTGGACAACGCAACACGCCTCTTCAGTTAGCTCTGGTATGCGCGGGCAAACGCCGTGGCGCAGTGTTCAGTAACGCGGGTTCCGTTATTATACGACCCTCGGAATCTACCTATGCGGGCGTTCCGGCCCGGACAGCGGGCGCTCAGGCAGCCGTCGTCCATGATGCCGGCGGCACGGTTGGGCCGGGCGGGCGATGCGCCCGCTGTTCGGCTGACGTGTAGAGTGGACGGACGGAACGAAAGGAGCGGAAGGATGGAGTATCGCGGATTGGGCCGGAGCGGGCTGAAAGTCTCGCCGCTGTGCCTCGGCACCATGATGTTCGGCGGCCCCGCGGACGAAGCGGCGGCGCGCCGGATCGTCGATCGCGCGCGCGAGCAGGGGGTGAACTTCATCGACACCGCCGACGTCTATGCGGCGGGACGATCGGAGGTGGTGGTGGGGCAGGCGATCCGCGAGCACCGGTCGTGGTGGGTGCTGGCGACCAAATGCGCCAACCCGACCGGGGAGGGACCCAATGCGCGCGGCCTGTCGCGGTGGCATGTGCAGCACGCGGTGGAGGCGAGCCTGCGGCGCCTGGACGTGAACGAGATCGACATCCTGTATCTGCACAGGGAAGACCATGCGACTCCGCTGGCCGAGACGGTGCATGCGCTGGCCGATATGATCCGCGCCGGCAAGCTGCGGTACTTCGGGGTGTCGAATTACCGGAGCTGGCGCGTCGCCGAGATCTGCCGCCTGTGCGACGAGGCCGGCATCGATCGGCCGGTGGCGAGCCAGCCTTTGTACAACGCGCTGAACCGGCAGATCGAGACTGAGCACCTGCCGGCGTGCTCGTATTACGGGCTGGGCGTGGTGCCGTACAGCCCGCTGGCGCGCGGCGTGCTGACCGGGAAATACGCCCCCGGCGCCGTGCCCGCCGCCGACACCCGCGCCGGGCGGCAGGACCGCCGGATGATGGAGTCGGAATGGCGGCCGGAAAGCCTGCTGATCGCGCAGCGGATCGCGGAGCATGCGCGAGGGAAGGGGGTCTCGCCGGGGCAGTTCGCGATGGCCCGGGTGCTGAACAACCGGCCGGTTACCTCGGCTATCGCCGGGCCGCGGACGGAGGAGCAGTGGGAGGATTACGCGGGCGCGCTGTCGTGCCGGCTGGACGCGGCGGATGAGGCGTTCGTGGATGGGCTGGTGGCGCCGGGGCATCCCTCGACGCCGGGCTATAACGATCCGGCGTATCCGATCGAGGGCCGGGTGGCCCGGGTGTGATCGGGTGCGACCCGACGTTGTGTGGAGGCCGCCTTTCGTCGCCTGCCCGGAAGCCATGATCCAGTTCGCCGGGCGGCAGGGCAACTCCTGTCCGCCGCAACCGGTAGCACATCCGGCCGAATCCCGGTAGATATCGACGCCCTGGCCCCGCGATGGCACGGCCAGCCGCCGCCCGGCGGCAAACCGCGAAGAAGACCCATGACCCGAAGCTTCTACATCACCACGCCGATATACTACGTGAACGGGGCGCCGCATATCGGGCACGCCTACACCTCGATCGCCACCGACGTGATGGCGCGGTTCAAGCGGCTGGACGGGTATGACGTTTTCTTCCTCACCGGCACCGACGAACACGGCCAGAAGGTCGAGAAAGCCGCCGCCGACGCGGGCGTCGATCCGCAGACCTTCACCGACCGGGTCTCCGCCGACTTCCGCGCCATGACCGACGCCATGGGCGTGTCCTACGACGACTGGATCCGCACCACCGAGCCGCGCCACAAGCAATCCTGCGCCGAACTCTGGCGCCGCATCGCGGCCAATGGCGACATCTATCTCGGCCATTACGAAGGCTGGTACGCCGTCCGCGATGAAGCCTTCTACGACGAATCGGAATTGACCACGCGCCCCGACGGCGCCCGCGTCGCCACCGCGAGCGGCGCGCCGGTCGAATGGGTGCGCGAACCATCGTATTTCTTCAAACTCTCCGCCTTCCAGGACCGTCTTCTGAAGCTGTACGAGGAACAGCCGGAATTCGTCGCCCCGTCGTCGCGCCGCAGCGAGGTCATCAGCTTCGTCAGGGGCGGGCTGCGCGACCTGTCGATCAGCCGCACCACGTTCAGTTGGGGCATCCCGGTGCCCGACGCGCCCGGCCACGTGATGTATGTCTGGCTCGACGCGCTGAACAACTACGTCACCGGCTGCGGCTTCCCCGACCCGCAGGCGCCGCGCTGGCACTACTGGCCGGCGGACGTGCATGTCGTCGGCAAGGACATCATCCGCTTCCACGCGGTCTACTGGCCGGCCTTCCTGATGGCCGCCGGGCTGCCGCTGCCGAAGCGGATCTCCTCGCATGGCTGGTGGGTGGTCGAGGGCGAGAAGATGTCGAAATCCCTCGGCAATGTGATCGAGCCGCGCAAGCTGGCGGAGACCTACGGCCTCGACCAGATCCGCTACTTCCTGCTGCGGGAAAAGCCGTTCGGCGGCGACGGGTCCATGAGCCACCCCGCCATCGTCAGCCGCGTCAACGTGGAACTCGCCAACGACCTCGGCAACCTCGCGCAGCGCACCCTGTCGCTGGTGGCCCGCAACTGCGGCGGCGTGCTGCCCGCCCGGGGCGCCATCGCCGAGGACGACATCGTGCTGCTGGCCGCGGCGGATTCGCTGCTGGAGGCCGTGCGCATCAACATCGACCGCCAGACCTTCCACGAGGGGCTGGAGGAGATCTGGAAGGTCATCCGCGCCGCCAACGGCTACATCGACCGCCAGGCGCCCTGGGCGCTGAACAAGACTGACAAGGCGCGCATGGGCGCGGTGCTGCGCGTGCTCGTGGACACCATCCGCGTCGTCGCCACGCTGCTGCAGCCGGTGATGCCGGGCAGCATGGCGCGGATGCTGGACCAGCTTGGCGTCGCGCCCGAGGCCCGGACTTTCGCGTCGTTGGGCACGCCGTTGACGGACGGTGCCGCCTTGCCACCTCCACAGGGCGTCTTCCCTCGCTACGTGGAGCCTGCCGCCTGATGCTCGTCGATAGCCACTGCCACCTGGACTACTACACGCCGGCGGAGCTGCCGGACGTTCTGGCCCGCGCCGCCGAGGCCGGGGTGGGCGAGATGGTGACCATCGGCACCACGCTGGCCCAGTCGGACACGCTGCCGGCGCTGATCGAGGGGCATCCCAATCTGTGGTGCACCGCCGGCGTGCATCCTCACCATGCCGTCGAGGCGCCGATACCGTCGCCCGAAGCGCTGGCGGAGCGGGCGCGGCATCCGCGCGTCATCGGCATCGGCGAGTCGGGGCTGGACTATTTCTACGACAAGTCGCCGCGCGGCGTGCAGGCGGAGAACTTCCGGGCGCATATCCGCGGCGCGCGGCTGGCGGACGTGCCGCTGTGCATCCATGCGCGCGACGCCGACGACGATATCGTCTTGATTTTAAAGCAGGAGCGGGACAGGGAAGGGGGGTTCGACTTCCTGTTGCATTGCTTCAGCTCCTCTCGGCGGCTGGCCGAGGCGGCACTGGAACTGGGCGGCTACATCAGCTTCTCCGGCATCCTGACCTTTCCAAAATCGCAGGACATCAGGGACATAGCCCGCGATGTTCCGCTCGACCGCCTGCTGGTGGAGACGGATTCGCCGTACCTGTCGCCGGTGCCGTTCCGTGGCAAGCGCAACGAACCCGCCCGGGTGGCGCATACCGCCGCGGTGCTGGCCGAGCTGCGCGGCCTGACGCCGGACGCGCTGGCGGAGCTGACGACGGCGAACTTTCGGCGATTGTTCCGCAAGGCTGCCGCATGAAAGTCACCCTGCTCGGCACCGGCGCCTCCGCCGGCGTGCCGATGATCGGCGGGGCCGACGGCGGCGGCGATTGGGGCGCGTGCGACCCGGACGAGCCGCGCAACCGCCGGACACGGTCGTCGATCATTGTGCAAGGGCCTGATCAACAACGGCTTCTGGTCGATACCTCACCCGACATGCGCACCCAATTGCTCGACTGCCGCATCCCGAGTGCCGACGCCGTGCTGTTCACCCATGCGCACGCGGACCACATTACCGGCATCGACGACGTCCGCGTCCTGAACCGGATCGCCAACCGCCCGTTGCCGGCCTATGCGACCGCGGCGACGTTGGACGAAATCATCCGCCGGTTCGGCTACGCCTTCAAGCCATGGGACAGCACACACTTCTACCGTCCTGTTCTTGAGGCACGGACCGTCGCGCCGGGCGAGACCGTCACCATCGCCGGACTGGCCGTGCGCCTGTTCCCGCAGAACCACGGCCGGATCGAGACGCTTGGCCTGCGCATTGGCCGGTTCGGCTATTCGACCGACGTGATCGGGTTGGACGACGCGGCGTTCGAGACCCTGGCGGGGGTTGATACCTGGGTCGTCGGCTGCTTCCTGCGCGACGGGCCGCATTGGACCCATGCAGATCTCGCGACGGTTCTGGGTTGGGTGGAAAGATTAAGGCCGCGCCGGACGGTATTGACTCATATGGGCACGGACATGGACTGGGCGTGGCTGAGGGCGAACCTTCCCTCGGGTGTCGAGGCGGGATATGATGGAATGGTGCTGACGACGGACTGACCTGCCGTAGCGCCCGACCCTCGCGGCGTTGTGCCCTCACCGCGTGAGCGGCAGCCGACTAAAGGGCAGCCCGGGAGAAGAACCATGATTATCGAAGAGACCGAAGCGCGCACCTTCGCCGAAGGATGGCTGGCAGCCTGGAACGACCACGATCTCGAGCAAATCCTGTCGCTGTATGCCCCCGACGTCGTCTTCCTGTCGCCGGTTGCCGAACGGCGTGGCGGGAGCGGACGTGTGGAGGGGATCGACAAGCTGAGGCGCTACTGGGCGGCCTGGTTTGAGGCGGAGCCCGGCCTGAAATTCGAACTGACCGCCGTGCTGAGCGGCTTCCGCTGCCTGACCATCCTGTGCCGGAACCAGCAGGGACAGACGCTCGCCGAAACGCTCGAGTTCCAGGTGGACGGCAAGGTCATACGCGCGTTCGCGTGTTACTCCTGAGCGGGTCTAGGCCGGGGTCTTCCACGGCTTCCAGCCCGGGATCACCAGGATGACGGGTGACCAGAAAATCCGGAATGAGCGGTTGAACCGGATGTCCATGCGTGTCGGCGTGCCGTCCGGCTCATAGCAGATCAGCGCGCCGCGGCCTTCGTCGGTGGCGTCGGCCATAACCTGTTCAATTTCAACGTATTGCCGGGTTCTCTTGCCGATCCACATGAGCTTCCATTGGCCGGCCCGGGTGTAGAGGTCGTTGGCGGAGTTGTACTGGAACTGGCGGTCTTCCTTGTCCTTGATGGTGACGTCGCCGACGCCGGCGGCGAAGCCTCGGCTGGACCCGCCGGACATTTTGCCGGCGATGCCGAGCTGCACCCATGGCGACGGCCTGCGCGGAAGTTCGTCGAGCAGGATGCGGGCGTCGCCGGCGTTGAAGGTGGTGTCGGAGTCGTAGATCAGCCGGTCGACGGTAGCTGCGATCAGGAAGCGGTCTGGCATTCGGTGTTTCGCGTGCGGTCGAGGGTCTTTGGGTTGCCACGAACCGGCGGTTTGCTGCAAGGGCGATCTACGATTTAACATAATATGCATTATACGGTTTTTGTGCGAGGGTTTCGGATGGCGGCGTGTGATACGCCGCCCGGCCGTGCCATCTCTCCAGCGCTCCCGCGCACCTGCCCTCAGCGCGATGATCCATTCTCACCCGCGGCGATAACCTTTGCCATGGCGGTGCCTCCCGCTTTTGTCAGCGCCCGACCCGCGCCTGAAGGTGCGGAGGATAACGGTCCCCCTGCACCGTGATGCCGGACAGAGCGGTTTCGATTTCTCGCAGATCCTCCGCGCTCAACTCGACCGATGCGCCGCCGATATTTTCCTCCAGGCGGTGCGGCTTGGTGGTGCCGGGTATCGGCGCGATCCACGGCTTCTGCGCCAGCAGCCAGGCGAGCGCGATCTGCGCGGCCGTCGCCGCCTTATTCGCGGCGATCTTGCCCAGCACACCGACCACGCCCTGGTTGGCCCGGCGGTTCGCTTCCGAGAAGCGCGGCACGCTGTTGCGGAAGTCCGTCGCGTCGAAGCTGGTGCTCGCGGTGATCGCGCCGGTCAGGAAACCCTTGCCGAGCGGGCTGAACGGCACGAAGCCGATGCCCAGCTCCTCCAGCAGAGGCAGGATTTCCTTCTCCGGCTCGCGCCACCACAGCGAATACTCGCTTTGCAGCGCCGCCACGGGCTGCACGGCATGCGCGCGCCGGATGGACTGCACGCCGGCTTCCGACATGCCGAAATGCTTGACCTTGCCTTGCCGGATCAGCTCCTTGACCGCGCCGGCGACATCCTCCATCGGCACCTCGGTGTCCACGCGGTGCTGGTAGAACAGGTCGATGCGGTCGGTGCGCAGCCGCTTCAGCGCGGCCTCGGCCACCGCGCGGATGCGCTCCGGCCGGCTGTCCTGGCCTTGGCTGACCACGCCCTGTTTGAAGCCGAACTTGGTGGCGATCACCACCTGGTCGCGCATCGGCTCAAGCGCCTCGCCCAGCAGTTCCTCATTCGTGAACGGGCCATAGGCTTCGGCGGTGTCGAAGAACGTGACGCCCTGTTCGAAGGCGGAGCGGATCAGGGCGATCGCCGCCGGCTTTTCGGTCGCCGGGCCGTAGCCGTAGCTCAACCCCATGCAGCCGAGACCGAGCGCCGAAACCTCCAGGCCGCTTTTGCCGAGTGTGCGTTTTTGCATTTTTTCGTCCCTTGACTGATGCGGTCAGACGCGCAGCAGAACCTTGATGGCGCGGCGTTCGTCCATCGCCCGGTAACCCTCGGCCACGTCCAGCAGCGGCAGTTCGAGGTCGAACACCTTGCCGGGGTTGATCTTGCGATCGAGCACCAGATCCATCAGGTGCGGCAGGAAGCGGCGCACGGGCGCCGGCCCGCCCATCAGGCCCTTCTGCGAGAAGAACAACTGCTGCCCGTCGAACTCGACGCCATGCGGCACGCCGACATAGCCGATGGTCGAGCCGGGCCGCGCGACGGCGAGCGCCTGCGCCATCGACTCTTTCGTGCCGACGCACTCCAGCACGGAATCCGCGCCGACATTGGCCGTCAGTTCCCTGATCCTGGCAATGCCGGCCTCGCCCCGCTCGGCCACGATGTCGGTCGCGCCGTATTCCAGCGCGAGGTCCTGCCGGGTCTTGTGGCGGCTCATGATGATGATCCGCCCGGCCTCCATCTGCTTTGCCGCAAGCACGCCCATGAGGCCGACGGCGCCGTCGCCGACGACGACAACGGTGGAGCCGGGCCGCACGCGCGCCGCATCGGCGGCATACCAGCCGGTGCCCAGCACGTCCGAAGTCGCCAGCAGGCTCGGGATCAGGTCTTCCGGAGGCAGCTCCGACGTCGCCACGAGCGTGCCGTCGGCGAGCGGAACCCGCGCCAGCGGCGCCTGCGCCCCGGTCATGAATTCGCGCTGCTCGCAGGACGACTGGAAGCCGAACCGGCAATGCGGGCAGGTATTGTCGGACAGGCAGAACGAGCCGACGACGAACTGTCCCGGCCGGACGGTCGTGACCGCCTTCCCGACCGCTTCGACAATGCCGCAATACTCGTGGCCCATCGCCTTGGGCTCGGGGGTATCGTTCTCGCCACGGAAGGGCCACAGGTCGGAGCCGCAGATGCAGGACGCCGACAAGCGGATGATGGCGTCAGTGGGCTTGAGGATTTTCGGCTCGGGGACTTCCTCGCACCGCACGTCGCGGGCGCCGTATAGAATAGTGCCTAGCATTTCAGTCTGCTCCCATAGTCACTGCGCGTCTGCCTTGGACAGGTACTGGTCGTCGGTCACCTGCTCCATCCAGTCCACGGGGCTGCCATTGAGCTTCTCGGCGATGGCGATGTGCGTCATGGCGGTGGTGGAGGTGGCGCCGTGCCAGTGCTTCTCCCCGGGCGCGATCCAGACGATATCGCCGGGCCTGATCTCCTCGATCGTCGCGCCCTCGCGCTGCACCCAGCCCAACCCGGAGACGACGAGCAAGGTCTGGCCGAGCGGATGGGTGTGCCAGGCGGTGCGGGCGCCCGGCTCGAAGGTCACGGTGGCGCCGCCGACGCGGGCCGGCTCCTGCCCGGCAAAGGCTGCGTCGATCCTGACCGTTCCGGTGAAATACTCAGCCGGTCCCTTGGCTGACGGCTGCGAGCCGCTCCGCTTGATGTCCATTGTACTTCCCTCGTTCGTCGTATCAGAACGCCCGCTGATTTAGCATGTGCGCCATCATGCGATTAGATGCTAAACAGCGCATGAACCTTTAAGCTGCGCTCAACAATGGCCCGGACGGAGCTGAACGACATCACCGCCTTTCTCGCCATCGCACGCGAGGGCAGCTTCACGCGGGCCGCCGCCAGGCTCGGCGTGTCAACGTCGGCGCTGAGCCAGACCGTGCGCAATCTCGAAGCCCGCCTTGGATTGCGTCTGCTGACCCGCACGACGCGCAACGTCGCGCCGACGGAGGCCGGTGAGCGCATCATCCAGGCGATCGGCCCGAAGCTGGAGGAGATCGATGCCGAACTCGCCGCTTTGACCGCGTTGCGCGACAAGCCGGCCGGCATGGTTCGCCTCTCGGCCGGCGAACATGCCGCCGACATGATCGTGTGGCCGGCCGTGCAGAGGCTGCTGCCGCGGTATCCGGACATCGCCGTGGAGATCGTCATCGATAACGGGCTCACCGACATCGTGGCCGAACGCCTCGATGCCGGCGTGCGGCTCGGCGAACAGGTCGCCAAGGACATGGTGGCGGTGCGCATCGGCCCCGACCTGCGCATGGCCGTGGTGGGCGCGCCCGGGTATTTCAAAGGCCGCAAACGGCCTCGGACGCCGCAGGAGCTGACCGAGCACACCTGCATCAACCTCCGGCTGCCGACGGCCGGCGGGCTTTATGCCTGGGAGTTCGAGAAAGCCGGCCGCGAACTGCGCGTGCGGGTTGAGGGACAGCTTGTGTTCAACAGCGCGACGATGACGGTCAAGGCCGCCCTTGCCGGTGCCGGCCTGGCTATCGTGCCGGAAGATCGCGTGCGCGGGCATCTTGACGAGGGATGCCTGATCCGGGTTCTTGCGGATTGGTGCCCGCCCTTTTCGGGGTTTCATCTCTACTATCCGAGCCGGCGGCAGCCCACGCCGGCCTTCGCCGTTCTGGTTGACGCGTTGCGTTACCGGAATCCGTAGCGCCCCGGCATGCAATTGCCGCCGTCCTTGTACATGGGCTGCGGTGGTATTGCCGTTGCCACGAAATAATCTGTCTCCAAGAACAGTTTCTATACCGGGACCCGCGCCATGGCGTTGAGCCTGAAAGACAAGGAAGCCGATCGGCTGGCCCGGGAAGTCGCCTCGCTGACCGGTGAAACCCCGATGGATGCTATCCGCATCGCCCTGGCGGAGCGTTTGCAGCGCGAGCGGCTGCGGCGCGGCCAAACCGCCCGGCTGGCCGATGGGCTTGCCGAATTGGGCCGGGAGTGCGCGGAATTACCCGACTTCGACACCCGCACGCCGGACGCAATTGTCGGCTATGATGAGACCGGTATGTGGCCCTGATGGTGATCGACACATCCGCCATCGTGGCATCCTCTTCCACGAGGAGGACCACCGAGGATAGGCCGAAGCGATTGCGGGCGCCGCCACCCGCCGCGTTTAGGCGGTCACCCGCGTCGAGCTGTCCTTCGTCGTCGAAGGCCGCAAGCATGACGCCGGGCGCGAACGGGTAGAGCGTTCCTTTGCACTGACCGGCGCGGAGGTCGCCGCCGTCACGCCCCAACAAGCCATGATCGCAATCAATGCCTTCCGCAGTTTCGGCAAAGGGCGGCATCAGGCCGGACTGAACATCGGCGACTGTTTCGCGTATGCACTGGCCAGGGCGACCGGCCTGCCGCTGCTGTTCAAGGGCAACGACTTCACCCGCACCGACATCCGCCCCTCCATCCCGGACTAAAGCGATCCCGCGCCGGCGGGCGGATACGCGATCTCGACGATCTCCAGCACCTCCGGACCGCGCGGCGTGCGCACCACCACCTCATCGCCGCGCCGCGCCCGCAGCATCGCCAGCGCGACCGGGGAGCCGATGCTGATCGTCCCTGCCCCCATGTCCGCCTCATCCACCCCGACAATCGTTACGGTGACTTCTTCATCGCGCTCGTTGGCATACGTTACGGTAGCCCCGAAGAACACCCGGTCGCGCTGCGTTTGAGCCGCCGGATCGACGACCTCGGCATGCGCCAGCCGGTTGGTCAGGAAGCGCAGCCGGCGGTCGATTTCGCGCAGCCGGCGCTTGCCCTCCTTGTAGTCGGCATTCTCGCTGCGATCGCCGTTCCCCGCCGCCCAGGCGACGATCTCGACCACCCGGTGGCGGTCGGAGCGCAGCGCGTCGAACTCCGCCTTCAGCCGATGACGGCCGTGCGGAGTCATGTAGAATTTGCCGCCCGCCAGCCGGGGCGGCCCGTCTTCGTCGTCAGCGTCGGTCATATTGCCTCAGTAGCACGCGGCGGCGCATGCCGGCATCCCGGCCCTGCCCGCGCCTACTGCACCGCCGAATACGGCGTCGGGCCCAGGATCAGATTCGTTACTTTCGCAACGATCGGCCCGTTCGCCTCGGTCTCCGCCCGTGCCGCCTGCCATTCCGGATCGGCCATGAACGCGTTCCATTTGGCCTCGCGCTCCGCCAGCGACTCCCATGCCACCATGTAATACAGCGCCTGGTTCGACTCGCCGATGACCGTGGTCCAGAACCCGGCCTGGCGGATGCCGTGCTTCTCCCAGATCTTCAGCGTGATCGTGCTGAACCGCTTGTTCAGGTCCGGCAGGCGGCCGGGCACGGCTTCGTAGATCCGCAGTTCATAGAGCATCATCGTCCTCCCTTCGAGTGAACCGCCGCCAGCGCAGTTCAGCCACGCCGCCGGCAGCCGCAGCAACAGTTGCCGCCCTGCCGGCGCTTGTCTAGTTTCCCGCGCTTTCGCAGCCCCGTCCGGAAACGACCATGTCCCTCACCGCCGAACGACTCGACCGCATCCAGCCCAGCCAGACCATCGCGATCTCGACCGTGGCGCGCCGCATGATCGCCGAGGGCAGGAACGTGATCAGCCTGTCGCAGGGCGAGCCGGACTTCGACACCCCGCAGAACATCAAGGACGCCGCCATCCGCGCGCTGCGGAACGGCGAAACCAAATACACCGACGTCTCCGGCACGATCGCCCTGCGCCGGGCCGTGGCGGAGAAATTCCGCCGCGACAGCGGCATCGACTACAAGCCGGAGGAGATCATCGTCTCCACCGGCGCCAAGCAGGTGCTGTTCAACGCCATGGTCGCCACTCTGAACGCCGGCGACGAGGTGATCATCCCCAGCCCCTGCTGGGTCAGCTACCCCGACATCGTCACCCTGGCCGACGGCACGCCGGTGCTGGTGCCCTGCGGCCAGAACGCCGGCTTCAAGCTCCGCCCGGCGGACCTGGAAGCCGCGATCACCCCGAAGACAAGCTGGTTCATGCTGAACAACCCGAGCAACCCGACCGGCGCCGCCTACAGCGCGGCGGAGCTGAAGCCGATCACGGATGTGCTGCTGAGGCACCCGCATGTCCGGGTGCTGACCGACGACATCTACGACAGCCTGGTCTATGACGGCTTCAAGCCGGGGACGATCGTCGCGGTGGAGCCCCGGCTGAAGGACCGCACGCTGACGGTGCATGGCGTGTCGAAAGCCTACGCCATGACCGGCTGGCGCATCGGCTTCGCCGGCGGCCCGGCGGCGCTGATCAAGGCCATGGACAAGCTGCAAAGTCAGTCCACTTCGAACCCGAATTCAATCGCCCAGGCTGCCGCGATCGAGGCTTTGACCGGTCCGCAGGACTCCGTCGAAGCCATGCGCCTCGTGTTCGAGCAGCGGCGCGACCTCGTGGTGGCGATGCTGAACGAGGCCCCCGGCATGACCTGCGGCACCCCGGACGGCGCGTTCTACGTGTATCCCTCGGTCGCCGGCTGCATCGGCAAGACCAGCAAGGGCGGCGTGCTGATCCAGGACGATGAAGCATTCGCCCTGACCCTTCTGGCCGAGGAAGGGGTCGCCACCGTGCACGGCGCGGCGTTCTGCTTCCCGGGCTATATCCGCATCAGCTACGCCAACGCGACGGAAGAGCTGCGCGAAGCCTGCACCCGCATCCAGCGCTTCTGCCGGGAGCTGCACTGACATGCCCGGTTTCGCGCAGCGCCTGAGCCGGGTCGAACTCTCGGCCAGCGTGCAGATGACGATCAAGGCGCGCGAGCTGAAGGCCGCCGGCAAGCCGGTGATCACGCTGACGACCGGAGAGCCGAATTTCGACAGCCCGCGTTGGGCGATCGAGGCGGCGCATCAGGCCGCTTTGGCCGGCGACACCAAATACCCGCCGCAGGATGGCACGCAGGCGCTGAAACAGGCGATCCAGCGGAAGTTCAGACGCGACTCGAACCTGGCGTATGCGCTGGACGAGATCACCGTCTCGAACGGCGGGAAACAGTGTCTTTACAATGCGCTGATGGTCACGGTTGATCCGGGGGATGAAGTTGTGATCCCGGTGCCGTCGTGGATCGCCTACACCCAGATGGTGCAGTTGTGCGAAGGCGTGCCGGTGCTGGTGACCTGCCCGCAGAACAACGGCTTCAAGCCGCGCGCGGAGGATCTCGACGCCGCCATAACGCCGCGCACCAGGTGGCTGATTTTGAACAATCCCAACAACCCGACCGGCGCCTGTTGCTCGGCGGAGGAGATCGCCGCGATCGCCGCGGTGATGCGCCGGCACCCGCATGTCTGGATCCTGTCGGACGACATGTATGAGCATCTGGTGTTCGACGGCTTCAAGGCCTCGACCTTCGCCGAGGTCGCGCCGGACCTGAAGGATCGGACCTTGACCGTGTCCGGGGTTTCGAAAACCTACGCCATGACCGGCTGGCGCATCGGCTTTGCCGGCGGTCCGAAGCCTCTGATCAAGGCAATGACCGTCATGCAAGGCCAGGCGACGGCCGGCGTTTCCACTGTCGGCCAGGCGGCGGCGGCGGCGGCTCTCGACGGTCCGCGCGACGGCGTGGAGGTGCAGGTCGCCGCGTACAGGCGGCGGCGCGATTTGGCGGTGGAGATGCTCAACGCCTCGAAGGGGATCAGTTGCCACAAGCCGGAGGGCGCGTTCTATGTGTTCCCCAACGTCGCGGGATGCCTCGGGAAAACCACGGCGGGCGGACGCCGGCTGGATAATGACGAGGATGTCTGCCTGGCGCTGCTGGAGGAGCAGCATGTCGCCACCGTGCACGGCGCGGCCTATCACATGAGCCCGTTCCTGCGGATCAGCACCGCGACGGCGGATGACGAGCTGCTGGAGGGTTTGAGGCGTATCCAGACTTTCTGCGAGGGTTTGCGGTGAGCGCCGAGGGATGTGCTCTGCCCCGCTGCCAGGAAAGTGGGCCGGGGAACCTCCGCTGAGGCGTTTCCGCCCCGGGCGCATCAGGCCGTCGCATTCGACCATTCGGCACAGTCCTGCGATCGTCTCGGGCCGGCGGCCATCGATCTGATCGCCCGCGCGATCCGTGACTGATACCAACCCGCGTTGAGTTTGACACCCGTCACGGCAGGTTCAGGATCTCCTGCCTGATGCCTGGACGACTGTTAAAATAAACCAACGTACCAAGGGCGAAAGCAGAGTCTGGAACACGGCCACCAGCACGATGCCGCCAAAGATCCCTACCAGCCGATCGATGGCCGGCAATATGTCGGGCGAGGGAGCGTTGCCCTCCGCCATGGCCATGATGACGGCGACACCCGCTTGTTGGCCCATGGAGGAGGCCTCGCCGTTGCGGTGGAGAATGTGGCCCGAAACGCAGAGCCCGGAAAAGAGCAGCCCCACCCAGAGGAACATGGAGTCGTCGATGACGCCGAGGCACAACAGCCCCTAGGCGCCCCCCGCGAGGCAGCCAAAGGCGCGCGTCGCAGCGGTCCAGTGCGGGTCGCGCTGAATGGCGATCATGATGACGAAGGCGGTGATGGGCGTCTGGCCGAGGCCCGGCAGCTCGAGGCTGTACCAGACGCTCGGCACCGACGCGATGGCCAGGCCGGCGGTGATGGCGATGACCAACTGGTCCTCATCAACGGGCGTCGAGAAGACGCCTGGCTTCGCGGAATCCTTCCGGGGACTGCCCCGGTCGGGGGCCAGCAGCATGTTCACAACGCTCGCCGCTGTCGCCCCGACGAGAATCTCGAGGGCCCGGTATACCGCGAGGCTCAGGGCCGCGTCGGGCGTCGAGAGCGAGCCGAACATCACGAGGAGCGACGTGACGCCCACCAGCAGCACCGCATAGCTGTGGTCGACCCGCGCCTGGGCATAGAGCGTGAAGCTGACGATCGCCACGCAGAGGGTGAAAAAGATCACATGATCCGCCACGGTAGCGGCCACCACATAGCCAAGGGCGGCGCCGGCGATGGTGCCGAGCACGCGGTCGAGCGAGCGTGAGAGCGTGGTGGTCACGTCCCGCTGCAGCATCCCGAAGGCGGTGATGCCCGCCCAATAGGGATCGTCGAGATTGATGGCCATCGCCACCACGATGGCGACCACCCCTGCCAAAGCTGCGCGAAACGCCAGTCCCGCCGTCGCACCGGAAAACGAGATGGAATCGACCTCAGTCCTGCTCTCCCGTCCCAACCGCTCGAGGATGTGCCCTGGACCACTCATTGCCGGTGCGGGTACCGGTGACTGTCCGACGCGGCGCGGCGCCCCCTTCTCACCGGATGATCAGGACGCGCGCGTCCGTTCCCATGTAGAGATCGCTCCGCGGGACCGGCGGGTCGAAGACGATCGTGACGGGCAACCGGCGCAGAAGGGAGACCCAGTTGGTGGTGGGTGCCACATAGGGTAGGAGGAGACCGGGCGTGTCCTGACGGGCGATGCCGCGGCCGACGCTTTCCACGCGCCCCTGGAATAGCTGCCAGGGATGGCTGTCAAGCCAGATCCAGACTGTCTTGCCCGGGTTCAGGCCGGCGGCCACGTATTCCTTGAAGTTCGCGGTGATGCGGAAGCGGTTGTCGTCCACCATGCCAATCAGCGGGGATCCCACCTTGGCATAGACGCCGGGGCGCAAGGTCACGTTCGTCACATAGCCGTCCACCGGCGCATTGATCTCGGTTCGGGAGAGGTCATAAGCTGCGATTGCCTGTTGGCCCTTGGCGGTTGCGACGGCGGCCTTCGCCACGTTTACCTGGCGTGCGGCCACGACGGCTTGGGCACGCGCCCGGGTCAGCTGGTCTTGCGCTCGGCGCAACTCTTCAGTCGCGCGGTCCAGTTGCTCCCTGGACATGGCCTGGTCCGCCGCCAGGGAATTGACGCGGTCGTATTCTTGCCGTGCCAGCAGAAGCGCCGCGGTGGCCGAATCGATCTGCGACACGGTCACGGCCGCGGCGGCTGTCTTCTCGTCCACGTCCGCGATGGCGTCGGCCACCCGATCCTGCATGAGCGCGAGAGTGAGACGGTAGGATTCGGGGTCGAGCTGGAAAAGGCGGTCGCCGGTCTTGACGAACTGGTTATCCCTCACCGCGACCGACTGAACGATGCCTGCCACCTCGGGTGCGATGGGCACGAAGTCGGACTGCACATAGGCGTCGCTCGTGTAGACAACGACGTAATCTCCACCGAAATAGATCACCGCTCCGATGCACAGGACAAGAGCGGTCCACCGGCGCAGACGCGATTTGCGCTGAGGAGCGGGCCGTTGCGGGGTGTCAGGTGCCATGAGGCGAAGTCTCGGGCATGGCCGGAATGGTGCATAGAGTGGACGGAGCGTCGCTTGTCATTTGAGCAACGCCAAGCGTGAACAATTTACGAACAGTGTAGATACTTACCGGCTCCCGGCACCGTGACCGTCCTGCTGATCATGGGTCAGCTCGCCGCCCATCCGCGGCGCTGCGCGCGTTTGCGTCACTGGAGCGCCCGATGCTCACGCCGGACTGGATCAGCGATCCCGAACTTCGCCGCACGACCGGCCAGGAACGCAGCCGGGTCATGCAACAGCCCGCCCTGCGCACCCGGTTCCGCTAGTCCTCCGGCGGCGCCAGGCTGCCCCTGTCGCGGACGATCGCCGCCAGCACGGCGTCCAGGGTCAGGCGGTCCATGCCGTCGCGCACGCCGGTATTCGGCGAGCAGATCGCGACAATCTGGCTGGCATGGTGAAACGGCGGCGTGGTGCCGAACAGCGCATAGGTTCGCTTGCCGATGGCGGCCGCCATGTTCATCACGCCGGTGTCATTGCCGGCGTAGAAGGCGGCCTCCGCCAGCAGGCCCTGAACGTCGCGCAGGTGCCACCCCAGGGCGAGCCGCACGTAGTGCGCCCGCTCACCCAAAGCGCTCATGATATGAGCCGCCGATGCGCTTTCGTCCGGGCCGCCGACAAGGACGACCCTGCGCCAGCCATGATCGAGCAGCGCGCCAACCAGTTCGGCAAAGCGGATCGGCCCCCATTGCTTGATGGCCTCGCTGCTGGCGATGCCGACGGCGACAAACGGCACCAGACCGCCGCCAAGCCGGGCGCGGGCTTCGCTGCGCGCCACCGCCGGGACGCTGAGCGAGGGTTCCTCCGACGCCAGCGGAATGCCCGCGGCCCGCAGATAGCGTGTCGCCCGCGTGTGCTGGTGCAGCCCGGCGACCTCCCGCGGCAGGAACGGTCCGTGGTTCAGGAACAGCCTTTGCACCCCGAATCCATACCCCCGCCGATCGGCGATCCCGGCGAGGCGGGCGGCGGCGGCGATGGTGTCGCTGTGGTGCAGCATGATCAGCGTGCCGAAGCGGTGCGCGCGCAGCGTGCGCACCAGCCGCAGAAAGCCGCGGACGCCGTCATGCGCGCCGCGGCGCCCCTTCGGGTTGAGGTCGATCCATACGATTCCCGCAACGGCCGGATCGTCCGCAAGAAGCTGATCCGCCAGCGAGCGCGGCTTGGCGATCACCGTCACCGGTCCCCCGGCATAGGCGGCGATCGCGCGGATGTGCGGCAGGTGCCAGACCATGTCGCCGATGCCGGGCAGCGGTTGCACTACCGCAACGGGGTGTTGCGGCGGCGGGGCGGCGATCTGTTCCGCACCGGTGATCGCGTCCAATCGGTCCTCCATCGCAGGCCGATGCGGTAGTGGCACCGCCCCGCTTCTGTCAATCGCCGATGCAACCGAAACGGAGCGTCAGGCGCGCCAACGAGTCGGACCGCCGCGGACCGGTGCCGGCGGACGCCAACGCCGCCCCGACGCAATTGTGAAGTTGGCGATAATGCCTGTCGTCCGCATGATTACAGGGCCGTCGGCCGCGGCGGCGCCGAGTTCGCGATCGTTTGATGTAGGACTGGCAACAATATCATGCCGAACGCGGATATCGTTATTTTCCGGATGCGGTCCGGGAGCGGGATCACGAAGCAGTCCCTGCGGTGCGCGAAGCGGCCTGGAATCCGGATCGCCCGAAGGCGGTCGCGGTTTCAATCCGTGCGCGGGGTCCGCCTCTTGTGACCCCGCCGGCTGTTGGCTTGGAGTAATCTGTTTTCTCACGAACGGTTTCGAAGTCTGGAGGCTTGCATGGCGGATTGGCGCGATCAGGTGGCGCTGGTGACGGGCGGTGGCAGAGGCATAGGACGGGCCATCGCGCGTCGGCTGGCGCGGGAGGGCGCCTCGGTCTGCGTCAATTTCGTCTCCAATGAGGATGCCGCGGAGGCTTTGGTCGCCGACATCACGGACTCCGGGGGCCGGGCGATCGCCGTGGCCGCCGACGTGGCCGATGACGCCGCGGTGGAAGGCATGGTGGACCGCGTCTCGGCCGCGTTCGGGCCGGTGACGATCCTGGTGAACAATGCCGGCATCGCCCACAAGGGAACCCTGGACAGCTACGACCAGGAAAAGCTGGAGCGGATGCGCCAGGTCAACGTGGACGGCGTCATCCACACCACGCGCGCGGTCATGACCGACATGCGGCGGCAGAAATACGGCCGCATCGTCAACATCACCTCGGTCGCGGCGATCGGCACCTCCCTGCCCGGCAACGCGTTCTACGCCGCCACCAAGGCGGAGGCGCAAATCCTCACCCTGCGCTTCGCCATGGAGCTGGGCGCGCACGGCATCACTGTGAACGCGGTGGCGCCCGGGTTCGTGCAGACCGACATGACGCAGGCCGGCAGCGGCGAAGACGCCTGGAAGGAACGGGCGCAGAAGATCGCCGCCCTCGCGATGACGGGACGCATCGGGGAGCCGGAGGATATCGCCAACGCGGTGGCGTTCTTCGCCTCGCCCGATGCCGGCTGGGTGACCGGCCAGGTGCTGGCGGTGGATGGCGGCCGGATGGACTACATCGGTCACTGACCGGGCGGCCAATCCAGGGCGCCCCAGGACAGGACGCTCCGGATGCGCACGGCGATCACCGGCAACGGTGCGAGATCCATCGCGCGGTATTGCTCGTATCGCCGGCGCAAAGCCGCTTGCGCGCGATCGTGTTCGTCGCCGCCGATCAATATCTCGGCCGAACCGCGCAGCATCACCCAGGCGAGCCGGGCCCAGTCCTCGTCCCAGCGATCGACCGTCACCGCGACGGCGGGATTCTCGCGGATGTTGCGCAGCCGCTTGAGCGGACTGTCCGTGCGCTTCGGCTTCTCGTCCACGGTGATGTAGACCGACATCTCATCGAGGCAGAAACAGACCGGCACGAGATGCGGTGCGCCCAGACGATCCGCGGTCGCCAGGCGGGCGACCCGGGCGCAGTCCACGAACCGCCTTTGCGCGCCGGTCAGCATGGCATCGTGCATAGCGCAGCGTGCGCCCCCGTCATGGCACAGGCAAGCCGGGCAATAACAGCCGGGCAATAACGGCGGGGGCATGCAAGTAGCCCCTTGCCCACTGGTGCCAACCCGGCCAACCGTGTTATAAAATTGTAACGGCCGGACCCGGCGGCGCACGCTGAATCGCTGTGGGGCGCATGATGTCCTGCCGGCATCGGGTCTTCACGGCGCGCGGCGCTCTCAGCCGAACCCGCACGCGAAACCGACGGCAGGAGGGCAACGGCCATGCCTCGCGTCATCCTCGCTTTGCTCGATCATCCGGGGTCCGCCAATGGCCTATTGGCCGCCGCGCGGCGTCTCGCCACTCTGGCGGGCGGCGCCCGGATCAACGTCCTGGCGGCGCGGGTGCCCCCCGCCTCCACCATCATGTCCACCGAGGAGGTTCTTACCCGCGACAAGGAGACCCGCCTGCGGGCGGCCGAGGCGACACGGATCGCCGCTCTGAAGGCGATCTTCGAGTCCTGGACCGCCACCTACGGTGCGGCGGATTGGCGGGATATCGAGGCCGTCCCGCATGACCTGATCGTCGAATGGGGTCGTCAGGCCGACATGATCGTTGTGGAGCGGCCGGGGCAGCACCGGCATGCCACCGCCCCCGGGGCGCTCCCCGCCGCCCTGTTCGAAACCGATCGTCCCGTCGTCGCCGTGCCGATTCATCCCGAACCCGGGTTCGGCCGGCATATCGCCATCGCATGGCGAGACGATCCGCATGCCACGCGCGCGGTCCTGTCCGCCCTGCGCTTTGTGAGCCAGGCCGCCAGCGTCCATCTGCTGGCCGGCGTGCGCCCCGGCGCCCCGGAACCGCGCATCCCCGAGATCCTGACCGAGCACGGCATTGCGGCGGAGCTGCAGACCATCCCGCTCGGCAAGGACCCGTTCGGATTGGCGCTGCTGGCCAGGGCGCATGCCATCGGCGCCGACATGCTGGTGATGGGCGCCTATGCGCACAGCCCCTGGCGGCAGATGGTGCTCGGCGGCACCACCCGCTCGATCATCGCGCATGCGGATATCCCCGTCCTCATGCGCCATTAGGAAGCAGCCATGACAGACGTCATTCTTGCCGTGCTCGCACGCCGCGAGACGGCGCATGCGGTGCTGGACGCCGCAGCGTGCCTGGGCGGGCTCGCCGGCCACGCCGGCATCATCGCGCTGGCGGTTCACGCGCCGCTATCCGTCGGCCCGCTCGCGGCCGAGGCGCTGATGGCGGAAACCGGCGATGTGGAGGGCGCGCGGACGCGCGAGCGGCGGCGGGTCGCCTCTTTGAAAGGCACGTTCGACGCCTGGGCGGACGGCGCGCGGCAGGCCGGCAACACGGTGCAATGGGTCGAGGCGGAGGGCGAGGCCAGCGACATCGTCGAGGAGCGCGGGCGCCGGGCCGACACGATCGTGATCGCCCGGCCGCTGCCGGACGACGATGCGGCGACCGGGCACGCCTTCGGGGCGGCGCTGTTCCACACCGAACGCCCCGTCCTCGTGGTGCCCAAAAGCCGATCGGCCGGGTTCGGGCGGCGGGTGGCGATTGCCTGGCGGGACGACGCCCGCACCGCCAGGGCGATCATCCCGGCGCTGCGGCTGCTCGGTTCGGCCGAGCAGGTCTTCCTGCTGGCCGGCGTCCGCAAGGGCGCTGCGGCGCCGGGCATTCCGGGTGTCCTGCGGGACCACGGGATCGAGGCCGATCTGCGCATTTTGCCGATTGGGCAGGATGTGTTCGGGAAGTTGCTGTTGCAGACTCTGCATGAACTCGGCGCCGACATGCTGGTGATGGGCGCCTACGCCCACACGCCGCTGCGCGAGATGATCTTCGGCGGGGTGACGCGGTACATGTGCGAGCATGCCGACGTGCCGGTGCTGATGCGGCATTGATGCGGGTGCTCACGCCGATTGGGTTAGGACGTCATGGCCCGGCTTGCCGGGCCATGACGAAAATACTTGCCCGGCCGTGACACGCAGGGAACGGCCGATGCCGGCACAAGATGTCTTGAACGCAATGGAAGACCGTCTTAGGCTTTGATCCCCAAGGGGATGGGGTTCCCCAAAACCGCCCGTCCGGGCTGATGACCCCTGCCGCTGAAACAACGCGGCGGGTTCGGCCGACTCCTGCGTGTCCAGCCTGCCCCCCGCCACGGTAAGGAGATCATCATGGCCTCGGTCTGGCTGGCATCATCCCTTTGGATCGGCCTCGCACTGATCGCCTCCGTCCTGTCGATCTGGGTCTCGGTCTCCGTCGCGCTGGTCGAGATCGTCGCCGGCGCCATCGCCGGCAACCTGATCGGCTTGCCGATAGCGCCGTGGGTGAATTTCCTCGCCGGTTTCGGCGCCATCCTGCTGACCTTCCTGGCCGGAGCGGAAATCGACCCGGCGGTGATCCGCAAGCATTTCCGCTCCTCCATGAGCATCGGCGTGGTCAGCTTCTTCGCGCCATTCCTCGGCGTGCTGTTCCTGGCCCGCTACGCCGCCGGCTGGCCGTGGCCGCAGGCGGAGATCGCGGGGATCTCGCTGTCCACCACCTCGGTCGCGGTGGTCTACGCGGTGATGGTGGAGACCGGGTTCAACCGGACGGATCTGGGGAAGATCATCCTCGCGGCGTGCTTCGTGACGGATCTCGGCACGGTGCTGGCGCTCGGGCTTTTGTTCGCGAATTACAATGTGTGGCTGGCTTTATTTGTGGGTGTCACGGCGGTGGCGCTGTTCCTGATCCCCCGCTTCGCGCCGCGGATCTTCGCCGCACTGGGGGAGCGCGTCAGCGAGCCGCAGACCAAGTTCGTCACGCTGGTGCTGATGTTCCTCGGCGGCCTGGCCGCGGTGGCGGGCAGTGAGGCGGTGCTGCCGGCCTATCTGGTGGGCATCGCGCTGGCGCCGACATTCGCGAAGGACCGGGAGCTGCCGCACCGGATGCGGATCGTCGCGTTCTCGATCCTGACGCCATTCTATTTCCTCAAGGCGGGGTCGCTGGTGCAGGCGCATGCGGTGGTGGCGGGCGGCGGGCTGATCCTGTTCTTCCTGGCGATCAAGATCGTCACCAAGTTCGCGGGCATCCTGCCGGTGACGCGGCTGTTCCGGTTCAAGCCGCGGGACGGGATGTATACGACGCTGCTGATGTCCACCGGGCTGACGTTCGGGAGCATCTCCGCGCTGTACGGGCTGACGAATGGGATCATCGACCAGCAGCAGTATACGATTCTGGTGACGGCGGTGATCCTGAGCGCGGTGGTGCCGACGATGATTGCGCAGAAGTGGTTCTTGCCCGCGGGCAAGTCGGTGGAGGTGCGGGACGGCGAGGCGGGTGTCGGGGCGGTTCCGGCGCGCGGGCGGTAGAGTGCGACCGGTGTTGCATTCAATGCAGTCGGTGACTACGTTGCGGGCATGCTTTGGAGCCAACCTTTGGTGACAACCCTGACGATCCGCAACGTGCCCTCGGCCGAGAAGGAGCGGTTGCGCGTGCGAGCCGCTATGAATGGACGCTCGATGGAGGCCGAACTCCGCGCCATCCTGACGGCCGCGCTGGACAGCGGCAGCGACCGAGGGGAGAATTTGGCCGAGGCGATCCGCCGGCGTTTTGCCCCTTTCGGCGGCGTCGAACTGGCGGAACATCCGGCGGAGTTCGTCGGGGAACCGGCTGACTTCGCCGCGTGATCGTACTCGATACAAACGTCATCTCGGAACTCATGAAGCCGGAGCCGCATCCCGGCGTGTTGGCCTGGGTGGCGAGGCAATCCCGCTCGTTGCTTTATACGACCCTCTTCTGCCAGGCGGAGTTGCTATATGGCGTTGCGTCGCTGCCGGAAGGAAAGCGGCGGACGGCGCTGGCGGAAGCCGCCGAAAGATTATTTGCCGAGGACTTCGCGGGCCAGGTTCTGGCCTTCAGTGCGACCGCCGCCGCAAAGTATGCCGAAATCGTTGTGGCGCGGCGGCGCACCGGCAGGCCGATTGAGGTACTCGACGCGCTGATTGCTGCGACGGCGTCGGCGGCCGGAGCGGATGTTGCAACCCGCGACACCGGCGGCTTCGACGGGTGCGGACTGAACGTGATCAATCCTTGGCTGGCCGGGACCGTGTAATGAAGCGCAGGTGCAAAGATGGGCTGGCAGGCATGGCGCGGCGCGATCCGGCGTGCTGTGGCGCGGCAGTATGCCGGCACGTGCCGGAACCGAGTCAATGGGGTAGCGAAAAGGCATCCCGCCGGTGACCCGGCTGCTCCGGTTCAGGCCGCGGGACAATCACGCATACGACGCTGATGCAGCAAGGGCGTCAATCGGGGCTATCAGGGCGCGCGGGCGGTAAGCCGATCAGGGTTTTGTTTCAAGTGGAACCTCTATTCGACGCTGACCGGCCGCCCAACCTGCCCTTCCCCGCGGCCCGGTGTCAGGCGGCGATCAAACTCCGCCGCCATCAGCCGTTTCCGCCGGGCCGTTTCCACTCGCCCGGCAGGCCGCCCCGGCGCATCGCGCCAAACGATAAACTGCTCCACCCGGGTTTCCGTTACTTGCTCAGGCGAACCGCACCGGCGGCGCCATCGCGCAACTCAAGCATCGAAGAAAACCAAAGTCCGCAACTCGATACTCTCCCGCGGCACCATATCGGCCGGAGCATTGGGATCAACAAACGACGTATGCGGCATGAACCGCGCGCGGCCGTCCTTCGCGGAATCGAAGCACTTCAGCAACAACGCCTCGTCCGCCCGCATCGCCGGAGCATAATACCACCGGTGCGCCGGATTATAGGTCAGGCCGTAAATCTCCCCGGTCCGGTCGCGATAGATCAAATGCTGGCCAACCAGGTCGCCGTCCGCAACCGACCCCGCATCGCACACCGCAAGCGGCGCATCGTACAAAGGCCCGCGGATCGGCCGCCAGACATTAACGATCGCGAAACGGCGGGTCAGCAGGTCATCCGCCTCCGTCCCCATCAGGTCGCGCACCCGCTGAGGCCCGGACGTTTCAGTGTAATCCCCATGAATCCGCGTCACCGGCTGACGCGGCGTGCCAGGCGTGCGATCCTCCACACCCGGCTCGCGGCGGCGAATCGTATGGTCGAACACCACCACCCGGCTTGCCCCCGTCGCCCGCTTCACCAGATCCTCGGCTTCGGGATAGTAAATCGATCGAAGCTGCGCCTCATCATAGAAATCGCTCACCGCCGTCGGCGCATCGGCCAGCACAAACCCCTGCCCGTCCAGGCTCAACCCGTACGCCATTGGCCGCATGTCGAAAATCGGCACCGTATGCGGCTCATTGACGATATTGGTCCGCGCCACGCCCGCAGGCGGTTCGTAGGTGTAGGCATGCGGCCTGGCGGCGGTCTTCGCAAGATACACGACCTCTCCGGCAACCTGCGAAAGCGGCGTAACAGCGTCCATGATTTCCATCCTCCTTGCCGGCGGGCCACGCCACACCGATCTGTGTGGATCGCAGGTGGGAGCCGATGGCGGCTTCCGCAAGCTCAACGCAACAGGAGTCGACCCGCGTGGCACTCATGGCAGACCGCATCCTGCAGGCAGCCGATCGGCTGTTCTACCGGAAGGGGATACGGGCGGTCGGGGTGGATGCGGTGGCGGCCGAGGCCGGGATCAGCAAGCGTTCTCTGTACGACACATTCCCGTCGAAGGATGCGCTGGTTTCCGCCTATCTGCGGCAACGCATGCTGCCGCTTCCCGGGTCGGACGGCCCGCCCGCGCAGCAGGTGCTGGCGCTGTTCGACCAGCTCCATGCGCGCTTCGCCAAAGGCGATTTCCGCGGCTGCGCCTTTGTCAACGCGGTGACCGAACTGGCCGAGGATTGCGCGGCCGCCCGCGCGATCGCGGTTGAATACAAGGAAGCCCGGCGCCTGCACATCGCGTCACTGCTGGCGGCAGGCGGCGCGGCGGACGCCGGCACGCTCGCCAGTCAGATCGCCCTGCTGATCGAGGGCGCGATCGCCTCGATGCTGGTCAGGAATGATCCCGCGGTCGCGGTGCAGGCACGGGATGCCGCCGCGATTCTGCTGCGCGCGGCGGGGATGTTGCAGACGTGAATGAACGCCGCGCGCCGGGCCGCCGCGATATTGTTTTTATCAAATTTCAATCCTGCCCTGAAAAGATCGCATGCCAGCCGCCACCAGATAATTGCTGCATTGCAGCAAGGATGTCTGCCATCTTTGTGTCTCGGGGAGGTTTTGGCGTCTATATCTTGCTTAGGAGACTTGAATGCCTGCCACCCACCTCTACCCCGATCCGTCGGACCTGTGTCCGATGTTCCTGTCGGGCGAACTCGATCTGGACGACACGGACCTCGTTTCATCCGTCGATTTCGGCGAGGCCATGCTCAACGCACATCCGGCCGACGGGCCGCTCGGGTTCGCCACGCCGATTCATACGGCCGCCGGGCGGCCCGCCGGCGACCACGGCCGCTACATGTTCGGTTTACTCCCGCATCAACCGCGCGCAGCGCTTCCCGACAGGCTGATCCTGAACCTGGGGCCGACCGAGCAGACCTGAAGACCCGTCAAACGTTGGAAGCGCAGACAAGGCCGGGTCAGACCCCGGCCTTGGCGCTTTCTGCGCGGCGGCCCGGATTATCCTGACCGGGATCGAGGCCGGTCAATCCTGCGGCCGGCACAAGATGAAAATGGTTTCATTGGCCGGACAAACCCGACGCCATAAGCGCCGTTCTGACCAGAGCGTCAGAGGGACGGCATTGGCACACCCGACCGCAATCAGGCAGCGACCGTCCCGGCAGCGGGCGCTCGGAGCGAAACCGGAATGGCCATGCCCGCGGCATCGCGCTCAACCGCGGTCAAACGGCCGATGACCGCGTTGCCGGTCGACCAGCAACTGCGTCTGCGGCTGCGCCAGCAGGAGATCCTCGCGGAGCTCGGCACGCTTGCCGTGCGCGGAGGCCAGCCCGAAAGCCTGTTCCAGGAAGCCACCCGCCTCGTCGCACTTGGCCTGGAAACCATGTTCTGCAAGGTGCTGGAATATCGGCCCTCCGATGATCAACTGCTCGTGATAGCCGGAGTCGGCTGGCGCGATGGCGTTGTCGGCCACGCCCGCATCGGCGCCGATCTGGAGTCGCCGGCCGGATATGCGTTGAAGACGGGAAAACCGGTCATTTCCAATTCCCTCGGCGCCGAGGCCCGGTTCCAGACTCCGGCGCTGCTGATCGAACACGGCATCCAGCGCGCCATCAATGTCATCATCCGCAGCAACGACGCGCATTTCGGCGTGCTGGAAGCCGACAGCCGGCACCCGGGCGATTTTGAGCCGCAGGATCTGGCGTTCATGCAGGCGGCCGCGAACCTGCTCGGCCTCGCGCTCGACCGCGGCCGGACGGAGACGGCGCTGGAGGCTTCCCACGCGCAGACCAGCGACATTCTGGAAAGCATCAGCGACGCCTTCTACGCGGTCGATCGCGACTGGAAGCTGACCTATTTCAACCGCAAGGCCGAGGATCTCTGGGGCCGCACGCGCGGCGACCTGCTCGGCAAGGTGTATTGGGAAGAGTTCCCGCAAGCGGCCGAAGGGGCGATCCATGCAGCGCATCTGCGTGCCGCGCGCGAGCAGCGGGTCGTCACCGTCGAGGCGATGTCTCCGGTGCTCAACCGCTGGGTCGACATCACCATTTTTCCCGGCGAGGGCGGCCTGTCGGTGTACCTGCGCGACATCACGCGCCGCAAGCAAAGCGAGGACGCGCTGAAACGATTCGCCGAAACACTCGAACTGCGCGTGCGCGAGCGAACCCGCGAACTGGCCGAGGCGAATGCGCGGCTGACCGAGGAAATCACCGAACGCAAGAAGGCCGAGGCGGCGCTGATGCAGGCGCAGCGGCTGGAGGCCATCGGCCAGCTCACCGGCGGGATCGCGCACGACTTCAACAACCTGCTGACCGCCGTCATCGGCAATCTGGAACTGCTGCGGCCGGTTCTGGCGGACGGCCGCGCGATCCGCCAGGCGGAGTCGGCGCTGGCCGCGGCGCGGCGCGGCGGCGAACTGACGCGGCAGCTTCTGGCCTATGCCCGCAAGCAGCATGTCGAGCCGCGCGCGGTCGATGCCAATGCCGTGGTGACGCGGATGCAGGATCTGCTCGGCCGCAGCCTGGGCGGTTTGATATCGATCGAAACCAGCCTGGCGCCGGATTTGTGGGCAGCGCGAACCGATCCGGTGCAACTGGAGTCGATTGTCCTGAACCTGGCGATCAACGCGCGCGACGCGATGCCGGAGGGCGGCGGCGTCCGCATCGCCACGCGCAATGTCCATCGCGGCGAAGCCACCCTGCCGGCGGAGCTGGAGCGGCGGGACTATGTGCTGATCACGGTCGAGGACGAAGGCAGCGGCATGCCGCCGGACGTCCTCGCCAAAGCCTTCGAACCCTTCTTCACCACCAAGCCGATCGGCAAGGGCAGCGGCCTCGGCCTGGCGCAGGTGCATGGCGTGGTGCAGCAGTTCGGCGGCACCGCCCGGCTGCGCAGCACAGTCGGCGTCGGAACGGTGGTGGAGGTCTACCTGCCAC
Source organism: uncultured Rhodopila sp. (assembly GCA_903851415.1). GTDB lineage: Bacteria > Pseudomonadota > Alphaproteobacteria > Acetobacterales > Acetobacteraceae > Rhodopila. Next base: position 61,879 of record CAINOE010000049.1, on the reverse strand, counting down.
GCGCGGACGACCCGGCGGCGGCTGCGGAGGAGGAGGAGGAGGAAACCCGGCCGCGCAACGCGCCGCCGCCGGGCGGGATCACGGTGCTTGTCGTGGACGACCAGGACGACGTCCGGGACGTTGCGGTGGCGTTCCTGGAGGACGCGGGCTACAGCGTGGGCGCCGTCGGGAGCGGGGCGGACGGTTTGGCGGCGCTGGAAAGCGGGCCGGTCTCCATCGCGCTGGTCGATCACGGCATGGCGGGGATGTCGGGCATTGAGTTCGTGCGCCAGGCACGGCAGCGATTCCCGGCGCTGCCGGTGATCTATCTGACCGGACACGCCGAACCTCTGGAGTCGGAGGGGGTCGATCCCAGCGACAAGGTGCTGACGAAGCCCTATGCGGGGGACGATCTGCTCGAAGCGGTCCGGCGGACGTTGGATGCGGGCGGAAGGTCCGGTTCCGCAGCCGAACCCGGGTAAGGTTCGGCCGCGGGTGGGATCAGCGCGTCAGCCGCGACGCTCGGAAACCGACCAGGTCAACCCGCCGATGATGACGATGACGACGGAAATCCCGACCAGCAGCAGCGCGGACTGGTGGATCAGCGTGATGCTGGGCACGGCGAGGAACAGCACGATGCCGACGGCGCAGGTCTGCCAGAGCCTCGCCTGCACGCCGCCGATGAAGGTGCCGAGCGCGACCAGGGTCATGATCACCTGCGGATTGGCGTTCGCGTTCAGCAGCGTGACCTGGGTGCCGCTGCTGTAGAGCACATAGATGGCGAACATCAGCGCGGCCCAGGTGAAGACCTGCGTCCACATGTGCGACAGGCGGCCCAGCGCGGTCGGGAAGCTGTTCCATCCCGCGACGATGGTGATCAGGCCGAAGGCGGGCACCAGGATCAGCCAGTAGCTGACCGGCAGATGCAGCAGCGCGCCGGACAGGCCGGCGACCAGCATCGCGATATACGGCAATTCGTGCAGCAGCCAGCGGCCGATGGTGAAACGCCTGGCTTTCGGCCTGGCGGCGGCTTCAGGCGGAGCGGCTGTCGGGCTTTGGGTGACTGAGGCGGACATGGCACAGCGTCCTTTGTCGGAAAGAGGCCGTGAAGCCGGCCTCGAAATGCCCGCCCTTGCGGCGCGGGCCGGGATGGCAGTCGAGGCTCTAACACGGTCCTTGCCGCGTGTCATCCCGGGCCGGAACGCAAACGGGTCGTTGCGGTATCATGCGGGATTGCCCCGGCCGCCGCCGGAAACGGCTGGCATCGGCGTTCGGCAGGCATCGAGGCCGGCAGGCGAGGCGATACCGGAACAAAGCCGCGCGGCGCCGGCCGTCCGCCGGTAGCGGACGATTCAAAGGCGTGCGCCGGTGCCGTGGCGGCGGGCGTTCAAGCTCTTTCCGCCGCCGGGCGCGGCAGCGTCCGCGCCAGCCCCCGGGAAGACACCCTGAAGCCGCGCGGGCGGCGCCTCACCGCTGCGCGCAGAAGACGAAAACACCCGTGTTTTCGGTGATGTACCCCTTTGACTCGGAGGCCACGAAGCGCATCGACGCCTCGCTGAAGCCGGCCGCGCGGGCGCGCCGCAGGATGTCCCATCCGGGGGTTTCGAACACCAGCGATCCGCCGTCCGGGTCCACCGGGTTGCCGTGATATTCCGGCTCCTTCAGGTGCACGACCTGTCCGTCCACCAGCTTCGCCCGCACGTCCCCGGTTTCCCGGGTAAACCAGAACGGATGAGTTCCGATGTGCAGGCCGCCAGGCTTCAGCACCCGCGCGATCTCCCGCAACGCGGCATCCAGGTCCGGCACATGCTCCAGCACTTCGTTCGTCGTCACCAGGTCGAACCGGCCGGAGGGCAGGTCGAGCGCGGTCAGGTCCTGGTGCGGGATTGGAAACAGCGCCTCCCGCGCCGTCGCGTCGAAGCCATATTCGGCGCCCAGGAAACGCGGGAAAATCCCGCGCATAAGCAGAGCAAAGGGGGTTACCGCCTCGGTGGCGAATATGCGCACCTCCTGCACAGGCTGCCCTGCCGTCGCGCCGGCGATGAGCGCGAGCACCGCCCTTAGCCGGGAGTTCAACCCGTTCGCGGCCAACCCTTCGCGCCAGTTAGCGTCCGGCGCGCTGATCTCCTGCGGGGTGACCACGCGGCCGGTCAAAGGCTCCTGGAACCCGGCCTGCAGAATGCGTTCGGCGGTCGTCGCCGCTTCCGAGGCATCGTAGACACCAGGGTGGCTTGCCGCCCAGCCGGACCATGCCTCCAGGGAACCGAAGCTTTCGTTCACCTCAACCAAAACGGCAGGGTTTATCTCGACCGCGTCCGGTTCCGCCAAAACGCCGCCTGAGCGGCCCAGGACGCGGCGAGCGATAGCGCGAACATGTCTGCCGGGATAAGGCAATCGGCGAACTCCTGTCCTGCATGCCGCATGGCCAGGGTCCAAGGGCAAACGCGGCGCGGCGGTATCCCCGGCAATGCGGCACCTGAATAACGCACCACGTTGGGTTGCTGCGACGCTGAGGCGGCAGGCACGAGCGCTGGTGCGGGGCAGCCTTGCTGCCACGGGCGAGCGATGTCAACCGGCCCCGGTCTGCCGCGGCTGGTTGCGCGTCTTTGTGGAATCCCGGATCATCCGCGCCGGCGGTGGCCGAGGACTGCGGCGCTGGCCCGTCAGACCCTGAACGACCGACTTGATATCGGCGCCTACGAGCGGTTCGAACCCGCTGGCACATTGTCCGGCGGGATTCTATATGGACCTGCCGCAAGCGAGATGTTCTCCTTGCCAAACGTGGAACATCCGGTGAAATCAATGGGACATCCGGCAAGCGCAACCCGAGACGCCGATCTCACCAGCGCGGGCTCGGCAGTGCTTGCGAATTGGGCTGTGTATCTTCCGGCGGCGATCCTCTTCTGCGTGGGAGCGGTCACCAACATTATGGTGCCGGGCTTGTATATGGATGCCGTGAACCCCGACTATATGGTTGTCCGGGTGCTAAACCCTGGCGCCGAGGTTCCGGTCTGGATACTCCCCGGCACGCTATTATTCGGTCTGTTCCCCGTCATTGGCCAGATCTATCATGGTGCGCTGCCGTTCTATCTTGGCTTGCCCGTCTACGCGCTGTTCGGAACCGGTATTGTCGGCGTAAGATTAGCCAATCTCCTGTTCGGTCTGTTGGTGCTCATGGCCGCGGCGTTCTTCCTGAAAGCCTTCAGGGTGCGCAGCGTCATCGCAGGGGTTTGCCTTGCAGCTTTGGCGCTCGATCCGGGATTTCTGTTCAGCTTTCGCATCCAGTTTTACATCACGCTGCTTCCATTGGCGCTGATGCTATCTTCAGTGGCGCTGGTGGAGCATCGCCGCATGGCCCCAGCCCCTGGCATCGCGGTTGGAGCCGGCTTTCTTGCCGGTGCCTCGATATACGGGTATTTCATATACGCCTTTCTCGTTCCCGCCGCGGCCTTGCATGCGGCCCGGGCGTGGCGCGGCGACCGGCATCGGCGGCGCCTGTGGCTCGGCTGGATTGGCGGCCTCGTCCTGGGCGGATCGCCGTATTTGCTGGGGATGATCCTGATCCTGTTCCAGACCGGCGGTCTGCGCGGGTTCATCAGCTTCCTGGCCAACAATCTGGCTGGACTTGCCCCGGCCAGTTCACCGCTCTCGCTGGCGCAACGGGCGGTTTACTTCAAGGACATGGTTTCCTGGACGACGCTCGATGTCGGACCATCAGCGATGATGCTCCAGAAAGCGCTGCCGCTTTCGCTCCCCGGTATCAAGACCTTTCTGCTCGTGGCGCTGCCTGCGCTTGGCCTTCTTGTATCCCTGATCCGGGCACCGCGATCACCCGGGCTGTTTGTCCTGGCGGGTTTTGTCTCAGGCGAGGCGGCGCTGACCGCGCTGTTCGGCAATCGTCTCTGGCTTCAACACTTCGCACTCGTTCTTCCATTGTTGTATATCGCGTTGGCGTTGACGCTCGAACGATTGGCGTCCGCCTTCGGGCCGCGGCGAGCCCGAGCGATCTCCGTAGCGGTGATTGCAATCATTCTGCCGCTGATCGCCGGCAACTTGATCGATCGCCAGGCCATGCTGGCCGAACTGAGCAGGACCGGTGGCGTCGGCCTTGCATCCGACGCGATCGAGCGCTTCAGCGAAGACAGCCGGCAAAACCGGACCGCGACCCGGGCGTTTTTCCCGGATTGGGGAGTATTCATGCCGTTTGAGATGATCACGCGAGGACACATCCCCCTCGTGACTGATTTCACGCCGCAGGATGCGCGCCGGACATTGTGCGAAGGCAAAGACGTCCTGTTGGCCCTGATGGCTGACAAGGACCCGGCCAGGCTACCGATCTGGATCGACGATATCGGCTGGGGTCGGCCCGACGTGACCGTCTACCGACAATATGACGGAGTCGCTGTGCTGACCGCTGTCCGCTGGCATGCCGACGCTGCATCGCATCCGATCTGCCCCTCCTGACCGCGGGCCGGATCGATCCGGGACACTGCCGCGAACCGCGGCGGCGGTGGACCTCGTTCTGAAAGTCAGATATTCGTCCCGGCACCCGGCCGGGTGCATGGCAATGATTCTGTGGATTCGAACCAGTGAGCGCAGACGCTTTGAACAGGCCTGCCGCAAAAAGTATGCGGAATGAACTTCGGCGGCGGTGCACCGGCTTCGTTGGCAGACTCCTGCTCGGAGTGTTGCTGTTCACGCTGTTTGATTCCGCTATCTTTCGCAGCGGCGCCTACTTCAGCCTGATTGATCCAAACTCGTCCACCGGCACCCTGGCGCAGGTCATGGCAAACGCGGGTCATGCCAACCGGACGGCAAGTACAGTCCTGGTCATGGGGGATTCGCGAATCGCCGAGGGATTTTCCGCCAAGGCTGCGTCGGCTGAGGCTTTGGCCGCCGGGCATGCGATCGGTTTTATCAACGGCGCGGTCCCCGGTACGACGCCGCGGGTGTGGTACTATATGCTTCGACGCATGCTGCACACCGGTAAGCCCGCCGCTGTTGTCATGATGACGACGACATATCATGACAACGAGACCGAAACCCTGTCTGCGAGAGCGACAGACATCGTGTTCGTGCATCCGTTGCTTCAGTTCAGCGATTTGGTGGCGTTCCCGTCGTCGTTTCCCTCGGCGGCGGACAAAGTGTCCGCCGCCGAGGCGATCCTGCTCAGCGGATATTACTACAAGAACGACGTTTCCAGGCTCATTGAAAATCCCGCCCTGCGCGTGGAGACCGTGACGGCCTGGAACGAGCACGGTTCGATGTGGCTCGACGACTACCCTGGCCACATCGAATCGCTCAAGGGAGCCACGCTCGATCTGTCGTCCGGTGCCGTCTCGTTGCCGCCGGACGCGCCATCGGGGAAAACCGCCCGACTGGCATCCTATGCCGCTGAGCTGCGCGCCGCCGCGGGCCGGCCGCCGGAAAATCAATCGTCGCGCGACTACAGAAGCCTTTGGTTCGGCCGGATCGCCACGCTTTGCGAGGCGGCGGGCATACCGCTTTATGTTCTTCGCATACCGAGGGGTCCTTTTCATTTCATGATTACTCAGGACGATGCTACCACGGGCTCATTGGCAGTCTTGCAGCGCGCCGGGCGTCTCAATCTGCTTCCCGCGCCATTGTTCGATAATCTGGAGCGGCCGGAATACTTTTTTGATGAACTGCATCTGAACGCGACCGGGCGGGTATTGTTCAGCCGAAGCCTGGCATCGGCGATGCTGCAACGCCTGACCGGACCGGAGTGATCCGGGGGATGGCTTTCAACTCTTTCGAATTCTGGCTGTTCTTCGGCATCTGCGCTGTCTTTTATTTCGCCGTGCCACGGCGTGCCGGTATCCCGACGCTGGTTGCCGGCAGTCTGTTTTTCTACGGGTCCGCCAATCCGCTCCTGCTGCTTCTCCTGATCGCCTATATCGGGTTCAATTTCCTGTCCGGCCTGGCGCTCAGCCGGAGCCGCGGCGGCCGGCGCGCGGTTCTGGTGACGGCGGTGGCGGTCAACCTTGCCGCGTTGGGCTTCTTCAAGTACGCCGGCTTCATCGCCGGAAATGCCGCCCGGGCGCTGCACGTGCCGGGCAACGATTTCTTCAATCATATTGCGCTACCAATAGGGATCTCGTTCTACACATTCGAGGCCATTTCGTACAACGTCGATGTGTATCGCCGAACGATCGAGGCAAGAACCAAGCTCTTCGACTTTGCATTGTTTATCTCGTTTTTCCCGCATCTGGTGGCCGGCCCGATCATCCGGCCGGCGCACTTCTTTCCGCAGCTCGCGGGGCGGACGATTCCGTCCGCCGAGGACATGACCTGGGGCGCGACGCAGATCATCAAGGGACTTATCAAGAAGACCGTGTATGCCGACAACTTCGCGGTGATCGCAAACGCCTATTTCAACGGGCCGATCGGCCATGCCGGGATGGGCGCCGCATGGGTCGGGACAGTCGCGTTCTCCATGCAGATATATTTCGACTTTGCCGGATATACCGACATCGCACGCGGCTGCGCGCGCCTGCTGGGCTACTCGTTCCCGCCGAATTTCGAGCGTCCATACCTTGCCGCCGACATCGCGGAGTTCTGGCGCCGCTGGCATATCTCGCTTTCCACCTGGCTGCGCGACTATCTCTACATTCCTCTCGGCGGCAACCGGCGCGGGGCCGCGCGCACCTATGTCAACCTGCTGATCACCATGGGTCTGGGGGGACTGTGGCACGGCGCCAGTTGGAACTTTCTGGTCTGGGGCGTCTATCATGGGTTGCTATTGGCCGGGCACCGGTTGTGGCGCCAAAGCCCGGCGGCGGGCGTACTCGAACGGGGAGCCGGGCGAGCGCTGGGCGTCGCGGCGACGTTCCTTATGGTGACGCTCGGGTGGGTGACGTTTCGGGCGCCCGACTTCACCACGACGATCCAGGTGCTGGGCGAACTGTTTGATGGATCGATGACCGGGCCCGGCGCCGCGCCGGTGTCGTTCTGGGTACTGTTGGGCACCAGCGCAGCCTGGACCGCGCTGGATCGGGATCGCCGTCTTCAAACATGGCTCGCGAACGGCTCCGGGGTTAGCGGGGCTTTACGGGCCTCCACGGCACTTGCCAGCGCCTTCGTGGTGCTTGAGTTGTTTTCCCGCACCGATGTATCGATCCCGTTTATTTACTTTCAGTTCTAGTGCCAGTCCGTAGTGAGCAGGACGGGAGAACTCCGGGCGGCCGGGAAGGGCGAAACCATAACGCAGTCCGCGCGTATCGCAGCTTCACCCGAACACCAGCGCCCGCGACAGCATGAAATTCGCGACCATCCCGGCCAGCATGCCGCCGAACACCGCGGCCACCGGCCATTGCTGGCAGAACGGGCTGCAGGTGACCAGGCCCACATAAGTCCCGTAGTATAGCACAAAGCCGAGGAAGTTCGCGCCCAGGAACAAAACCCACTGGCGGTGCGGCGGCATGGTGCTCCGCCCGCTGAACGTCCAGGCGCGGTTGAGCCACCACGTCACGGTCGCCGCCACCAGCCACGCCACAATCCCCCCGGCATACAACCCCAGCAGCCAGCGCACGCAATAAAGCGTCGCGACATTCGTAACGAAGCCCACGGCGCCGACGATGCCGAAGCGGACGAAATCCGCCGCCCACGGGATTTTCGCCGTCAGCGCCCGCTCAAACGCCACGCCGCCGGTCCCAATGCAGATACAAATTGGCGCTGAACGGTCCCAGCAGCAGTCCGGTCGTGCCGATGCGCACAGCGGCGCCCGGCGGGCACGCCGCGCGCAGCCGCGAACGCGACATCAGGATCAGCGACTCGGGGCGGCTCCAATCCTGCTTGCCGAACACCCGGCAGGCAACAGCGAAGCTGCGATCCATCCAGTGCAGCAGCGGGATTCCGGTATGATGCTCGACCGGGAAGAAGCGGTGGGGCACGGTCAGGAACCCGCGCCGCCCGACGCGCATCAGGTCCGCGACGAAGCGGCGCTGGTTTTCCAGGCTGCCGACATGCTCCAGAACGGCATTCGATGTTACGATGTCAATCTCATCATCCGCGAAGGGCAGCGGCCGGTTGGCTTCGATCTGCCGGTAGGCAACGTCCGGGTAAGCGGCGGTGAAATCCTCGCCGCTGCCCAACCCGACCGCGGTGATGCGCTGCCGGTACGGATAGCGGCGCTCCAGCACGTTGGCGGCGTCGCCGACGACATCGGAAACGCCGACGTCGAGAACCCTGTCCTGCGCCGCCGGAACGCACAACCGCATGAAATCGGCATAGATCCGGTCCCTCGCCCAAATAACGAGGCGTTCGGAAAGCGACCGCGGCGTCGCGACTTCGTAGTATTTCCCGTCAACCTGCGCCGGCACCGGCGGGCCGGCTTCGACGCCCGGGTCATGGCCTGATCCGCGGACCGCGCGGCCGGAGAGTCCGGCGTCAGGCCAGCCGTTTCCGGACTGCCCGCGGATCGCATGAGCGGCGATCGCCTCCGCGCCCGAACCGGACGACACCAGCGCCGCCACCGGAACAAGCTCGTCTCGCTGCGCCGCGCCATCGGCAATGTCGCCGGCGGGCTGAGCGGCGGACAGGACAAACGGCGCGAAAGTGGGAATCCCGAGATACGCCAGGCGCTTCATCTCCTTCCGCCCCTGCGCGACCGATTCGAGAATCAGCCCGACCGAAAAGGACAGAAACGACAGCAGCATCAGCCCCGTCGCCAGCAGCGCCGTGGGCAGCCGCGGCACCAGCCCGGTCGCCAGGAAGGTCAGGATGACCGGCACGCCAAGGCCGATCCCCAGCAGCGCCAGAAACAATCCGGCGATGCTGAAGAACTGCAGCGGTCGTTCCTGCTTCACCAGTTGCACGATGGCGCGCAGGATGCGCAGCCCGTCCCGGTAGGTCTGCAGCTTGGACGCCGCCCCCGCCGGGCGGTCCTTGTATGCCGTCCGCAGCTCGTCGATCGGCATGCGCATTTCCAGCGCGTGCACCGAGAACTCCGTCTCGGTTTCGAAACCGGTTGCCACCGCCGGGAAGGATTTCACGAAGCGGCGGCTGAACACCCGGTAGCCGGACAGCATGTCGGAAATGCCCTGGCCGAACACCGCGCGGACCATGAAGGTCAGCATCCAGTTGCCGAAGCGATGGCCCCGGCGATAGGCGGTTATGCTGTGGCTGACCCGCAGGCCGGTGACCATGTCGAGCCGTTCGTCCACCAGCATCCGCACCATCTCCGGCGCGTCGGCCGCGGCGTAGGTGTCGTCGCCATCGACCAGCACATAGATGTCGGCCTCGATGTCGGCGAACATGCGGCGCACGACATTGCCTTTGCCCTGCAGCCCCTCGCGGCGGACGGTCGCCCCGGCGGCGCGCGCCACGGCGGCGGTGCGGTCGCTGGAGTTGTTGTCGTAGACGTAGACCGCCGCCTGCGGCAGGACGCGCCGGAAATCGGCGACGACGCGGGGGATGGCGATTTCCTCGTTATAGCAGGGGATCAGGACCGCGATTCGCGGAGCCGGAGCGCCAGGGACGAGGGTGGTCATGCGATTCGGCCATGGAAACGGGCGACATCCGCGGGTGGAGCCGGCCGATGCACCGGCCCCGGGAGCCTGCACACCGCGAGAGCCTGCAACGGACATCGCTTAGCCATGGCCGCGTTACTCCTGTTCCGGCGGCCATCGCGGCCGTCACGATCCTATTAAGCAAATCTCGATCAAGTGACAATCCGGATCGAACGGGCGATGAGATCGGATCGCGGGCGATGGCCGCAGCCTGACCCGCCCGGCGCGCCGGAGCCGCGCTGTCCAGGCGATCCCTGTCACTGAGCCGGTTTACGGCCATGCCCGGGCGACCTCCGGCTGCCGTTGCGCAATCTTAAGTAGTGCGCTATCGTTCAGATGTTGGCCGGCTGGAACGCTGGCTGTCAGCCTGACGCGCGAAGCGGATCGTGACGCATCGAGCGCCCCGTCAGGGTGATCGCCTGCCACGGGATGGCCGCGAAGTTCTGTTCCGAAATGGCGTCCCCGGCGGGATTCGAACCCACGGCCCCCAGATTAGGAATCTGGTGCTCTATCCTGCTGAGCTACGGAGACACACGACGCCCTATACCAGATCGTCCTCCCAGCGCAAAACCCCGAAATCACACGGGGTGCGAACCAAAGTTATGCGATCAAGCGGCGACCTTCGGTGACGCTTTTGGCCCGTTGAGATTGGCGGGCGGGTTGGCGGCGAGCGCCGCCCGATAAGCATCCCAGTCCCCGTTCAGGCGGGCGATCCGCGGCGCCGGCATTACGGCCTGCTCGCCAGTTCCGCCCGCAAGGCCGATATAGCACGCGCCCGCGAACTGCTTGCCGCGGCACCGCCGCCGGCGCCGGTCGAAGTGTCGGAACCCATCGGTCGCCTCCCGCCCTGTCCCTTCGCACCAAGCCCGGCCGCGATCGGCCGAAGCGGACCGGCGGCTACAGGCGACGCACGGCTCAGAAGCGGACACTCACCATTGGGCTCGCCCACGGCGGCCATCGTCCGCAGGCCGCCAACCCATCCGTCCGCCAAAACGCGGCGGAGCGCGTGCGCCTCAGGCCACGCAGCAAGTTAAGGCCGTTATGGACTCTGGTGGCGGGCCGCCTCGCACAGCTGTATTGTTGGGCTGCATTTGGTAACACAACCAAACGAACGAGCACCCAGCCTGAACAGCCCGGCAAAGATCGTTCTGGTCGAAGACGAGCCATTCCAGCGGCAGGCGATCGCTGAGTGCCTGGCGCAGCACGGCCTGCGGCCCACCACGTTCGCCTCCGGCGCCGAATTGAAGCGCCTTGCCCAGCACGCCATGCCGGACGTGGCACTCCTCGACGTGCATCTGAACGAGGCGGAGGACGGCTTCGCCCTGGCGCGCTGGCTGCGCAGCCGATCGGCGCGCGTCGGCATCCTCATGCTCACCGCGTCCGGAGACGTCATCGACCGGGTCGTCGGGTTGGAGTCGGGCGCGGACGACTACGTCGCCAAGCCGTTCGAGCCGCGCGAGCTCGTGGCGCGCGTGAAGGCGCTGCTGCGCCGCACCACCGCCGCCCCGCCGCCGCCGCGCCTCACGGAGGTGCGCGTCGGCGCCGCGATGCTGGACCTGCAACGCCGGACGCTCACCCTCGCCGGCGGCTCGCCGGACAGCCTGAGCGCCAGCGAGTTCGAGCTGCTGCGCCTTTTCGTCGAGAACCCGAACCGTCCCCTGACGCGCGACTGGCTGCTGGAAACCATCGCGCATCGGGAGGCGGAGGCGTTCGACCGGGCGATCGACAACCGCATCATGCGCCTGCGCCGCAAGCTGGAGCGCGACCCGGCCAGGCCGGAGGCGATCCGCAGCGTGCGCGGCGTCGGCTACATGTTCGTGCCGTCAGACGACTGAGCGCATCACGCGCAGCGTCTCCGCCAGCAGCGCAGCCATGCCGTCCGCAACCTGCCGCGCGCCCGCAAGGTCGCCGGCCCTCGCAGCCGCTTCGGCACGGGCCGCCTGCCCGGCGATCAGTCGAGCGCCTGCCATCTGCGCCGCCCCTTTCAGCCGGTGCGCGCAGGCTGCAAGCCCATCGGCGTTCTCCGCCGCCGCCAGAGCCGCGACGTCGCGCGCAGCGCTGCCGGCGAAGCTCTGCACCACGCCGGCGAGGCGCGCGCCGGCGCCGAACAGGCTGCGCAGCGCCTCCGGATCGAACAGCGCGCCGACGGGCTCGCTCGAAGCGAGGTCCGGGATCCAGCGCGCGAGCGCGCGGGCCAGCGCATCCACCGACACGGGCTTGGGCAGGAACGCGTCCATGCCGGCGGCGTAGCAGCGCGCGTCCTCGCCCTTCAAGGCGTCGGCGGTCACCGCGATCAGCCCGGTGCGCGGCCTGCCGCGCATCGCTTCGTCGCCGCGGATCGCCGCGGCCAGGCCGAATCCGTCCAACACCGGCATGTGCAGGTCGAGCAGCACGAGCGCCTGCGGGGACTCGCGCCAAAGCGACAGCGCCGCCGCGCCGTCCTCCGCGACCTCGGCAGACAGGCCGAGCAGCTCGAGCTGGCGGCAGATCACCTCGCGGTTCACCGGATGGTCGTCCACGACGAGAATCCGCGCCGTGTCGCGCCTCGGCGCCGAGGCGGCCGGAACCTGGCGCGCCGCAGCCGCCTCGGGCGCCCGGGCAGGGCCGACACCATCCAGACGCAGCGTGACGACGAAGCTGCTGCCTTCGCCGGGGGCGCTGCGGACGGTCACGTCGCCGCCCATCAACTGCGCGAGCCGGCGCGAGATCGACAGGCCCAGGCCGGTGCCGCCGAAGCGCCGCGTCGTCGAGCTGTCGGCCTGCGTGAACGGCTGGAACAGGCGTGCGCATGTTGCCTCGTCCATGCCGATTCCGCTGTCGCTGACGGCGATGCGGACCAGCACGACGCCGCCGGGCCCCGCGCGGCTGGCGGCGCTGACGCGGACGTAGCCGCGGTCGGTGAACTTGATGGCGTTGCCGACGAGGTTGAACAGGATCTGGCGCACCCGCATCGGGTCGCCGGCGACCCGGTCCGGCCCGCCCGCGGACGGATCGACGAACAGCGCCAGACCCTTGCGCAGCGCCTGCGGCCGCATCGTCTCGACCGTCCTCTCGACCAACTCGCCGATGCTGAAGGGCAGCCGCTCGACGTCCATCCGCCCGGCGTCGATCTTCGAGAAGTCCAGGACGTCGTCGATGATGCGCAGAAGCGCCTGGGCGCTGTCGCGCATCACGGCGACGCAGCGCGCCTGCGCCGGTTCCAGCCGCGAGCGCTCCAGCACCTCCATCATGCCGAGCACCCCGTTCATCGGTGTGCGGATCTCGTGGCTCATCGCGGCGAGGAAGGTGGACTTCGCCCTGTCGGCCGCCTCCGCCCCGGCGCGCGCCGCCTCGGCCAGGTCCCGCTCGCGCTCGGCGGATTCGCGGGCCGACTGCAGCTCCTCGAACAGCCGCACGTTCTCGATCGCGATCATCGCCTGATCGGCGAAGGTCGACACCAGCTCGATCTGCCGGCCGGTGAACGGCTCCACCTTCGCCCGCCCGAGGCCGATCACGCCGATGGGCACGCCCTCGCGCAGCAGCGGGACGCCCAGCATGGTGCGGACCCGGCCGAGCCGCGCATCGTCCTTCCTGGCGTAGACCTCCTCGTTCCAGGCGTCGACGATCTGCACCGTCCGCCGCTCCAGCGCGGCGCGGCCGATGATGGTGCCCCGCCCCGGCTGGATGGCCTGCCGGCGTTCTATGGCCTCATACTCGGGGGTGAGGCCGTGGCCGACATCGAAACGGTAGGCCCCGTCCTGGTACCGGAACAACACCGCCATCTCCGCCCGGCACAACGTGGTCGCATTCGTGACCACCGTCAGCAGCACGCTGCTCAGGTCGAACGCCGATCGGCTGATCACGCGCAGGATCTCGCTGGTCGCGATGCGGTACTCCTGCGCCTCCTGCAGCTCGCGCAGCGTATCCGCGGCGCCTGGGATCTCCGGCGTGCCGGCCAGGCGCAGGGCGGCGGGATCAGGCTCCGTCACAGCTCGGCTCCTTCGGTTGAGCAGCCCGTATCTCGTCGCAGGGTTCGGTCGCGCCCGTATCGCGCGAGCGGGCCGGTTTTGTCGCGTCTGTCGCGTCCGTCGCCGCAACCCTTTGATGCAGGACGATCCTCCGGGCGCGACAGACGCGACATCTTCGGCCGCTCGCAAGATCGCCCTGCGACAGACCGCTGGCAACATCCCGCAAGCCGGTCCGCCGGCGCAAAGCCGATCAATGCCAACGAAACAGAAGAAGGGATGAGGGTGATGGACGAAACCAGGCTGCATGAGTTCGTCGGCCGGATGCTCGGCGACCTCGGAGGCGCGTTCAGCGTGCCGATGGTGCGCATCGGCGACCGGCTGGGACTGTACCGGACGTTGCAGGAGAGCGGCCCGATGACGGCGCCCGAGCTGGCGCGGAAGGCTGGCATCGCCGAGCGCTACGCGCGCGAGTGGCTGTCGCATCAGGCGGCCTCGGGATACCTCGCGTACGACGCGGCAGCCGGCGCGTTCACGTTGCCGCCGGAGCAGGCGATGGTGTTCGCCGAAGCAGACAGCCCGGTCTATCTTCAGGGCGCCTTCGATCTCGCGGCGGTCATGCTGGAGAACCAGGCGCTGGTCGAGCCGGCGTTCCGCACCGGCAAGGGCGTCGGCTGGGGCGAGCAGTCGCCCTGCCTGTTCTGCACCGTCGGACGCTTCTTCCGCCCAAGCTACCACACCGCCCTGGTGCAGTCGTGGCTGCCGGCGCTGGACGGCGTGACGGCGAAGCTGGAGCGCGGCGCGGCCGTCGCCGATGTCGGCTGCGGGCACGGCTTCTCGACCGTGATCATGGCCAAGGCGTTCCCGCGATCGACCTTCGTCGGCTACGACTTCCACGCAGGCTCGATCGAGCAGGCCCGGATCCATGCGGAGCAGCATGGCGTGACGGCCAACACGCGGTTCGAGGTCGCATCCGCCGCCGACTTCCCTGGCGAGGGCCTCGATTTGGTGACCTTCTTCGATTGCCTGCACGACATGGGCGATCCGGTGGGCGCGGCGCGGCATGTCAGGCGGACGCTGAAGCCGGACGGACGCTGGATGATCGTCGAGCCGCAGGCCGGTGACCGGCTGGAGGACAATCTGAACCCGGTCAGCCGGCTGTTCTTCGCGGCCTCGACGATGATCTGCATCCCGACCTCGCTCGCCCAGCCGATGGGCGCGGCTCTCGGCGCCCAGGCGGGCCTGGAAAGGCTGTCGTCGGCGATCCATCAGGGCGGGTTCACCCGGGTGAGGAAGGCGGCGGAGACGCCGTTCAACATGATCCTGGAGGCTTGCGCCTGACACTGATCGGACGACCGCGGCCAGGGATACGGCCATGGCGAACGGGGCCCCAATCCGCGGCAGAATGAGCGGCGATCGCCTCGCTGCCGCGCCGCCTCGTTCGCCGCACGCCAGCGGATGCCGCGGCCCCGGTGACGCGGCCTGGATCGACCGCCTCCGGCGCCGGTCGGCCATCAAGGGTTGGGCGCCGGATGTCCGCTCGCCAGTCCAAAACGAGCAGTTCGGACTTCGCCTTTGATGGCCGGATGTGCTACCAGTCGCGGAGGACAGGGGTGGATATGCCGCGATCCGAAGCCGATCGGCTGATCCTGGAGCGCTTCCGGCGGGCGCTCGGCGAGGCGTATGGAGCCAGGCTGGAGCGCGTGGTCCTGTACGGGTCGCGCGCCCGAGGCGACGCGCGCCCGGATTCGGATTACGACATCGCGGTGTTCATTCACGAGCCCGACAGCTTTTGGCAGGAGTCGCACCGGCTGGCGGAGATCGAGACGGACATCCTGGATGACACGGGCGCCGTCATCAACACGATGCCGTTCCACGCGGGAGCGTATAACAATCGCACGGGCCTGATGATGGAACTCCGGCGGGACGGCGTTGACCTGTGATGCCTGATGCGGCGCGGTATATCGAACAACCGCGCCAGACGCTTCCGTGGATGAGTTACCTGACTGATTTTGGCTCAAACCTCGCCAACCCGTCCCAACCGAGTGATATCCTTGATTGGCGGCTGCGGCACGGCTTCGAAAAGAGGCCCAACCAATGCGTCGATCTCGGACCGGAGGTCCATAATCACCTGTTCGCGAGCGAGAGCCGCTCGTTCGGCGGCCAGCAAGGCGCGTTCCGTGGCGCTCGCATCTAGCGGGCGGAGCGGAATAGCGACCGTTCCAGCCTCTACGCTTTGCAATGTGCTGACACCCTGGGCATTCAGCACACGTAGCAAGAAGTCCGCGGCAGCTTGATCTGTGCCAGCGGGAAGCCGGGCGGCGACACGCTCGCCGGAGACGAATGTTTCGCCTTCTCGCCGAAGGGTGGCACAGCGGATGGTTGGGCGTTCGATGGTCAAGCCCCACCGCGTGCGGGCGATACCAAATGCGCCTTGTTGAACACTGGCTGCGACAGTCGGAGGTGAACGCCAGCCCTGCGGATGGCGTTGCCAGCCGGCGGCGAGCAGAGCCGCAAGCGCGTGCCCCTCGCGGCGTGCTGCGGTCGCAGCCTGGCCAACTGCGTCGGCAATTTCCTGTTCGGGAACGGGAATCGCCTGATCGGCATAGTCATTCGGTTGGGCGCGACCAGCGATTGAGGTCGCCGCACGACCGGCCATGATAGTTGCCCAAGCGCTACTGTTGAGCAGGCCGGCCAGAAAAGGCAGAGGATACAGACGCGACAGTACCTCCATTTCCGAACGAAGACGACCGACGTCTCGCTCGCGTTCCAACAGCGCACGATTTCGGACACCGGCAAGAGAGTGCCAGGGAACAAATTGAAAAACGGAGTGATTGCAGACAAGAAATCCAAGCGGATCCAACCTGCCGTCATCATGCACCACGCTACCGAATTCGCCTGCCATCAGCTTCTCCCGGTCATAAAGTTCCGGAAAGGTCGGACGACGGATCAATGCCGGCACCCGTTCCGTGCCATATTCCAGGTAGCGAACCCGCATCGGCGCGAAAGGGAAGTCGCCAATTGTGGCGTTCGGTAGTCGCAAATCTTCGCTGCCGACATACGGCCGGGGATGAACGGCATCGGGGTGGTCCACCAGCAGGTCATCGAGCCTGAACTGACCTTGCGCGAGCCGCTCGTGCGCGTTCAGGACCATCCCCACCGAAACATAGCAAATGTGCTTCACTGCGTGAGCCGCGACGTTCGCCGGAACGCGAAGCGCCGGCAGTGCGGGACGGAAGACTTCCGCACCATAGGTCGCTTGACGCAATAGTTGCCGGCGCCGCGCGTTGGGAGGCGCGTCAGCATGCCAGTCTCGCAAGGTTTCGATATCCGCCGATGGCGGCTTGCGTCGTAATATAACAATGGTATTTCGTACTACGGCGTCAGCGAACAGTTTCACACCGGGTTCAAAGAAATGAACTTCTTCTACAGTCGCTGTCGTTGCCAGATGGCGGCGAAGTGCTCCGGCATACAATACTGTTTCAAGAGCGTTGCTCACGATCATGCCGAGCCGGCCTTCGGGGTTGCGCAGCAGGTGAAGGCCAAGTGCGACAAACGGAACAAACAGATCCCATTTCTGTGTGAGTACTTCCAGGCGCTGCAAAATCGGATGATTCTCGACCTGGCGACGATAACGCAGCAGCCCTTCAGCCCCTTCATCCGCTCGGACATATGGTGGGTTACCGACAACGACGTCAAAGCCGGATGCAAAGATGCCGAGTTTGCTCTTTGCCTGTTCTTCATCCGGAAGGTCTTCCGCCTCGGAAGGGTCTAGACCATTCTCCAGGATGGCACGGGCGGCAGGCAGAACGCGCAACGCATCGGTCGCATAGATGCGGAAGCGTTCAAGCCGTGCCTGTTCGTTGTGACGGTGCGCGTGGGCGACCAGGTCCAGCACCTGAACAAGAAGGTTGATCTCGGCCAACGCACAGGCAAAGGGATTGAGGTCGAAGCCGACCAAGCCATTCCGCAGAGAGTCCAGAACGGCCTGAATCCGTTCGGGAGGTATTTCCGCATGGCCTTCGGCGCGCGCCTGTTCACGATAGGCTTCGACAGCCCGGCGGGCGGCCTCCACCAAAAAGGCGCCGGAGCCACAGGCAGGATCCAGCAGACGCGCCTCAACAGTCGCCGCCCCGGACCAACCGACGCGGTCAAGAATGAACGCCACGACGCTGGGCGGCGTGTAGTACATGCCCTGTTCATGCTTATGGCGCTCATTCACAAAGCGGCCGTAAATAGTGCCGACAATGTCGCGGTCCATCGACGAAAGGTCGAAGCCCGCCAGTCGGTGCAGAACGCGAATGACAGTGATGCGGTCCGGCACATACCAATCGAAAACACGATGGTCATCAAAGAAATGGGCGTAGGTCGACTGGGCGTTCTCGTAGGCAATCTCCAGCAGGCGGGCGGTGCTCCGGCCGCGGGCGAGACTGAAATAGTGCGGCTCAACCTGCCGAAACCAGAGGGCCGCACCGCCATTGGTGAAAACGCGAGGTGTCAGCCCCTTGTCCTCCAGCACCCGGACCATGAGCATGCGAACGACAACCAAATAGGCAGTCTGGGCAAAATACTCGTCACGGGCCTTTTCGGGGTTGGCGCCTGGCAGGAGTAATGTTCCCACAGCGGCCTGCCATCGTTCGAAGGCTTCGACCGCCTGGACGCCAGCGACATGGCGGGCGCGAGCGCGTGTTACATGGCGGCTGTATCGCAGCGCAAAAGCGCGCGCCTCGCCCGCGGCCCGGGAGAGCGCATCGGCACCCGTCCCGGTGCGTCCGGAAATTTCAACCCGGATAAGAGCCGCGATACTGTCAATTTCTGTATCCGGTAAATCACCGCGCATGGCCCGGTACAGGCGTTCCCGCAATTCGTTTCGCTTTTCCGCGGAGGCCCGTGGCCAAAGCGCCAATAGATCGTCGGCGTGGTGATTGATAATGTCATCAGCCGCGACCGTGGAGCCGGGAGCTCGTCTTATTTCGTCACGGAATGCTTCGTGTTCGGCCAGCCGAGCTGCGAATTGAACCGCCACATCCTCTCGCAGTTCGCCAATCAATTCCTGCACGACTTGCACGAGATGATCGGCCGCCCCCCGTGCATCGGCAATCAGGATGCGCGTCCGGCCGTGGCGCCAGGTGCTTCCGTCCAGAAGATGAGGGTTGCCATCCTGATCGAGCGTCAGGTCCTCAACCAGGCGGCCAACGCCCTCAAAGGCAGCACGCCCATATCGCCGCAACAGGACCGCAAGCGCATCGCGATCCGGTTGCGGTAGCGCATCCCACCCGGTCTGACCGGCGGCTAGCCTGTCTTCACCCCGCCAAATGCGGACCGCCGCATGAAGCGACACTTGCAGCGTTGCCGAGGTTACAGGACCGGTATCGTCATAGCCGAAGACGCGTTCGCCGTTTACCAATAGGCCGCGCGGGCAACGAAACGCTGCCATGTATCCGCCAAGCTGCGGACGATGAGACTCCAGACGGCGTTCAACAGTCGCTTTGTCTTCGACGATGAAGCAACAACCCGGAAAAGCACGAATACGTACAACGAAATCCGGGCGTAAATTGTCCTTGCCGGCATTATAGTCAATTTCGGCTCCACCGTAGCCGAGCGCTTCGAGCAGCAATCGGCTAATTCGAGAATCGACAATGTTGGCTTCGTCACCTCCGCGATCCCGCTCCGGCAGAGCGAGATAAGCGGCGAGAGACCCTACGGTATGGAAGTTATCGCGGGCGAGTTGGCCAACAAGGGCTTCAGCAAATTCCTTAGTCTCCACGACTCCCCCTCAAGCGTCCTACCGAATCGGGCAGCGGCACGCACAACGCCTATACGAAATTCCCGGAAGCCGCCATGACATACTGGACTGAGGTGTCCAGCATTCTCTTCACGCCTCCCCGCTCAGCATCCCGATCCCCGCGACAATCGCCTGCCGCTTGTCCAGCGCGAACCGCTCCGTCTCATCCTGCAGCTTCGTCAGCCCGGCCCACACCTCGCCCCACGCATCCAGCGGGCGCAGCGCGACCAGCCGCGCCTGCTCCGGATCCGCCCTGCCCCGCACGCTTTCCCGCACCGCCGCCGCCACCCCCGCCCGCACCAGATCCATGAACGTCGAGAACCCCGTCTCGCTGCGCCCCAGAAAATCCGCGATCTCATACCCCCGAGACATCGGCACGCCCGGCATGTCCGACAGCAGCTTGTCCACCAGCGCGGCGATTTTCAGCCCTTCATCCTCCGCCAGCATGATCGCCCGCCCCGGCGAGCCTTCCGCCAGCGTGATCAGCCGCCCCCGCTCATCGGCACCCAACTGAGGCAAATACCCAGCCAGCAACTGCCCCATCGCTTCATCGTCCAGCGGCGACAGCCGCAGGCGGCGGCAGCGGCTGCGGATCGTCGGCAGCAGCCGCCCCGGCGCCGAGCACACCAGCAGCAGGATCGCCCGCGGCGGCGGTTCCTCAAGAATCTTCAGCAAGGCGTTGGCGGAGGATGCATTCAGCTCCTCCGCGCCATCGACGACGACGACCCGCCAGCCGCCCTCGGCCGGGGTCAGCGCCATGAAGCCGTTCAGCTTGCGGACGTCATCGACAGCGATCTCCGTCCTCATCCGCCTGGTTTTCTCATTGAACGCCAGTTCGATGGTCTTCATGTCGGCATGCGACCCGGCGGCGACGCGGCGGAACACCGGATTCCCCGGGTCCAGCGCCAGCGAATCCTCCTTCGGCTGCCCCGCCAGCAGGCGGCGGGCGAAGCGGTAGGCCAGCGTCGCCTTGCCGATGCCCTCCGGTCCCGTGATCAGCCAGGCATGGTGCATCCGCCCGGCGCGCATGGCGTCGAGGATGGTCGCCTCGGCCTCCCGGTGGCCGAGCAGAATCGGGTTGGCGCGTGGGTCGGGGCTGGGCATGGCGACGGGTATAGCGGAGATCGCCCGCGCGCGTCATGGCGGTGGTCGAGGCGCGAAAAGCTTGTTCCGCCTCGACACAAAGTGCTCGGACTCCGAGACCGAGGCCGACCACCTGGCGTTCCTGCTCAGACGGGTCGGGCCCGAGCCGGCGGCCATTCGGACATTCCAGCAACTTCTGAAGCGCGGGGCGCTCGACGTTGTTGTTACAGCTTTCTGGCACGACCGGCGGGGGCAAAACGCCCTTCCATCCCGCGCGCCCTGGCCGATGGGCTGAAGCAAATACCGGCGCGGATCGAGACGGACTTCGATCGGGACGACGAGGACGACCGCCACGCCGCCTGACAATCGCTCAATCTCCAACCGCCTGGTACACCAGGTCGCGAAACGCCGAGCGCTCAAATCCCCCCTGCCGCGGCGCCTGGATCATCAGGATCGCCGCCAGGGCATCCTTCGGATCGACCCAGAAAACAGTGCCGGCCGCACCCGACCACCCGTATTCCCCGATATTCCCCGGCGTCCCCGGTTGCGTCCGGACCGCCACCGTCAACCCGAACCCGTAACCCGGCCCTGGCATGAAATCCGGCCCCTGCGCCAGCCCCGGCCCGAGATGGTCGGACGTCATCAGCGCCACCGTTTGCCGCGACAGCAGCCGCACGCCGTTGCCCTCTCCCCCGGAAGCCAGCATCAGCGCGAACCGCATATAGTCGGAGGCGGTGGACAGCAGCCCCTCGCCGCCCCCCAGGAACCGGCGCGTCCGCGTCACGTCGGTCAGATCGGCTGTCTCCCTGGTCTCCGGGTCCGGCCCCGGCTGAGCCACGCGATCCAGCCTGTCCGCCGGCACATTGAAAAACGTGTCGGTCATGCCGAGCGGGGCAAAAATCCGCTGCTGCATGAACACGTCGCCGCGCTGGCCCGACACCGCCTCGATCAGCGCCAGCAGCACATCGGTCGACCGGCCATAAGCCCAGGCCGAACCCGGCTGGAACTTCAGCGGCAACCCGCCGATTGCCTCCACCGCCTGCTGGTCGGTCATCCGCACCGACATCGGGTTGCCGTCGCCGCGGCCGAGCTGGATGCCCAGCCCCGCCTGCCGCATCGCCTGCTCGGCCGCCGAATCGCCGCCGCCATAGGTGATGCCGGAGGTGTGGCACAGCAGGTCCTCGATGGTGATCTCCGGTTCCGCCGGCACCAGCGACACGACCCGCCTGCCCTGCGCATCAGCGGCTTCCGCCGCGACCTTCATGTGCTTCAGCGCCGGGAGGTAGTTCGATACCGGGTCGGAGAGGCGGATCTTCCCCTCCTCCATCAGCATCAGCACGGCGACCCCGGTCACCGGCTTGGTCATGGAGTAGATGCGGAAGATGCTGTCCGTCCGCATCGGCGCGCCGGTGGCCGGGTCGCGCAGCCCGAAAGCCTCATCATAGACGACCGTGCCGTTGCGGGCGATCATGACGACGGCGCCGGGGATGCGTTTCCCTTCCGTCTCGGCGGCGAAGAACCGGCTGATCCGGTCGAACCGGACGATCGCCTCGGCCGCCGGCGCCGCGGCCGGCCCATCGGCTGCGATGGCGGCCGGAGCCAGGCACAGCGCCAGGACCGCGGCGAGCAGACTGCGTCTCAAGATCGTTTCCCCGGGACCTGGACGGACCGACGCTATCCGGGCGCACGGGCGGCGGCAATGCCGGAACCGCAGCCGGTCCCCCATGCCGCGGGACTTTCCCTACCCAATGCGGTATAAGTCCTTGATAGTTAGGATGCATGCGAGGGTCCTTGCCGAACGCCCCGGTGCGGCGGCAAATGGGTCGCCTGATGCGGGAGGACTCCGATGAAATTCGGCTTCTGCGTGATGTCGGACATCGACCAGATCGGATTTTTCAGTTTCGTCGAGAACCTGGGGTACAGCTCCGTCTGGGTGGCCGACAGCCAGATGATGTTCTCGGACGTCTACGCGGTCTGCGCCGTGGCCGCCCAGCACACGCGTACCCTCAGGATTGGCCCGGGCACCGCGATCTGCGGCACGCGCATCCCGCCCGTCCAGGTGGCGGCGATCGCGACCTTGAACCGGATGGCGCCGGGACGGGTGTTCCTCGGCATCGGCACGGGCAACACGGCGATGCGGACCATGGGGCAGAAGCCGATGACCACGGCGGCATTCGCCGAGTACCTGCGGGTGCTGACCGCGCTGCTCGACGGCGAGGTGGTGGACTACACATATGCGGGCCGAACGAGGCCGATAAAGATGCTGCGGCACGACACGCGGTTCATGAACCTCAAGCCGCGGATTCCGCTGTATGTCTCGGGATACGGACCGCGGGCGATGGCCCTGGCGGGCGAATACGGAGACGGGCTGGTATTCACCAGTCCGCCGCGCGGCGCGCCGATACAGGAGGCGCTGGGCCACGCCCGGCAAGGCGCGGCCCGCAGCGGACGCGACATGGCCGGCTTCCGCAACGCCGGGCTGACCAACATCGCGCTGCTGGAACCCGGCGAGCCCGCCGACTCGGACCGCATCAAGGCGGCCATCGGCCCCAACGTCATGGCGACCGTGTATTACTACTACGATCTGGTGCAGGAGCGCGGGATCGAGCCGCCGGCCTTCCTGGAGCGGATCTGGAAGCCGTACTGCGCCCTGGTCGAGCAGACTCCGCCGGAGCACCGGCATTTCCGCACGCATGAGTTCCACTACACCGATCTGCATCCTGGCGAGGCGGAGCTGATCGATGAACAACTGATCCGGGACACCTGCCTGGCCGGCACCGCGGACGAGCTGGTCGAACGCATCCGGGCGCTGGAGCAGGATGGATTGCAGGAAATGATCTTTCCCGTCGGCAATCCGGGAAAATGGCGGCTGGCGGAGACATTCGCCCGGCAGGTCCTGAAGCGGGTATGATTTCAAAATGAGAATGCGCCTGCTGCCGGGCGGCCGGCTGAGTGCCTGCCCGGCATATGGGCGGCTACACCGAAGGTGGCACAACCGCCTCCGCTGGCGTGGGCTGAACCTCCCCTTTTATGCGCAGAGATCCACGAGATTTTCCCATCGCGGAGAAGCGTTTCAGCGCATCGGGCGCAGGCCGTTGGCATGTCTCACGCAGATTCGTCCGCCGTGTCGCCAGCCGTCAGGTCATAAGGTCTGTAAGATGTGTTGGAAATTACTTGCCGAGGACAGTTTTTCCCTCCGGCCGGAAGGCAGAATAAAGCCCGGCCAGAGATCATCGGCATGGGTTACGATCAGGTTTCGGATGCAACAGTCATCGTTGCCGTTGATTGAGGCTCGTAATGGAATTCTATCGCCGCTGTTGAGTGCAGCCTTGCCGGGGTAACGCCCGGCATCCGGGAGAAGGTCAAATGCCAGCAAACTCAATAACGTAACGATTGCCCATTCGCCTGGACTTGACGCCGCCAACAAGAATTCGGTTCCGGAGCCGGATGGTCCGTCCGCTTCGGTACCGTCAAAAACGGCTTCCCACGGGTTCGAACGTCCGGAAGTTGCATAGATCCGGAAGGGCCTGCTGCCGGTTGGCGCAAACTCAAAGATCCCCAAAAATAGCCATCGGGGATCTACATCGGTTTGCTTGAATCGTTCGGCAAAGAGAGCCTGCGACAGGGTATAGATACCCTTGCCGGTCACTCCGAACAGCTTCGGATAAATCTCTTCCTCCCGAATGCGCCACACCTCCTCGAGATCCAAAATACGTCCCCTCAATCAACTGTATGAAGATATCATGCAAATTCAAATTGGGCAACGATCAGCAAGACGGGAGGTCTTGCCGGGGCAGGACCCATCTCTGCGATCCTAAAATCTTGGCTCTTATGGCGTTGGTTGTTGGCATTCGGGACGCAGGCGCTGGGCCTCCCGCCTTGGTGGGCGCAGTACCCGAGTCGACTTATCCGCGTTCATCCGCGTTCATCCGTGTTTCCATTGCGTTCCGACAACAGGCGCCGTCCTCGACCGCTCGGGCAGGTTTGGAAACACAGATGAACGCCGATGAACGCCGATGAACGCGGATGAACACAGTCCAGGCGCGTGGGTGGCGTCCCCTCGGGATAAAGTCGCTTGCCAGCAGGCTAACGCCATAAGAGCCAAAATCTTAGCGACCCCCGCGCATAAAGTGGAAGTCGAACCACACGCCGGACCGCTGGACCTGCCCCGGAGGACACCCCGGCAGGCGATGACCCGAACAGAGTCACTGCAAATACCCCCACCGCTCCACCGCCGGCTCGGCCGCCGCCCATTTCCAGGTCTTGTCCTGTTTGCAGATCGAAGTAACGAACCACGCCCGCTTCAGCGTCCCGGCCGTCCCTTCATCGACCGAGAAGGCGATTTCCTTGCACTCGGCCAGCGGCGAGCCGATCGCACGGACAACGCGAAGCTGCCCGTGTTCGTTGCCGATGGGCAGCGGATGCCGGATCTGCCACGCCGCTTCCCCGCCCTCCGGCAGATCCGCGGCGGCGCGGGCAATGGCGTCCTGCTCGGCGCCATGCCACACGCGCGTGACATAGCTTACCCCCGCATTGGAGGCAGCATCCACCGCCACGCCAACGAGGAAGCCGACCGCCGGGCTGCCGGTGGCGGCCCCGGCCGCGCCGCCCGTGATCAGACCGGTGATCTCCGAGAACGAGCTGCAGGCTGCCAGCGGCAGCACCGCCGCCAGCGCCAGCCAGCGCGGGATCATTGCAGCGAGCCCCAGCGCGCCGTCGCCGGTTCCGCCGAGGCCCATTTCCACACCGAGCCGTCCTGGCAGACCGTCGCCGTGTAGAAGGCCCGGTGCTCGCCGGTCTGGTCCGCCGTGTCGACGGAAAAGACGATCTCCTTGCAGGCGAAATCCGCACCGCCGATGAGCCGGGTGACCACGAGATCGCCGTGCTCGTTGTTCTCGATCGGGATGCGGTGCGTCACTGTCCAATGCCCGACCACGCCGGGATCGAGCGAACCGGCAGCCTCCGCGATCCGGTCCTGCTCCGCCCGGTGGACATCCCGTTCCACGGCCTGCAGCCCCGCCGTGGCGCCCGCGGCGACGCCGAGGCCAATGCCGGTGGCCAGCGCGGGGCTCTTCGTCACCGCATTGGCGATGCCGGCGCCGGCAATGCCGGCGACATCGGCCGTGGAGGCTGTCAGCACGGACTGGCAGCCGGAAGCGGCGCCGGCGCAGACCAGCAGCAGGACGGGAACGCGGAACCGAGGCGCCATTACACGCGCCGGTATCGCTGCGCCGGCATCGGCGGTCCAATCACAGGCGCGTCGGCGCTACGTCATCCCGGTGATCGACCGCGCCAGCGCGCGCGGATCGCGCCTCGGCCAGCGCCCGGCATCGACCTGAGCGATGAACGCGCCCACCAGCCGGTTGAACTCATCGGCGTCCTCCAGGTTGATCGTGTGGCCGCAATTCGGCATCACCGACAGGGCAGCGGCCGGAATCGTCTGCTTCATCAGCAGCGCGGGCTGCAGGCAGGGCCAGTCTTCGTCGCCGGTCAGAATCAGTGTCGGAACGGTCAGCGAGGCCATTTGATCCGTCAGGTCATACAGCGACGGCCGCTGGCCCTGCACGCCAAGCTGGGTGTTGCGCGAGCCGATGGCGGAGTGTTCCGCGAGCCGGCTTTTGAACTCCGCAAAACCGCGCGGATTCTTGTTCTCGAACTGCACCCGCGTCGGCCCGCAGGCGTATTTCGCGGCAAAGGCTTCGATGCCGTGCTCGTCGAGAAAGGACGCGGTGGCGGCGGCCTCGGCGCGGAACATGTCCTGCCGGCTTTTCTCCGCGCCGTAGCCGCAGCCGGCGACGACCAGCGACAGCGCGCGTGCGGCGTGGCGGAAGCCGAAATGCAGGGTCGCGAAGCCGCCCATCGACAGGCCGGCGACGTGGGCCTTGGCGATGCTCAGGTGGTCCAGCACGGCGGCGATGTCGTCCGCGGCGCGATCCTGGGAGTAGCGCGCGGGATCGTCTGGCACATCCGACGGGGGATAGCCGCGCGCCGCGTAGCTGATCGCCCGGTAGCGCTGGCCGAAATGCCGCAACTGCGGCTCCCACGACCGGTGATCGCCGGCAAATTCATGCACGAAGATCAGCGGCGTGCCGGAGCCGGTTTCCTCATAGTGCAGGCGGACCCCGTCATCGGTCGTGGCGTAGGGCATTTGCTTCCTCCCGGCTCGGATCTTTTGCCAACTCTACGTCATCCGGCGGGTCTGGCCAGAGCACGCGCCTTGAATACGAAGACTTCACTGCCTTCGCACGGACCTGCAAGCCGCGCCGGCCTCGACCGCCGCCGCCCTCCCGTGGCAGCATTTGCTTTTCGACCGGGAGGATGATCGGATGACCAAAGGCCCGAGCCGTGGCCCCCTCGCCCGCTTCAAGGTCATCGACCTGACCCGGGTGCGCGCCGGTCCCACCTGCGTGCGCCAGTTGGCCGACTGGGGCGCCGATGTCATCAAGATCGAGGCGCCGGACGGCGATGCCGGCCTCGGCGGCGAACGCCACGGGCCGGACTTCCAGAACCTGCACCGCAACAAGCGCAGCCTGACCCTGAACCTGAAGGCGCCGGAAGGTCTGGCCGTGCTGAAGCGGCTGGCGGCGCGGGCGGATGTGGTGGTGGAGAACTACCGGCCGGACGTGAAATACCGCCTCGGCGTGGATTACGAGAGCCTGAAGGCAGTCAATCCCCGCATCGTCTATGCCAGCGTCTCCGGCTTCGGCCAGGACGGGCCGTATCGCGACCGTCCCGGGTTCGACCAGATCGCCCAGGGCATGGGCGGCCTGATGTCGATCACCGGCGAGCCGGGGCGCGGGCCGATGCGCGCCGGGATCCCGGTGGCGGACCTGACCGCGGGCCTCTTCGCCGCGATGGGCATCCTGATTGCGCTGCTGGAACGGGAACACTCCGGGGAGGGCCAGTGGGTGCAAAGCTCGCTGCTCGGCGCGCAGATTTCCATGCTGGATTTCCAGGCGGCGCGCTGGACCATCGGCAGGGAGGTGCCGGGCCAGGCGGGCAACAACCACCCGACCAGCATCCCGACCGGCGTGTTCGCCACGGCCGACGGTCACATCAACATCGCCGCCTCGGGCGACGACATCTACCGCCGGTTCTGCCGGGCCATCGGCGCGGACCACCTCGCAGACGACCCGTCGTTCGCGGCAGGGCGGGCGCGTTCGGCCAACCGCGATGCGCTGAACGAGGCCATCGGCGCGATCATCCGGCGGAAGACCTCGGCGGAATGGATCGAGGCGCTGAACGCCGCCGGGGTGCCGTCAGGGCCGATTTACACGATGGATCAGGTGTTCGCGGATGCCCAGGTGAAGCACCTGGGAATGACGCGCACGGTGCCGCATCCGGTGCTCGGCGATGTCGAGGTCATCGGCCAGCCGATGGAACTCAGCCGCACGCCCTGGAGTATTCGCAATGCAACGCCGGAGCCGGGGGAACACACGGACGCGGTGCTGGCGGAGTTGGGATATGGCGCCGGGGAGATTGCGGCGCTGCGGGCGGCGAAGGTGGTTTAGCGCAGTCCGCCAATAACTTACAAGGGAGGAACAAACAATGGACTTCACCGGAAAGGTTGCCCTGATCACCGGCGGCGGCGGCGGGATCGGCCGGGCAACCGCCATGGGCTTTTCGCAGCGCGGCGCGCTGGTCGTTGTGGTCGATTCGGATGCGGACTCCGGCCAGGCCAGCGCCGGCATCATCGAGCAGCGCGGCGGTTCGGCATCGTTCGTGCAAGCGGACGTCACCGATTCAGCCTCGGTCCGGGATTACGTCGACAAGGCGGTCGCCATCCATGGCCGCATCGATTGTTTCTTCAACAATGCAGGCATCGAGGGCATGGTCCGGCCGACGCAGGACTATGACGAGGACGTCTTCGACCAGGTCATCGCCGTCAATCTGAAAGGCGTGTTCCTCGGGCTGCGCCACGTCCTGCCGGTGATGCTGAAGCAGGGGCGCGGGGCGATCGTCAACACCGCCTCGGTGGCCGGGCTGTTCGGCTCGCCGGGGATGCCGGCTTATGTCGCGTCCAAGCATGGGGTGCTGGGGCTGACCAAGGTCGCCTCCACCGATGTGGCGGGGCTTGGTGTGCGGGTCAACGCGGTGTGCCCGGGTCCGGTGGAAACCCGGATGATGCGCTCGCTGGAGGCGCAGCGCAGTCCGGACGACCCGGCGGCGGCGCAAGCTGCCCTGGCGGCTGGAATTCCGACCGGTCGCTATGCGCTGCCGGAGGAAGTCGCCGGGGCGGTGCTGTTCCTGTGCTCGGATGTGGCCAGTGACGTGACAGGGACGCATATTGTGATCGACGGCGGCCGCTCCGGCGCGGGCGGCGCGGCGGCGGCGAAACGGGGTTAGCAGGGAAACAACGCAATGCCTGATCTGTTCGAGATCATCGGAACCACGCGGTCGATGCGGCGGCTGAAAGCCGATCCGGTGCCGGACGACCTGGTCAGGCAGATCCTGGAGGCCGGCACCGCGGCGGCCAACGGCGGCAATTACCAGACCTGGCGGTTCCTGGTGGTGAAGGACCCGGAGATCAAGAAAGCGGTCCAGGTCTGGTACAAGAAGGCGTTCGACGAAGTCGTCGGCCCTCGTTACGCCACCAGCGCGCCGCCGCCCGGGGTGACGGCGGAGAAGTACCAGCGCCAGCACAGCGCGGTGGCATACCTGACGGAGCATTTCCACGAGGCCCCGGTGTGGATCGTTGCCTGTCTGAAGGATGGCGCGAACCCGGGCCGCGGCGCCGGGGCGTCGATCTATCCGGCGGTGCAGAACATGCTGCTGGCGATCCGGGCGCTCGGCCTCGGGTCCACGCTGACGACGCGGCATCTGCTGCACGCGAAGGAAGCCGACGCCGCGCTGGGGCTCCCCGACGGCGTGCACTCCTACGCCATTCTGCCGATCGGCTATCCGATGGGGAAGTTCGGGCCGGTTGGGCGGGGGAAGCTGTCGGAGTGCGTGTATCTGGACCGGTGGGAGCAGCCTTACCCGGCGGTGGCGGAGGGTTGAGGCCCTGCAGACCCCGCGTCTGTGATATACATTATTCCTGTAGATCAGGGAGGCGATCATGCAGGTCGGCAAATGGGGCAACAGTCTGGCGGTCCGGCTTCCCGCATCGCTCGTTGAAGGACTGGGGTTGAAGGAGGGCGACGAGATCGAGATCGAAATCGCCGGCGCGCGCGCCTTCAGGGTGAAGCGGGACAGCAGCCGCGACGACGCGTTGGATCGGCTGAAAGCACTGAACTGGACGCTGCCACCAGGCTTCCGTTTCAGCCGGGATGAGGCGAATGAGCGCTGACGTTTTCCTCGACACGGATGTCCTGGTTTACGGCATTGCTCAAGACGATGCGCGGACGCTGCAAGCGGCGGCACTGCTGCGGCAAGGCGGCGTCATCAGCGTCCAGGTGCTGAACGAATTCGCCAATGTGGCGCGCCGGAAATTGCGGCGGAGCTGGCCGGAGATCGCCGACGCCCTCGCGGCGTTGCGCGTCCTGTTTCCGGATCCGCGGCCGATGAGCCTCGCCACGCATGATGCGGCGGTGGACATCGCGGCGCGGCACGGTTTTGGGTTTTGCGCTTCGCTGATTGTTGCTTCGGCGCTGGAGGCCGGGTGCTCGACGCTGCTTTCGGAGGACATGCAGGACGGACAGGTGATCGGCGGGCGGCTGACGATCCGGAACCCGTTCGGTCGTTCGCCCGCCCCGGCGTAGTGGCTGGTTGGAAGCCCTGATCGCCGCGGTTCGCCACCGAAGCCGCGTTCGGCAAGGCTCTCATCAACCAAACCGCTGTTCTGTTCTGATTGTGTGGCACAGCCGTAATGAAACCAAGGCGCGGCCGGCCGATCGGCGCGTTGGCGAATGGGCCGGAGCGTCATCGGCCTCCCTGGACACCCCCGCCCCCGCATGCCATCCCTCTCCGCATGAATTCCGCCGCATTCCGCCGCATCTGGGGCCTGATGTACCGGCACCTCGCGCTCTACCGCCGTTCCTGGCCGCGCCTGCTGGAACTCGCCTATTGGCCGATCCTGCAAATGTGCATCTGGGGGTTCACCGCGCGCTTCCTGGCCATGCGCACCGGCAACAACCCCGCCCTCATGGCCGGCGCCACCCTGCTCGGCGGCGTGCTGCTCTGGGAGGTGACTCTCCGCAGCCAGATGGGCATGTCGATCTCCTTCATGGAGGAGATGTGGTCGCGCAACCTCGGCCACGTCTTCGTCTCCCCGCTGCGCCCGTCCGAGATGCTCGCCGCGCTGGTCGCCATGTCGATCATCCGCATGCTGATAGGGGTCATGCCGGCGATCCTGCTGGCCTGGGCGTTCTACGCCTTCAACCTGTTCACCTTCGGCCCGGTGCTGATCCTGTTCTTCATCAATCTGATGATCTTCGGCTGGATGGTGGCGCTGGTGGTGATCTCGCTGATCCTGCGGCACGGCATGGGGGCCGAGGCGCTGGCCTGGGGCGTGATGTTCGGCATCGCGCCGCTGTCCGCCGTGTTCTATCCGGTCACCGTGCTGCCCGCCTGGCTCCAGCCCGTCTCCCTGATGCTGCCGACCACCCATGTGTTCGAGGGCATGCGCGCCATCCTGCTGCAAAACGAGATCCGCTGGGACCACCTGATTGCCGCGTTCGCCCTGAACTGCGTCTGGCTATCCGCCACCCTGCTGCTGTTCGCGCGGCAGTTCCACCAGGCGCGGGTGCGCGGCGCGCTGCTGAGCATCGGCGAGTGACGCCAACCCGGTTCTGGCTGATCCGCCACGCTTTGGTGGCGGAGAATGCCCGCGCGATGCTCTACGGCGTGATGGATGTGCCGCTGTGCGAAACCACGCTGCTGGAGCAGGCGCCGATGTATCGCTCGCTGGCCGCGAGGCTGCCCCGCCCGGCCGACTGGCTGGTGACCCCGCTGTCGCGCACCCGCCGCACCGCCGAGACGATCTTCGCCCATGGCTATCCGGCGGCGGACCTGACCGAGGAACCCGGGCTGACGGAACAGTCGCTGGGCGAGTGGCAGGGCCTGCCGCACGCCGATCTGCCGGCGCGGCTGGCGCTGCCGGCGCACGCGTTCTGGCCGCTGGGCGGGCACGAGAAGCCGCCGGGCGGCGAAAGCATGGCGGAGGTGATCGTTCGCGTCGGCCGCACGATGGAGCGGCTGGCGACGGCGCACGCCGGACACGACGTGGCGATCGTCAGCCACGGCGGCGCGATCCGCGGCGCCATTGCCCACGCCCTGCAGATCGGCCCCGACAACGCGCTGCACATGGCGGTGCAGAACCTGTCGCTGACCCGGCTGGAGAGGACGCCGGAGGCCTGGCGGGTGATGTGCGTGAACGAGGCGCCGGGATATTGAGCGGCGGCTGCAAGCCAATATTGATAATCAATAAAAACCGTTCGGGTAGATTTTGCGACTCAACAGCGTGACCTTGCGCGGGATGCACCCGGAGACGCATCTTTGCACAAACTCCGGCTCCCCCGTCTATCCATCCCCCGCGAACGCGATATAATGCGCCCGCCCAATGGAGAGAACACCGACCGCAACCGCCCTCCCGAACGCGTTTACATCAACAGGGCCGGGAGATCGGCAGCGCGCCGACGGAATCGCGGCAAAGCAGAAGCCCGGCCGGCCGCATCAGGGTTCGGACGGCTCGGATACGCAGCAACCCGATCAGGACGTCGCGGCTGCCGATCGGCAGCCGTTGCAGGCTGAAGAATAAAGGAAGCGCAAAATGACTACTCTCATTATTGTCGTCGTTGTCGTCGCCCTGCTCTGGCGTTTCGGCTACTGGCCGTTTGACGGCAGCTACCCGAAACTGCCGCAATATGGCGTCAGCCGTACCCCCAAAGTGGATCCGCCCGGCGGCCCCAAGCCCGGCCCGTAGTGCCGGTGCGCCGATAGGCGTTGCAAAAGCAGGCCGGCGGTTTGCGCCGCCGCCTGACGCCGCACCATCTCCCGCGTTCGGATCAGGTTGGGGCGGTTTTGGTTCTTCGCGCGCTCCGTCAGGGAAGCGCCGAACGCAGTCCGTGGCAATTCGGCCGATTCGTACTCGGACTAATGAACATCATCCAGAACACGTCCGCGTGTGCTGAGCAATTCCTCTGATTCGTCCGGCCGATCAAGGAGCTGGTAGTTGCCGGCATAGACAAAGGTCCGATTGTCGGCGTTCGTGACGGACTTGACCGCCGAGTCGCTGACGATATGCACCCGCACCAGAACGCATGAGTCGAGCGGCTTAATCGTTGCGGCAGCGAGAGTCTCCACCCGAAGTTGCCAGCGGTCGTTGCCGAACGAGGCCAGCGGATCGTCCGCCCGCCCGTTGTCGCGGAACAGTGAGCTGGCCGGGACCAGCAGGGGGCTCATCAGCGGGGAGGCCATGTCCATGGCGCGGCAGACCAGGAACTGGTTGGCGGCGGCGGGCGCGGACGCCATGGCCAGCGACAGGGTCGCCGCCGCCGCGCCTGCAGCCGGTCGCCGCCATGGGACGCTTCGTCGGGACGGAGGGTTCGGCATGGACGATACCTTGGTAATGAGGCGTGACGCGCAACACCGGACATGGGCCGGTTGCCCGGCCCACATCGGTTCTGAGACGTCAGGTTCAGACTAGTGTATGAAAGAGGCAGTGTAGTTCGGTCCCGACGCACTGACGTTTGCGCTCAGCTGGGCACCAGGGCTGCTCTGAAGGACATAGACAGCCGGATTATAGGCAGCCGCCGGCCCGGTGCCACCAATTAAACCCAGCTGGCCTGCGTTGTTGCCGTTGCCATTGTAGGTCACGGTTGCGGACGCACCACCAGCGTTGCTGGTCTGCAAGATCACGACATCCGCCATGGTTCCACCGGTGGCGTGAAAGCCGTTCAGGGTGACGTTGGTGGTTTGGTTGAGGCCGTCGGAGCTGGCAAGGTAGTTGGCGACTGAGGTGGCATCGACATTCAGGGTCGAGGTTTGCGTGCCGCCGGCGCCGGCGGTGTAGTCGGTCACGTATGTGCCGTTGCTGCCGTTGATGGTCTGGTTGATCGTCGCGGTAGTGACGGCCGACCCGCTGGTGGTGGCGTTGGTGACGGTGTTGCTGCTGCCGTTGATGGTCTCATTCAGCGTGATGCCGGTTTTTGTAGCGAGGCTGTTCACCAGGATATTGGAGGCGCCGGTGATCGCCAGGGCATAGGTCAGGGCTCCGCCGGTATACGTCGAGTCAGCAGTGCTGCCCGTGTCGAGGGTGTCAGTGATTTTGTTGCTGGCGCCGTTGACGCTGACAGTGATCGTCGGATCGAGCGGTGCCGCCGCGGCGCCGACGTTCAACGAATGGACGTTGCCGCCGCCGGTATAGGTGGCTGCCAGCGTAGCGTTGGTTGAGCCAGCCGCCGTCTTGAGGCTGCCGGAGAAGCTGTTGTTGGCGCCGTTCTGCGTTATGGAGATGCTTTTCCAGGCGCCCCGCACCGCCAGCGCCTGGGTTTTGTCGGCGTGGCCCGCGGTGGTTTCACCGCTCACGAGGTTGTTGACCGTGGTGCCTGTCCCAGTGGCGGCGGTGGTGCCGGTGGTGTCCTGCAGGATCGCCAGCGACGTCACCGATCCGGTGTTGCCGGCTGTGCCGGTGGCATCAATGTTGATGTCGTTGAAGCTGGCCGCGAAAGCCGGGCTGCCAAGGGCTGCCAGGATCGTTGTTGCCGTAAGAACCCGTTTCATTTTCCTCTTCCTTGCATGCGCGTTGCCGCGCGGGTTGTGACTGGTCTTCAAGACCACCAGCCATCTTGAACTCCCTGGTTGATCAGCCGGCCGAGCGCGCTGCGCACCGCGACGCGCAGCGCCAGGCCAACCGCCTCGTTGCCGCCGATGCCGGCTTCAATGTTCAGCACCGTGACAGGGAGAATCTGTGTTGTTTGCCCGCCGATCTTCACCGAGGTGACCGACTTGGTGACCGTGGTCTGGCCGAGGACTTCACCGGTCTGCACCGCGACGGCGCGCAGGCTGAAGGTGAACACGTCGGTGATCACGCTGCCGGTGCCGTTGCTGCCGCCGATGGCGAGACCGCCGGTGATCTGCCGGGTTTCCCGGTCATAGGCGACGACCTGGCCAATCAGCAGCAGTTCGGCCACCCGCAGCGTCGCCAGCCGGCGATGCGCCGCGGGGTGCGCCGGGTCGGTTGTCTGCGCCTCGGCGGCGCTGTTCAGGGCCAGTGTGGCGAGCTGCCGCTCCCGCAACAACTCGTCCACGTGCT
Source organism: uncultured Rhodopila sp. (assembly GCA_903851415.1). Lineage (GTDB taxonomy): Bacteria > Pseudomonadota > Alphaproteobacteria > Acetobacterales > Acetobacteraceae > Rhodopila. The sequence continues at coordinate 27,364 of CAINOE010000049.1, read as the reverse complement.
GGCGTTCGACCAGGAAGATATAGCCCGGCGTCAGCGCGCGAACCGCCTCGATCAGGTAGGGCGTGCAATCCAGCGGCACCGCGCTGCTGAGCTCCTGATAGGTTCCTGTCGGCCGCTTCTGCCCGGTGGTGTCGATGCAATTGTAGACGCCCACCGTGAGGCTGTGCTTCGGCTTCGGCGGTAGCGGGATTTCGTCTTCATCCATGACTTGCGGCGTGGGCGACGGCAGCGGGTCTTGCACGCAGCCCGCCAGCAGCAGCACGGTTGCCACGATCCTTGAAATGCCGCGGGTGTGGAGGCGCGACCTGGACATTGGGCTAGTTGCCCGACGGCATGGCCAGGGTCGTGGTTCCCGTCGGCGTGGTGATCGAAACGTTGAGCGTGCCGTCCACGTTGGTATAGGAGATGGAGGTGCTGCCGGACTGGATGGTGCCGCCCTGCCCCGGCAGGGCGCCGGCGATCTGCGCGGCGATGTTGCGCGCGACCATGGCATCCAGTTGCGAAATGATCGAGTTGGCGAATTGCTGGCTCGGGCTGTTCGCCGCTGCGCTGGCGGCGGCGGTCGCGGCGGCGGCGGCGGCCTCCTGTTGCTTGACCATGGACACCGCGGTTTGCGCGGCGGACAGTGACGACGCGTTGACGCCGCCGAAATTGGGCGATTGCATTATGTACAACTGATCGGTTGCCAGGGCGGCCCGGGCCGCCGGGAAGCTCATGAGCAGCACTGCGGCGATCATGAAAAGCGGGCGCCGGCCCGCGCGGCCGGACGGTCCCGCGGAACCGGGGCGTTGATGACCAAACATCGCGATTGATCCTTATTGCGAGGTCTTACTTCCGCCCGTTCAATCCACAGGGCAGATCATCCCAAGAAATACCATTCTGTAGTCGTATTGATAAATTGAAAGCCATGCCTCCGCGGTGTGGACTGGCAGCGCCTTCGTGTCCCGACCGCAAGTGTTAAAATATCGCAACGTGTCGGTTTGGGCAATAGTGAAATACGGTGTCGCGCGGCGGCGGCGGCGGAAAAGCGGCACACCCGCGGCGCAGCGCCGTCTGTACTTCCTGACCGTCATGGCTGAGGCAGTCCAAAGGCCGTTTTTTTCACCTTGCCGGCGACCCGGCGCTCAAGCATTGCGCCCGGTGCACGGCTGTATCGGATGAAACAAGCGTGCCGGGCGCAACAGACAATGCGCGCCGGACCGCCGGTCGCCCGGTATTCCTTTCTCTTATCAAATCCCGGGCGAAGCGGCGCCTCTACATAGAAATTTCTTTACCGTATCTTTTTCGCACTGCGCCGCCGATTCCGTCATAATTCTGTAATCGTCGCATTTTTCGTTCATGAAGGGCCGCCGCGCATCCGAGGACCGACAGGCGGCCGCACCGGCGGTGCCGACCCGCCCGCACCGAAGCCCTGCCGCGCCGGCACCCGCACGCCTGCCGATGACCGATCGTCCAGGCCTCGTCCGTATCCGCGCCGCTTCCCACAGAGATATAAAGTACTGCGACTGTCGGTATCGCGCCGATGGCCCCAAACCGTCGGCGGCACGCAGCGCGCCATCCGCGCGTGCGGCAGCCAAGCCCGGAACCGCCGCGGGGAAAATCAGCTCTATGCAATGGATGCGAGGCCGGTGCATGAAACCGGTTCGTCGCCGCCCCAACGCCGTCCGTCACAACCGGCCGAACGAGTGCCTACCCGAGCAGCGCCGCGACATAAGCGGCAATCGTTGCGGCCCAGCCGTTCTCCAGCGCGTCCGCGGTCAGTTCATGCCCGATGGACGCCTCCGCCAGGAACGGCACGGCGGCCACCAGCGGCGGAATGTTGTGCAGGTTCAGGTCGTGCCCGGCGTTCACCACCAGCCCGGCCTCCCGCGCGCGTTCGGCGGTCGCCGCGATCCGGTCCAGTATCGGCTGATGCGAGCCGGCGCGGAACGCATGGGCATACGGCCCGGTGTAGATCTCCACCCCGCCGGCGCCGCTGTCGCGCACGCGCTCGATCACGTCGGGCTCGGCGTCGATGAACAGCACCGCCCGGCCGCCCAGCGCCTTGATTTCGGCCACCGCCGGTCCGGCCACCGCCGCCTGCGCCGGATCAAGCTTCCAGCCCTCCTCCGAGGTGAACGCCCCCGGCGCATCCGGCACCAGCGTCACCTGCTCCGGCCGCACCGCCCGCACGATCTCCATCAGCCGCGCGTCCGGATAGCCCTCGATGTTGAATTCGATGCCGGGACGAACCGGCCGCATCAGCTCGGCCAGCACCGGCACGTCGCTGCCGCGGATGTGACGTTCGTCCGGCCGCGGATGCACGGTCAGCCCGTGCGCGCCAGCCTCCAGCGCGAGCGTTGCGAAACGCCGCATGTCGGGCACGCCGGTGTGGCGCGAATTGCGCAGCAGGGCGATTTTGTTGAGATTGACACTGAGACGGGCCATGCGTTGCGTCTTAGCGCGGATGCCGCCGCAACTCAACGCGTGAGCCCGCGTTCGTGAAGCCGGCATACCGGTTCGCCGCGCCGAAGGTGTTGAATGGACACATCCCCGATCGCGCCAAAGATAGTTCCACTCGTTCCAGACCTGCTCCGTGGTGCGGCCGCAGATCGCGCATTTCAGTCGGGATCCGTATCACTATGTCCAAGCAGCTTGTTGCCCGCGCCAATCTCCTGGTCTTCGGCGTTCTGATCGGCTTCCTGGTGCTCATGGGCGCGCTGACATGGGATGGTTTCAGCGCCGCCCGCGACGCGCGGCAATGGACCGAGCACACCTACCAGGTGCTCGCCAAACTGCGCGAACTCGGCATGACCGCGCGCGACGCCGAAACCGGCCAGCGCGGCTTCCTGCTGACCGGCGACGAGGCCTATCTGGCGCCGTACGACGCCGCGCTCGGCGGCATCTCCATCCTCCAGGGCGAGCTGCAGCGCCTCACCGCCGACAACCCGGTGCAGCAGGATCGCCTGCGCGCGCTGGCGCCGGTGATGCAGCAGCGGCTGCAGCAGCTCGCGCAGGCCATCCAGCTCCGCCGCGACTCCGGGCTGGAGGCTGCCACGGACCTGCTGCGCACGAACGCCGGCCGCGCGACGATGCAGGAGATCGAAAGCACGCTCGACGCCATGACGGCCGACGAGCAGGCGCTGCTGGCACGGCGGCAGGACGCGGCTGAAACCCGCAGCGACCGGGTGCGCCAACTGGCGTTCGCCGGCGCCGGGTTCGCCATTCTGGCGTTGCTCTGGGCGGCGCGCATGCTCAATCAGGCGTGGTCGCGCTCCAACGCCGCGGAGGCGGACCAGCGCACCCTGGCAGGGCGGCTGCGCGCTTCGCTCGACAGCCTGAGCCAGGGCGTCGCGGTGTTCGGCCCGGCGTTCCGCCTGCGGCACTGGAACGAGTGCTTTCAGGTTCTGCTCGGCCTGCCGCCGGGCCTGGTGCGGGTGGAGACGCCGTATGCCGCCTTCGCGGACTTCACCGCCGGGGACCGGGGCGAGTTCCTGGAAACCGAGGACCAGGTCCGCCACGGCCAGCAGAACACCAACGAGCCGATCGTCTATGAGCGGGTGCATGCGGATGGCAGGCTGCTGGAGATCCGCCGCACGCCTACTCCGGACGACGGCTTCGTGCTCACGGTCAGCGACATGACGAAACGCGCGCAGTCCGAGGCGGTGCTGCGGGAATCGCAGAAGATGCAGGCGATCGGGCAACTCACCGGCGGGATCGCGCACGACTTCAACAACCTTCTGACCGTGATCATGGGCAATCTGGAACTCGCCCGCGCCAGGATGCAGCCGAATGATCCGCTGGTGGCGCAGATCGACCGCGCGCTGTGGGCGGCGCAGCGCGGCGGCACCCTGACCAGCCAGTTGCTGGCCTTCGCCCGCAAGCAGCCGCTGGCGCCGGCGCCGATTGACCTGTCGTCCAGCTTGCCGGAGCTGGTGCCGCTGCTGCGCCGCACGCTGGGCGAGACGATCGAGGTGCGCTTCGTCGATGCCGCCGGGCTGTGGCCGGCGATGGCGGATTCGGCCCAGTTGGAAAGCGCGGTGCTGAACCTGGCGCTGAACGCGCGCGACGCCATGCCGGGCGGCGGCCGGCAGACGATCGAGCTGGCGAACAAGGTGCTGGACGAGGAGTACGCCCGGCGCCACGCCGAAGTCGCTCCCGGCGACTACGTGATGGTGGCGGTGTCCGACACCGGCCACGGCATGACGCCGGAGGTCGCGGCGCGGGTGTTCGAACCGTTCTTCACGACAAAGACCGAGGGCCGCGGGACCGGGCTTGGCCTCGCGATGGTCTGGGGCTTCGTCAAGCAATCGGGCGGGCATGTGAAGGTCTACTCCGAGCCGGGCCAGGGCACATCGGTGAAGATCTATCTGCCGCGCGCCATCGGCGGCCAGGTGCCGAACATGCAGCGCAGCGGCGTGCCGGCGGAGCTGCCGCGCGGTTCGGCGACCATCCTGCTGGTCGAGGACGAGGCCGCGGTGCGGGAGATCGCGGTGGCGATCCTGCGCAACCTGGGGTATCGCGTGCTGGAGGCGCAGGACGGCGACGAGGCGCTGCGCGTGTTCGGCGCTCATGCGGCGGACATTGCGCTGCTGCTGACCGACGTCGTGCTGCCCGGCCACGTGCGCGGGCGGGAGCTGGGGGAGCGGATTACGGCGATCCGGCCGGACATCAAGGTGCTGTTCATGTCGGGATACACGGAGAACTCGATCGTGCATCACGGGCGGCTGGATGACGGGGTGCAGCTCCTGGGCAAGCCGTTCAAGCGCGAGCAGTTGGCGCGCAAGGTCGCCGAGGCGCTTGGCGGGGCGAAGCCCGGCGCGGCGGCGAATGTGGTCGATATCCGGGGCGTGCGGCGGGAGTAGCACGCGCCGCCGCCCCGCGGCTTCCGGGCGGCCGGAAGGTGGTTGCGCGGCAGCGGCGGACGGGTCCCCTGGCAAAACTGTAACTTAAAAGTATCGTAATCGGCAGGAAGCCGGATTTCACGGCCATCGGCATCGCCATCGGCATGGTAAACCAAATATACCGCATCGATTTCGTGCGTTTTGTGCCCAAGATGAGCGATGCCGATACGATTCCGCGCAACGGCCGGCGCCGGGGAGGCGGGATGCCCGCCGGTCAGCTAACGAACATCTGTATTTACAAGATATGAAATATATGAAATAAACTGCCCGGTTGGTTGCAATAATCATCGCCTGGTTGCCGGCCGGTTCGCCGCGCCCGCGGCCACGGCAATAAATGATTTGAGGTAGGAATGTCAGACAGCGTCAACGCCTGGGCGGATGCCCTGGAATCCGTGATCGCCTGGAAGCAGCGCCAGCGGGCCGAGCATCCGCTGACTTACCTGTTCTGGGAATCGACGCTGCGCTGCAACCTGTTCTGCCAGCACTGCGGCAGCGACTGTCTGCGTGACGACTCCACCGCGGCGCGCGAACTGGCGCCCGAGATCGTCTGCGCGGAACTGGATGCGATCACCAGGCAATGCGATCCGGCGCGCATCACCTTCGCCATCATCGGCGGCGAGCCCCTGGTGCGGCGGGATATCGATGCGGTGGGAGCATACGCCGCTTCGCTCGGCTACACCTGGGGCATCACCACCAACGCCATGTTGCTGGATCAGAAGCGGCTGGCGTCGCTCAAGGCCTCCGGCCTCAAGGCCATCGCGGTCAGCCTCGACGGCATGGCCGAGCAGCACGATGCGCTGCGCCGCCGCCCGGGGTCCTTCCTGCGGGTCAGCGACGCCCTGCGCCGGCTGGTCGCAGATCCGTTCTGGCGAACGTTCGACGTGATCTGCTGCGTCAGCCGGCTCAACATCGACCACCTGGAGCCTTTCGTGGACTACCTGGCGGCGCTCGGCGTGCCGCGGGTGCGGCTCACGCCGGTGTTCTCGCGCGGGCGCGCCGACGCGGCGTCCGGGCTGATGCTGTCGGGCGAGCAGACGCGGCAACTGCTGGCCTTCATCGCCGCGCAGCGCGCCAGCCGCACCGACATCGACGTGACGATGTCGGAGGAAGGCTATTGGGGGCCGAACTGGGAGTGCCGCATCCGCCAGGATTTCCATTATTGCGGCTCCGGCGTGAACATCGGCTCCATCCTGTACGACGGCCAGGTGATCGGCTGTCCCAGCGTTTCCCGGAAGTTCGTGCAGGGCAACATTCGCGAAACACCTTTCCTCGACATCTGGAACAACGCCTTCACGCCGTTCCGCCAGCGCGACGCCGTGGCGGCGCCGCAATGCCGGGCCTGCGCCCACTGGGACCTGTGCGAGGGCGGCGGTTGCCATCTGTTCGATCCCGCCGACAGCGGCGTGGAGACGTGCAGCCTGCGGAAAATCGGCGAACTATGGGAGTAAATCGCATGAGACCTGACAGCAAACGAGACTTTCTGCTGCGGTGGGCCACCATCGCCAGCGGTTCAGCGGCCCTGCCGACCTTGACGGACTCCGAGATCGCGGCCGTGGCAGGGGGCCTCGAAGTCACGCCCCTGTATGGCGTCCGCGTCCCGCCCCCGCCCCCGCCCCCGCCCCGACATGGCGGGCACCCCGAACCCCTGTATGGCGTCCAGCCCATTCCTGTTGGTCCTCCTGGTCTCGCCGTGGAATACGGTCCGGCGATCCCCGGCTGAGGTTCGGCGCCCGCCTGACCGCAGCGGCCGCGAATACGGGCGTGAGCACCCTCACGCCTCTTCGGGGCCGCTCCACGGATCTTCTTCAATGCGATGCTGACACCACGGGCCGGCACCGCCAGCCTGCCGCCGATCGGCGCAACCCGTCGCCCGTGCCGCTTGCCGCCGCATAGACGCCAACCATCGAACTTCGGCCGCGCACGTGATAGAAAGGTGCCGTTTAGGGCGGGAAGAGCACGTGGCGGCGGCAAACGGGGCATCGATTGTCATTACGAGGGATAGGGTGCTGCATCAGCGCGGCCCTGACGCGGCGCTTCTGTCTGATCGCCGCCCATCCCGGGCGCCAAGGCGATGAACGAGCCGGTTCTCGATCTCGGTTCCTTGTGCAAAGCGCTCGCCTCGCTGGAAGGCGCCATTGAAATCGTCAGCGCCAGCGCCTGGTTTGATCGGCAACCGGCAAATCTCCAGAACACGTTGATTGCCGGAGTGGTGCAGAATTTCGAGTTCGTCTACGAACTCAGCATCAAAATGCTCAGGCGCCGGATCGAGATGGATTCCAGCAGTCCGGCGGAAATCGACGCGGCCAGTTTCAAAGACCTGCTGCGAATCGCCGGGGAAAAGGGCCTGATCGCCGATGTCGAGGCCTGGTTCAGATACCGCAGGATGCGCACTCTGACCTCGCATACCTACGATCGCGAAAAAGCCATGGCAATCTACCGCGATACCCCGGCATTCATCGGCGACGCCCGAGCTCTGCTCGCCGCCCTCGAGGCGCGCAATGGATGATCGGCCGCCAATCGATATCCGGCCGGATCTTTGGCTCATCGTCCGGGATATCCTGCGCAAGCGCGTGCCCGGTCACGAGGTTTGGGCGTTCGGTTCCCGGGTGAAGGGGACGACAAAGCCGTATTCCGACCTCGATCTGGCGGTGATTTCGGACAAACCCCTGCCTCCGGACATCCTGGCAGCCCTGGCGGAGGATTTTTCCGACTCCGACCTGCCCTGGCGGGTGGACGTGGTGGATTGGGCGGCGACCAGCGAGTCGTTCAAACGGATTATCGAGCGCGACAAGGTGGTGGTCTGTTGACTGGCTGCCCTAACCGACGCGCTCGACATAGGTCATGACCAGATACAGCACCGCCTCGGCGGTTTCGACATTCCGGTAGGAATGCGCGACGTCCGCATCAAAAACGATCGCGTCGCCCTCGCTCAGCAGGATCGGACGATCCGTTCCGACCGTGATTTCCACGCTTCCACGATTGACGATGATGTGCTCCCGCGTCCCGCCGGCATGTGCCTCCGCCTCCTCCAGATGCGACCCGGCGATCCGCAGCTCGTAGAATTCGACATTCCGCTCCCCGTCGAAGGGAAACAGCGCACGCGACGTGAAGCGTCCGCAGGACGAACTCAGCAGTTTTTCGTGGCTCTTGCGCAAGACCACGGTGCCGGTTTCGCCCTGCGAGCAGATCAGCGTCGCGAACGGAACGCCCAGCGCGGTGGCGACCTTCCACAGCAGCGCGATTGTCGGCGTGCTTTTTCCGGTCTCGATCTGGCCCAGCATCGCCCGGCTGACGCCGGAAACCTTGGCGAGGCGTTCCAGCGAAAACCCCTGCCGGGTGCGAATGCGCCTCAGATTGCGGCCGACAATGATCGGCAGTTCGTTAACGTGGTGCGCCTCAGCGTGGGTGCCGGGCGGCTTGCCGGCGCTATCGTCCGGTCGCGGCATTTCACCTCGCTGGGGATCACGGGCGTGCAACGTAGGATGCACATCCAATCGGCGCAACGGGCTGCGTAGTTTGGCGTCGGACACGAACGATCGCCCGCGGGTCGCCGTTTCAGAAGAATCCCAAACCCGGCAGCCGCGTGCCGTGCAGTTCATAGGCGCCGAGATGCTGCGCCTTGTACGCCGCGGGATTGTGCGATGCCAGGGTGCGGGCATTTCGCCAATGCCGATCGAGGTTTTTTCGAAGGGTCGCGGCGGAGGCGCCACCGGCGTCGAACAGCGCCGTGGCCGACCGCAACGCCAGCTCATCGACGATCACCTTCGCCTTCGCCGCCGCCACCGCGGCATCATGCGCGATATCGGCCACCGCGTCGCCGGCGGAACGGGCCTGCGCGGCGAGGGCCAGTTTATCCGCCGCCGCCAGCACCACCAGCTCCGCGGCGAACGCATCGGCGGCGATGCGGCCGATGGTCTGTTGCAGGATCGGATCCTGCGCCGCGATCTCCGACGGCGCATAGTAGAAATTGCGCCCCCGGCTGTGCAGCAGCGCCTTGGCGTCGCGCAGCACGGCGCGGACGATCCCGGCATTGACCGCGGTGACGAAGGTCTGGGCGATCGTGCTGGTGTAGGGCAGCAGGTAGGATGGATTGTCGCGATCCACGATGACTTCGGAGGCTTCCACCCGCACGTCATGGAGGTTCGTCGTTCCGGTCCCGGTGACGCGCTGGCCGATACCGTCCCAGTCGTCCAGCAGTTCAACCCCCTGCCGATCGGCCGGGATGATGACGGTGACTCCGATATTGTCGGGCGCCGTGGCGCGGACCAAAATCAGATCGGCATACAGGCTGCCGGTGCTGTAGTATTTCGTGCCGCGCAACCGGAAACCGTCTCCATCCGCGGTCAGCGTCGTCTTGAATGGATAGGCGCCGCCGGTTTGCGGCCGGTCCAGTTCGGTCGTTGCCAGCCCGACGATACCGCCGTCCAGCACGGTCCGGCGCCAGCCCTGGCGGCGTTTGTCGGTCGAACCGATCAGGAAGCGTTCAACGAAGGTGAAATGGTTGCGGAAGATATGGGCGACGTTGGTGTCCGCCTCGGCGAGGTGGATGGCCTCCTCGATCACATCGCGCAACGTACCGCCGCCGCCGCCCTCGGATGCCGGCAGCAGCAGCGCGCCGAAGCGGGCGCCGCGCAGCAGCGACAGCGCCTCGAACGGGTGGGTCCGGTTGGCGTCGCGGGCGGAGGCGCCCTCGGCGATGACGGCATAAAGCTCGCGCAGAGCGGGCGAGCCTGGCGTCGCGGGAGACGGGACCGGGATGGCGCCTGTCGATACGGTGTCGTTCATCGCGGTCTCTCCCAATGTGGCCGAGGGGGGAGGTGATACCATCCGTGATGAGCGTTGAATAGCCATAATACGCACGGGTGACGTGTTACGTCGCGCCCCGCCGGCAAGCGCGGCGGCCGCGTTAACTAGGAAATATTTCTTGACACAAAACCACAACGGGCGATAGAACGCGGGAGATCAAACCAGGAACGCCTGTCATGCCCCAACCCGCCGCCGGCCATAACCCCGGCCAGAGCCTCCTGCTGAACGTCGTCGTCGCGTTCCTGGCGCCAATGTTCCTCTGGTCCAGCGGCGGCAACATCACCTTCGCCCAACTCGCCGCCATCGAGGCGCTGGACGCCTATCGCGCCACCGGCCCGCTCAGCCTGATCGCCGCCGCCAGCATAATCGCTTTCGAACTCGCCGCGCTGAGTTCCCTCAGCCAGTCGATGAGCGAGGATCTGTCGCTGTCCATGGCCTTGCGGCTGCGTGGCAACGCCAACAGCATGGACCGCGCGGCGGAGCGCAACCGGCGGACGCTGGAGCAGGATTGCCGCATCGCCGAATCTCCTGACCTGCCGAACGAGGCAGCGCTGGAGGCGGCTGTCGCAGACGCGCAGCTTATGGTTCAGGAGGCGAACGCCCGCATCAAGGCGGCGCAACAGCCGCCGGCGCCGGCGCCTGGATCCGCAGCCCGCCCTGCCCCGGCGACTGAAACTGCGGCCCGCGCCCCGATGCCCGAGGCGCAGCGGCGCGGCGCCTGGGCCGCTGCGATGGCGGAGGTGGCTGGGGAACTGACCGCGGACATCGGCAAACTGCCGCCGAAGGAGCGGGCGGCGGAGATGATGCGGGTCGAAGCGCTGACCCAAACCGCCGCCGCGCTGGTGTCGGGCGCGCCGTTGCCGGCTTTTCCGCCGGGACGCTGACGGTTCAGGCCGGGGCTGCTCGTCTCGGTGTCAGGGCCGGACCTGGTCCGGCCATGACACGATGCGCGCGGCCTGTGCCGAATCCGCTCAATAAGCGCCAATGCGGACAAGCCGGGCCACGACGAACGGGAGATTGCCGGCCTCCGCCCGGTCTCCCATCACTCCAGCCCGAGCCGCAGGGCAAGCCGCCGGTGCGGCTGGAACCCCATCCGATCGAGGAAGGCCAGCAGCCCGAAGCGGTTCCAGCCCACCTCAGTGCGCAGCGATTCCGCCCGCAGCGCGCCTAGATTTGCGGCAAGCTGCCGCAGCAGCGCCGTCGCGACGCCCTCATGCGCGTGCCGAGGATCGACGCCGATGGTGTCCATCACCGCCTCCGGATCGGTGTGCCCGAATTCGCCGAAATCCACCCGCGCCATGATGAACCCGGCGGGATGGCTGTCGATCTCCGCCACCAGCGACATCCGGATCGCGGATTCGCTGAACACTTCCTCCAGCTTGCGGCCGTAATAGCCGGACCGGTCCTGCCCGGTGATGCGACGATCGATCGCGACCAGAGCGGCCAGGTCGTCGCGTGCCATGGAGCGCACCCGCACCGCCGCCTCCGCCGCCTCGTCCTCCTCGCCCGCCAGCCGCGCCAGTGCCGGCAGCAGCTCCGCGGTGGCGCGTTCCAGCACGATGCGCGGCGCCAGCACGAAGCCGGCGCGGGAGAAAAAGCCGATCAGCCGGTGATCGGTCCAATCGACCTGGGTGGCGAGTTCGCCGATGCCGCGGGCCCGCAACGCCGCGGCGAGGTGGTCGAGCAGCTCGCTGCCGACGCCGTGCCGCCCGACCAGTGCCGGATCGACTCCGATGGCGTCCAGCGAGGCCTGCGGGGCCGAGGCGCCGAATTCCCCCTCCTCGATGCGGGCGAGGACGAAGCCGGCGAAGCGGCCTTCGTGTTCGGCCACCAGGGCGGCGAAGGCGTTCGGCTCGCGGGCGGCGTGGTCCAGCCGCCGCGTCAGGAAGTCGCGCCGGCTGCGCCCGGACAGGGCCTGGTCAACAGCCACCACCGCCTCCAGGTCGTTGCGTTCAAGCCGGCGCACGATCAGCCGATCGGCGCGGGATAGGGCGGTTGTGGTGTTGGTCATGGTTGGAAGATTCCCGTTGATGATGTGTGCGGGCCCGATCGTGCTGACACCGTCATGGTCCGCGAAGGCGGGCCATCCACGCCTTGCGGTCGCAACGGGGCGAAAGGCGTGGATGCCGACCTTCGTCGGCATGACGGGGGCGCAAATTGCACCCCCGGGGCCGCTGATATATCGCCTGTGAGGGTCATTCCCCCTCCCACAGCTCGTCCATCAGCTTGCGCGCCATCGCCTGCATCACCCGCCGGCGATAGGCCGCGCCGACGACGGTGGTACGGAGAATACTGGCCTTCTTTCGCAAATGCTGCACCACGAGAGCGGCGGCATCGGCATCCCAGGGGCGCCCGGCCAGCCCCGCCGTGGCCACGGCAAGCGGCGCGGAGTTGGTCCCGGTGATCGCCATCCGGACATCGCCGATGACATCCCCGTCCCGCTTCAGCGCCGCCGCCACGCCGGCGAGCGGGAAGTCGATGGCGTCGCGGATGCGCACCTTGCGATACCCCGCGCGCCAGCCGGGCAGCGGCGGCAGCACCACCACCGCCAGCACCTCCCCGGCCGCCAAGGCCAGATGCGAGGCGCCGGTTTCACGATACAGATCGCCGACCTTCACCCGCCGCGCGCCGTCAGGGCCGACCAGCAGCGCCTCGGCATCCAGAACCATCAGCACGGGCGCGATGTCGCCATGATACGTCGCGTAGCAGCGGTCGCTCTTGGCGACGACCTGGCACTTGTCGCCCTCTTTCTTGAGGCAGAAGCTGTTGGCCTCGCGCCACCATTCGCTCTGGTTGAAGAACACGCAGCGGGTGTCCTGGCAGAGATTGCCGCCCAGAGTCGCGGCCGCGCGGTGGGTCGGCCCGGCCACCGCCAGCGCCGCCTGGATCAGCGCCGGAGGCACATCCGGATGCCGGGCGAGTTCGGCCAGGGTCACCCCGGCGCCGATCCACAGCGACTCCCCGTTGCGGCGGACGGAGGCCATATCGGCCACCCCGGTCAGGTCGATCAGGGAAGTCGGCTCACCCAGCCCGCGCCGCAGGTTGACCAGCAGATCGGTGCCTCCGGCCAGGAAGCGCGTCCCTTCGGACGCCGCCTTCAGCCGCACGGCCTCGTCCAGCGTCTTCGGGCGGTGCACCCGGACGTCCGGCAGCAGGTTCATGTCCGCCTCCGTTCCTTGGCGTCGAGCCATTCGGCGATGCGGTCGGGGGTCAGGGGCAGGGCGTCGGGGCGGATGCCGATGGCCTCGTGCACCGCGTCCATGACCGCGGGGAGGAAGCCGGCGAGCATGCCCTCGCTGGCCTCCTTGGCGCCGAACGGGCCGTTGGGGTCGATGCTTTCGACGATGAAGACCTCGATGTCGGGGCTTTCCGCCATCGTCGGCACCTTGTAGTCGAGCATGTTGCCATGCAGCATGCGGCCGTTATCGAAGCGGGTCTCCTCCGACATCGCCTGGCCCATGCCCATCCAGACCGCGCCCTGGATCTGGCCTTCCACCGCCAGCGGATTGATGGCGCGGCCGACATCGACGGCGACCCAGACCTTCTCCGCGGTGACCTTGCCGGTGACGTCGTCAACCGAGCATTCCACCACCTGGGCGGCGTAGCAGAACCCCATGGTGGCGCCGATGGCGCTGCCGCGGACCTTCTTGTCGCCCATGAACTCCGCCGGGCTGGTGAAGGTGCCCTTGACGGTGATGGGTCCGGTATCGATCAGCGCCGCCTTGACCACCTCGTTGAACGGCAGGCCGGGGTCCTGGCCGGCGACGCGGAACATTTCGTGCCCGCATTCGATGAGGTCGGGCGAGGCGTCCAGCTTCTTCGCCGCCGCCTCCACCAGGATGCGTTTCAGGTCCTTCGCCGCCGCCACCGCGGCATTGCCGACCATGAAGGTGACGCGGGAGGAGTAGGAGCCGTTGTCCTTGGGGGTGAGGGCGCTGTCGGCGGAGATCACCCGCAGCCGGTGCCAGTCCACACCGAGCACCTCGGCCACCATCTGCGCCGCCATGGTGTTCGATCCCTGGCCGATATCGGCCGCGCCGGTCAGCACGGTGATGCCGGCGTCGAAATCCACCCGCAAATTGACGGTGGCATGCGGCTCGCCGGTCCAGTGCTTGGGCGTGGTGGTGCCGGAGACGAAATGCGAGCAGGCCAGCCCGAGGCCCCTGCCCTTCGGCATCCTGCCCCGCCGATCGGCCCAACCGGATGCGGCCATGACTTTGTCCAGACATTCCGGCAGGCCGTAGCTGAGGACGCGCTGGGCGTAGGCCGTGATGTGCGGGATCTCGCGCAGCAGGTTGATGCGCCGGACGGCGAAGGCGTCGAGGCCGAGTTCCTCGGCCATCTCGTTCATCAGCGCCTCGAAGGCGGCGCGCGGATCGACGGTGCCGTGGCCGCGCTGGGCGCCGCAGGGCGGGGTGTTGGTGTAGACGCGCCAGCCGTCATGCTTGATGGCCGGCAGGTTGTAGATGCCGTGCAGCAGAGCGCCGGTATAGAGGATGGTGATGATGCCGTAGCTGGCATAGGCGCCGCCGCGCTGGGTGGCTTGCAGGTGGCAGGCGGTCAGGCTGCCGTCTTGTTTCATCCCCAGTTTGACGGTGATCTCGGTTTCCGGACGGCCGCGATGGGCAAGAAACGTTTCTTCACGGGTTTGCAGCAGCCGCACGGCGCCGCCAGCCTTGCGGGCGAGCATGGCGGCGATGATCTCGAAATGCAGGCACTCGGTGCGGGCGCCGAAGCCGCCGCCGACGAACGGCTTGATGACGCGGATATGGCCTTCCTCCATCTCCAGGCACTTCGCGACGTTGAGCTGGACGTAGTACGGCACCTGGGTGGTGGTGTGCAGCGTCAGGTGGCCGCGCTCGGGGTCGTATTCGGCCAGGGTGGCGTTCGGCTCGATATGGACGTGGTTGACTTCCGCGAACTGGTAGGTCTTTTCCCGCACGAGGTCCGCCGCGGCGAACCCGGCTTCCGCGTCGCCGAACTCGTTGTGGACTTCGCGCAGGATGTTGTTGGGCTTTTCCGCGTGGATGGGTTCCGCGCCGGGCGCCATGGCCTTTTTGGCTTCGAAATAGGCGGGCAGCGGCTCGTATTCGACGCGGATCAGCCTGATCGCGGCGGCGGCGGTGGCTTCATCCACGGCTGCGACGGCGGCCACCGGGTCGCCGCGGTATCGCACCTTCTCCCGCGCCAGCGGGTATTCGTTCTCCGATATCGGCAGCACGCCGAACGGCACGCGGCAGTCGGCGCCGGTGCAGATGGCGACCACGCCGTCCAGCGCTTCGGCTTCGGAGGTGTCGATCGAAAGCACCCGGGCGTGCGGCATCGGCGAGCGCAGGATCCGCCCGCACAATGCCCCGGGCGCCGCCAGATCCGCTGTGTATTTCGCACGGCCGGTGACCTTCTCGACCCCGTCGATCAGCGGGGTGCGGACGCCGACGGAGCCGATGCCGCGCCGTTTCAGGTCGTCGTGGATGCTCATCCTGAAGCGGCCTCCACCGATTCGATGATCTTCACGTATCCGGTGCAGCGGCACAGATTGCCGGCCAGCGCCGCCTTGATCTCGTCCCGTCCGGGGTTGGGGTTGCGGCGCAGCAGCGCCTCGGCCGCCATGATCATGCCGGGGGTGCAGAAGCCGCACTGGGTGCCGAGCTTTTCGTGGAACGCCTGCTGGAGGCGGCTCAGGCGGCCGGCTTTCGCCAGGCCCTCGATGGTTTCGACGCGGCGGCCCTGCATTTGCACCGCGAGCGTGGAACAGGCGAGGCGCGGCTGGTCGTCCACCAGGACGGTGCAGGCGCCGCATTCGCCGCCGTCGCAGCCCTGCTTGGTGCCGGTCAGGCCGAGCTGCTCGCGAAGGTAGTCGAGGAGAAGCATGGTGTCCGGGACGAGGTCCTCGCGGCGGCGGCCGTTCACGGTGAGGGTGAGGATGGATTTCATGGGGTTGGCCCTACCGTCATGGCGGGCGAAGGCCCGCCATCCATGCCTTCGCGCGGCCGGACACCGCAAGGCGTGGATGGCGGGCTTTCGCCCGCCATGACGTTGAAGGGCCGGTGCGCCGTTGCATCCATCCCGATCATCCCGGTGTCACGGCCATGTGCCGCTGGCGCAGCACGAAGCGCTGGATTTTCCCCGTCGCGGTCTTCGGCAGGTCGGGCACCACCTGCACCCAGCGGGGGAACTTGTAGGGGGCGAGCCGCGTGCGGCAATGCCGCACCAGATCCGCCGCCAGCCCCTCCGGCACCTCCTGCACCGGCACCTTCGGCACGATCCAGGCTTCCGGCTTGACCAGCCCGTCGGCATCCTCGCGGCCGATGACCGCGGCTTCCAGAACATCGGGGTGCTCGATCAGCGCCACCTCGATCTCGGCCGGGGAGCACCAGATGCCGCCCACCTTCAGCATGTCGCCGCTGCGCCCGCTATAGGCGTAGGTGCCGTCGGGATTGGCGCGGTAGGTGTCGCCGGTGTCGAACCAGCCGTCCTCCAGCACCGGCTTCTGATTGTGCCAGTAATATTTCGCCAGCGAGTCGCCGCGCAGCAGCAGCCGCCCCGGCATGCCGGGGGGCACGTCATGGCCGTTGTCATCGACCACCTTCACGGCATAGCCCGCCACCACGCGCCCGCTGCTGCCGGCCACGACGTCGCCCGGCCGGTTGGCGATATACATATGGCCCGCCTCGGTCGAGCCGATGGCGTCGAGGATCTCAATGCCCGTCAGACGCCGCCAGGTTTCGAAGATATGCGCCGGCAATGCCTCCCCGGCCGAAACGCAATACCGCACCGACGACAGATCGGCCTGATGGTGCTGCAGTTCGGCGATCTGGCGGGCGTACAAGGTCGGAACGCCAAAGAACAGAGTTGGCCGGAACCGCCCGATCGCGGCGAAGGTGCTTTCCGGCGTCGGGCGGTCCGGCATCAGCACCGCGGTGCCGCCTGTCCACAACGGGAAGGTCATCGCATTGCCGAGGCCGTAGGAGAAAAACAGTTTTGCCGCAGAAAAGAACACGTCGTCCTCGCGGGCGCCGAGCGTTTCGACGCCGTAGCGCTGGCTGGTCACCACCATGGTGCGGTGGCTGTGCACGGCACCCTTCGGCCGCCCGGTCGAGCCGGACGAATACAGCCAGTAACAATCGTCGCCGGCTTCTGTTGCCGCCGGCTCCAGCACCGCCGCCGCCCGTTCCAGCAGCGCCGGCAAATCCGGCGTGCGCAGCGCGATATCCGGACGGTGCGGCGCCAGATCGAGCGCCGGCTCGACCTCGGCTGCCAGTTCCGGCGAGTAAACGATGGCGGCGCAGCCGGAATCGCCGATCAGATAGGCGTAGTCGGCGGCGCGCAGCAGGGTGTTGACCGGAACGGGAATGATCCCGGCCTTGATTGCGCCCCAGAAAAGATAGAAGAACGCGGGTCCGTCGAGCACCACCAGGATCAGCCGTCCGCCGGTCGGAATGCCGAGGCCGAGCAGCGCGTTGCCGCAGCGCGCGACGCGTTCGGCCAGCGCCGCGTAGGTGACGTCCTCGGCGGCGGTACGGATGGCGATTTTGCCGCCGCGGCCTTCGCTCAGGTGGCGATCGATGAAGGCCGCCGCGACGTTGAAGCGCGGCGCGAAGGCGATGCGGCTGCCGGCGGCACCCGGTTCGATCGCGACGCTATGATCCTGCATCCTGTCCTCCTGTCCGCACGCCGGGGCGACGGTGCAGCGTTGTTCTGGGAATCGGTGCAAAACGGTGCTTTAATGCCGGATATGGATGGCGAATCGGCTGGCCGCGGGAGTGGATCGGGTGCAACGGACAATGCAGACGCCTCGGCCGCGCCGCGAACAGGCCGCGGATATCCGCCCGGCGACGGAGACGGATGTGCCGGGGGTGATCGCCCTGGATGAAGAAGTGACCGGCCTGCTGAAGCGCGAGTACTGGCACGACATGTTCGACCGCTACGGCGCGCATCCCGATGCCGCGCGGATCTTCCTGGTCGCGGAAGACGCCGGCCGGATCGACGGCTTCATCGTCGGCGAGGTGCGCGCGTGGGAGTTCGGCTCCACCCCGAGCGGCTGGGTGTTCGCGGTGCAGGTGCGGCCCGGGCACCGGGTGCAGGGCCTGGGGTCGCGGCTGTTCGAGGCGGTGTGCGACAGCTTCCGCGCCGCGGGCGTGGATCGCGTGCGCACCATGGTGGCGCCGGAGAACACCGTGATCCACTCGTTCTTCCGCAGCCAGGGAATGATGGCCGGCCCGTTTATCGAACTGGAGATGCGCCTTGACTGATCGCCCCTCCGCATGAGGTTCCAGAAGGCCACGGCGATCGCGCTCTATGCGGTGCTGGAACTCGCAGCCGACCCCGAGCGGCAGATGACGGCGGTGGAGATCGCCGAGAAATACGGGATTTCGGCGCATCATCTGGCCAAGGTGCTGCGCGACCTCGGGCGCGGCGGGCTGGTCGATGCGGTGCGCGGGGTGGGCGGCGGATACCGTTTCTCCGGCAATGCCAAGCGGCTGACGTTGATGGACGTGGTGAGCCTGTTCGAAGACGTCAGCGCCGACACCGACGAGCTGCCGCCGCAGGCCGCCGGCCAGGAGATCGCCCGGGCCCTGAGGTTCGTTTTGACCGAGCTCGATCGGCAGACGGTGGCGACGCTGCGCTCGATCACCCTGTCGACCATGCTGAAGCTGGTGGCGCGGCGGCCGTGGGCGGTGGCCGAAACGAAGCCGTTGCGGCGGCGGGCGCGTTGAGCGTTGGCCCGGGTTCATCGGCGGGTGCCCGAGGCGGCGTGGGCGCAGGCGGGACGCGGCGCGGGTTGCATGTTCGTTTCCTCTCGCCGGGGTGGGGTGCAGTGCACCGTCCCCGGCCTTCTTGTCGTCATCGCGGTTTTGATAGCCGGAAAGTGATACCGCTTTACCGTTTTCAGGTGGCGGACTGAAGCACAGGCGAGGGCTGGTTGCATTGATCTAGATCAATTAGTTGCACCGAAAATCCCGGCAGATGAATCAGCGGACCTTTGTCCCCCGGGCCAGGTGATCGGCATCGGCGCGCAGGGCGTGGCGACCGATCAAGGCGTGGAGTCGCCGGCCCGGGGTTCGTGCGCCCGGGAATCGGGGTTCAATCCGCGCTTTTTTTAACACGGAGGAAGCGGGGAGAGCCACAGAGGTCACAGAGATATCGAGGCCCGCCGGGAGGATGCGTGCGGTACTCGTTGTTTGGCTGCATCGGGAGAGCCCCGCTCGCAGTTCCGTTCGGAAAGTCATTTCGTGAGAATTGCAATATTTGCTTTCTCTGCGTTAACAAGCGGTCGAAAGCAGCCCGATGTGCAATCCCGGAGGGCACGGCTGCGCCCGCGGGTTGTGGATCGGACACTTCCCGGGGCAGATCCGAGCCGGATCGCGATCTTGCTCTACCAAACCCGGGACCATCCCGTTCCGTCCGGGCACCAGGCGGCAACGGAGGGTCCGGACAAGTCCAACCCGCTTTCTGGCGCGGCCGGACACAGTTATGTTACTTCAGCAACACACGACTGTACTCCACACGGTCCCAGCAAACATGGGCGTTAACCGAATCTTCGGATTTCCCGGCCAAAAGGAAAAAGCCGGCCGGGAATGGTCCCGACCGGCTTACCTGCGGAGAGAGAGCACATGCTAAAACTCAATCTCCTGCCAAGGATAGTGGTGAAGATTGGCGTAAAAGTCAAGATCACCATCGTCCGGAAGTAGGGAGCCGGCTGGTCCGTTCGCGGGCCAGCCGCTTCCGCGGGGACCAATCCGGAATCGCGCCTACAGCGGTATTCATTGCACGGCACCAGTTCATCTTCGCCCCGCAAGACACGCCGAGTGGCCGGGTCACACCCGGATCGGCCGGGTGCCGGTATTATACCAACCGGCAGAGGCTTTGACCCATAGGCACGATCGCCTCTACCGTCATGGCGGGTGCAGGCCCGCCGTCCACGCCTTTGTTTATGCGGGCAAAAAGGCGTGAATGCCGACCTCCGTCGGCATGACGAGGCGGCGCGGCCGGAGAGTCAACATCATCGCCGGTTGGTATCAGTCGAAACGCGGCCGCCGCCGCGCCGCCGGCCCGGGTTCCGGTTCCGCCGCGCCCGGCGGCTCGGCCCGTCCGGATGGGGACTGTCCGAACAGGCGGTCCACGCCGGCGCCTTCCCGCCTGTTCGTAACAAGTTTCGTTGCGGTCCGCTCGATCGCGGACAACAGCTCGCGGCCCTCGCGGGCAAGCCGATCGATGGCCTCCACGTGGTCGTTGAGGCTGGAGAGAAGTTGGTCGATCGCCGCTCTAATAATGAATTTCCCCTGTTGGGACGAACGCCGCCGCAACCGTTTCCGCAGCGGCGGGAAGAACAGGGAGGCAATGACGTGGCCGATCAGCAAAAGAATGAAAATAAGTTCCATGGCGGTAAGGAACAGGCTGCCGGGGGCATACGCCCCAGTAACGAAATCAATCCCGACCCGCACGGCGGCGGTCAGCAGAACCGCAACGATGAGAATTTCCACCGCATAGATGCAGGCGATGCCGACGACCCGCCGCAGCGTCCGGCGCCCCGCGTCGGCCAGCACCTCGGCTTCGGCGGCGACGGGCAGGCCGGCAAGCTGCCGGTCCAGCCGCGCGGTCTCGGCCTGCCATGCCGCGCCGGCGGGACCGAGGGAAAGCCGCGCCAGTGACGCGTCGCGGATCAAATCCTCGGCAATCTCCGAGAGCAGCGCGGCGCTGCGGCGGCCGAAGCCATCCCGGCGCGGGCCGCCGCTTTCGCTCGGGGGCAAGCGCAGGAAGGACACTCCCGACCGCAGCGCCGACACCGTCGTGCCGAAGCGCTGGCGCGTGCGGGTCCACATGCCCAGCAATCCGGGCGTGCCCGGCATGGCGCTGTCGTCGATGCCGGCGGGGTCGAGCATCGCGGCATCCACATCGATGCCCTGCTCCGCCGCGACGGCTCCGGCGGCCAGGCGGGTCTTCAGCTCCGGCAGGAAGGGGTGGTTCGATAGCGGTTCCGGCACCACGGCCTCGATTGCGGCGGCCAGGCGTCCCCAGGCGGCACGCAGCCGGCGCTGCCGGATCGCGGCACCGGTTGTTTGGCTGATCCCGGTCTCCAGCCACGCGCGCAGCGCCGGCAGGTCGTTCCCGGCGCCGCCCGGCTGTTGCAAGGCCGAAACCTTGAACACCAGCGCGTCGGCGAAACCCTGATCCGCCAGCACGCGGTGGAAATCCGATTCAAGCGTGGCGCGTTGGTCGTATTGCACGCCCAGCGCCTCGCGGTCCCATTTGTTCAGCACGAACGCCATGCCGCGCTGCTCGCGCTGGCCGAGCACCCAGCGGGCCGATCGCATGACTTTGTACTTCTCAGGCGACGTTACGAAAAGCACCAGATCGGCTGTGTGCACCAGCCGCGCCGTCAGTTCCTTATGTTGCAACATGACGCTGTCGATATCCGGCGAATCGATCAGCACCTTGTGCAGCAAGGCGTCGCTGCGGTGGCGGACCAGTTCGGTCTCCTCGCCCAGCGCGTGGCTGTAGGCGTAGACGCGGGCGGGATCATCTCGCTCATGCACATACAGCACCGCGGCGCGGGTGGTTGCACCCAGGCCGCGGCGGGAGATGTCGGCGCCGGCCAGCACGTTGATCAGGCTCGATTTGCCGACCGCCGTCGGGCCGCACAGCATGATCACCAGCAGCGTATCGTCCGCTGCGTCCAGCCGCTCGCCGCCGGAATCCGCCAGCGTCCGGCCCAGGCTTTCGGCAACGGCGTCATCGATCTGGCCGCGTTCGCGCAGCGCGGTGGACCACTCGCCGATGCGCGCCAGGATCTCCTCCGATCGATCGGTCATGCGTGCAGCCCGCTGCGCAATTGTTGCAAATCCGCCGGCAGCCGATCGAGCAGCGCCGGTTCGATGCCCAACGCGCCGACGCTGGACATGACGATGTCTCCGACCGCGTCCAGCGGACCGAGATACAGCGTATCCGCCATTTCCTTCGCGTCCGCGCGCAGCTTCTCGACAATCTCGCTGCGGCGCTGGGCGACATAGCCCTCCACCGCCGAGGACGCGGCGAAGCCGGTGGCGCCGAGCATGGCCGGGGCGATGACCACCTGCTGCAGCACATCATGCACGATGCCGCCGTGTCCGGGCAGGACAAATCCCACCAGCAGGCCGCTGACATCAAGGGAAACGCGCGCCATTTTCAGCAGCCTCAGGGTGTTGGGCTTGGTCTCCAGCGCGCGCAGCACGTCGGCGGCGGCGGATTTTATTTCTTCGTCGGTATGCTGCATGTGAACCACCGTCGCCTGGCTGAACTCATCGGCCAGCCGCGCCATGCGGCGGTCCCACTCATCGGCCATCCGGTCCCAGAACGGATGGTGGCGCGGCTTGCGGCGTTCGGCGGCGATCTTTTCGAACAGCGAACCGAGCAACGCGCGATGCGCCAGCGCATAGGCTTTCAGTTCGGGGGCGAGCCGGCTGTCGGCCGCGTCCTTCTCGGTGAACAGGCTGGCGAAACCGCGTGCGGCGGCCTGCACCAGGCGGGTCGGGATGTTCTGCACCAGGCGAAGGCCGCGCATCGCGCCGCCCCAGACCGGGATGTCGGGGTTGAGCATTTCCAGCAATGCGGCATTCAGTTGCTTGAACGGTTCGATCACCGATTCGCCGGTCAGGTATTCGCGCTCATACGTCGAAAGGAACCCGGCGACCGCGGTGCGCACGGCCGCCTTCCATGTTGCGCGCACGGACAGTTCCAGCCGGGCGGGTTCCAGCACCCGCTCCAGCCGGCGCGCAACCGACCGCAGCGCCGTCCGCGCCTCGGCCTCCGCGTGAACATCGTACAGGCTTGTCAGGGCGGCTTCGCGCAATTCCGTCGCTTCCGGATGGTATTCGCCCCAGAGATCGGATTCCTCGCCCTCGGTCATGTAGCGCAGCGCAACGACCGGGATGGCCGGTTCGGGCAGGCCGGATCGCTGCGCGACCGCCGGGAACACGTCATCGACCTGTTTGCGGATGACCAGGGGACGATCCTTGCTGGCCGTCTTGTTGAGGCATTCCAGGATCGGGATGCCGGCATCGCACAGGTCGAACACCCATTCGACCAGGTCCGCGACGGCGTATTTCTCGACGCTGGTGACGTAGACGACGACATCGGCGGCGGCGACCGTTTCGACCACCGAGGCCAGATAGCGGATCGACCCGACGGCGTCACAATCGGGCGAGTCCCACAGCACGACATCGTCCGGCAGGGCATCCGTCACGATCCGGGTGACGGCGTAGCAGTCGAACGGCTCGCCGGCGAGGATGGCGGCGGGGACCTCGCGGAAGCGGTTGAAGGCGCAGGGGTTCCAGGCGAACAGCGGTCCCGGCGCGGTGGTGAACGCCTCGGCGTGCCGGGTATGCCCGCCTTCCGGGCTGGTGCCGGCGACGCGGGCGGCGGCGAGGATGTTGGCGACAGTGCTCTTGCCGACATTGTTACCACCGAACACGACGAGGTGGCGGGGTCCGCTGCGCCGGAAGATCAGCCGCGCCACCCGCAACCGCATCAGCGCGCTGAGCATCAGCGATTCGCGGCGGAACCTGTCGGCCGCGTCGTGGCCGCCGAGCAGGGTCCAGCCGACCGAGCCGGGGCCGGAATCGGCGAGCAGCCCGGCACGTTCATAGGCGGCCTGCACGGTGTCGAGGTCCGCGACGATCCTGCTGAAAAGCGCTTCCAATACCGTTATCTCCCGCGCCGGGGGCGCCAGTGCACGCCATCGGCGTTGCTGTAAAGTGGGGCGGGCGGCTCGGCGTTCCATGAGGCGCCGAAGGCGGCCATGAGGGCACCCGCGGGTAATCGTCATGGTCCGCGGAGGCGGACCATCCACGCCTTGCGGCAGAAGGCGTGGATGCCGGCCTGCGCCGGCATGACGGGGGAACCGGGGCGGCTGCGGGACGTTGCCGTAACGGATAACACCTCCTAGGGTATCGCCGCGGACACCCGGACATCCGCGTCGGTCAACGGGGCATTGCGGTATCGGCGGATGGAACAGTTTCATCGATTGGAGGACGCCATCCCGGCGTGGCGGGCCAAGGCACGGCTGATCGCCGAGGCGGACCCCCGGCCCCGGCGCGACGCGGAGCCGGCAGCCGCTCGCCGGGCCCTGGACAGCCTGCCCTATCAGCGCATCGCCTCCGCCTGCCTGGCGTGGATGATCGAGCGCGGATACTGGCTGAACCAGGCCGCGGACAAGGCGCGGGTGGTGAATGAGATCGAGGCTGCGCTGCGCTCGCTGGTGCCGGCATCGCCGCCGCCGCGGCAGTCCGGGGATGTCCGCGGCTCCGCCTGGGCGGTTACCGGGGCGGTCGGGTCCGCCATCGGCGCGCTGCTGGTGTCGCCGCTGACCTTCCTTTGGTTCGATAACCGGCTGATCGGCCTGTTCCTGGGTGGGGCGCTGGGCGCCTTCCTGGCGGTGCGGGGCGTGTCGGCGCTGCTGGAGCGGCCGCGGCTGGTGGCGGTGGTGCGTTCGGCGACGGCGCTGTCGTCGGGCGGCGTCGTGATGGGGGGCGTGTGGCGGGCGATCCGCGGCGAGGCGCTCGGGCTGGGCCGCTCGGTGCTGTGGCTGATGGCGGTGCCGCTGGTACTCAGCGTGCTGCAGCCGCGTTTGCCCGGGGATGCCGCGCCGGTGCGCGACGACGCGGCGCGGAAGGCCGACATCGCGCGGGCGGCCGACATGGCGCTGGCGGTCGCCTGGGCCCATCCGGAGCGTCTCGCCGCCCCGGTCGGCGCGACGCGGGCGGAGACGGACCGATTGCCCCGGCCGGTGATTGTGGCGCTGACGCAGTTGCAGGGGGACATCGCGCGGGGCGGGTCGGACCGGGATATTCGCGACGCCTGCGACGACCTGATGCAGCGGCTCCAGGAGAGCGGCTACGAATGGAAATCGGTCCCGCGGGGTTCGGCGTACGAACCCGAAATGGCGGCGTTGTTCGAGCTGTTCGGCACGGTGCAGCCCGGCGCGCCTGTCCGCACCCAGCGCGCCGCGATGACCCGGGACGGCGAGGTCGTGCACAAAGGTGAGTTGCGGCGGGTGTAAGTTAGTTTCGGAGGCGGCATGCCCACCTATCTCGGTATCGATTTCGGCACCAGCAACACCCATGTCGCCTACTGCAACGACCAGGGCGAGGGCGCGCTGGCCGCGGTGCCGATCAAGATTGGCGGGAAATCGCCGACGGCGACGTGCGTGCTGTGGGGGGCCGGGCCGGGCGGCGGGGAGATTGTCGAGGCGTTCGGGACGGTGGCGCTGGAGACCTGGAGCCAGTACGACAGCGAGGAGCAGGCCGGGCGGCGGATCGCCTGCGGCTTCAAGCCGGAGATCGCGCGGTCGGAACGCGCTCGGGTCGATGCGCGGGCGTTCCTGGGCAAGGTCTGCCAGGCCGTTTCGGAAGTTCAGCCGGCGGCGGTGCGCGGCGGGCTGACCGTCATCGGCGTGCCGGCGGAGATCAGCCAGGAGCACCGGGATCGCACGCGCGAAATCGCCCGTGCGGCCGGGTTCTCGGAGGCGGTTTGCATCGATGAGCCGCTCGGCGCGCTGGCGTATCATCTGACCAATGGCAGCATCACGCCGGGCGAGGCGCATGAGGGCGTCGTGGTTGTCGATTTCGGCGGCGGCACGCTGGATATTGCGCTGGTCACGTCGGAGCACGGGCTGCGGGCGCCGTGGGGCGATCCGTCGCTCGGGGGGCGGCTGTTCGACGACCTGTTCTACCAGTGGGTGCGCGACCAGAACCTGGATTTCCATGTCGAGGAACGCGAGGCGCTGGCGGTCTGGCAGCAGGAATGCCGGGAGATGAAGGAGGCGTTCTCCCGCCGCTGGGCGATGGCGGGCGACGGGATGAACGATTTCCGCTTTCGGATCGATGTGGGGGAGGCGAAGAAGACGCTACGGAATGCCTCGGTGGCGGAGTTTCTGGAACGGGCGCGGTCGTATCGCCCCAGCCCGCTGGCGGTAGCGTATTTCGAGCGGTTCGGCTTTCCCGCGCCGCTGGCGACCGGCAAGGCGATCGATCTGCTGGCGTGGATCCGGCGGACGATGCAGCGGGACGGCAATGGCGGGCCGATCCGGGAGCGGTTCAGCAAGGTGGTGCTGACGGGTGGATCGTCTGAGTGGCCGTTCATGCGGGAGATCGCGGCGGATGTGTTCGGGGTCGATCCGGAAAAGGGTATTTTGCGCTCGGAAGACCCGGAGGCGACGGTTGGCTCCGGGCTGGCGCTGTATAATGCGCTGCGGGCGCGGCACCGGGCGCGGCGGGCGGTGCTGAGGGCGGACGGACCGGCGGCGGGGCAGCGCGTGGCGGAGGCGGTGTCGGCTCGGATCGATGCGTTCGCGCATGAGGTGGCGGTGGCGACGGTGGACGCCACCATGCCGCCGATCGAGGCGGAGTTCCGCACGTGGTATCGCCAGGGCGGGTCGCTGAAGGCGGTGGAGGAGAAGGTCACGGCGATCTGCAAGGAGTTCGAGCCGGAGGCGGCGGCGCTGGTGGCCGGGGCGTGGCGGGCGCTGGACACGGATCTGCTGCGGATTTTGCGGGACAATCTGGGCGCCTTCCTGCGGGCGCATGAGATTGCCCGGGATGTGTCCCGGTACGCTCCGGAAACGGCGGGGTCGGTGTCGCTGAGCGGGGTGCATGAGGGGACGGGCGGGCGGATTGCGACTCAGTTGGGCGGGTTTGCCGGGGATATGACGGTGGTGGCGGCGGGTATCGGCACGCTGGTGGTGGCGGCGGTGAATTTGCACGTGGTGGTGCTGCTGGCGGTGGCGCATCCGATCCTGGCGGTGGTGGCGGGCATCGGCGCGCTAGCCACCTGGCTGGGATTGGGCGGGGCGGTCGGGGCGGCGGCGGAGAAGGCGGTGCGGGAGCATGAGTTCAACGCGGTCAGCCGGACGATGCTGCATCTGGCGTTCTCCGAGGCTCGGCTGGGGCAAAAGCTGGCGGAGGGGCGGGCGGCAGCGGTGGAGACGCTGACGCAGAAGGTGGTGGAGAGCCTGGAGCAGGCGGGCGGGAAGGACGGGATCGTTACTGCGGCGGTGCGGACGTTCGATGCGATGATCGCGCAGGCGATTGCGGATCTGGGGGTGCTGGAGGAGCTGGAGCGGGCTTCCGGGCCGGGGGAGCGGGTGGTGGCGGCGGGGTGAGGGCGGGGTTGGCTTTCCGCTGGTTAGGGTCCATGCTCGACATGCCATAATGCCCGTTAGGCAGCTTTGCCGGGTCAACGGGGGTGCGCCGTAAAGAATGCTATGGCCGCGGCCGAGATGTCCTCAATGGGATGATCACGGCAGTAATTGTCGATCCAGCCGGCGACGCCTTTGCCGTCCATATTGTGCAAGGGATCGAACTCCCCCTTTCCGGCATAACCGATGCCGGAAAGAAAGCCCCAAACCCACTGCGAATATCCCTGACTATACGCCTTCTGTCGTTCCGCCGTCCAGGTTCCGCATGAAGAATTGCCGGCACCAATCACCGTAACATCGGCAAAGCCCGTTCCGGCCGAGCCGACCAGCAAGCCAACAGTCAGAACGGTAGCGAGGAGAGTTTTTCGCATTTTTGGCGACCTTAAGGCGACGCCCAAGAATGAGCGAATCGCTTTCGGTGCCGCGGTCGGACCCCCCGCAGGGGGAGATTCCGGTCCGGCCGGGGGCGGCCTAGACTCACCGGATGGTCAATGAATCCTCG
>CAINOE010000048.1 GCA_903851415.1 uncultured Rhodopila sp. | reverse complement strand
GGGCTTGGCCCGGCCATCCACGACCGGCGGTGCCGGATGACCCAAAGTCGTGGATGGCCGGGCCAAGCCCGGCCATGACGCAATGGTAGCAGGCCGCGACACAATGGTAGCCTGCATCACTCCTCCGCCCCCAGCACATCCAGCAGCGGCAGCGGCGACCGCGGGGGTTTCATGTCCAGATGCCGCCAGCCCGGCTCGCCCAGCATGCGGCCGCGGCTGGTGCGCAGGATCAGGCCCTCCTGGATCAGGTACGGTTCCACGACGTCCTCCAGCGTGTCGCGCGCCTCGGCCAGCGCGGCGGCGAGCGTCTCCACGCCGACAGGGCCGCCGTCATGGTGCTCGGCGATGCGGCGCAAATAGCGGCGGTCCATCGCGTCCAGCCCGAGATGGTCCACCTCCAGCCGGGTCAGCGCCGCGTCGGCCACCGAGCGATCGACCGATGCCGCCCCCTGCACCGCGGCGATGTCGCGCACCCGGCGCAGCAGGCGGCCGGCGATGCGCGGGGTTCCCCGGGATCTGCGCGCGATCTCCGAAGCACCGTCCTCCGTAAGATGGCACTCCAGCAGCCGCGCGCCGCGCCGGACGATCAGCAGCAGTTCCTCCGGCGTGTAGAACACCAGCCGCAACGGGATGCCGAAGCGGTCGCGCAGCGGAGTCGCCAGCAGCCCGGCGCGGGTGGTGGCGCCGACAAGCGTGAACGGCGGCAGGTCGATGCGCACGCTGCGCGCCGCGGGGCCGGAGCCGATGATCAGGTCGAGCTGGAAATCCTCCATCGCCGGGTACAGCACTTCTTCGATCGCCGGCTGCAGGCGGTGGATCTCGTCGATGAACAGGACATCTTTCGGCTGAAGATTGGTCAGGATCGCGGCAAGGTCGCCGGCCTTGGCGATCACCGGCCCGGAGGTGGCGCGAAAGCCGACGCCGAGTTCGCGGGCGACGATCTGGGCGAGGGTGGTCTTGCCGAGGCCGGGCGGGCCGTGCAGCAGCACATGGTCCAGCGGCTCGCCGCGGCCCTTCGCCGCTTGGATGAAGATCGCCAGGTTCTCGCGCGACGCCTTCTGGCCGGTGAAATCCGCGAGAGTCTGCGGGCGTAGGGAGGCCTCGGCGGAGTCCTCCGGCAGCCGGGCGGCCGTGATGGCGCGATCGCTGTCGCTCATCCGGTCGCCCTCTGCGCGAGATCCTTCAGGCTGTCACGGATCAGCGCGTCCAGCGTGGCCTTGTCGCCGAGGCGGTCGAGCACGCGGGCAACGGCCTGCTGCGCCTCCGCCCGCCGGTAGCCGAGGTTGACCAGCGCCGAGAGCGCGTCATCGGCCGGCGTGGCGGTGGCCGCGATCGGGGTGTAGGACACGCCGGTGGATGTTGGCATCGCGCCGGTCTTGTCCCGCAACTCGGTCAGCAGGCGGACGGCGAGACGGGGCCCGACTCCGGGCGCGCGGGTCAGGCTCGCCTTGTCCCCGGCGCTGATGGCAACAATAAGATCCTTCGGCGACAAGGCGGAGAGGATGCCAAGGGCCACCTTGCCGCCGACGCCCTGCACAGTGGTCAGCAGGCGGAACCAGTCGCGCTCGGCGGTGTCGGCGAAGCCGAACAGGATGATGGCGTCCTCGCGGACATGCGTCTCGATCAGCAGCTTCGCGGCGGCCGGGGCGGCGGGCAGGGCGGAGAGGGTGCGCGAGGAGGCCTGCACCAGATAGCCCACGCCGCCCACGTCGATGACGCAGGAGCCGTCGGAGAGCGCATCCACACGTCCGGTCAGTTGGGCGATCATTCAGGTCCGCGTCCCGCGCCGTGCCCGCGAATCGGGCGGCGGGGCGAGTATACCCCATGCGCGGCGCCAGGGTGAGTTTGGCGGCTTGTCGCGGCGCGATTCGCGAACAATCGGTCACATCGGCCGCCGGCACGCGGCAGCGGCGTCCTCGCTGATGCCGGCGAGCGATTCGGTCCCGCATACAAACACAACCGTCACTATTGCGTCAATCGACGAAAGAGTTTATCGCCATTGCAAAGGCGTTTCGAAAGGCATGGCACACATGAGAATGACTCACAGCCGCATCGGTGTCTGCCTGGGTGCTGCGGCACTCCTGCTGTCAGCCTGTAATCAACCGGCGGTACGCCTGAAGCCGCCGGCCTCCCAGGACAGCGAGAACACCGTCCGCGACTGGGACGCGGTCGCGCACAAGATAACAGCCCAAATGGAGGCGCAAGGACTGCTGCCGCCCCGGGCGGCGCCGCAGCACTCGCCCGCGCCGCCGCCGCCATTGCCGGTCTTCGTGCGGGTGGCGGCGCCAAACAGCGCCTTCCTGCGGGAAGTCGCGGGCGAAATCGAAGCCGACGTCCTGCGCCGGGGCGGGACGGTCTCACGCACGCTGCGTGACGCGACCGTGGTCAATCTCGGCGTCAGCTTCGTGCAATGGAGTCCCCGCGACAAGCCGCCGGGACTGCTCGGAACGGAGCTTGCGGCGGCCGTCATCACCGGCGCCGTGCTGGCGGACTCCGGTCCTTATTCATACGCGGGCGGGCTGGCGGCTGCAGGTATTACGGCTGGAATAGTCGGCGTTGCTGCAGACCTTGCGGTGGCGGCGACGCCGCGGTCGAACGCTGAAGCGGTCTGGGAAGCGACGATCGTATCGGCTGACAGCGTTATCATGCGCCTACGCGAACCGGTATACATTCGTAGCGGCGATATCGCATTGTATTCAGCAAGAACCGATCTGGCTCCTGCTTTGTCCTGGAGCGAAAGCCGGCGGTTGCCGGCCGCGCCGGTTCGTTATCAGCCGTGACCCGGGGGATTGGGATATGACAAAGACAAACGCCTTGCGCCTGCTTGCGGTCGTACTTCCGGCCGCGCTTTCCGGCGCGGCGTGTGCGCCCCTGCTGGATCCGGCAACCCCCGGATACGGCAGCGCCACTATCGGGTCCGCTCCGGCCGTGCGCGGCGATTTAGGTTCGCTGACATACCGCAGCGTGGACCTGATCGTGGCCGGCGCGCCCGAAGTGACCAGCGAAACCCCGCTGATCGTCGCCTCCGTTTCGGATGCGCAGAACGTCGATGCCAGTTCGCCGCTTGGCAACATCGTGTCGGACCTGATCAAGACGCGCCTTGTTCAGGATGGCCGCTCGGTGTCCGAGATGCGTCTCCGCGCGGGCGTCCACCTGAACCCCGGCCAGGGCGATTTCGTTCTGTCCCGCAACCGGCGCGACCTTGGCTAT
Source organism: uncultured Rhodopila sp. (assembly GCA_903851415.1). Classification (GTDB taxonomy): domain Bacteria; phylum Pseudomonadota; class Alphaproteobacteria; order Acetobacterales; family Acetobacteraceae; genus Rhodopila. The sequence goes on along the minus strand of CAINOE010000048.1, from coordinate 21,505 downwards.
GCGCCGAATGCCGCCGCCGTCCTGACCGGCACCTATGCGGTCAGTTGGGACCGGGTCTACGTGAGCCTCAAGCTGGTTTCGTCGGTCGATGCGCATATCCTGTCCGCAGCCGATTTTGTCGTGCCGCGCGGCGACGACGTCAATGGGCTGCTGGAAAGCCAGCACGGCAGGCGCGGGTGACGATCGCGGATGCGGCGGAAGGTGGACGCTGCCGCCCGGGAGGATCGGCCGCCGAGCTGCCGCCTGAGTCTGTTGCAAGAAAGGGCCACCATCGCGCGCGCATACGTCATGCGCTGAAGGTCAGGCGTTCCAACATCGCTTTCCGCTGGCCGGCGAAGCCCGTCCGTTCCGGTCCCGCGCCTGAGGACGGGCGCCGAAACTGGCATCGCGCTGTCGTCGCACGGATCAACCCGGCTGCCGGGGAAACCAGTCCTCGAGCACTTGATCCCCGGTGAACACGAGGCCGTCGATATCGGCACGAGGCTGTTCACCATAGTCTGCCAAAGCCGCCCGCACACGCTTCCTGGCCGCGGGAAGCTTCTCGCCGGTGATCGCCGGAACGGTCGGCCTCAGGCTTGGAGCGTCCTTCAGAAGCCCCTCGATCCTCTCCCGCTGTTCCCGGATCGTCTCCAACCAGCCGATGCGCGGTTCGATGGCCGGCGAGGCCGCCAGTTTCATCAGATGGATAAGTATCGTCAGAATGCGGTTACTCAGTTCGCGCGCGACTGTCTTGCCCAACGAGTCGATTTCCTCGGCGATATTCGGCCAGTCCAGTTCAGCCTCGTTGATCAGTTCGCCAGCAGCGCGGCGCCGCAGCAGATCGGCCTGGTGGCGGGACCAAAGCAGCACGTCAACGTCATAAAGGTCGCTCATGATGCCTCCGGCCGCTATACGTTGCGCATCGGCAATCTTGCCGATGCGGTAAAGCTGTGCCACCTCCCGGCCGATCGGCCTGTTCGGCACACCCCACGCCGCCTTGCCAACCCCTGCCCCGCCATATGGCGCCCGCAACCGAAACCCTGTAAGACGCGCCATCATTTCATGGGGGACCGACAATAATGGCATTCCGCACTCTCGACAACGTTGACGTCGCCGGCAAGCGCGTCCTCGTCCGCGCCGATCTCAACGTGCCGGTGCGCGACGGCAAGATCTCCGACCTGACCCGCATCGAGCGGCTGTCGCCCACGATCCGGGAACTCGCCGGCAAAGGCGCCAAGGTCATCGTTTGCAGCCATTTCGACCGCCCTAAGGGCAAGCGCGTGCCGGAAATGTCGCTCGCCCCGATGGCGGCGGCCCTCGGCGAGGTGCTGGGCGAGCGCGTCCGCTTCGTCGAGGATTGCACCGGTCCGGCCGCCGAGCAGGCGGTCGAACTGCTCCAGCCCGGCCAGGTGCTGGTGCTGGAAAACACCCGCTTCCACGCCGGGGACGAGAAGAACGATTGGCAGTTCTCCGAGGATCTGGCGAAGCTGGCTGATATTTTTGTGAACGACGCGTTCTCCGCGGCGCACCGCGCCCACGCCAGCACCGAGGGCGTGGCGCATTTCCTGCCCTCCTATGCCGGGCGGCTGATGCAGGCCGAGCTTGAGGCGCTGGATGCCGCGCTCGGCAACCCGGTGCGGCCGGTCGCGGCGATCGTCGGCGGGTCGAAAGTCTCCACCAAGCTGGAGCTGCTGGGCAACCTGGTGACCAAGGTGGACGTCCTGGTCATCGGCGGCGCCATGGCCAACACCTTCCTCGCGGCCGAGGGCAAGTCCGTCGGCAAGTCGCTGCAGGAAAGTGAGATGCACGCGACGGCGCTGGAGATCGTCGGCAAGGCGAAGGCCGCCGGCTGCCAGATCGTCCTGCCGGTGGATGGCGTGGTCTCCGCCGAGTTCAAGCCGAACCCGTCGACGCAGACGGTTTCGGTGGATGCGGTGCCGGCGGATACGATGATCCTCGATGTGGGACCGGCCTCGGTCGCGGCGCTGATCGCGCAACTGCCGTCGATCAAGACGCTGGTGTGGAACGGCCCGCTCGGTGCGTTCGAGACTCCGCCGTTCGATGCGTCCACCGTGGCGCTGGCGCATGCGGTGGCCGAGGCGACGCAGAAGCACGGTCTGCGCAGCGTGGCCGGCGGCGGCGACACGGTGTCGGCGCTGCGGCATGCCGGGGTGATCGACCAGCTCAGTTACGTGTCGTCAGCCGGCGGGGCGTTCCTGGAGTGGCTGGAGGGCAAGACCCTGCCGGGTGTGGCGGCGCTGGAGGGGTAATCGCGTAGCCCGCGGTCATGTGCGCCAGGCGCCTTGTGTCATGGCCGGCCTTGTGCCGGCCATCCACGACTTCGTCTGTCCGGGCTTCGCAAATCGTGAATGGCCGGACCAAGTCCGGCCATGACACGGGAGCACCGATCGCACCGCCTGCCCCTTGAGGCCCTCGTCCCCGCCACGACCAGACTCTACCTCGCCGGGCCGGACGTCTTCCTGCCCGGCGCCGACGACTGGTTCGCACGCAAAAAAGCGATCTGCACCGGATTTCACCTGATCGGCGTCTCCCCTTTGGACGACCAGCCCGACCAGCCCGCGACGCGGTCCGCTCTGCCCGAATGGCGCCGCATCGCCCTCAGCAACGGGCGCATAGCCGACGCTGCGACACCGTCATCGCGAACCTCACTCCCTTCCGTGGTCCCTCCGCCTACGCCGGCACCATCTACGAGATCGGCTTTGCCCGGGGCATCGGCCTGAAAATCTTCGGCTACGCCACCGTGGCGACGCCGCTTCTCGACCGCACCCCGACGGCCATCGGCGGCGGGCGGCAAGGGCCGGATGGAGCCTGGCGCGACCCCGACGGCCTGCTGGTCGAGCCGTTCGGCCTGTTCGATAACCTGATGATTGAGGGCGGCATCACCGGCTCCGGCGGCAACCTGGTCACCGGGGACGCGGATCGCTGGCACGACCTGTCGGTGTTTGATCGCTGCGTTCAGGCTGCCGCCACCGCGTTCGCCACACCATGGCAACGCGACTTGATCCAGATCATGTTATCGGCCCGCCATAAGGTTCATAACGAATGAACCTTATGGCGGGCGGATAGTCCCGGCGGCCGCAGGGACCAACGGCAGGAACAGGACGGCCTCATGTTTTGCTTTCAATGTGAACAGACGTTACGGACCGACGCGGGGGCAGGATGCTCGACCGCCAAAGGCGTGTGCGGCAAGGACGAGGCGACCGCCGATTTGCAGGACGTGTTGATCCATCAGTTGCAGGGCATCGGCCAATACCGCACGCGCCTCGCCGCGCTCGGCCAGGCGGACCATGACGCCGACAGCTTCGTGCTTTTCGCCATCTTCACCACCCTGACCAACGTCAACTTCAACCGCACCCGCTTCATCACCCTCATCGCCGACGCCGCCCGCGTCCGCGATCGCCTGCGCTCGGCCTACGAGGCGGCGTCCGGCACCCCGAGCGCGCTGGACGGACCCGCCGCCTTCGTGGCGGCCGATTCACTGCCGGGGTTGCAGGCGCAGGCCGCCTCCATCGGCGTGCGTGCCGGCATTGAAACCAAGGGCGCCGACGTGATCGGTCTGCGCGCTTTGCTGCTGTACGGGCTGAAAGGCGTCGCGGCCTACGCGCATCACGCCGAGGTGCTCGGCCAACGCCGCGACGCGGTCAGCGGCGGCATTGCCCGCGCGCTGGATGTCCTGGCGAGCGGAGAGACTGACCTGAACGTGCTGCTGGACGAGGCTTTGGCACTCGGCCGGTGCAATTTCGCGGCGATGGAGGCGCTTGACGCGGCCAATACGGGCACCTTCGGCACCCCCTCGCCGTCAGCCGTGCGGGTGACCCCCGTCGCCGGCAAGGCGATCCTGGTGTCAGGCCACGACCTGCGTGACCTTGCGGCGATCCTGGAGGCGACGAAGGACACCAGCATCAATGTCTACACCCATGGCGAGATGCTGCCAGCGCACGGATATCCGAAACTGCGCGCCTATCCGCACCTGGCGGCCAATTACGGCGGGGCGTGGCAGAACCAGCAGACCGAGTTCGCCGCCTTCCCGGGGCCGATCGTAATGACATCGAACTGTTTGATCGAGCCGCAGGCGGCGTATCGCAACCGCATCTTCACCGCCGGCCCCGTCGGCTGGCCGGGGCTGCGCCACATCGGCGACGGCGATTTCAGCGGCGTGGTGCAGGCGGCGCGCGCCTTGCCCGGCTTTACCGCGAGCGAACCTGAAAAGACCATCACCGTCGGCTTTGGACGGGATGCCGTGCTTGGGGTCGCCGGCTCGGTGATCGAGGCGGTGAAGTCCGGCGCGCTGAAGCACCTCTTCCTTATCGGCGGCTGCGACGGCGCGGCGCCCGGCCGCAACTATTACACGGAGTTCGCCGAGGCGGTGCCGGCGGACGCGATGATCCTGACGCTGGGCTGCGGCAAGTATCGCTTCAATACGCATGATTTCGGCACGGTGGCGGGGCTGCCGCGGCTGCTGGACCTCGGGCAGTGCAACGACACCTATTCCGCGCTGATGATCGCTCAGGCACTTGCCGGGGCGTTCGGCTGCGGGGTGAATGAATTGCCGCTGTCGCTGATCGTCTCCTGGTTCGAGCAGAAGGCGGCGGCGGTGTTCCTGACCCTTCTGGCAATGGGCGTGCGCAATGTCCGGCTGGGGCCGACATTGCCGGCGTTCCTGACCCCGGCTTTGCTGGACATCCTGGTCAGCCGGTTCGGGGTTTCACCGATTACCACGGCCGAGGCCGACATCGCGCACGCCCTGCAACGCCAGGCGGCGTAGGCTTCTGTGTCATGGCCGGGCTCGTCCCGGCAATCCACGACTTTGCAGCGTCAGCCACCGCAAGTCGTGGATAGCCGGACCAGATCGCGTCAAGACCCAAGCGGCGCGCCACTCGCAGAAGCGAACTTAACCCAGAGCCAGGTGCTCAATGCCCGACATCACTTTGCTGACGCGCGACGGTGCGCGTTTCGACTTTCCCTGTGCCGAGGCCGACAGCGTGCTTGAGGCCGCCGAGACGGCCGGGCTGTTCGTGCCGGCCATGTGCCATGAAGGCACCTGCGGCGCCTGCCATGCCCGCGTCGCCGAAGGCGCCTTCGCGCTCGACCCTGTCGGCGACGGCGTGCTCACGGACGCCGCGGAGGGGGGCGTCCTGTTGTGCCGCTGCCGTCCCGAGGCCGATCTGGTGATCGACCTGCCATATGGACAGGCGGATATTCACCGGCACCGCATCCCGCTGCGCGATGCGACAATCGCCAGCCTCGCTCCGGCCGGCAGCGGCGCGGTCGCGATGAGCCTGACACTCGTTCCGGACCCGGAGGCGGGAACCGCGGCCGACTTCGTCCCCGGCCAGTACATGGAACTGTCGATCCCCGGCACCACAATCCGGCGGGCCTATTCGATGGCCAACCTGCCGAACTGGGACGGGCGGCTCGACTTCCTGATCCGCCTGCTGCCGGACGGCGCGTTCTCCACCTGGCTCGCCGAAACCGCCCGACCCGGCGACAGGCTTCAGGTGCGGGGACCGCTTGGCCGCTTCCTGCTGGATGAGACCAGCCCCCGGCCGCGCTGCCTGATTGGCGGGGGTTGCGGGTTCGCGCCAATCCTGTCGATGCTGCGGCATCTGGCCGAGTTCCAGGACGAAGTGCCGACGACCCTGATCCTGGCAGCCAACCGGGCGGAGGAACTGTTTGCCGCGGACCTCATCCCGGAACTCAGGGCGGCCTTGCCGAAGCTGACAGTTATGCTCTGTGTCTGGCACCCGATCGTCGACTGGACCGGATTCCGGGGCAGCGCCGCCGATGCCCTGGGCGCGACGCTCAATCGCGCCGAAGAACCGCCGGACATCTATGTCTGCGGACCGCCCGGGCTGGTCGCGGCGGTGACGACGGCCGCCGCGATGCATGGTGTGCCGTTGGACAGCGTGTTCTCGGAACAGGTGCAGCCGCGCTAGTATCGACCATGCGCCTGACCCGTTTCACCGATTATGGACTGCGCACGCTGATCTATCTGGCGTTGCGGCCGGACGCGCTGGCCTCGATCGCCGAGATCGCGGCCGCCTACCGGATTTCGGAAAGCCACATGACCAAGGTGGTTTTCGCGCTCGGCCAGGCCGGGCTGATCGAGACGCTGCGCGGCCGGCACGGCGGCCTTCGCCTCGCCCGCGCCGCCGCGCTGATCGGCCTGGGCGCTGTCGTCCGCGCGACCGAACCGGAACTGGCGCTGGTCGAATGCCAGGCGGGCGGGGAATGCGCGATCGACGGATGCTGCCGCCTGCGGTCCATCATGGACGAGGCGACGGGCGCGCTGCTGAGTGTCCTGGATCGCTATACGGTCGCCGATGTCGCGGGGCCTGACAGCCGGGCGTTGCTGCGCCGGCTGGGTCTGCCGGAGGCGGCCGGACTGACAGGTCAAAACCCTGCGTAGGCGGATGGTCCGCGGTTTATGTGATGGCTTTCTGTAGAAACCCTTAGTATAAGCCCTTGATCAGGGCCATACCAAGGGTTACCGACGTTCGCCCTCTGCCATCACGTGCGGCAGGCGCTGAAGTGCCTGCCGCCACCGTTTGCCAACCACCACGGTGTGGTTCCGCTGCCGCCGTCCGCGAGCTCGCCGTCGTTCACGCCGGTCATTCGCGAAGTCCATGCGGCATCGGCGGCGCTGGCGCGGCTCGAGGCCCTGACGTCGGAACTGGGCGACCCCTGGCTGGTCAGCCGCATTCTCATGCGGCGGGAGGCGGTCAGCAGTTCGGCGATCGAGGGCACCAACAGCACGCTCGACAAATTGCTGGCGGTCGAGGAAACCGGCGATACGCAGGCACAGGATGCCACGCGCCAGGTCAAGGACTACGCCCTGAGCCTGGAAAGCGCCCTGCCGCAGGCGACGTCGCTGGGGCCGTCCGTCTTCACGGCAGGGCTAATCAGCGAGTTGCACCGCTCGGTGATGAAAAGCAAAACCGGCTACTCCGGCATACCCGGCGAACCCCGCACTCGCGTCGTCTGGATCGGCGGCCGCGGCGATATCGCCTACTCCACCTACAACCCGACTCCGCCGGACGATATCGAGCGCTGCCTCGCCGACACCATCGACTATATGCGCGGCGACGCGGACGAATTATGGCCGCCGCATATCATCATCCGCATGGCCGTGGCGCATGCGCATTTCGAGGCGGTGCATCCCTTCGCCGACGGCAACGGGCGTGTCGGCCGGCTGCTGCTGCTGCCGCTGCTGACGGCGGCGCAGGGCCACGCGCCGCTGATTCGTATCCTTATATAGAGGCCGTCGGAATATAGAGGCCGTCGGACCGCCTATTACGCCGCCTTGAAAGCGGCCCAGCAATGGCTGCTGTGGCACGAGATCATCGGCTTCGTCTCCGGCGCCGTGACCGGATCGGTTGCCGAACTCCTGGCGACGCGGCGGGCCTTGCAGGAGCTGCGGGCGGTCTGGCTATCGCGGCGAAAATTCCGCTCCGGGTCCGCCGCTTTGCGGGCGCTGGATGTCCTGCCGCATTATCCGGTCGTGACCACGCGCCGGCTGGGAGCGCTGCTGGAGGTCAGCGCGGCGCAGGCGGGGCAGGCGCTCCAGCAACTGACGGAGGCAGGCATCCTGGTTGAACGCACCGGCTACCGCCGCAACCGGCTGTTCGCCGCGGCGGAGGCGCTGTCGATCATCAACCGGCCGTTCGGGGAGGATCCGATTCTGGCGCCGTTAGCACTTCCTTAACGCTTTTCGTTCAGAGTCCGGTGGCATGATGCCGAACCGGACCGCCCTGTCGAGCCTGCCGCGCCCATCAGGCGCCTTATGCAAGTCCGTTTTGGGACGGTCCCGTCCGTTGGTATCGTCATGGTCCGGCTTGTCCAGGCCACCTATCCCGGCACGTGCCGCGATAGGGAGCCTGGACAAGCCGGGCCATGACGATCCGAGGGGGCTGTCAGGCGCCGGCCGACGATGATCGCGGTCGACTTCTATCGCTCGCTTCTGCGCCGTGACCCGAGCCTCGCGCCGGTCGGGGCCGATCTGGCTGGGGCGTTGCTGGCGGACGGCGATTTTGACGGGGCGGTGGCGGAGGCATCGGCGGCCCTGGCGGTTGATCCGTCGCTGGTTCAGGCCAGGGTCGTGCGCGCCACCGCCTTCAAGGCGCTGTGCCGGTATGACGAGGCGGCCGTGGATTTCGAACGCGCGGCGGCACAGGCGCCCGAACGCCCGATGGTGCTGGTCAATCTCGGCAACACCTACGCCGAGATCGCCCGCCTCGGCGATGCGGAGCGGGTTCTGCGCCGGGCAGTGGCACTGGCGCCGCGTAGCAAGGAGGCGCTGGTCAGCCTCGGCTCCGTGCTGATCAAGCTGGATCGTCCGGCGGAGGCGGAGGCGCCGTGCCGCGCCGCGCTGGCGCTGGACCCCGGTCTGGTCGCCGCGCACCAGAACCTGTCCGGCATTCTTGCCCGCTCCGACCCGGACGCGGCGCGGCTTCATCGGGATGCGGCGTATCGGCGGCGGCAGGTGTTCATCGAGCGAGCGCCGCGGCCGGAGCGAACCGTGCTGGTGCTCGCCGCCGCCGAAGCCGCCAATGTGCCGTTGCAGGACCTGATCCCGCGCGCCACCACGACGGTGATCCGCTGGTATGTCGAATATGCGACCGGAGATCCGGACCCGGTGCTGGCGCAGGCCGATGTGGTGTTCAACGCCATCGGCGACGCCGATCTGGCGCCGGAGCTACCTGAAGCGGTCGAGCGGTTTCTGGATGGCCGGCTTGTGCTGAACCCTACCGCCAGGGTGGCGTCGACCCGGCGCTGCGATCTGCCGGGCCTTCTTGCCGGCATCCCCGGCATCGTCGTTTCCCCGGTGACGCGCCACGAGGGCCTCGACCCGCCGGAGTTTCGGGGACCGGTGCTGGTGCGGCCGATCGGCTCGCATGGCGGGGAGGGGCTGCGGCGATACGACGACGCGGAGGCTTTGGCGGGGCTGCCGGACTCGGCGTACTACGTCACGCAGTTCGTCGATTACGTCTCCGCGGATGGCTGGTACCGCAAGTACCGCGTCATCTTCGTCGAGGGGCGGCCGTATCCCTACCACCTGGCGATCTCGCGGCACTGGCTGGTGCATTACTGGACCTCCGGCATGGAGCAGGACGCCGATCGGCGGGACGAGGAACGCCGGTTTCTTGCCAACCCCGCCGAGGCCATAGGCCCGGGCGCGATGGCGGCTCTTGACGCGATCGGGGAACGTCTGGGGCTGGACTACGCCGGAATCGATTTCGGGTTTCTCCCGGATGGCAGGCTGGTCGTGTTCGAGGCGAACGCGACGATGCTGGTCCATCCGGAGCGGGATCCGTGTTTCGCCTACCGCAACCCGGCGGTCGAGGCGATCCGGTCGGCCTTTGAGGCGATGCTGGACCGGTCTAGGTATGTCTTGCGAGGGAAACAGCCAAGCGGACGGCCGTCTGGTTTACCATCGGATAAGAAGCCCCACGCAAACGGCCATGGATGACAAGATACAGGTGGCGACAAGGAAGGTCTGCGGCAAAGCCGCATGGGGTTCTCACATCCCGTCAGTCAAGGCTTGTCCCGGCCGTCTGCCGGCATCCGATCGTGGTATCGAGTTCTCGACCGGCCGCGGCAGTTTTTCCTCCTGCCAGCCGGCGACGGATTTTGCAACGACCGCCGTGCGCTACAAACCATCGCCAGACGCCACGGAACGGCTTGCACCGAAACGGAGAGTGGACCAGATTTGCCCCATGGCCAGTTCTCGCTCCAAACCCGATGCCCCGTCGCCGGACAACTTCCTCACCGGACAGTTGCTGATCGCGATGCCCGCGATGGCCGACCCGCGCTTTGCGCAGAGCGTCATCTACATGTGCGCCCACACTCCGGAAGGCGCCATGGGCCTCGTGCTGAACCGCCCGATCGTCAAGCCGACCTTCGACGATCTGCTCAAGCAGTTGAACGTGGCGCCGTTGCCGCCGGTGCGCCAGATCAAGCTGTGCGCCGGCGGCCCGGTGGAAAACGCGCGCGGCTTCGTGCTGCACACCAGCGACTGGACCGGGGAGGGCAGCCTGAGGGTTGACGACAGCATGGCTCTGACCGCCAGCCTGGATGTGCTGAAAGTCATCGCCGAGGGCGGCGGCCCGCGTGAATGCGTTCTGGCGCTCGGCTACGCCGGCTGGGGTCCCGGCCAGCTCGACCAGGAGTTTCAGCAGAATGCCTGGCTGTCGGTCCCCGCGGATGAAACGCTGCTGTTCGACAGCGACCACGACACCAAATGGCGGCGCGCCCTGGCCAAGCTGCACATCGATCCGTTGCTGCTGTCGGACGTCGCCGGCCACGCCTGATCCCGCACTTGTTAACTCTTCGGTAGTGTTTCGCGTGTACATTTACTGCGTGAAGCCAACCGAAGGAGCGGAACGTGGCTGCTTATCTGCCCGAGATCAGGTCCATCATCCGCGATCTGTTGCATGACAACGACATCGATGTCGCGCCGGAGACACGGTTCGACGACCTGATCGGCTGGGATTCGATGGATCTCGTCAGCGTCGTCGTCGAAGTCGAGTGCTACTTCGGCCTCCAGTTCGAATTGCCCGAAATCGATCGGCTCGCGACGATCGCAGATCTGTCCGGGATGATCGAGGCCAAGCAGGCGCTTGCCTCGGTCTGACCACGGTGTCGTTCAGCGGCCTGCCGTTCCTGCTGGGCTTCCTGCCGCTGGCCGCGTGCGGTTTCGCCGTCGCCGGCCGCCTGGGCAATGCCGCGGCGAAGGGCTGGCTGATCGCGATGTCGTTGCTGTTCTACGGCATTGCCGCCCCGGCGTTCGTGCCGCTGCTGGCGGCGTCTGTCGCTGGCAATTTCCTGTTGCTGCAGCGGATCCACGGGTCGGCGTCAGCCGGACGGTGGGCGGCGTTCGGGATCTCGGCCAACCTGGCGGTGCTCGGCTGGTTCAAGTACCTGACGCCGGACCCCGTCACACCGCTCGGCCTCAGCTTTTTCACCTTCACCCAGATCGGCTGCCTGCTCCACCACGCCGGCGGCGACACGAAGCCGCCCCGGGCCGCCGACTATGCGCTGTTTGCGGCGTTCTTCCCGGGGCTGACGGCGGGGCCGATCCTGAATCCGCATGACATGCTGCCGCAGTATGGCGGCGGCCGGAGGTGGCGGTTCGATGCTGAAGATCTGGCCGCCGGCCTTGGATTCTTCATCATCGGCCTGCTGAAGAAGACGGTATTGGCAGATCTGCTGGCGAACGTGGTAGCGAGGGGCTTCGGCGCGCCTGATCATCTGACGCTGTTCCCGGCGTGGCAGGCGGCGTGCTCTTATTCGCTGCAGCTTTATTTTGACTTCTCCGGCTATTCGGACATGGCGGTCGGCCTGGCCTTGATGTTCGGTCTGCGCTTTCCGGATAATTTCGATCAACCGTACCGGGCGTCATCGGTTATCGAGTATTGGCAGCGCTGGCACATGTCGCTGACCCGGTTCCTGATGACGCATGTGCATGCGCCCCTGACCCTGTCCGTGCTGCGCTGGCGGCGCAATCATGCCCTCCCCATCGGTGCGGCGGCGCAGCAGACCGCTGCCGGGTTTGCCTGGATGATCGCCCTGCCCATCGGCGCGACCATGGCGCTGGTGGCGCTGTGGCATGGAGCGGCCTGGACGTTCCTTGTGTTCGGGGCGCTGCACACGGCGTTCCTGCTGGTCAACCATCTCTGGCGGCTGCACCGGATGCCGGCCGTGCCGCGCCCGTTCGGTATCGGCTTGACGTATCTATGCGTGCTGGCGGCTTCCGTGGTTTTCCGCGCCGACAGCCTGTCCGGTGCCGGGTCGGTTCTGGCCGGGATGGCCGGCTGGCACGGCGTAGCGCTTGCTTCTGAGGGCATCCGCCTGGCCGGCGATGTCTGCTCGCTCGCGATGTTATACGCGATCGTCTGGGGGGCGCCGACGACACGGCAGATCATGCAGGGCGGGCCGCCCCGCCGGCTGGCCTGGAGGCCCTCGCCACGCTGGGCCGTCGCGATGGGGTGCGCCGCGACGATCGGCCTGCTCGCCGCCGGGGGCACCGGCGAATTCCTGTATTTCCGCTTCTGATGGCCTATCTCCGGCTTCTGCTGCTGTCCGCCGCGATCAGCTTCGGGTTGGCCTGGGCCTGGGTTGCGGCCATGCCGATGGCGTTCATGGAACCCGAATATGCCTCCTGGCGCGCCAAGCAGGTGATGCTGGAGCGTTGCGACCTTGGTGAGGCGATCATCCTGGGAGACTCACGCGCGGCCGCCGGCATCCTGCCGGCGCGGCTGCCGTTCAAGGCCGCCAACCTCGCCGTCGGCGGGGGCGAGGCGATCGAGGCCTATGCCGCCCTGCGGCGCGCCCTGGCCTGCCCGTCGCCGCCCCGGCTGGCCATCCTGTCGTTCGATCCGGGGCACTTCGTGCGTCCGGACGCGGTCTGGGACCGAAGCGTCCGCTTCGGGTTCTTGTCGGCGGCAGATGTCGGCGGGCTGCGCGACGTGTCCATCAGCCTGAACGATCTTTCAGTCTACGACGCGTCCCGTGCCGGCGGCTTGCCTCCGGTGGTGCGCGACGCGCTGTACCGGCTCAGGTTTCCGGTCTTTTATTTCGCCAGCCTGGCGCATGGCGGCGTCTTCCTGCGCTGGCCGGGAAACCAGGCGCGTCTTCGCGATGCGTTGGACTCGCGTGGGCAGTACTACTTCGGACTAGGGCAGGGGTCCGACGTCGTCGCCGTCGAAGGTCATCTGGACGGGTTCCGGCCGCTGCCGGTGCTCGACCATTACTTTGCCGGGGTGCTTGCGTTGCTCGACGCGCACGGGATCGAGTCCCGCTTTGTCGCAATGCCGGTCAATGAAGCCACCTGGAATCAGGTCGATCCGGCGGTGCCTGGCCAGTTCGCCGCCTATCTGGCGGCCTTCGAGCGTCAGTATCCGCGCTTCCGGGCGGCTGCGGAGATCATGCCGCACTGGCCAGACCGTTTCTTTGGCGACCTGTTCTGCCACCTGAATCCCGAAGGTGCCGAGCTTTTCAGCGCCCAACTGGCCCAGCGGCTGCGGCAGACGCCGCCGACGACGCTATTGTCGCGGCAGACCGCCCGGGATGTCCCAGCCGGGCGGCCCGCCGTTCCGAAACGCGGATCGTAGTTCGGATCGCTTTGGCGGAATGAATGGATCGGGTGACGCCAACGTTCACGTCATGGCCCGGCTCGTTGTTCAGACCGGAGACATCCATTACGCTCGCGAGGACACCGCCCCGTGAAGCGATAGGTCTGGAGCGTCAACTTTGCCTCGCCGCCGCATTCATGGCGATGCAAACAGCTTCGGTCGTAAACCCTCGGCCGGGCCGCCTGATCAATCGTTCTCGGCTCCCTGACGGCGCGTGGACGAATGCGCCCGGACGATCCGCTCAAGCTCCAGCGTGGCCTGCGCGGCGGCTTTCTGTTCGGCCGGCGAGTGGCCGCATCCGGCCGGGTGGAAAGCCGCAAATCCGGCGAAAAACTGCATCCAGAAGCGGGTCAGCGCAATCTGCAATGCGAACAGGCTGAACATCCGACAAATTCCCTGACTAAATCAGCAAGCGCCGCCGTTCGGTGCGTTAATGAACCGGCCAGGCCGGCGCCAGAATGTCGCTCAGCTCGGCGCGCTGTTTCGGATGAAGACTGTCAAGCGCGTCTGCCACGCAGGCGAAACATTGCTTTCGCCCCAGCAGAGGCTGGACGAAAACCCCCGTTGGATTGCGCCACATGATCAAACGGGACGCCGAACTGCTTGCCGTATGGAGTTCGATGACCTCTTCGTATTCCTCGTCCTCCGCGCCGTGATCGAGGCGAATGGCCACCCTGGTTGCCGTGCACGCAGCCCAGCTTTGCACCAGAACCAGATCGGCGATTTCGAAGGCGATGCCCTTCGGCGGAAAAGGCATGGCGGCCGTGCCGCGTCCGGTCAGATCGCGCATAGTCCCGCCCAAACCGCCAGAAGTGAGACGATAAGCAGAAGCACGTTCAAATAACGGCCGAGTTCGGTTGTTTCAGGCATCCAAGCAGTTCGGGCCGAGGCTGTATTGCGCATTGGGGCACCATACCGTTAGAGCAATCCTGGTGTCCGATCCGAAAGCGGCTGCGGGAGGCGAAACCTCCGACAGCCCGAGGTCTGGAAGGGAACGCCATCGTTCTACCTCTCGAATTCGTGAGGGCGCAACAGAGAATTCACGAAATCGCGATCACTAATTGACCACGAAGCCGGAATGTTTCTACTTCCGTCTGTTTGACTCAGGGTCGTTTGCCGCACGGGCCACGGATAAAGCCCGATCCGAGGACTTGGATTGGTATCCCGGCAGCAGCAGACGGGCTCCGGCGGGCGTCCTCAAAGATCGCGGTGTCACCGTCGTTGCCTTTCCGGCGGCGCACTCGGAGGGCTCACGGAGTCGCATTCGGAGCGAGCCTGCGCGTTGACGGTCGTCGGAGGGGCCGTCGCGATGTCATCGGACAGCGCACCGCCGGCATCGAACGCCTTTGCGTCTCGCGGCCGAAGCGGCAAGCGCCGCCCATCGCCTGAAGGACTCCGGCGCGGCAACCGCCGCGGCTTCCGTCTTGCCGCGGGCCTTTGCCTCTGGTCGATGCGACGGTGCGACGGTAAAAGCAACCGCCGGTGCCCGCCTGGCGGAATGGTAGACGCAGCGGACTTAAAATCCGCAGTTCGAAAGGACGTGCCGGTTCAAGTCCGGCGGTGGGCATGGCATTGAAAATAAATCAGAAATTGTCAAATGCGTTAGCCGAAATCCGGCTTCCGCGATATCGGCTTTCCAGCCTGCGGACCCGCTGCGGACCTCGGGATCGTCGTTTTCACGTCTCGGTGGAGCGCGGCAGCGTCCGGTCAGGCGGCCATAGTGGGGCCGACTCGGAGCCGTCCCGCCAGGCCCACACGCGACACGCCGGGGCGGCAGCATTTTTGCCTATGGTCAAGCGCCGAAAGGGATGCGGTCCGGCGTTCGAAGGCCCGCGCAGGGATCGCATCGCCTTGGCGTCGGATTGGAGGTGACAAAAGCGGTGTTGAAATATGTCAAAGGCAGCCGGTCGGGCATCGTGGAGGTGTGTCAACGTCATGATTGGGAGCCGGGACAGGCGTCAGCGTTTCGGCCATGGGCCGCACACCTGATATTCATAACCGCGCAAGAATTCCGGGAACGCAACCCCGGCCCGTCATCGTGCCGGTCGTCATGATGCGCAGCGAAGCCGGCCTTGACACCGCGGCGCTGACAGCGCTTCGCAGGCAGATGGAGGAGGCGGCGGCACAGCTCGCGTGCGCCGAAAGCCCGGGCGCCCAACGGGCAGCGATGACACGATCGTTGATCGCTCTGTCTGAATTTCTTGTTCCGCTGGGCTGCGACACTTTGCCATTGCTGCTTCTGGTTGGCGACCTTCATCGGCTTGACAGAGGAGCCAACCCTTTATTGTTTCAGAAGACGGTCAAACCTGCTGGAGGCCGGCCGGGGGCTGCGCCGGTTCGCGAAGTTTTGGAAGGTCTCACCGTAGCCATTGTCCGGAGAATGATCCGCTGCGGCGAGAAACCGCCGCAGGCCCGGACGAAGGCTGCCAATGTCCTCCACAAAGCCGGGATCCAGAAGGCAGCCGGCGACGGGCGCATCACATCACGCACCATCGAATCGTGGGACGCACGGGCTTCCGCCCAACCGGACTCGATTGCGGCCGAGGTGCTAAGGGATTTCCCGGCGGGAAAACCCATCGATCCAAACGGTGAAATCGACCACTTGTTGCGGACTCTGGAACGAGTCGCCAGCCGAACGCCAAAAACCCTGTAAACTCCCCTCTCTGTCTACCGGGGTCGTACATCCGTGGAACGATTTACCAAGTGCCAGCCGCCTTCGTTGGAATCTGCATCGAACTTCACCAGGTCTTCCGGGATTTTGGTGGCGATGGCCTGTGTGCGCGTGTTGGAATCGAGCAGCGGCACCAACGTTGCCGACTCGCCATTGGCCACCAGCGTCGCGGTGCCCCTGCGCCGCCCCGGCTGCAATTGCCATTTATTGGCACGCCCACTGACAGGCCCGGCATCCGCCTCGGCAAGCCGACCGTCGGGCCAGGCTGAGATCTTGATCCCGGCCTTCGCGGCCATCAAGACGATCGGAGTGCCTGGTGGCGATCCGCGCATGGATCGGCGTCCGCGCGCCGGACCAATTCGCTGAATCGCGCTTTCGCATCCTGGAGCTTCCAGCCGACATCGCCCGGGCGGGAGGCGGTCTTGCGAGGTTGGGGCACTGCGAGGTCTCTTCGTGACTATCTGACCAGATTATGGCGCATAAGGCCTGCCTCGCCACTGAATGTCTCGGAAGGATCTTGCCCGACCGTCATAGAAGGTGGGAACCGACCGATTTGGGCAGTCATCGCCGTCTCAGGGAGATGCCTCGCCGGATACACGGGGGTCTCCGGAGCCCAAGACCTCCAGGCCCCGTCCAGGGGCTGCGGGTCTGGCGTGTCACGCAAAAAGAGACAGAGCAGCAGTACCGCGGGGCTGGTGCCCCGGTACTACTGAGTGGTATTGATCCCTCGGACGGGAGGTTCCCCATGACTGTGAAGACCTCGATCTCGCTGACCGACGAACAGGAAGCGTACGCCCGGTCGCTGGTTGAATGCGGGCGCTATTCCTGCCTCAGCGCGGTGCTCCAGCACGGACTGGACATGCTGCGCCGGGACAACGAGTCACATGAGTCGAAAATCCAGGCGCTTCAGGAGCTGATCGACCGACGCCGAGCCGGACCATTTGTTCCGCTCGAGGACAAGGTGGACGATTTCCTGGCAGCGGTCGACCGCGAAGATTAAGCGGCATGCGGCCTTATGCTGTCCTACGCGCAGCGAACGTTGCCCGCGACCTCTCGCGCATCAGAAAGCATCTCATTCGGTCGTATCAGGAGTTCGGCGATACGAAGGCCATCGCGACGGAACGGGCGAACTCCCGAATCCGGCTGGCATTCGACTACATGCTGACGTTTGCGACGCACCCGCACCGCGGGACTGTGCATCCGGAACTACGAGACAGCGTGCGCCACGTAACCGCGCAACAATTCGTCTATTATTTCGAGATCGATGACCATCTGGCTGAGGTAAGAAATCTGACCGTCTTCTTCGGCGGTGAAGATCATTTGGAGCAAATCGCGGAGCGCCTCCGTGAGTGACCTTGGCAACTGGCCTGGGACCGGCACTTCTCAACCAGATTTATGCTCCAGCCGGGCGCGTATTTCATTGATACACCACCACGCTCGCATCGCCAATGCGCGGCAGGTCAGGCGTGGCGTAGACGGCATCCTGGGGCGGCGCTGACATCATGGCTTCGAAGAAGACCCTGAACGCCGGCAATCTGGAGGCTCTCGGGGCCGCTCGGTTAGCCGAGCTGCTGATCGAACTCAGCGAGGGAAATGCGACCGTGAAACGGCGGTTGCGTCTTGAATTGGCTGGCGCGGAGAGTCCCGCCGAACTCGCCAAGGAAATCCGCAAACGCCTCGCGACGATCGCGCGGTCGCGCTCCTTCGTTGATTGGCAGAATCGAAAGTCGCTGGTCGACGATCTGGAAGCGCAGCGCCGGGCTATCACCGATCAGGTAGCAAAGCGCATGCCCGCCGAAGGTTTGGACCTGATGTGGCGATTCCTGGAACTGGCCAAGCCAGTGTTCGGGCGCTCAGACGACAGCAGCGGGATCATCGGCGGTATTTTCCGCACCGCCGTGTCCGATCTCGGTGATATTGCCCGCGCAGCCGAACCCGACCCGAGGCAGTTGGCGGACCAGGTGTTCAGGTCGCTGACTCAAAACGATTACGGGCAGTTCGACGGTTTCATCCAGGCATTGCAGCCGGCTCTCGGGCCGGCGGGTTTGGAGCATCTGAAGCAACGCATGATCGCGCTGTCGGCGGAGCCGGTCCGGAAACCGGCGGCGAATGAACGGCAGGAGGTGGGCTGGGGGTCCGGCGGAGCCGTCTATGCCGACGAGATCGTCGAACGCTCCCGCGTCGGCACCGTCCGCCTGGCACTGCAGGACATCGCGGACGCTCAGGGAGATGTCGATTCATTCATCGCTCAATATGAGGAACCGGTCAGGAAGGTGCCGAAAATTGCCGCACGGATCGCGCGGCGACTGCTGGCGGCGGATCGGGCCAGTGAGGCGTGGGAGACCCTTGAGGCGACTGAGCACCGGCCGGGCGGCTGGCCTGATTACGAATGGGAAGATGCGCGGATCGACGTGCTCGAAGCTCTCAGGCGCGGCGATGAGGCGCAGGCTGCCCGCTGGTCGTGTTTCGAACGAGCCCTCTCCGCGCGCCATCTGCGTGATTACCTGAAGCGGCTGCCGGACTTTGATGATTTCGACGCGGAACAGCGTGCCCTTGCTTACGCCGAACGGCATGACAGCCTGATCCAGGCTGTTTTCTTTCTTGTTTCGTGGCCCTCGTTGGAGAAGGCCGCGAAAATAGTCATCCAACGAGCAAAGGACCTGGATGGCAATCAATACGAGATCCTGACCCCGGCGACCGAGGCCCTCGGGTCCAAATATCCGCTCGCAGCTACGCTGATGCTGAGAGCGATGATCGATTTCTCCCTCACGCAAAGCCGATCCAGCCGCTACGGACATGCCGCTCGCCACCTCCGGACCTGCTCGGGCTTGGCTCCTGCGATCTCGGATTACGGGGCCTTCGAGACGCATGACGCCTATATCAATAGGCTGCACCGCGAGCACGGAAGAAAAACCGCATTCTGGAACATTGCGGCCTGAAGCAGGCATCCCTTGCGAAGTCATGGCGCGGGAAGGACTATTATGGCGCGTTATAGGGCCATGGCCCGCAGCAAAGGGGCCATCGGCAACTGATCTCCGCCGCCTGCGACTTCACCAGCATGCGGGTCTTGCGGTCGGTGTCGTGGGCCGGGCAAGCGAAGCGGCTACCGGGGGAGTAAAGTCGATCCGGAGATCAGGACGCTTCGCTCGCGCGTTTGGGATCAGGTGGTCTGGTTGAGGGTCACGTCCCCAGCGTAATCCAGTCGAGCAACTCCCCGGCGCTGACAACACGTGTGCGGCCATAGGGTGAATCAGGGAAATCCCGCCTGTTGCCGGTGACGATAAAGTCGGCCTCGGCAACCATTGCACAATGCAGAAATTTGCTGTCCGCGGGATCAGGCGAGGAGACGGAAAAGTCCACGGGATTGAACCGCTCGCCGACGCGTTCCAGCATGGCGTGCGCCGCGATTTGCTCCGGCGGGAATGAGAACTTCCGACGCGCAAGGACCGCTGCATACTCCTCAATGATTTCCGCCGAGAAGCATGGGGTGACCAATTCCTGATGGATGGCGAGGATCGTCAGTGCCTCGTTGCCTGAGGCGGACAGCAGGCCGGACACCAGCACGTTCGTATCGATGACCGCGCGGATCAAGCCACCGCGCTACGGGATGCCGGCTTCGCTTCCTCCCTGTGAGCATCGATCTCAGCGTTGATGTCGTCGAGCGTGAGTGCATCCAGCCCACGACGCTTGGATCCGGTCCATGCTCGTTGCAGCCATTCCGGCGGTGGCGCCGCAGTGCGGATGAAATCTTGCACACTCATGATGACGACAGATGGCTCGCCACGACGGTCCACGATGAACCGTTCATTGTTCTTCACCGCGAGATCCATAATCTGGCCGAGCTGGGTCCGGGCGATGTGAGCGTCGATGCGGCGGTCCATAAGATCCTCGATGCATTAATCAATTGATGGATGCATCGTAGGTCCGGTGCTTGATGGTGTCAATCCATGTGATGAAGTACCTCAGCCGCCGCGGGGAGACCCCGAGACATGCCGGTAAAATTGGTCCGGCGGTGCACCACTGCAGGCAGTCTGGTAAGCACGGTCGAGCAGGGGCGTGATCGCATACCAGCCGTAACCGCCCCACAGGAGATTTCGATAGATGTTGCGTCGTGTTCTATCCTCAAGCCGATACATCGTGTTCATCCCCGTTCTCGGCACATTCATCGCCTCGCTGGCGTTGTTGCTCTATGGGGCGGTCGTTGTGATCACAGCCGTGATCGACGCTGCCTGGCAACGCTCAGCCTCACCGAAGTCCCGGCATGTGCTGGCCGAGTTGGACCGGCTCGGACTTCCGCGACTGAAAACCACCATCAGCGAGGCCGTGGCCTACGGGGAAATGAGCTTCTCCGGCGCCCTGCCGGAAAGCGGCCCGGCCGTCGGAGACATCGCCGCCTTAATGGCGGAGTAGCGCGGGGAAGGTTGATTGCCTTAAACTCGGCGATGCGAATAGGCATAAAGGCGCTTTTGCATGAGCAAGCGTCCGGAACTGCGGCAGGTTGCCGATGCGACAACCCTGAACCGCGTGGCGACTGAGGCGACAAGATCGGAACCGCCCCCGATCGTTCGTCCGGAGCGGCGAACGGTGCTCATCAACGTCACAGTGCCGGAGGAGCTTGCGATCGCGCTGGCGGAGCGGGCCGAGGCCCGGGGCGTTACGCAGAAACAGATCATCACCCGGGCGCTCGCCGCCGCCGGTCTGCCGGTGGACCCGCTCGACCTCAAGGACCGCACTTTCCCGGCGCCGGCGGCGGGCAGCATGACTGGCGATCAGTTGGGCGAACGCCGCGAAGCCGTCCAGGCCGCGGCGAACGCGCTGGCGGCGGTGGCGGACAAACTCGACGCGGCGTCCGAGCCAGCGCCCGAACCTGGCCCACCGAGTGACGCGCCCGCCATCAAGCGGGTAGCCATGACGTTCCGCACCACCGAGTCAGCCTACGAGCGGCTGCGCCGCCGGGCGTCCGAAACCCGTGTCTCGCAACAGGCGATCGTGGATCAGGCCCTCGATTATTTCTTGGGTGAAAGGACGGCCGCATGAGCGACTACGACATCGACCTCTCGCAATGGGCCGAACAGCAGGCTGCGCTTCTGCGCCGCCGGGCGGCCGGTGAGCTCGTCAACGATGCCGACCTCGACTGGGAAAACATCGCGGAGGAAATCGAGGCGGTGGGAGGCAATACACGCCGCGAGTTGCGCAATCGGCTGACGAGGCTGCTGCAAAACTTTCTCAAATGGCACTATCAGCCGGAGTACCGGAGCCGCAGTTGGCGTTCGGCGATCCGAACGCAGCGCCAGGAGATCGAGGACCTTTTGGCGGACAATCCGTCCTTGAAGGCCAAGCTGCCGTAACTGTTTCGAGGCAGCCTATCCGCGCGCCAGGACCGATGCGCTTGAGGAAACCGGGCTGCTCGATCTGCCGCAGGCTTCGCCGTTCACGGTTGGGCAGGCGTTGGGCGCTCCGCTGTCCGACAGGCTCGAATGACCATCGATATCGAAAAACTGCGTCAGGACCCGTTGATCCAGGGGGTGAAATCGACCACTTGTTGCGGACTCTGGAACGAGTTGCCAGCCGAACGCTGCGCGGGCCGGTGAATTCGCCACCGAAGGCCGGTTCAAATCGCCACCTGAGGCCGATTGAATTCGCCACCTGAGGCCGGCGAATTCGCCACCCCTTGCCGCAGGCACCGAGCCGTTAGGCGAGG
>CAINOE010000047.1 GCA_903851415.1 uncultured Rhodopila sp. | reverse complement strand
CTGCGCCCGCGCCCGCGGCGGCGGCCCCTCCGGGTCAGGCGGACACGCTGTACGAGGCGCTGCGGCTGTGGCGTTTGGCCGAGGCGAAGGGGCAGGGGATTCCGCCCTACGTGATCTTCCACGACTCGGTGCTGCGCGATATCGCGGCGATGCGGCCGGCGAATTTGGATGAGCTGGCCAGCATCAAGGGCGTCGGGGCATCGAAGCTGGAGCGTTACGGGCAACGTGTGTTGGGGGTGCTGGCGGCTCAGGTGCCGGAGGGGTTGACGAAGCGGGGGTAGCGCCGAGCGCCGCCTCCGCCTCATTCGTGACCGGCAGCATTGTCGCAAAAGAATTGCATTCCCGGCCAATCTGCCTTACATAAGCTGTGTCGGAATGACTGACCGGATGAGACAGAGCATTCCCTGGCGGGTCTTGCGATCCGTGTTCGCGCAAGGCGGACCGAGGCGACAGCCGAAGCGGTGTCCGGATCAAGGCTACGAAAAGGGCGCCCCCGGCGCCCTTTTTGCTGTTCAGCGCCGCGTGGCGATTGGCTCTCCCTTATAGACCTTCCCGCAGAGTATGATGAAGCCCATCGATCCCCTGACAGCCGGCGCCTTGTGGACCGTGCCCTGCGGGTAGGCGCTTTCCACCACAAGGCTCAAATCCTGGAGATGGCGCAGTTCCGGCACCGTACGCCGCAATTCGAAGAAAACGTGGTACTTGCCGGCCGGGTCATCCACGGTCACGGAATGCAGCCAGTTGCGTTCCTCGGCGGTCTGCATCACCGCCGCCTTCGGATGGTTCAGACCCTGGATCAGCGCCGGCAGACGCTGCGAAAGCCGGTAGCGGATGGGGCAGAATGTCCGCAGCCGTCCGCCGGCATCGCGGATCAGCGGTTCGCCCGCGGGATGGGTATCCGCGTCGTATTTCGTGGTGAAACAATGAGTTGTGTACCGGATGTGGACGCGCAGTTCCTTCCCGGCGTTGCGGCTGGCGACCGCCATGCGGAACGGCTCCAGGTGGTGAAAGGCATAGGTCCGGTCCCCGATCGCCAGGGGCGCATGGTACGGCTTGGACATCGGGACAGTCGGTCTTCGGGCGACAACGATCGCCTGCGGGCTTGCGTCCGGCCGACTGTAAAAGGTGACTTCTTAACAATTGGATAACGGCGGCGCTCCGATAGTCGCACCGGCACGAAGCGCGCGCCGTCAGTTCAGCCGCCGCAGTCCCGACAGCGCGGCGAACGGATACGGTTTCGCCTCCGCGTCCGGCTCGGTCAACGCCGCGCCCGGCTTGCGCGGGTATGGATCCAGCGCGAGGCCAAGCTGCTCGGCCGCTGCCTCCCCGAGATCGACCAGATTGCCCTCATACGGAATCTCGTCATCCGATTCCGGGTCGACGTCCTCGCTCTCCTCGCCCGACGGGACGAATCGGACCTGGAACACCTCCTCAACGTCCGCATCAAACTCATCCACGCTGACGACGCAGATCTGCGTCACCCGCGCCTTCAGGTGTCCCCGCGCCAACACCCGGTCGCGGCCCTCGCGGAACAGGTGGAACGTGCAGGACACCGCAAGCACCGCCGGCAGCTTCATCCGCTCCGCCAGCGCCGCGCACTCGGCGGCGGTGGCTTCGACCGTCATGTCCAGCCCGTGCGCGCCGATGCGGTCCAGCGAAACCGGGCGGTGGAACTCCGGAGTCATCGCGCGGCCTCCTCCGCCGGCGCGAACCTGACCTCCCCGCGCGCCAGCGCCTCCAGCGTCTGCTCCGCCAGATCGACGCCCCGCGACCGCGCCAGCCGCGCCAGCGCTTCGGCCGAGCCGGCCGGCGGCTCCTGCCCGCGCCAGATATTCCGGCCGATGGCCGCCGCCAGCGCCGCGTCATCGTCCCACGCCGCCGCATACGCAGCCGATCGGCCGTGGAACGCCTCCCACATGGCGCGGTTGCGCTTGCCGACGGACATGTCGCCGACGCCCATCTCCCGCAGGTTGATGTCCATGTCGGCAAACATCGCGTCGAACACCGCCTGCGCCAGCTCCGGCCCCGGCGGTCCGGCGGCGTTCAGCCGGCGGATCACCAGATACACGTGCAGACCGACGCAATCGAACCGGCCGTCCAGCGTGTCGGGCACACCGAGCGTGGCATACAGCCACGGGTCCCGCGCGGCGCCGACGGCTGCGCCGTAGAGTTGGAAGCCTGCCCGCTCATGCGGGCGTCTGCGAAAGAAACCGGCCAATGCCGCCTCTGATGAAAATGCCCAGCGCTCATTGACACGGCCGGGGCGGCCGTGACACGCACCCCATAGATAGCACCGGCAGCGGATCGCACCAGCCGGGAACCAAAGATCGCGGGATAAGCACCTTGTTCATGCCACCGACCATCCGCCGCCTGACGCTGATTGGCTGCCTGATGCTGGCGTCCTGCAGCTGGCTGGGCCCCCACCCGACGATGCGCGGCAACAAGGTGGACGCGGATCTGCTGAAGGAACTCACCCCCGGCGTCTCCTCCAAGGCCGACGTCGCCGCGGTGATCGGTTCGCCCACCGCGCGCGCGACGTTCGACGACAACACCTGGATCTATATCAGCGAGGTCACCCAGCCGCGCATCGGCCGGACGCTCGGCGAGCTGGACCAGAACGTGGTGGTGCTGAACTTCAACGAGGGCGGCGTGCTGCAAACGGTGAAGAAGCTCGACAAGGCCGACTCGCTGCCGGTCAGCGTGGTGGCGCGGACCACGCCCTCGCCTGGAACCGAGGCGTCGTTCATGCAGCAGCTTCTCGGCAATATCGGCCGCTTCAATCCGACCGGCGGCAACACGGGCACCGGCATCGGCGGCGGGGCACCCGGCGCGCCGCAATGACCGCCTTGCCAGTGCGGGCCGCCTGAGGCAGGGTTTGCCAATTGCCAAGGCGCGGCTGACCCGGGCGGGTCAATCGCCGACCGGAAGATCTGCACCGGGGCTGCCACGCGTAACCCTCGGCACCGGGTAGGTGCGGCGCGCAAGAAAAAGTCCCGTCACCCCCACACGACCGGCAGCTCCGTCAATCCCCGCAACGCAAAGCTCGGCCGCCACTGCACCCGCTCCGGCTCCGCCAGCCGCAGATCCGGCAGGCGGGACAGCACCGCGCCGAACACCTCCGCCGCCTCGATCCGCGCCAGTTGCGCGCCCAGGCAGAAATGAATCCCGCCCCCGAACGACAGCGGGTTCGGATCCTTTCGCGTCACGTCCAGCCGGTGGGCGTTTTCGAACACGGCGGGATCCCGGTTGCCGGCGCCGAGCGCGGCGACCACCATCTCCTTCCGCCCGAGCGTGACACCGCCAATATCCACCGCTTCGGCCAGCACCCGGGACACCGCCTGCACCGGGCTTTCAAACCGCAGGATCTCCTCGATCCCATTGGGGATCAGCGACGGATCGTCGCGCAGGATCCGCCACTGGTCCGGCCGCCGCAGCAGCGCCAGCAGCCCGTTGCCAATGAGGTTCACGGTCGTTTCATGCCCGGCCGCGAACAGCATATTCACGTTGGCGCGCAGCTCGGGCGTCGTCAGGCGCTCGCCGGCTTCCTCGGCCTGCACAAGCTGCGTGATCAGGTCGTCCGCCGGCTCCCGCCGGCGCTTCTCAAACAGCGCTTCGAAATAGGCGCCGCTGGCCTGAATGCTCAAATTCGCGGCATCCAGCTCCGCCCGCGCCGGCGGCGCCGGGTCCAGCAGCCGCCCGCCGCTGACGGAGCCTTTCATGAAACGCTCCCGGTCCTCGTCCGGGACACCCAGCAACTCGCAGATCACCATCACCGGCAGCGGAAACGCGAGGTCCGCGATCACATCCATGCGTCCCGCCGGCTTGACGGCGTCGATCAGCCGCTCGGCCATCTCCCGCACACGCTGGCGGAGGGCCTCGATGCGGCGCGCGGTGAACGCCTTGCTCACGAGGCCGCGCAGCCTCGTGTGGTCCGGCGGGTCGCGCATCAACAACATGTGCGACAGCTCGACGACCGCAGGCTCCTCCAGCGCAGTCGGACCGAAACGGCGCGTCAGCGCCTCGGGATCGCTGTAGTCCTTGCCGAAGCGGCGATCCCGCAGCAGCAGGCTGCAATCGTCGTAGCGGGTGAGCAGCCAGCGGCCGAACGGCGCCTTCCAGACCGGCGCCGCTTCCCGCAACCGGTCGAACGCCGGATAGGGATCGGCCAGAAACGCCGGATCGCGCAGGTCGAAGCCGGGAGATGCCGTTGCTGACATGCGAGGTTTCCTGTGCCTTGATCGGGTTTGCCGGTCATTGGTCAAATCATCTGATGTGATCGCGCTTGATTTCCAGGGACACCCGAACTAGCTTGGTCTGGTCTAGCTAAGGACCGCAAGCCATGAACGCCATCAACATGCTGGACGCCAAATCCAGCCTCTCTCGCCTGGTCGAAGCCGTCGAATCCGGCGCGGAGGCGGAGATCGTCATCGCCCGCAACGGCCGCCCGGCGGCCCGCCTCGTGGCGCTGGCGACGCCGGTCACAGGCAAGCGCATCGGCGCCGCCAAGGGCAAGTTCAAAGTGCCCGACAGCATCGATGCCGACGAAGCCGTGATCGCCGCGATGTTTGCCGGCTCAGCCGCATGAGGCTGCTGCTCGACACGCATATCGCCCTGTGGGCCATTGCCGACGACGATCGGCTCTCCGCCACGGCGCGCGCGCTGATCGACGATCCCGACAACGAGATCGTCGTCAGCGCCGCGACGGTGTGGGAGATTGCCATCAAGCACGCTCTGGCCCGCGGCGGTCCGAACGACATGCCGATTTCCGGGCAGCAGGCACTGGGCTATTTCAGGGATGCCGGCTTCGAACTGCTGAGCATCTCACCGGTCCACACCGTGGCGATCGAGGCGCTCGCGCCGTTGCACGCAGACCCGTTCGACCGCATCCTGGTCGCGCAGGCGATGGCGACCCCGCTGCGGCTGCTGACGCATGATCAGCGGGTCGCCGCGTACAGCGACTCAATCATCGCCGTCTGAGTCCGCCTTAACGTCCGCGGCGGCGTCGCGGAAATACGGCTCCACCGTGCCTTGCGCCTTCAAGGTCAGCGGGTTGCCGCGGCGGTCGAGCGTCTTGCCGACGGCCATGCGGACCCAGCCCTCGCTGACGCAGTATTCCTCGACATTGGTTTTCTCGACGCCCTTGAACCGGATGCCGACGCCGCGGCGCAGCGCGGCCTCATCGTAGAACGGGCTGGCGGGGTTGTTGGACAGGCGATCCGGCGGGGTATCGGACATCGGGTCTTCTCCAGGCAGTCAGGCGGTGCCCGATACCGGTCCGGTGCGTCCGTGTCCATGCCGCCGAACGCCGGAGCCGGACCGCGATGACGAGTGCGCAACGTCGGGCCCGGAGACTTGCCGCCGCGGATCCGAGCCCGGCCGGCGGGCGGTGCCGAACGCCTGGTTCATCGTCGGGCTGGAGGCGCGCCGGCGCTGGCCGGGCATTCGGGCCGCGTATCAAATATTGTTGAAGTCCAAAATAATACTGGGATCAGTCCCGTTCGGTTGCCAGATCATGCAGCGCGATGATGGCAATCCATGAGCAACGCAGATCACGGCACGGCACGGCCGGGGCACGCGCCCTGCTGACCGCCGCGGCGTTCTTCGCCGCCCCGGCTGCCGCTGTTGCCGATACGATCGATGCCGCCT
Source organism: uncultured Rhodopila sp. (assembly GCA_903851415.1). Lineage (GTDB taxonomy): Bacteria > Pseudomonadota > Alphaproteobacteria > Acetobacterales > Acetobacteraceae > Rhodopila. Next base: position 19,260 of record CAINOE010000047.1, on the reverse strand, counting down.
ACGCGCCCGCCGGACAGACCGCGGCGGATTTCAGCCGGGTTTGCGCCGGGCACGCCGTCTGCGATTTCGGCACGGAGAACTTCTCCGGCTGGAGCGGCGCCAGCCCCTATGTGTCCTTGTTCGATGACGCCGGGGCGGGAACGTTCTCGCACCCTGCAGGTGTATCGTTCACGGGCGTCTTTGCCGCCGGGCCCGGCACATCGACGGGATCGGGCGGCGAGTGGGTCAGCGTGCCGCAGAACCAGTACGGCGGTGCCGACGGGCTGAACTACCCGGAGCTGTATGGCGGCCCTGCCAGGGGCCTGACCAATGTCTCCAGCTATACGCTGGCTCTGTCGGCCACCGGGGTGCGCGGGGTTAATTATTTCGGCATCTGGCTCAGCGCGGTCGATTCTTACAACGATCTGACGCTGTATGACGGAACCGCGGTCGTGGCGGACATCGACGGAGCGGATGTGGCCGCTGCGGTGGGTGCCTGCGCATGGTGGTTGGCCAATGCGTATTGCGGCAATCCGACCCCGCAGTTCAGCGGGCAGGATCCGACCGAACAGTTCGTCTATCTGAATGTCTTCGACCTGACCGGATTTATCACCGGCGCGCGGTTGTCGGATTCCGGCCCGACGGGCTTCGAAGCGACAAACGTCGCGGTTGCTTATGCGGGGCCGTCGCAAGCCCCGGCACCGCTGGCCGTCGCCTCTCTCCGGAGCGCGGCACCCGCGATCCCCGAGCCTGCTCCCGCCCCGGTCTTCCTCTTGGCGATGCTTTCGCTTCTTGCCGCTTGCGCCGTGCGGCGGCGGCCCAACCGCGCCGCGGCGCCGGTCGGGGCGGCGGGTGGCCGCCTGGCAACGCACGGGTTGCGCTGACCGCAACGCCGCCTCAACGCGGGCGCCCGGCGGCGTCTGTCCGGGGTCCGGACACGAAAATTGGCGCAGCGCATAAAATAGAGACAAATTTGTAATAATTGATTGCTTAGCAGGAGCGTCCTCCCGTGGTAGACGCTCATGCGGCTGCAACATGATTGGCGCGTGGGGCCGGGCAAGGATCGATACGATGTTCAGACCTGGAAAAAGTCCCGGATGGCGGGGCGCTCTCCTCGCGGTGCTTGCTTTCGCTGGCGGCGCGCCGGCGTTCGCCGACACGGTCGCAGTCACGTATTCGGCCGCGGGGCAAACCGCGCCCGATTACACGGCGATTTGCGCCAATACCGTGGTCTGCGTCTACGGAACGGAGAACTTCACCGGCTGGACCGGTGCCAACCCGTTCACCTCAACGTTCAAGGACGGGGGATCGGGAACCTATAACCAGCCGGCCGGGGTGACTTTCAACGGCAGCTATGCCGCCGCGCCAGGGACCACGACCGGAACCGGCGGGGAGTGGATCAGTGTGCCGCAGAACGAGTATGGCGGCGTGTCCGGTCAGACCTACCCGGAGCTGTTCGGCAGCCCCAATGTCGGCCTGACCAATCTGTCCACCTACACGTTGACCCTGTCATCGACCGGCGTGCCCGGGACCAACTATTTCGGCATCTGGATCAGTGCCCTCGATCCGTACAACGACCTCAGGCTGTACGATGGCACCACGCTCGTGGCAGAGTTCAACTCGGCGGACCTGGTTGCGGATCTGGGATCGTGTCCGTCGGCCAGCAATCCGTATTGCGGCAACCCGACACCGGAATTCAACGGCAACGATCCGGGGGAGCTGTTTGCTTACGTCAATGTCTTCGACCTGAACGGATACATCTCGAGCGTCCAGTTCTCCGATTCCGGCGATACCGGCTTCGAATCGTCGAACCACGCGGTCGCCTATGTGGACCCGATCCACGAAACCGGCACCCTCGTCACCCCTGTCCCCGAGCCGGGGGCGGCCGCGGTGTTCAGCGTCGGACTGCTTGGACTCGCCGCGGCCGGCCGCGGGCGCGTCAGCCTGACGCAAGCGTAATTCAATTCAGCGGCGTCCAGAGTTCGGCGGCGAAGCCGCGCGGGTCGAGGCTGAACAGCGTGCCGCCGATCTCCGGACGGCCGGACACGCAGCGGTAACTGTATATCGTGTCGTGGCCCGCCGCGTAGGCCGGCACTGCGCCGGCGGACGGATTGCCGCGGCAGAACGCCGCCGCGCCGGGATTGTCGCGCGACCGGTTCATTTTCCCGCAGGGCAGATTGGCGCCGGCGAAGCAGGCGAGCAGCCGCCCGTCCATGCAGCGGATCTGCGCGCCGGTTTCCACCGCCCGCTCGTCCGGCGGCGCCGGGGTTGAGGGAAACAGCCGTTCGAAGGCGTTGACCAATCCGGCATGCAGCGACGGTTCGTAGCCGCGGACGGTGTCGTCGTCGCGCAACCGGGCGCATTGCGCGGCCAATCCGTCATCCGCCGCCCGCGCCGCCCCGGCGGCCAGCAGCATCACGGCGAGCACTCTTCGCATGGCCAATCCTTCCCCGTGAGCGGGCGGCATCCTGCCCCATCGCCTTGCGAGCCTCAATCGGCTAGGCTGCCGGAAAATACCGTTGGCGGGAGGAACCGCATGGCCGGGGCATGATCCCGAGGCGACCGCGTTCGGCTGGTTCCATGTCCACCAGCGCGGATTCGCCTGTGTCACCGGGCGGGCCTTCGACAGGCCCATCTCCGGCGGAGCCGCTGGCGCATCCGGGGGCAGGGTGGCGACGTATGAATGGCCGGCGCGCTTCGCCTTCCGGCCGGAGCCGCCGGAATCGGTTACGGCAAAGTCAGGAAGCGCGAGGTTGAGCGATTGTTGCAGGAGGATGCTTGATGGCGGCGGAGCCGATGGATCCGGGACGGATCACCGAGTACCATATCCATGTCTATTACGATCCGGACAGCCGCGGCCGCGCCGCGGCGCTGCGGGACTGGGTGGAGGCGCGGTTTCCTGTGAAGATGGGCCGCTGGCGGGATCAGCCGGTGGGGCCGCATGTGCGGGCGATGTATCTGTTCACGTTTCCGCCGGAGTTGTTCGCTCAGGTGGTGCCGTTCGTGATGCTGAACCGGCAGGGGCTGACGGTGCTGCTGCACCCGGAATCCGGGCGTCCGCGGGATGATCATACGATCAACGCGGCGTGGATGGGGGAGGTGCTGGCGGTGAAGACGGATATTTTGCCGGAGGTTGATTAAGGGGTCCAACTGCTGCCGTGGGGCGGTGATCGTCGCGCACATGGCGTAGCGGCTGATTGAACGCCGCATTTTAACACAGTCTCCCGGGCCGTGGCGGGCACTACCGTGGATGAAAATGCCGGCGGGCCGCGCCCGGCCGGCCGTGGGGTGGAGGCAAAACAAGTTGTAACACAGGAGCCATTTGCGGAATTGCGCTGACAGCATGGTTTTCGCCTCAGATTGTATGGCTTTCGCGAGACGCCTGCTCTGGTCGGGCCTATCTCGCGCGACAGCGCCGCCATCGAGGCGCGTGAGATGAGGTGCGGCTGAGAGTGTGGGCACTGTGCGGACAGGCAGCAAGTTTGGCCTCGATGATCCTGTTGATCCTGTCCGGATGTCCGGCCAGCGCACGGGCGACACCGGGACGTCCGCCACGGGCTTCTTCGGTCAGATTCCAATTTTGACCCTTTGAGTGTGGCATGCACGGATTGCCGGGCGTCTTGTCTGGAGGCGCGAGCCTGGCTTCCAGTTCAGCAATACGTGCAGTCAAACCCAACTTCCATACCTGTAAAGCATTAACAATTTATATCGGGGCTGTGGCGACCTGAGTCCGATTTAGGCACCACAAATTGACATCGATATGAGTGGCTGTTTCTCGAGCGGGGAGCGGCGGCACGCTGCGATACCCCTTGACGCAACAACACCTTGCTGAGGTGGTACGTCGATTGACGACACTACTCCAAATCGGCGGTCGTCAAGCCCGTTAAAACGTTGACCCCCGGATTCGAGAGTCGCTTTTAGCACCACATTTCGCTTTTTTCCCAAAGAACCCAAGGAATGCTGCGGATTTCGGGGCCACAGAATCGCCAAAGTGCGGGAGTTTGGTCAAACTGCCGATCTGCCGGGTCTGTGCCTTGATCTGCGCGTGCTGCGCCAGGATCAGGGCGATCAGTCGTCGTGGGATAGCGAGAAGAGGGCTGCGCGGTTCACCCCTCTCCGGTGGGCGACCCGACCGTGACCGTGTCAAGCGGGATTTTGCAGGAGGAGGTGAGCAGTTACGCCGATTTTGTTTGCCTATCATCGGGACGTCTGTTACGTGGGGACGTCCGTTATGTATGGGTGATTATAATGGTAACAAAATACTCCGAACCCGAGCGCCTTCGCCGCCTTGGCATCCTTGGTGAGAAGCTGGCCGAAGCGCAGTTACGCGCTAATGGTTTCATAAATGTAAGAAACCTGAACGACTCGCTGCGTGCCAATCATCCAGGAGCTGACCTTTACGCCGAACGGAATGGCGTTGGATATTGGATTAGTGTCAAGGGCCGTAACAAATATACCAACGACCGAAGGTTAAACGACCGCTACAAGGTAGATCTACTTAAGTTGGCCGAGTGTGTAAGCCGCCAACCAGGCAGTATTGCTGCATGCGTAGTGATCTCATTTGTAATTAGTGACAGGTCAACATTGGACGGCGAGCCGCCGAGAAGCTATTCCTGCTATTTTATGCCGCCAAGGAAGGGCATCCTTATGCGCCCGATACACTTGGCAACGTATGAGCGTTTAGCCCTTAATGAAATGATCCCATCCACTGAAGATGTGTCGGGATTAGAGAACATATGATCAGTCCGCGACCGGTGAATGTCACGTGGCTCGGCGGTCTGTTGCTCCGAGGAGTGATCGCCCGGTTGGGCCAGGCTCGGGGGACGCTGACCGCCACGTGGACCTCGACCACCTTGGCCCCTGCCGCCACCCGGACTGGGTCACGCCCGCTCGTCGTCTAGTCGTCATCGTCCAGCGCCTTTCTGAGCGCGAAGGCCGCCCGGGTCGAACGGCCGGGCCGCGCCGTTTCGCGGCCCGGCCTCGGCCGCGTCAACAAAGCGGTGTCGATTCGGATCATGGCCGGCGTCCGCTTGCCCGCGGCGATCTCGCCGGCTGGCGGGACGGCATGCACCCTGGGGCCTTCGCGGCCGAGGTAGTGGCCAGATGCCGGGGTTCAATACCCGGCAGCCGGGGGTTGGGGGGCAAAGCAAGTTGTAACCCGGTATACAGGGATTAAGCAGCGCATTACCCAGTATGGTCGAATGCCTCGGGTGGGACTGCACCTCCGGCTGGCCGGGCCGCGTCCGCGCAGGGAGCAATAATTCCGGAGTCCACGGCGAAACGGCTGAAGAAATCACAAAGCTCGAATCTCGAGCAGTGCAACCTCCCGCACCCATCTTGCCGGCAGCCGCCCGCCAGACTTCACTGTCGCTTAACCGGACGGGGGGCACTCATGACACAGCAATTCGCAGGGCGCACAGGCATCGTCACCGGCGGCGCATCGGGCATCGGCGCCGGGGTCGCCCGCCGCCTCGCCGCGGAGGGCGCCACCGTCAGCGTCTGGGACATGGATGGGTCAGGGCTGGAAAAAACCGGCGCGGCGCACACCATCGCGCTCGATGTCACCGATGCCGAAGCCGTCCACCGCGCCGCCGAATCCACCGCCGCGGCGCTGGGGAAGATCGACATCCTGGTGACCTCCGCCGGCATCACCGGGCCGAACCACCCCACCTGGGAGTATCCGGTCGCCGCCTGGGACAAGGTGATCGACATCAACCTCAAGGGCGTCTTCTACTGCTGCCGCGCGGTCATCCCGTTCATGCGGGCCAACGGCTACGGCCGCATCGTCAACATCGCCTCGATCGCCGGCAAGGAGGGCAATCCCAACGCCTCCGCCTATTCCGCCTCGAAAGCCGGCGTCATCGGCCTGACCAAGTCGCTCGGCAAGGAGCTGGCCGACAGCGAGATCCGCGTCAACTGCGTCACCCCCGCCGCGGTGAAGACGCCGATATTCGAGCAGATGTCGCCGCAGCAGATCGACTGGATGCTGTCGAAGATCCCCATCGGCCGGTTCGGCGAAATCGATGAGGTCGCGTCGCTGATCCTGTGGCTGGCGAGCGAGGCGTGCAGCTTTTCCACCGGTGCGGTATTCGACGTCTCCGGCGGCCGCGCGACATACTGATCCGAAGGAAGGCATCTGATGGACTCCGAAGACCTTGGCTTCCTGCCCGCCACCCAACTGGCCGAACTGATCCGGACGAAGGCGCTTTCTCCCGTCGAATACATGCAGGCGCTGCTGGCGCGGATCGAGGCGCTGGACCCCGGGGTCAACGCCTTCGCCCACCTCGCCGCGAACCGCGCAATGGACGCCGCCCGCGCGGCCGAGGCGAAGCTGATGTCCGGCGAGCGCATCGGGCGGCTGCACGGCGTGCCGGTGACGATCAAGGACCTCGCCATCACCAAAGACATGCCGACGCAGTTCGGCAGCCTGGCGATGCAGGGCAACCAACCCGCCGAGGACACGCCGCTGGTGCCGCGCCTGCGCGACGAGGGTGCGATCATCCTCGGCAAGACCACCACCTCGGAGTTCGGCTGGACCGGCGTGTCGCGTTCGCCGCTGACCGGGATCACCCACAACCCGTGGCGGTTCGGCCTGAACGCGGGCGCTTCGTCGGCCGGGGCGGGCGCTGCCGCGGCGGCCGGGTTCGGGCCGCTGCACCAGGGCAGCGACGGCGCCGGCTCGATCCGCATGCCGGCGCATTTCTGCGGCGTGTTCGGGCTGAAGCCGAGCTTCGGGCGGGTGCCGGCCTATCCGGTTTCGACCGCCGACATGACCACGCATCTGGGGCCGCTGACCCGCACGGTGGCGGACAGCGCGCTGTTCCTGGAGGTGGCCGCGGGGCCGCATCCGCTGGACTACTCCAGCCTGGAGGCCGGCCCGGCGGCGTATCTCGCCCGGCTGCATGAGGGGGTGAAAGGCAGGCGCATCGCCTACAGCCCCGACCTCGGCCACGCCCGGGTCGATCCCGAGGTCGCCGCGCTGGTGCGGGCCGCCGCGCACCGGTTCGCCGAACTCGGCGCCACGGTCGAGGAAGTCCCCACCCCCTGGGCCGCGCCCGGCCCGGCCCTCATCCGCTTCTTCTGGTCGGCTCACATGACAAGGCTGAAGCCGCTGCTGGAGACCCGGGAGGCACGGATGGACCCGGGGCTGGTCGCCTGCATCCGGGCGTCGGATAATGTCTCGGTCGCCGACTACCAGGCCGGGCGGGAGCGCAAGATGCCCTATGTCGCCGCCATCCACCGCTGGTTCGAGGACTGGGACTTCCTGCTCACCCCCGCCGTCTCGGTCGCCGCCTTCCCGGCGGAGAAGCTGATGCCGGACCACTGGCCGCGCCACGATTGGGACTGGATGAGCTGGGCGGAGTTCTCCTACCCGTTCAACATGTCCTGGAATCCGGCCGCCAGCGTGCCGTGCGGCTTCACCGCGGACGGCCTGCCCGTGGGCCTGCAAATCGTTGGCAGGCGGTTCGACGACCTGGGCGTGCTGCAGGCCGCCGCCGCGTTCGAGCGCATCCGGCCTTGGGCGGACGAGCGCCCCTCCCTTGGCTGACCTTCCGTTCATCGAGGCGGTCCGCGTCTTCCTGCTGGGCTTTCCGGCGCTGTTCTCGATCGTCAACCCGATCAGCGGGGCGTTCATCTTCCGCGGCGTTACCGCCAGCCGCACCGAGCGGGAGCGAGGCATGATCGCCCGGCGGGTGGCGCTGTACTCGTTTGTCGTGATGATGGGGTCGCTATGGGCGGGAGCCTACATCCTGGCGTTCTTCGGCATCACCCTGGCGGCGCTGCGGGTTGCCGGCGGGGTCGTTGTGGCGCTGAGCGGCTGGCATATGCTGAACACGCCGGAGCAGCATGAGGAGCGCAAGCAGGGAGAGGCCGCCTCGGCCGAGGGTGTCGAGGACGTTGCGCTGTTCCCGCTGACCATCCCTTTCACCACCGGCCCCGGGACGATTGCGGTCGCCGTGGCGCTGGGTGCCGGGCATCCGAAGGTGTTGGGCGAGTTGGGGTGGTTCTTCCTCGGCATGACCGCGTCGGCGGTGGCGATGGCCGCCGTCATCTGGATCTTCTACCACTACGCCGATCGGCTGGCGGAGATGACGGGTCCGGGCGGATCGCGGACGATCTCCAGGATCGCGGCGTTCCTGCTGCTGTGCATCGGGGTGCAGATCCTGATCAGGGGGGTGGAGGACGTGCTGGGGCCGATGCTGGCGGGACGGTAGATCAGTCGCAGCGGCACACGAAGGGCTGGATTGGCGGTCAGTCCGCGCCTATCATCGCCATATGGACGATACCTCGATCCCTGGTCCCGCACCGGCCGGATGGCTTGAAGCCCTCGCCCGCAGCGAGGCTCAGCTTGCCGCCGGGCAACTCATACCGGGTGAGGAGATCATGCGCGAACTGCACGAGAGCATCGCCCGGCCTGGGGCCAAACAGGCGGCCAGGTCAGAGCGCGGAGCTGTGCCGGGCCGTTGATTGCCTTTACGCCGGACGCCGGGCAACAGGTTCGTGACCCTCGCCGATACTATGAGGATCGCGAACGACCGTACGCGATTCAAGACTGTCAAATGCCCCGGAAGCGGCGTGGCGAAAGATCACGGCCAATCCAACGATCGGCTCGGCGGCGCCCGCCCGTATCCTGATATTGCTCGTCACGGCCGCCTTTGCAGCAGGTCCGGCTGCCATCGGATCGCTTATGGTCCCACCACACCCCCGGTCATCGCCAGCGCATTTTATGAGGCCGCCGACATTCCTGGCCGCATCTGAACGGAGCAACCGGGCTTTCGCGGCGAATCCGTTGCAAGAGTTGGCGGCATTCCCCATTATCGGCGTCAGGAGCATTTCGATGAACGCCGTTCCGTTCGACACCCTGAAGCTTGCGGATCGTCTCCAGGCCGGTGGCTTTACCGCCGAACAGGCCCGCACCTTCGCGTCTTCATTGGCGGACGCCGCCAACGCCGCCGACGTGGTGACCAAGCCCTACCTGGATGACAGGCTTGTCGCGCTGGAACAGCGCCTGACGATCCGTCTCGGCGGGATGCTGGTGGTGGCGGTCGGGGTCCTGCTGGCGGCCATCCGGTACCTGCCCGTCCACTGACGGAAGCCGCGGCGGCAGCCGGAGATCGCCTGCAACCGCATGACGGTCCTTGGCGGAGCTCCTCCCGAATTGCTACACTGACCGCCGCGAATCGCTCGCTTTCCCGCCGGGCGGGGTGCAAAAGCAGCGGCCGGACCTGGTAGGAACCTGACCATGAAGCTAAAGGCCGACCGCGCCACGCTGATCAAGGCGCTGGCCCATGTCCAGAGCGTGGTGGAGCGGCGCAACACCATCCCCATCCTGGCGAACGTCATGATCGCCGTGCGCGACGGCAACCTGACGCTGACGGCGACCGACATGGAGATCGCCATCGTCGAGGACGTCGCCGCCAGCTCGGTCCGCAACGGCGCCTGCACCGCGCCGGCCGCCACACTGTATGAGATCGTGCGCAAGCTGCCGGACGGGGCGGAGGTCGAGCTGGACCATCCCGGCGGCGATGCGCAGTTGTCGCTGCGGGCCGGGCGGTACGACACCAAGCTGGTGGTCCTGCCGGTGGAGGATTTCCCCTCCATGACCGCCGGCAGCCTGCCGCACAAGTTCAGCCTGACGGCGCATACTTTGCGCTCGCTGATCGACCGGACGAAGTTCGCGATCAGCACGGAGGAGACGCGGTACTACCTGAACGGCATCTACCTGCATCATGCCGACAGCGACGGCACCCCGGTGCTGCGCGCGGTCGCGACAGACGGCCACCGGCTGGCCCGGGTGGAGGAGCCGCTGCCGGAAGGGGCTGCCTCGATGCCCGGCGTGATCATCCCGCGCAAGACGGTCAATGAACTGCGGAAGCTGCTGGACGAGGTGACGGGGAATGTGGAGGTCGCGCTGTCCGACACCCGCATCCAGTTCCGCGCGGACCAGATGCTTCTTACCAGCAAGCTGATCGACGGGACGTTCCCGGAGTATGAGCGGGTGATCCCGCGCGGCAACGACAAGGTCATGCGGGTGGGGAAGAAGGATTTTGCCGACGCGGTGGCGCGGGTCGCGGCGATCTCGTCCGAGCGGTCGCGGCCGGTGAAGCTGTCGCTGGCGCGGGATCTGCTTACATTGTCGGCGTCCAGCCCGGAGCAGGGGACGGCAAGCGAGGAACTCGACGCCGATCATGTGAAGTATGACGCGGGTCCGTTGGAGATCGGGTTCCAGGCGCGGTATCTGAATGACATTACGGACCAGATTCCGGAGCAGGTGGAGTTCCGGTTCTCGGACGGGTCCGCGCCGACGGTGGTGCAGGATGCGGGGGATGCGAGCGCGCTGTATGTGCTGATGCCGATGCGGGTTTAGGGGGCGGAGAAGAAAGCGGGGGGTCGAGACGGACTTGTCTGGTACAGCATAAACCGTGTACAGCATGAACAGCACCGAGCTTAAGCTTCAGTTTCCGCCAAACGAGATCTCAATGCTGACAAAGTGCTATGGCCCTGAGCAGGACGACGACGCCCTCAACGCGGATCGACGGATACTTGAAGGGGAGTTCACCCGCAACAACCTCACCCGAAATTTCACCTGGAAAACGAGGGGTCGTGGGCGATCTCGCCTGTCCGCCAATAGCGACGGTGAGATCGCCGATGCTTTGAAACTCGCAACGGGTGCCAGAACCGGGCGCGCTGCTATGGCGGTCTTGCTCGGGCTGAACGGTGTGCAAGTGCCAGTTGCCTCCGCCATCCTTACTGCCATCGAACCCGAACGCTATGCTGTGCGACCCGAACGCTATACTGTGATCGATTTCCGGGCGCTCGAAGCTCTAGGGACTACGATCTCAGACCCCACAGTGAACTTCTACCTCGTCTATCTTTTGTTCTGCCGCGAGGTTGCCAACGCGCACCAGGTCATCTTGCGTGATCTGGATCGTGCCCTATGGCAGTGGTCGCGCGGTTGCACGCATCTGCCGAAGTGTTCGGTCTTCTATTCCTCAACGGTGGTGCCCCGCCCACCTGCGACGCCGTTCCATTGATAGATCGCCTGAGCCAGGCGCCGCTGCGCGCTCATTCAGTCGACCCGCTGACAACCGACTTCGGGTCCAGCGCTTCGATCTCATACCGTGCGAAGTCGGCGGTATTGAAGGCAAGCAATCTCCGCACCCGGTGCACATTCATGGCCGCAACGAGCTTGGTGTCATGCACCTTGCTGCCCCGGACATTGTGCCTGACCACGAGACGCATCCACTCCGCATATGCGGCCGGGGACTCGGGGAGCAGTGTCAGCACCTGCTCGATTTTGCCGACTTCGCTTTGCGTGCGGGAAATCGAAAAGCCGAGACCGTTGTTTATCAGGGGCCGCGTGGCTACGTTCCACAATTCAGCAATACTTTGCCACGTGAAATAGATCGGCTCTCCCGTTGCAATCAAGCGCGCAACGCTTTCAACGGCAACATGCGACGCAACAGGACATTTGTATCAACAAGAACACTCATACCCGGCTGTCATAGATACTTTCGCGGCTGATCGCCTCGTCCGAAAGCGGCGGCGTGTGCGGCAGATCTTTGACCGACTCCCGCCATAGCGCCGCGCGCTCGGCCGGAGCAAGCGCCGCCGGCGCCGGTCCGCGCACCTTCTCTTCCAACACGCGGCGCAGGTATTGCGCCAGAGACACGCCCTGCTCCGCGGCCAGGATTGTCCATCACGGCGATGCGGCGCCCGGCAAAATCCTCGCTTCCGCTGCCGGACAACGTCGCGCAGCCGCGGGGTGGACGATCGCCTGCCGCCCGGAAACCTCATGACCGTGCCTCGCCGGCGAGGTATGCTGAAGAGATTAAGCAGTCGGCGGAAGGCGGCAACAGCAGGAGTTGGCTAATGACTGTGGCGGCGCGGCGCATTGACCCGGACGTGTGGACCAAGGAGCAGTTCCTGGCCTGGGCCGAAACCCGGGCGGGGGACCGCAGTTATGAGTTTGATGGGGTCCGTCCCGTGGCGATGGCGCCGGCAACGCTCGGACACAACGAAATCGCCCGGAACATCCGTGAAAAAATCCGCGACAGGCTGTCCGCGGGTATGGGTTGCAAGACTTACGGTCCACAGCAACCGATCGAAACTGTCGGTGGCGCCCTGCGCGAACCGGACGCGTTCATCGCCTGCTCGGCGCAGCACCGGACCTCCGTGACCATCGCCGCTCCCGTCGTCGTCTTCGAGGTACTGTCTTCGGGGAAGGAAAACCGGCAGCGGGACGAGGTCGACAAGGTCGACGAATACGAGTCGGTGCCGACCATCCTGCGTTATGTCATTGTTGAGTCAGAAAGCCGCGGGGTCCGCGTATTCTGGCGTGAACCCGGAGAGCGCGCGTGGCGCCGGGAACCGCCGGACGCCGCGGGGCCGCTCGATTTGCCGGAGTTCGGCATCATGTTGGCGTTCGACGAAATCTATGAAGGCGTCGAATTCGACTGACGCGGACGTCGACATTCGGAAATACGCGCGTTGGAGGTCCGGGCCGGAATCGAACCGGCATACGCGGATTTGCAGTCCGATGCATCACCACTCTGCCACCGGACCCCCGGTGCAGGCGCGGTATATGGTTCGTCTCGCCTGTGCCGGTCAAGACCCGAGTTGCCACCCAGCGGGCCGCACGCCAAAGCCGCTCAGGCCGCCTCCTCCATCACCACCGCGCGCGCCGGGGCCGAACCAAGAACCGCCGGACGCCCCAGCAGCCGCCGATACAGCGCCTCATACTCCGCCGCCGCCGCCGCCCAGCCGAACGACCGCGCCATCGCCGCGCGCCGCATCTCCTCAAGCCGCGCCGCGTCGCCGAACGCATCGAACGCCCGGTGGCAGGCCGCCATCAGCCCGTCCGGCGACAAGGTCGAGAACAGAAACCCCGTCGTCCCGTCGGCGATCGTATCGGCCAACCCGCCCGTCGCATGCGCTATCGGCAGCGCGCCGTATCGCTGCGCCTGCATCTGCGTCAGCCCGCACGGCTCGAACCGCGACGGCATCAGCGTGAAGTCGCTGCCGGCGACGATCCGCCGCGCCATCGGCTCGTTGAAGCCGATCAGCACGCCGATATCGTCGCGGTGGCGGCGGGAGGCGCGGCTGAGCATATGCTCGATCTCCGGATCGCCCAGCCCGAGGATCGCGATCTGCCCGCCCTGGTCCACGATGTCGTTCGCCGCCTCGGCCACCAGGTCGAGGCCCTTCTGGTGCACCAGCCGCGACACGATCCCGAACAGCGGCCCGTCCGAGGGGCGCAGGCAAAGCCCCGTCCGCACCACATCGGCATTCGCGTGCTTGCCGTGCAGATCGTCCGGGTCGAAATGATGCGGCAGATGCGGGTCGCTGCCCGGGTCCCAGCTGTCATCGATGCCGTTGACGATGCCCGACAGTTCCCCGGACGCCGCGCGGCCCCCCATCAGCCCATGCAGCCCGGCGCCGAGCGGCTCCGTGGTGATCTCGCGGGCATAGGTCGGGCTGACCGCGGTGACATGGCTGGCATAGAACCCGCCGGCCTTCAGGAACGAGACCTGCCCATGGAATTCCACACCGTTGACGTCGAAGGCGGCGTCCGGGATGCCCAGCAGATGCCGCTGCCCGGCGTCGAAATTGCCCTGATAGGCGATGTTGTGGATGGTCAGCACCGTCGGCATGGACGTGCCGTCCCAGCGCATATAGGCCGGCGTCAGCCCGCCCGGCCAGTCGTTCGCGTGCACGATGTCCGGCACCCAGTCCAACCCCGCCCGCCCCGCCGCGATATCCGCCGCCGCCAGCGACAGCCGGGCAAAGCGCAGGTGGTTGTCGGCCCAGTCCCGCCCCTCCGGCGTGCAATACGGCGTTCCGGCCCGCTCGAACAATGCCGGCTGCGCGACCAGGTGCAGCACGCTGCCGTCCGGCAGCAGCGCCGTCCCCAGCCGCCCCGCCGGGATGGCCGCGCGGCCCGGGAGGTCCTCGCCCCAGTCGATCGAGGGCAGCCTCGCCAGCACCGCCCGGTAGCCCGGCATCAGGAGGCGGACATCGATCCCGCGCTGCCGCAGGGCAGGCGGCAGCCCGGCGGAGACCTCGCCCAGGCCGCCCGCCTTGGCGAGGCCCGCGATCTCGGTCGTCACAAACAGCACCTTGATGGCTGACACCGGATTCCCACGCCTCCGATCGGCTCAAGCGATGGACGGCCGGAGCGCCCGGGCCGAACGATCCGGATGTCGTGACAGCCGGCCAGGCCGGAGATTTGGAACGCCGGTTGATGGCACCAACGCAATCTCGTGTCATTGAAGTTGCCGATGGCGGACAGATTCGGATCACTGGCGGCATGTTGCAGTGCAAAAGCCGCTCCGGAGGCGCAGTATGGCAACCGATACAGCGGTAATGATCGAGCTGGAGCCCGCGCGGTCGGTCTCCGGCCTGCTGAAAGCACCGCCGAACGCCACCGCCGGCTTCGTCATGGCGCACGGCGCCGGGGCGGGGATGACGCATCCCTTCATGGCCGCCGTCGCGGACGGCCTGGCCGCCCGGCGCATCGCCACCTTGCGCTACCAGTTCCCATACATGGAGACCGGGTCGAAGCGCCCGGACCGCCCGGCGCCGGCCCATGCCACCGTCCGTGCCGCCGTCGCCGCCGCGCATGAGCTGCTTCCGTCGCTGCCGCTGTTCGCGGGCGGCAAGTCGTTCGGCGCGCGCATGACCTCGCAGGCGCAGGCGGAGGCGCCGCTTCCCGGCGTCCGCGGCCTGATCTTTCTGGGCTTCCCGCTGCACCCCGCCAGGCAGCCGTCGGACGGACGCGCGGCGCATCTGGCCGAGGTGACGATCCCGATGCTGTTCCTGCAGGGAACCCGCGATGCGCTGGCGGACCGGGGGCTTCTGGTTCCGCTGACGGACCGCCTCGGCGCGGCGCTGCATGTGTTCGACCACGCGGATCATTCGTTCCATGTGCCCGTCCGCTCGGGCCGCACCGACGCGCAGGTCCTGCAAGCGCTGTGCGACACGATCACGGCGTGGATTGGCGCAGTCCTCGGGCCAGCGGGATCGCCGCCGCGCACAGGCCGCCCATGACCCAGAACCCGCCCGCGCCGAAGCCGGCATACAGCGGACCGGAGGCCACGGTCAGCAACGCGGTCGCCGCGCCCACCGCAACGGTGTTGTAGAACGCCTGCGCCGTCGCCGCGAGCTGCGGCGGGACGATCGCTATGATCAGCCGCATGCAGGCGAGATGCTGCAGCGCGAAGGTCAGCCCGTGCAGCGGCTCGACAAGCGCCGCCGCCGCCACCGAACCGGTCTCGGCCAGCACCGCCCAGCGGACGATCCCGGCCGCGGCGGCGAGCATCGAGGCGCCCGCCGGAGTCAGCCGATCGATCAGGGGGCGGCCGATGAACAGGAAGACGACGACCTCGGCAACGACGGATTCCGACCAGAGCAGGCCGATGGTGCCGCTGCCGATTCCGGCGCTCGCCCAGCGGATCACGGCAAAACTGTCATGCATCGCGTGGCTGCCCTGGATCAGCGCGGCGACCAGCATCAGGCGGCGGAAGCCCGGCAGCCGCAACAGGTCGGAGAATCCGCCGGCGGTTGCGGCGGTGACCGGGTGGTGCAGGCGGTCCGGCAGGCGGGCGGCGCAGAGCGTTGCCAGCGACAGCAGCGCGCCGTTCAGCCAGATGATCGCGGTCAGGCCGAACGCCGCAACGGCTTGCCCGGAGGCCAACGTGCCGAGGATGAACGCCGCCGAACCCGCGCCGCGCACCCAGCCGTATTGAAACCCTCGCCCCGCCGCTCCCGCTGCCAGCGCCAGCGCGTCGGCCAGCGGGACAATCGGCGCCAGCACCGCGGCATGCGCCACGCTGACCAGCAGCAGCGGCCACAGGCCGGAGGCGGGCAGATAGCCGAACGCCACCAGCGCCGCCGCCGCAGCGTAGCCCGTCAGCACGATCCGCGGCGCCCCCAACCCGTCGGCCAGCCGCCCGCCGAGCGGGCCGGCCAGCAGGCGGGTGGCGGTGCCGGCGGCGAGGACCAGTCCGATGGCCTCCGGACGCAGGCCGCGCGAGGCCAGGAAGGCGGCGAAAAACGGCGATGCGACCCCGAACGCCGCGAACAGCGCGCCGTAGAGCGCCAGAAAGCGGGACAGCGCGGACGGCATGTTCGCCATGGTGTTCCGTGACGTGGGTGGCCATCTGGATCGGGGATATCGCGCCGCCGCGCTACCGCCGGGCGCCGCACATTCGCGCGACGATCGGAACGGCCGGACGGTTACCGAAGCTTATATCGCGGCGTCTTTGATCGCGCGGGTCTCCGCCCTGACAACACCGGCGTCCAAGGGAAAGACCGACATGGCCCGAGCCGCACGCAATTCGTTTTCCGCCGCCACCGACACGGCGTCGCGCCTCGCGCGGCTGCGGCGTCTGGCCTGGATGACCGACGGCGCGTTTGCGCTGCCGGGCACGCGGTTCCGTTTCGGGCTGAACAGCGTCATCGGCCTGCTGCCTGTCGGCGGCGATGCGGTGCTGGGTGGGATCTCGCTGTACATCATCTACGAGGCCGCGCAGCTTGGCGTGCCCGGGCACAAGCTGGCAAGGATGCTGGCCAATGTCGGCGTTGAAGTGCTGGGCGGCAGCGTGCCGATCGTCGGCGATCTGTTCGACATGGCGCTGAAGGCGAATTTGCGGAACCTGGCGATCATCGAGGAGCACGTTCGCGGAACCCGCTGGGGTTCATTCTGACGCGGCGATGCCGCCGGGACGCGGGCCCCGCCATCGCAGCCGCCCGGCGCTATCTGCGTTCATCCGCGGTTCATTGCGTGCCTGGGTCGGCGGGAACCCCGGGTGCGGGAAGCAGTCATTTTTGACGCGGATGAACGCAGATGGGGAGGTCGGGCGGCGCTGATGGCGCGCTGATTGAGTCTGCCGCCCCGCTGTGGCGACCCCGCGGCGGCCCTTGCGTGCCTCCGCGGTTCCGGTGGCGGACGGCTTCGGTGGCGAGATGCGCCCGAGGGGTCCTGCGCGGCGGATGGGACGGTGGAGGCTGAACCGCCGGCACCAGGCGCCGATCGGCGCGTTATCCGGGGGACGGCCGGCCGGGATGGCAGTGTCCGGGGGTCCGGCGGACCGGGCGGTTGGGACACGCCGCTTATCCCGGCCAGCCCGCCGCCGCTCGCGAGCCGGCGGCAAGGCTTTGTAGCGGGGGCGAAAAATTTTCGGCCGGCGCTCCGCGCCGGCATGTCGCTGCTGCACCGCCGGCGTCCGGGCAGGCAGCCCTGGCCGCGGGGGCGCTCCGCGCCTTCCCCCGCTTGCCCGGGCCGCCGGCCCGGACGCCTCGCCACGCTCACGCCTGAACTCGGGCACAGCGAAAGCCGACGAAGTCATTGCGGAACGCCGGGTCGTAGCCGAGGCGGCAGGCAGCGCGCACGTAACGCGCGAAGTCGCCCCAGGACCCGCCGCGCACGACGCGGCCCGCCGCACCATCCGGGCGGGTGTCGAGCCAAGCGGACCCGTCACCGGGCGCACCGGCATAGCTGTCGTGCCAATGGTCCAGGCACCATTCCCAGACATTACCAAGGACGTCGTACAGGCCCCACGGATTTGGCGCCTTCAACGCCACGGGGCGCGTCCCGGCGCGCTCGTGCGGATACTGCTTGCCGGGCCACTTGCTTGAATCGAATCCGTTTTTCAGATCGAACCCGCGGCCGCTGTTGCCGCCATACCAGGCGATGGCGTCCAGCACCGGCGCATTGTTCTCGCCCTCGATCACCATCGGACCCGCATAGGTGGCATCCCGCGTGCCGGCGCGGCAGGCATATTCCCACTGCGCCTCCGACGGCAGCGCCAGCTCCAGCCCCGGCATCGCCGTGTTGATCCGGATCAGGAAGCTCTGCACGTCGTCGAAGCTGACGGTCTCGACCGGCCGATCGGCGGATTTGAAGAAGCTGGGGTTCTTGCCCATGACCGCCTGCCACAGCGCCTGGGTGCAGGGCGTGTCGAACAGCCAGAACCCCGCGCCGATGGTCACCTCATGCACCGGGCCTTCCCGGTCGTAACGGCCGGGTTCGTCCGCGGGCGAACCCATCGAGAAGCGCCCCGGTTGTATCCAGCGCAGGCGCTGGACCACGGGTTCCCCGCCCCGGGCGGGGACCCGGATGGTGACGAACACGCCGTATTCGTCGCGCCCGATGCCGTCGGCCCAGTCGGGTTTCTCAGGCGCGGGCGGAGCGGGCGGGCTGCCGGGCGATGGCCCCGGCACCAGCGGTATTGCAACCGGGCGTCCGCCGATCGGCTGTGGCGGGGGCCTTACCGGGCGTAGAGCATTCCGGATCGAGGTGGACAACTCGCGCAGTTTGAACCGCACGGCACGCGCATCCGGATCTTCCAGTTCCAACTCCCGGAAATCCAGGATCTGGCGGGACAACAGCAGGGAATGGACCGATTTGTCGAACACCTCCCGCGGATCATCCGGATCGACGTGGCTGGTATCGGTGTAGTGGAACGGGAAGATCAGGTTGTCCCGGCGCAGCGCCTGCTCCCGCAGCCGGAACCGCAGCACTTCCCTGCAGCACCATTCGCTTTGCAGGAAGGCGGGGGTCAGGATCGGGATAATGAACGAGGCCGCGTCCAGCGCCTTGTTGATCTCGGACTCCCACGTCGCACCTTTCGGGATCGCCGCCACGTCCTGGAAGATATGCACCCGCGGCTCCCGGCCGATAAGGCGCTGGAGATCGTCCGCCATCAACCGCCGCAACTGGCTGAGCTGCCCGCGCGACGCCGAGTCGTCCGAGCTCGTGTAGCTCCAGAAGCCGATCGGCTGTCCCGGCCAGGCCGCGCCTGCCGCCGCCTGCGTCCCGGTGCCGGACTGGCCGCTATCGAAATTGCCCCCGGGCGGCCTGTCGTTGGTCATGCTACGCCGAAACGCCTTTACGTCCGCCCGTTCGGGGAAATGATCGAAACCCGAAGCTTACAAAAGGGAAACCGCACCGTGACTATACCGAGTCTTGGACGATTTTCCAGCCGCCGCGTGGTGTTTCGCGGCGTGCCGTTGACGCTCCGGGCATGCCGTGCCGAGCCGCGCGGCCTGAAGTCGTGGATTGGCCGGGCCAAACCCCATGCGTATCAGGATAGCCGGCAGCGAGAGAAAGGTTTCGCCGGGGCGTCGCTCTCTCTCATCGTCATGGCCCGGCTGTCATGTCCGTTTTCAAGAGCCTCGGACGCAAATTCCCCTCCGGATTTTGCCGTTCCGGTTGAATTGTCCGATGCAGGCCTGCACGGAGGAGGGCGGGCACTGAGCGACGGTTGATCATGCTGT
>CAINOE010000046.1 GCA_903851415.1 uncultured Rhodopila sp. | reverse complement strand
GGGCGCGCAACTCATCCAGCAGCGCGTCCCGGCGGGTCCGGTCGTCCTCCGCCTTGGCGTCGTTCAGCGAGTTGAACAGGCCCTTGGCCAACTGCTCGCGCGCCGCAGCGTCGGCGGGGTTCGCCGCGGACAGGGCGCGCAACTCATCCAGCAGCGCGTCCCGGCGGATCAGGTCGTTCTCCGCCTTGGCGTCGATCAACGTGTTGAACAGGCCGGCGGCCAGCACGAAGGCAATGCCCGGCTCGCGCGCCGTCCGCGCTTGCCGGGCACCAGGCAGCAGGGCGTCCGGCGCGTCCCATTTTTCACCCAGAAGACGTGCAGCCGCCTCGCATAGTGCAAGCGAAACCGGTCCGAGATACGTCCGGACGCTGATCAGCCCTCGCAGCGCCGTGGCATAGGGAAACACAGTGCCATCAATGACCGTGATGCACCGGGCAAAAGCCAGGGCCAGACGCCCGGCTTCGGCCCTGACAGTCTCCCGGCGGTGGGTTTCGAGGAAAGACCGCGCCGCATCCCGGCGCTTGGCATGGCCGAAGCGCGGGGCTTCGCTGTCCTCCTGAAGCACGCTGGCGATCCTCAGATCATCCAGCGCATCGGCCTCGACATCCGCCATCATGATCGGCCGCAGCACGGGCCACGCGCCCGCATCCTCGGCCAGCGGCACCAAAGCGAGGCGCGCAGCCAGTTTGCGGCCGTCGCCATCCAGGCCGAGCAGCAATGTCTCCAGGTCGCTGTAGCGGAATTCGATCGACTCCCGCACCAGAAGCTGAAGTCCCTCAAGCGTTTGCGCCGTCTCGCGCGCGTCATCGGCGACCCAGCGGCTGATGACGCGCGGATAGCCGTCCACCAGCTCGACCACCCGGTCGTCGCCGACATTCCAAATCCCCGCCACCCGCTCCCGCAGATAGGTCACCATGCGCCGCTGCTCGGACGCTGCCGACAGGTCCAGTTCGCCCAGCCGGTAAATCGTCACGCCCGCAGGATATTCTCGCTTCAGCGCCTCCAGCCGGGAAGCGGCGTCTGTCCCGTCGCGGGCGCCGAGGAAGATATGGCAGCACGGCCACTCCTCCGGCTCCCGCAGGAAGTCGCGCAGGATACTGACCTGGGCATCGAGGCCGCCGGTTTCCTCCCACTGGTCCATCAGCAACACCACCGGCCGCCCGGTGATCGCCTGCATCGAGCCGACGAGGTCCCGCGCGTCGCCGTATTCCAGCCGCGAGACGATCAGGCGGCCGGTGCGCAGATCCTCGTTCGCCGCCACCAGCGCGTCCAGCGACTCCCTGATCGCCGTGCCCGGCAATTCGCCGCCGCCGGGCACCAGCTTCGCCGCCCTCTCCGACAGCTTGCCAACGAATCGCCCGACGGCGGGCAGCAGGCGATCCTTCTGCTGCGCCCAGACGGTTCGGGCCTGCTGCCAGGCGCCGGCCTCGGCGAGCCAGCGTTGATACAGATCGCTGACAACCTGGAGCAGCGGATCGTGCGCGCCGCGCGGGGAGCGGGTGAAGCCGACGCTCACCGGCGGCGCTGTTTCCGCCGCGAGACGGTGCGCCAGCGCCATCAGCAGCCAGCTTTTGCCGATTTGCGGCGGCCCGGCGATCACCGTCAGCCCGGTGACCCCGGCCCGCGCGCGCAACGCCGCCAAATCCCTTTCCCGGCCAAACAGCCGATCGGCCCGGTCCTTGAGCTCGGTGATCGCCACGCACGCCGATCCTTTGGTGTATCGTGACGATGGTAGACGCGGAGCGAACCGGCAACAAGGACGATCAGGCGGCGCGCCAGAGCTCGCCGTCGCGGATGGCCTTGCCTTCGGCCTCCAGCTTCAGCAGATGCGCCAGCACGCTGCGCTCCGCCGCCTTCTTCAGCTTCGGATTCAGTTGTGCATAGAGCGCTTCCATGATCGAGGCGGCATCCCCCGGCCCGTCGGCGAGCTTGCGGGCGATCGATTGCTCGCGCAGCATGCGGTGGGTCAGCATCGCCCGCACCAGGCGGCGCGGATCGCGCAGCAACGGGCCGTGCCCCGGCAGGTAGACGTCGTCATCGCGGCCAAGTAACAGGTTCAGCGAGGCAAAATACTCCCGCATATCCCCGCCCGGCGGGCTTACAATACTGGTAGACCAGGACATCACATGATCGGCGCTGAATAAAATCCTGTCGCCGTTCGTCGCGGTCAACGCGTAGCAGAGATGATCCGGCGCATGACCAGGCGTGTGCAGCGCGGCGATCCCGGCGATCGATCCGTTATGATCCAGTTTGACGTCCGCATCGAACGCCGCGGTGGCGCTGCTGCGGAACCCCACCGCCGGCGCCCCGGTGGCCGCCTGCAACGCCGGCACCGCGCCGACATGGTCGTGATGCGTGTGGCTGACCAGGATCAGCGCGATGCGCCCCGCCGTATGGCGCAGGATGGCTTCGACATGCTCGGGATGGTTCTCCGGCCCGGGGTCGAGGACGGCGGTCCCGTCCGGCGTGTCGATCAGATAGGTGTTGGTCCCGTAATAGGTCATCGGGCCCGGATTGTTGGCGACAATCCGGCTGACGCCAGGCAGGACGGGAAGCCTGGCGCCGCGGTCCGGCTCGGCCTCGGTCAGAAAGGACATGCGAACGGTCTCCGTGAGGCCGTCATGCTTGCCGCAAACCGCGCGGGCTGGCAACGCTGCCGCCGGGCGGAGCGGCGGGTGCCGAACCCGACGGGCTTCCGAACGTGTTTGCAGCCTTATCACGCCGACTGAAAACGTGGCGGCGGACGCTGCCACGCCGTCATGGCCCGGCGTGTCCGGGCCACCCATACCAGCACCCTGCCGCGATAGGTGGCCCGGACAAGCCGGGCCATGACAATGAAAGAGCGACGCCTCGGCCAAACTTTTGTCCGGCTGCGCCCTATCCTGATGGCTATTGGGCTTGTCCCGGCCATCCACGACTTGCGGTGCTGATGGAAGATGGCCGGACCAAGTCCGGCCATGACACGATGCAACGGGCCGCCGACCCCCGGGTTATTTTAGCGCGTATGGGGCAGCGCGGCCGTCGCCTCTCGGCTCAGCCGGCGCGGGCTCTCGGCGGTTCGGTTCTTCGGGCGCGCGCTTTATCCACTATGAACAGCCCCGCCTAAACGTTGTTTTAGCGATACGATCGGCAAGATCCGAATCACGCACCGTCCGGTTCTACGATCGGCCCCGAAGCCCACCAGCAATATCGGCAATATCCGCGCGGAGAGATCGTTAGCGGCCCGGACGATGCCGGCGCCGATGTCGTCAGGCTCGTAGTTCAGCCCGGACAGATAGCTCGAAACACCGCCGTCCCGCGTCAGGAACACCAGCCCGGCGGGATGCAGGAACCGCTTTGGCGAAGAAACGAGCCGCCAGCGGAACCCCACCGCCACGGCCACCGCGGCGATGGCCGGCTCCGAACCGGTCAAATAGTGCCAATCCGCGGTTTCCTGCGGGCGGCCGAACCGGGCTATGTCCGACTGCAATGCGGCACGCGCGTCGGCCGGCGTTTCCGAAGCGTCCACGGACAGAAAAATCAGACCGTAGCCGCGGCATCCGTTCAGCCGCATCAATGCATCCATCAGATCGCCGCGCACGCGGCCGCACAGATTGGAGCAGTGAAACGCCCCCAACACCAGTATCGCCGGTCGATGTCCGAGCACCTGACCCAGACTGATCGTATGTCCCAGCTCGTCACGGACCTGAACCGCCAGCGGAACCTGATTGCCGAGCCTTTGGTCGTAGGCGAACCCGCCGTCACCGGCGCGCGCCGGCGGACCCGGCAGCAGCATGACCAGAAACACCATCCGGACGAGACCGGCAGGACAGCGCAAACGAAGAAGAAAAAGACCCAACCCGCGACCCGACCGACGATGTGAACCCCGTCGCCAACGGCCGCAACCCGGCGCGGTTGCCGCGGCGCGCACGATCGTGAGCCGGCGCCTCAGCCAATGCAAGCGGCGAGGCGCCCGCCGCCAACCGCTCGGCCGGCCGGCCCGGGGACGACGGAATCAGCTACACCGTCCGGGCGATATATTCCTTCATGTTCCGGACCTCATGCTCGTGCAGCATGATGCGAAACTTCACCAGGTCGCGGATGCTGATGATGCCCTCCAGCCGCCCGTTGTCGACCACCGGCAGATGGCGGAAATACCCCGAATCCATGATTTCCATCGCCTCGTCGACGCTTGTCTGCGAGGTTGTGGTGATCACCTCCCGCGTCATCAGGCTGTCGGCGCGGATCCCGTCCACCTTGCCGGCATTCGCCGCCAGCGCCTTCACCACGTCGCGCTCGCTGACGATCCCGACCACCGCGCCAGCCTCATCCAGCACGAGCACCGCTCCGATGCGGCGGGAGGTGATGATCTCGGCGATTTCCTGCACCGTCGCGGATGGCTTGACCGATACGACCGATGCATCCTTGGCCTTCAACACCGCTCCGACTGTCATTCGACTCCCCCCTACCGACCGCTTCGCCGCGACATCAGCCTGGCCAGAAATGGCAGCAGTCGCTCAATTCGCAACCGCGGGAAGCGGCCGGCGGAGACTAGACCACGTTTCACGTTGACGTAACCTGATAGATGTACCGGGTCTTCGAAATCGTCCCCTCAGGAATCGAGCATCGCCCGGATCTTTGACGCCAGCGCCGCGTAGCTGAACGGCTTTGGCAGCAGTTCCTGTCCCGGCTCGAGCAAGCCGCCATGCACGATGGCGTTGCGGGCGTAGCCGGTGGTGTAGACCACTTTCAGATCAGGCCGCCGCGCCCGCGCCGCCTCCGCCAGTTGCCGCCCGGTCATGCCGCCCGGCAGGCCGATATCGGTGAACAGCAGATCGATGCCCCGGTTCCGCGCCAGCACCCGCAGCGCGCCCGCGCCGTCGCCGGCTGACAAGACCTGATATCCGAGCTCCTTCAGCGAATTGACGGTATGCTCGCGGACTGCCGCCTCATCCTCCACCACCAGGATCGTCTCGCCGCGTCCCGCCTCCACCACTGCCCTCGCCTCCTCCACCACCACATCCGGCCGATCGGCGGTGAGACGGGGGAGGTAGAGCTTGACGGCGGTGCCCTGGCCGGGCTCGCTGTACAGCTTCACGTGGCCGTTCGACTGCTTGATAAAGCCGTAGACCTGACTGAGGCCCAGGCCGGTGCCCTGGCCGACGTCCTTGGTGGTGAAGAACGGCTCGAACACCCGGCCCAAAGTATCGCGGTCCATGCCGATCCCGGTGTCGCTGACGGCGATCATGACGTATTGGCCGGCGGAAACGTCCTCGTTTTCGGCCGCATAGGCGTAGTCGAGATGCGTGTTCGCGGTTTCGATGGTCAGCCGCCCGCCGTCCGGCATGGCGTCGCGGGCGTTCACCGCGAGGTTCAGCAGCGCGTTCTCGAGCTGGTTGGCATCGGCGATGGTGCGCCACAGGCCGCCCGCCAGCACGGTTTCCAGCGCCACCGACTCGCCCAGGGTCCGGCGCAGCAGTTCCGACATCCCGGCCACCAGCTTGTTGGCGTCCACCGGCTTCGGATCGAGCGTCTGGCGGCGCGCGAACGCCAGCAGCCGGTGCGTCAGGGTCGCCGCCCGCTCGGCCCCCTGGGCGATCATCGAGAGCGCCCGCTTGATCTTCGTATCGTCCCCCGCCGGCGGCGACGCGGCGAGCAGGCGCTGCAAGGTCTCGACCCCGCCGCCGATGACGGTCAGCAGGTTGTTGAAGTCATGCGCGACGCCGCCGGTGAGGTGGCCGATGGCCTCCATCTTCTGCGCCTGGCGCAGCGAGTCCTCCGCCTGCGCCCGGCGTGCGACTTCTTCCGCGACGCGCTGCTCCAGCAGTTCGTTGGCCTGCCTCAGCGCATCGCGGGCCGCCCGGCGCAACCGCGCGAGGTCGAGGTTCGAGCGCACCCGGGCAAGCAGCTCCCGCGCCGAGAACGGCTTGACCAGGTAGTCGTCGGCGCCGGCATCCAGCCCTTCCAGCCGCGCCTCCTCGCCGGCCCGCGCCGACAGCAGGATCACCGGCAGGTCGCGCAAATCGGCGTCCGCCCGGATCGCCGCCAGCAGGCCGAACCCGTCCAGCCGCGGCATCATCACGTCCGACAGGATCAGGTCCGGCCGCGTGGCACGGGCCGCATGCAGCGCCTCCTGCCCGTCGCGCACCGACTGGATGTCATAGGCTGAGTGCAGCAGACGGGTGACGTAGTCGCGCATGTCGGCGTTGTCGTCGGCCAGCAGGATGCGCGGCCGTTGCTGCTCGGGCGCCGGGCTGAAACTGCCGGGGCCGAACAGGACGCTGGAGGTTTCCAGCAGGTCCGCGGCGCGGGGTTCCGCCTGCCCCTCCTCAGCCCCCTCGCCCTGTGGCAGCCAGCGCAAGGCTTCTTCCACGAACGCGGCCGCGGAGATGCCTTCAGGCGCGGTGCGGACGGTGGTCTCGGACACCCGGTCCGGCGGCAGATGGGCGTGCCCGAACGGGATGCTGACGGAAAACGTGGTGCCAACGCCGATTTGGCTTTCGACGCGGATCGTGCCGCCATGCAGCCGGACCAGCTCGTTGACCAGCGCGAGGCCGATGCCTGTGCCCTCCAGCGTGCGGCCGTTCTGGCCCTCGATCCGGTGGAAGCGGTCGAAGATATGCGGCAGCTCGGCCTGCGGGATGCCGATGCCGGTGTCCCGCACGGTCAGCACCGCTTCCGTGTCCCCCGGCGCGGCTGTCAGGCCGACGAAGATCTCGCCGGACAACGTATACTTGAACGCATTCGAGACCAGATTGAGAACAATGCGTTCCCACATCTCGGCATCCGCATAGACCGGATGCGGCAGCGGAGCGCAGCGCGTTTCCAGGCGCAATCCCGCGCGCTCGCAGGCGGAGCGGAAATTGCTGGCCAGTTCGGCGGTGTGGCGGTCCAGTTCCAGCGGCTGGTAGCGCGCCTGCACGCGCCCCGCCTCGATGCGGGAGAAATCCAGCAGCGTGTTGACCAGCCGCAGCAGCCGCAGCCCGTTCCGGTGCACCATCCCCAGCCTGCCGGCTGCCGCGTGGTCGGTTCGGGCGGCGATTTCCTCCTCCAGCGGACCCAGCATCAGGGTCAGCGGGGTGCGGAATTCGTGGCTCACGTTGGAGAAGAACGCGGTTTTCGCGGCATCGATCTCAGCCAGCGCCTCGGCCCGGCGGCGCTCGGCGTCGTATGCGCGGGCGGCGGCGAGGCCGGAGGCGATCTGCGCGGCGATGAGATCGATGAACCCGGCATAGGCTTCATCGAACGGCCGGTACGGGTTGAGGCCGGCGATGAACAGTCCCGCCTGCTGCTTTTCGCCCTGCTGGACGATCGGCACCACGACCACCTGGCGGGGCGGCGTGTCCCAGGCGCCCCGGGGCAGGTTTGCCGCCGCGCTGATGTCCTGCAGCAGGCGTTTGTCGGCCCCGGCGAGGATCCCCGCGGCCGGCCACGGCAGCGAGTCCGGTCCGACCGCTTCGGGCGCCAGACTGTCGCCGATGCCTCCGGAGTCGGTTGCGCGCCGCAGCCGGCCGGTGTCGCCGTCGGCCAGGTAGATCAGGTTGAACGGGATGTCGCGGGTATCGCGGGCCAACGACCGCTCCACCGCTTCGAGCACATCCGGTTCCGAGCGGACCGCGCCCAGCTCGCTGGCGAGGTCGCGCAGGGTGGCGACGCGGCGTTCGCCGATGACCCGCTGGGTTTCCTCCATCACCACGCAGAGCAGGCCGGCGATCGCGCCGTTGTCGTCCGGCAGCGGGCTGTAGGAGAAGGTGTGGTAGGTTTCCTCCGGATAGCCGCTGCGCTCCAGGAACAGCAGCAGCGCCTCGTCCCAGGTGGCGCGCCCGGTCTTCAGGACGGATTCGATGCGCGGCCCGATGTCGGGCCAGATTTCACGCCAGACCTCCCTGGCCGGCCGTCCGAGCGCCCACGGATGTTTGACGCCGAGGGTCGGCGCGTAGGCGTCGTTATAGAAGAACGCGAGATCGCCGCCCCAGGCCAGCCACATCTGGTAGCGCGAGGTGACCAGGATGCGCAGCACGGTCATCAGGCTGGATGGCCAGGCTTCGGCCGGGCCGAGGCTGGTGGCGGCCCAGTCGGTGGCGCCGATAAGGGTCGCCATCTCGCCGCCGGCGAGGGCGAATGCGGACCGGTATCCGCCCGCGCCCGGAGCATCCCTGTCGCCGGGGACCCGGTTCGTCGGGATCAAGCTTGAACCTCCAAACACCATCCGGCCAGTATGGCGAACCAGCGGGCTCATGAAATGAAAACACCGGGGATTTCCGGGCTTTCACGGAGAGGTTACCGAGGTGGGAGGTGCGAGGCGGAGGGGCATGGGCCCATAGGCGCTAAAATTGCGTGCGCTGAGTCACACTGCCACCGATAAGGGCAAGCAGCGGCATGATCACCACATAGAGTCTGTTGATGTCGTCCCCAGACCAGTTGCGCGATGCCGGGGCGGCGGCCTGTGCCGACGATATGTCCGATCGCAACCCTGTGAAGATCAACCTGTCGGTGCACGCGGCCGAGGCAATCGCGTTGCGCGGGATAGATCTCGCTCGGGTTGAGGCAACGATCGTCGCCCCCGACTGGACGGAACCCGACTCGCGGCCGGGGCGGACCCGTTTCCTTCAAAGCCATCGCGGCTTTCGGCGGGCGCGTGCTGCGAGTTGTTCATCGTCCGGCCGATGACGGTGTTATGGTGATCACGACCTTCTTTGATCGAGGTGCGAAGCGATGATCAGGACCAGTTATGACCCCGAGGCGGATGCCTTGTTCGTCCGGTTTGCGGCGGATGGGGTTATGTCTGTGCGCACGGAGGAAGTGGCGCCGGGGGTGATGTTGGACTTCGACGCGGCCGGCAATGCGATCAGCCTGGAAGTGCTTGACGTGCGTGCCCGCTCGGCCGAGGTGCAGACGACGGCCGCCGCCGCGGAATAGCCGGTTTGGTCATGGACAGGCGTGATGCGCCATAGATTATGCTGCATCCGCATCCAATGATTTGCCGCGCTGCGACCGGCCAGTTGAAGCCGGGTCGACATTTGCCGCGACACCCCGGTGCGCCCGGTGAACGGATCGGACAGCGCCTCCAGGTGACAAGCACAGCCCCTTCGTGAAAGCGATCTTATAAAGGCCGGGGCAGAACGCAGTACGCGATCCGGTTGACCGGGTCTTTAACGCGTCTTAAGTTTACCGGGTAAACCGGGTTCCGCGATGCCCCGCCGATCGAAGCCCCCCGCCCTCCCCGTCCGGGTCGGCTTCGTGCTGAGCGCCGATACGGTGCGCGCGGCCTTCCAGCGGCGTTCGTTCGACGCACTGAACCGCATCGCCAACGAGGCCCCAACCGAAAAGCCTTGTCGAGGCCCTTGGAGCTGCAACCGACGTTGGCGCGCTGGCCCGGATATTGAGCGACGGAGAGGCTATTGGCCCGGCGATTTCCTTGCTCGATCCGCTGGCTCCCCTCATCGCCCGCAATGCCGGGCACCGGCTTGAGCTGCTTGAACGCTGCGGCGCCACTCTGACAGCCGAGCAAGCCGGCAAGCTCATCGGCATCAGCCGGCAAGCCATCGACAAACGCCGCCGCTCGGGGACCCTGATCGGCCTCCGGCAAGGCGGGAGCTGGCATTATCCGCAGTGCCAGTTCGACGAACAGCGGCACGAAGTCATCGCCGGGCTGCCTCGGCTTCTGGAGGCGATGCGCGGGTCAAGTCCATGGGTCATCCTGGATTTCCTGTTGGCCCCGGATCAGACGCTGAACGGTAGGACACCGCTCGAGGTTCTGCGCGCCGAAGGCTGGACGGGCGACCTCGACCGGCTGGTTCGCATTGAGCATGGCGACGGTTTTGCGTGATGTCGCACGCCGCCGGTGCCGGCAACGCGTGGCCCATCCGGTGCCGCGCCGCTACTGATAGAAAAGCGGGAGCGGGCCATCCGGGGGACTCATGACGGACCGCGGAAGACTGGCACATCGGCGGCCGCGTCTCAATGCGGTTGGGGAGTGCCAATCGAGTGCAAAGCCGTTGCGGCTTTCGGCGGCCGCACATGAGCTATGACCCCGAGGCGGATGCCTTGTCCGTCCGGTTCGAGTCAGTGATCATCAGACACGCACTTTTACCGTCACGTCCGCACCTGACGCTCGCAACTACCGCCTGATGGCGAGAGTTGGTGCGGGAGAGTCGGTCCGCTTTCGGAAGCGTTACCGTTTAACCCGAGCTTCCTTCTTTGAAAAGCTGCATGCCCTTGAAAAAGCTCCATAATCTGAAAAATCTGACATGTCTTACTGGGCACATTTCAGGCTGGGGAGGCTGAACGGGTCGAAATTTTATTGCGTCGGGCTTCGATTTCGGCGGCAATCCGTTCCTTTTGGCCGGGGCGTGTCGCAAGTTCCACCCTTGGACCGCCACTTCGCATGGCCGAGTGGAACCCCGGTCCACGCCGATCCGCAAGTCACAAACTGGTTATTTATATGGCCACGTTTTCAAGCCGGATTTGCCTATTTTTCCCGAAATTCCGCCATTTTATAGTATCTGCAAGAGGGAAGCTCGGTTTAACAAAAAGTTCCCAGCGCGACCAGGATTGCCCGCGAGTTGCTGGTCTGCCGACGGCGAACAACTGGCGAAGCGGATAACATCGTTGGCGCATCTATCTGTCGCTGCCCCGAAAAACAGCGAAATCGCAACGTTACTGCCTCGCGGTTAACTAGAAATTAGAGCCCGGGCTAGATCTGCGAGGGTATTGCAGAACTCAGGGTTTGATCGCACCCACAGGGCAAGGAATGCGCCTCGGACAATGGCCTCAGGTACAAACCCGATTTTGATGCCCACCTGATTGAAGAGAAGATGCGGGTCACGATTGGTACGCGCAATTTCCTCAATAGCAGCCCGAACCGTCGATTGAGCCTCGGGAGCTCGTTGACAAGATACGGTCAGGATTGCGATGTCCTGGTCCAGGTTCTTGCTAACCGCCCCGAAGACAGACAACTCAGGCTGATCCCCGGGTAGCCTTATGATTCCGGTATCCAAATCCTCGGTCTGTTGGGAGTCGCCATCGATCACACAGAGCGATTTGAAGCGTATGGCAGGATTAGAAGTGTGGCCTCGATGGGTAGCGACCGCATTTCCATCACCATGGACGGCGTGTACCTCAACTTGGTCGTAGTCAGGGCCAAGCTTCTCGCGCAGAATTGTATCAGCCCAGGTCTTTGCGAATTCATCTTCAGTAAAAATAGCCAATTTCTTGTCGACCCTCCCGGAGACGGCCCTCAGAGCTTCTACGGACAACTTACCCTGGCGTAGCTTTCCGGAGATACTAGCCCAGATCGCTTCACTCGGGAGAGGAGCAAGCGCGTAATCGCTATGCGTCGTAAAAATGGTCTGAATGGACTTTCTCGAGGCCACATCTACGAGATATTCAACCATCCTCCGGGTAGCTACCGGATGAAGACCGTTCTCAATTTCCTCGATGAGTATTATGCTATTTTGTGGCGCCTGTTCTATCTTCATTATCATTCTAATTACAGAAGACTCTCCGGCGCCAAAATGAAACTCTGAGAACTGGTTGCCACCAAACCGGCCGACTAGGAATTGACCATCAAAACCATACTTCGTAACCCGATAATCAGCTACCGATCGTCCAAGTATGTGTTCGACTTGCGTAGCAACCATCGGATCAAGAGCCTCCAATGGAGGGCGATGCACATAGGTGGAGCGCATTAGTTGCTTGTACTTTGTCTTCTCCCCGGCTGGCACCGTTCTCTCGATCCCAAAGAAAAGCACGTTCCGATCGGCGACATCTCCGCGTACCCATTTTGCCTGACGAAAATTCGATGACCTTTTGACCAACTGCCGAGGATTTTGCCGCTTGTCGACGAGCTCATATTCAATCCGCCATCCCGCCATGGTCTCATCTCCCACAGTGCTCTTTGGGAAAAACATTCCCGGCTTTGTGGGCTTATAAGCGCAGCCAGCTGCCCCTAGCACCGCGGATTTTCCACTTCCATTCGGCCCGATCAAAGCCGTTACGGGAAAATCGAACGTGATATCCTCTCCCGTGAAGCCGCGAACCTTGATCAAGCTCGCCTTTAAGAGATACTGGCCGAAATCGTGCCGTCGGACTTTTTCCAACAGCTGGCTCTTCGTAGAATCCCGTATCTCGCTAAGTTCCACGTTGTACGCTTTCGCTCGTTGTGAACGTCGAACAGTTAGCATAAAATTCCATTTATGAAAGCGGAATCAGACCTGCGCGCCCAAGCCAGGACTCAGTCGTCACCTTTAGGACACCAAGGACCTGTCGGAATTGAGCGCGGTTGACTACCCCCGGCGCTTCGACTTTGGCTGCGTTCCGGGTGCGCTCGGCCCGGCGGGACCGGATCTGCGCCAGTTCGCCGCCCGGCGCTCCTTTCCGAATGGCCTGTGTCCGGGCGCCGTTTCTCAGGACCAGGCGTCAGGACGCGGCCGATTGGGACTCATGGACTTGCAGTCCGCAGTGCTCGGCGAACGGCGCGAAGTCGCGGTCTGCGTGCAGCAGAGGCACGCGACGCGCGATGCACCAAGCCGCAATCAGGCAATCCACCGCCTTGCGCACGGTAATCCCGCGCCGGCGCAAGTTGCGATAGTGATCCACGGCCGCGAGCGCCGTCGCCGTGCCGCCTATTTCAACCTGCGGGAAAGCGAGCAGCGCGCTGCGTGTCGCATCATATTGCCGATCGTCCGAAATCCCGCGGAGTACTTCCAGCAGCACCAAGTCGCCGACAAGGATCTCGGCCGGATCGTCCTCGCCCGCGTCGGGGTCGAGCGCGTCGAGCAGCCTGCGCAGCGCCCGCGTTCCCGGCGTGGCGGCGCCGCGGAGATGGTCGATCCAGACCGAACTGTCGACGAAGACCGCCGCCGTCACCGCGCAGACAAGCCGGCGGGATCATCGAGCCGATCGGCGTCGAGGTCGCCCTCCCACTCTACCCGTCCAAACAGGTCGCGCGCACTGGCCTGGCGTTTGCGGCGAGCGAGCAGCCGTAACCCGGCCTCGACAGTCTCGCGCTTGGTCGGCAGGCCGCTCGCAGCCATCGCCTCGGCCATCAGCCTGTCGTCAATCTCGATATTTGTCCGCATCGTATGCGCCTATGTGTACCTAACGGGGTTGATTATACACATGCCGAGCGATGCGTAGCAACTTCAACCGCGGAATGGCAGGGCCACCGTGGCGACCGGACAAGTGCCTGAATGGGTGCAGGCGGCGGTAGCGGGAACAGATTTGCAGGTGGACTCTACGCCCCATCTCGGACGTCTGGTGGCTGTATTCGCAAACATTAACCATCGCTTCGTCTTACTTTATCGCGACCACGGAATCACCCGGAGGCAGGTAGACAATCACGCCGCCGACGGCGCCGGAAACGGCGTGACCTCAATGGCCGCCGCGTGTTGCCTGGCGTGCCACAAGTCATATTGCATCTGCATCCGCAGCCAGTGGTCTGCCGTGCTCCATCCAGCCTTTTCTAGCCGGATGGACATTTCCGGCGAAACCCCGCTGTGTCCGTTCAGCAGGTCGGACAACGCCTTCCGCGTGACACCCAACCCCTTGGCCGCGTCGGTCACCGTCAGACCAAGCGGGGCGAGGCAATCCTCCCTGATGATTTCGCCCGGATGGGCCGGATTATGCATCTCCATGCTCTGTCCCCCGCTCTAATGGTAATCGACCAAATCCACATTGACGGCATCCGAATCCTCGAACGCGAAGACCAAACGCCAATTGCCGGAAACCCAAACCGCCCATTGCCCCTTCCGGTCGCCCTGTAGCGGATGAAGCCGATAGCCGGGCTGGTTCATGTTTTCCGGTCCTTCGGCGGCGTTCAGGGCGGTAAGCAAACGGCGCAATTTGGCAGCGTGCTGCGCGTTGAT
Source organism: uncultured Rhodopila sp. (assembly GCA_903851415.1). Classification (GTDB taxonomy): domain Bacteria; phylum Pseudomonadota; class Alphaproteobacteria; order Acetobacterales; family Acetobacteraceae; genus Rhodopila. The sequence continues at coordinate 3,546 of CAINOE010000046.1, read as the reverse complement.
GCCCTTGGTCGCTCCAGTCGCGAAGAAGCGCTCCAGCCCCTTGTGGCGAAAGTCCCTGATCATGATGATAAGCGTAAGGTGACGAGTTACAAGTTTCCACCGTCAAATAAGCGCCGGGCGGCAAAATCCGGGCTGCAAAACGGGTTGACTCCCGTTTAGGCGATCATCCCCCGACCGCCCGACCTCCCGTCAAGCCAGTGCCGCGGTAGGTGGCCCGGACAAGCCGGGCCATGACGATTTGGGGCCGGCATCATGACGATTTTGGCGTCGCACCATGACGATTGGGGCCGGGCCATGACGATTGGCGACGATCAGGCCCCCCTACTCCGTCCGAACCTGGAACTCCACCTTCCACCGCCGATCGGAATTGACGTGCTCCATCCACAGCTCCAGCGTGCCCAACTCCGTCACCACGGCGTTGATCCGCACCGGCACCACCTGCCCGGCCGGGAAATCGTCCAGCGGAGGGATTTCGATCTCCAGCAGGCTGGTCTCCTCCAGCTCCCGCTCCGCATCGGCCAGCACCTCGCCCTTCGAATCCCCGCTGCGCACCGGCGAGGAGAAGAACCGGAAATCCGCCGTCCGGCCCGTCACCAGGCCGAACTCCCGCCCCTCGATCACCAGGTCCGTGCCCTCCTGCATCCCCTGAGGCACCACGCACAGCGCCTTCACCGGCGGGTTATACCCGGGGATGGCCGGCATCGAGGTCTCCAGGCCGATATAGTAAGACCGCGCCGCGCCGGCCTTGATCCGCATGCCCTTGCCGGTCACGCGATGCCGCCCGTAGATCGCCGCCCCCCGCGCCACCGCCAGATCCGGCTCAAACCCCTCCAGCGCCCTGATCGGCTCGCCGTTGTTCCAGGATGCCAGCAGATCCAGCACCCGCGCGCGTATCGGCGCCGCCTTGAACACGCCGCCGTTGAACAGCACCGCCGTCGGCATCAGCGCCACCTTCCCGGCGCGGTCGCCCACCAGCGCCGTCAGCTTCTCGCTCGACTTCACGTTCTGCAAACTGCGCCCGAGGAACCGGGCAATGTGCTTGCTCACCACCGGATCTGCTGCATAGGGCAGCCCGAATTCCTGCAGACCGCCGCGGCGGCCCTCCTTCGGCACGTCCTCGATCGCCGTCTTGGCGAAGAACCCGTCGAGCACGACGGCCTCCAGCACCGCCCGCTCCAGTGACGAGGAAATCGTCGTGGCCATCAAAGACGACCCGCGCGACGGCACCGCCAGCGGCGCCTCCTTCAGCTTGTCGTCCTCGAACAGCAGGATCTTGGCCTTCGACACGCCGTGCACCAGTGCGAGGAACTGCCAGGCGTCGAGCGTCTTGCCCTCCGCCTCCAGCTTCGCCCGCACGGCATAGGCCAGCGCCAAATCCATGTTGTCGCCGCCGAGCAGGATATGCTCGCCGACGCTGATGCGCTCCAGCTCCAGGTTGCCATCGACATCGGTGACGGCGATCAGGCTGAAATCGGCGGTGCCGCCGCCGACGTCGCAGACGAAGATGATGTCGCCGGGTGCGACCAGGTCGTGCCACGCCTTGCCGGTCTGCTCGGTCCAGGCATAGAACGCCGCCTGCGGCTCCTCGAGCAGCGTGACGTCGCCCAGCCCCGCGGCCTTGGCGGCCTCCGCGGTCAGGCTGCGGGCGACCTCATCGAACGAGGCGGGGACGGTCAGGACGATCTGGCCGTCGCCGATCTCCCATTTGCGGCCCTCGGCGTGTTCGGCGTGCAGGAACGCGTTCTTCAGATGCTGAAGGTAGCGGCGCGACGCCTCATACGGGGACAGCTTCTCCTTGATCTCCGAGCCCCAGGGCAGCAGCGACTGGCGCGGATCGATATGCGGGTTGGACAGCCACGATTTCGCGGACGCCACCAGACGATCCGGCACCAGCGCGCCATGATCGCGGGCGAACTGGCCGATGATGGATCCCTCCGCCGCCTCGCTCCACGGCAGGGCGAACCCGCCGGGGAACTCGTCGGGGTGAGGAATGTACAGCGCCGAGGCCAGTGTCGGCCGCGCGCCGAGCTGGCTCTGTCCGACGATCTGCGCAACTTCGACGATCTGGGTGTGATCGCTCTCCATGTCGGTGAGCGCGATCGCGCTGTTGCTGGTGCCGAGGTCGATGCCGAGGCTGAAACGGGCTGTCATGGGATGCACATCCTGTTTGCGCCGCTGCTAGCAAGCGGCGGGGGGCGGCGGGGCGATAACGCGCTCAGGCCCGGGCCGCCTGTTTCAATTCCACTTCCGCCGGCGCGATCACCGGCAGCCGATCGGCCGAGCTGCGCAGGACCGTCGGCAATTTGACGAAGTCGGTCTTCCAGCCGTGATGCACCAGCACGCCGGTGAACGGCGCCTGCCCGCTGATCTTGCCGAGCAGGCGGTATTCGTCCGCCGGATAGCCGGCCGGGACCTCGACCCTGGTGCCCTCGCCGCCCTCGCGTATCGGCTGGATCTTGAAGTGCTCGTCCAGCACCGCCTTGCAGCCGGCATGCACCACGCGCGCCGCGGCGCCGACCTGGGCATCGTTGAAGGCGTTGATGTCGTCCATGACGAAGTCGACGAAGCGGCCCTTCGCCTGCAAGGTCGCCAGGAAGCTGACGATCTCGGCTTCCGCCTGGTTGCCGCCCAGGGCGGAGGCCGGCCGCGCGGCCTGCACGGCGGCGCCCCGCGACCGGGTGGCGAGGATCGCGATCAGCGCGATCAGGCCGAGCGCGATGCTGCCCGCCGCCACGTAGGGCAGCACGGAGAGTGCCGCGGGCGGCAGATGGAACACGTTGACCTTCGGCGCCAGGACATACGCTTCCGCTGCTTGCGGCAGGACGAACTGGTTCGTCGCCAGCAGGAGGGCGGCGGCGTTTCCCGCGAGCAAAAGCAAAACGGCTATGATTGACACGGCTTTCATCGCACGCATGGTCCCCGTTTGTTGCGTTGCAGGAGCGTCGCCGCCCCTGTCGCGCGGGCTTATATCGGATAGAGGCAGGGATGGAAACGTGGCGTCTTTCATGCCCCCGCGCCGCATGTTCAGGAGGTTCCGATGACCGATTTCTCGCTGGCTCACCTGACCGCCCTGTCGCTGCCGCCGCCCGAGCTGATCCGCGTGGCGGCGCGCACCGGCTACCGCACCGCCGGGCTGCGGCTGATCCGGGTGACGCCGGAAAGTCCCGGCTATCCGCTGATGGACGACCCGGCGATGCTGCGCGAAACCCGGCGGGCGATGGCCGAGACCGGCGTCGGCGTGCTGGATATCGAGTTCGTCAGGATCACGCCCGAGATCGATATCGCCGCGCTGGAGCCGTTCCTGGCGGCGGGCGCGGAACTCGGCGCACGCTACGCCATCGCCGCGCCGTACGATCCGGATCTGGCGCGGCTGGCGGACCGCTTCGGCGCGTTGTGCGACCTGGCGGGGCGGCACGGGATGGGCGCGGTGCTGGAGTTCTTTCCATGGACCGTGGTGCCCGGCGTGGCCGACGCGGCGGCGATCGTCGCGGCGGCCGGGCGGGCGAATGGCGGCGTGCTGGTGGATACGCTGCATTTCGACCGCTC
>CAINOE010000045.1 GCA_903851415.1 uncultured Rhodopila sp. | reverse complement strand
TCCAAGCACATTTTTCCGGGCAATTCCGGACATACCCGAGCAAGGTCGTGTGCGGCGGATCGCCCTGATAGACGGCATACGTCCAGGTCGCATCGACCAACTCCACGAACCGATAGGCCGTGGCAGGCGGGTCGGGGAAGCGGAACGGGTCGCCCTGCTCGACCACGGCATAAAGCCGATGCAGGCCGGGACGATCGTGACTCATATGGTGTAGGGACAAACGTCCCCCTACACGAAACCCGTTTGCGGATTTCATTTCGATACCCCTCTATTTAATTTATTTACTACCTATCCGGAATATCCTGTTCTAGTCACTGTCTCCAAATTGGAACCGATAATCTCACAAATAGCACGTATCAACAGACGTAATGACAGGATGGCAGGGACCGTTCGGATGAAGCCATCCCGGTTCGGTCCCCCCGAGACCCGGCACCCTGCACAACCGGAGGTAAACAATCAATTGCCATTTTTCGTAGTCCAGGCAGAAAAGAATCGATGGAAAGTCGCCTGTCGTAAGCGCAACAAAGTCCCTTCGATATAGACTTCATCTTCCGCCTCTGCTCCGGGCTAGCAACGGTAATGCCATCTGGCATTTTGCGCTGATATCGCTCCGGTCTGGCTCGGGGATCGGCCGGACGCTAGGCGTCAAGCGTTTCGGTGCAACCGTCGGGCGCTGTGCGCGGAGGTTGCCTCGCTCCACAATCCCGGCTGATGCATGGGCGCCTCGGCCGCCGAGGCGATGGCCTCGTTCAGCAGATCGCGCAGCCGCGAAGCGGTCGCCAACGGCATGTTTGCCTGCGCGTGGTCTTTCCGAAGGACGCCGGATGCGTCATGGTTGCGTGTTTGTAGGTCAATCAGAACGCGATCCGGGGTGACAACGATTTGCGCGGCGCCGAATGTTCCCGTTACCATACGAACGCGCGACGTGTTAGCAATGGGCTGCTGGCTCATAGAAGGGTCCAATCCTTCGTGTTCTGGCAGGGCAGCGGTGCTTGTAACACCGCTGCCCACCTTCACCGGGTGCCGCCCGGCCGGTTGCTCTAACGGATGTAACTCTAACTCCCGTTATTCGGATCGGTCAAGCGGGATTTGCGCGGCAGCAGCGTGCGACGTTGATTAATCCGAAACGAGGTCCACAGGAGTTTTGCCGAGCGCGAGCGCCAAGACCGCGATGAGGTCGAGGCTGAGATTTCTTTTAGATTGTTCGGCCTGCGATATGTAGGTCTGGCTAACCCCGGCACGCTCGGATAGCTGGCGTTGCGACAACGACAACTCGGCCCTGATCCGCAGCAGGTTACGCGCCACATTGTCCCGCAGCCGCGCTTTGGCGCGGTCCTGCTTCGCCTCCGGATCGGGACGCTCCGGAGGCGCGCGTCTAGCAGCCATATCGAGTCCAACAGTTGCTCCAACTCCTTAGACCATAAGATCGAATCCCTGCAACTGTGATTACACGGACCGGCTCCCGAACGCTCAGAAGGCAGGCGGTCTGCGGAACGGGGCGGCGCCGAGCTTGCGCGAACGTTGATGCCATGCTAGCAATCTAGATTATAAACAACATTGTTTGTAATGTTGTAAGGTTGCTGGCAAAACAGCAGGCCATATGAAAACCATTGTTATCGTTAGCCAAAAGGGGGGAACCGGCAAGACCACGCTTGCCATACACCTCGCCGTCGCCGCCGAGCGCAAGCGATTGTCTGCCGTCATTATCGACCTGGACCCGCAGGCCAGCGCCACTGCCTGGCGAGACTTGCGGGCGGCAAAAGGCCCGGCCGTGGAGAGCGTGCAGCCCGCCCGGCTGGCGGCTACGCTGGCAGCGGCGGAAAAGGCGGGCGCACGGCCTCGGCTTCATAGACACGCCAGCCCGCAGTGAGAACACAGCGCTGGAAGCGATCCGAGCCGCAGACATCGCCCTTGTTCCATGCCGGCCGGCATTCTTCGATACCGCGGCGATGAGCTTCACGGCGAATCTGCTCACGTTGGCGGGCAAACCCGGCTTTGTCGTGTTCAGCCAGGTTCCGCCCCGTGGCGAAAGTGTGGTGGCCGAGGTCACGGACGCGCTCAGGAGTTATGGGCTGCCCGCCGCACCGGCCGTCATCCAGCATCGCGCCGCCTATAGCCATGCCATACCCGGCGGACAGAGCGCGCAGGAATATGAGCCAAACGGCAAGGCGGCAGCCGAAATAGCGGCCTGATTTCAATGGCTTAAAACGAAGATAGGTAAGCGGGGCAAAACCCCGGGCACGCAGGTGCAGCAGTCGTCGGCACCTTGTGACCGCATCGCGGATTTCCGCCATTTTTGCGTGAGAGCTAACCGCACAGTTTCGCTCAGCGATTGAAAATGCCCGGGGTTTTGCCCCT
>CAINOE010000044.1 GCA_903851415.1 uncultured Rhodopila sp. | reverse complement strand
GTTCAACACGCTGATCGACGCCAAGGCGGAGGACGACCTGACCCGCCGGGACGCGCTGCTGGATGAATTGCGCGCCCTGTCCGCGGCGAACCCCGCCGACGCTGCGGTGCGCGAGCCGTTGGCCGGGGGCCTGTTCAACACGCTGCACTACGCCAAGGCGGAGGACGACCTGACCCGCCGCGACGCGCTGCTGGATGAGTTGCGCGCCCTGTCCGCGGCGCACCCCGCCGACGCTGCGGTGCGCGAGCCGTTGGCCATGGGCCTGTTCAACACGCTGATCGACGCCAAGGCGGAGGACGACCTGACCCGCCGGGACGCGCTGCTGGATGAATTGCGCGCCCTGGCCGCTGCGCACCCCGATGACGGCTGGGTGGATGAGGTCAGACGACGTCCGGGCACAGACTGGGACGGTAACGATCAACCGTGATCAATCCCGCACAGCAGCCCGGGCGACGCCCCAAAATGATCGAATCGGGCGGCCCGCCTTTCCCGTCATGGCCCGGCTTGCCGCGCCATGACGTGGAAGAAACGAATGCCGCCCCGCGTCCCACCCCTACAACTGATACGGCCCGCCGCGCTCCACCGCCCGCACATAAGCCGGGCGCGCATGAATCCGCTCCAGCCACTCCAGCAGCCGCGGCCACCGCCGATCCAGGCCCGACCGCGCGACCGCTGCTTCAAGCGCGAAGCTGAGATGGATATCCGCCGCCGTGATCTCATCCCCCGCGAACCACGCGCTTTTCCCCAGCTCCGCTTCCATCAGGTCGAAATTGCGCACCAGATGAGGCTCCACCAGCATCTGCTTCAACCGCCCGGCAATCCCCTTCGTCACCGGCCGGATGTAGAACGGCACCTTCGCCTGCTCGATCTGGGAAAAGATCACATGCAGCAACAGCATCGGCATCGCCGTGCCCTCGGTGTAGTGCAGCCAGTACAGATACCGCACCCGCTCCGGCGTCCCCACCGCCGGCTCCAGCCGCCCGTTGCCATACCGTTCCAGCACATATGCGATGATCGCCCCGGATTCCGCCAGAACCAGGTCCCCATCGCGGATCACCGGCAGCTTGCCCAGCGGATGCACCGCCAGCAAATCCGGCGGCGCCAGGTGCGTCACCGGGTCGCGGAAGTGCTTGACCACCTCGTAATCAAGCCCGAGTTCCTCCAGCAGCCACAAAATGCGCTGCGAGCGGGAGTTGTTGAGGTGATGAACAACGATCACCGCCGCCCCCCGCGGCAGCCGCAACGATCATCCGGTTCAGCGCGCGCGCCGCGCCGGTTCACACACGTCTCGATCATCAGCCCCGCGATCCCTGTCAGTGCAGGCTGCGAGCCTTACCCGTTGCCGTAATGATTTGCAACCGCCGGCCCGGGCTGCGCGAGCCGCCGGAACAAACGGCAATACGCGTCGGCGCAGGCCTCATAGGTGAACTCGTTCGCCCGGGTCCGCAGCAGCGCCGCCGGCCAGCGCTCCGCCTCCGCCAGGACGCGGCTGAATCCCGAAGCCAGCGCCTCCGGATCCTGCATCGGCACCAGCAGGCCGTACCGCCCCCGCGCCAGAATATCCGCCGGCCCATACGGGCAATCCGTCGAGACGATCGGCGTGCCGCACCCCATCGCCTCGATCAGGACGTTACCGAAGCCCTCCGACCGCGACGACAGCACGAACGCGTCCGCCGCGCGCATATAGGGCAGGGGGTTCGGCACGAAGCCGGCAAAATCGACGTCGCCGGCGATGCCAAGCCGGGATGCTTCGCCGCGCAGCGCGTCCAGCATCGGCCCGGTGCCGAGCACCATCAGACGCGCCGGATGATGGCGCACATGCAGCGCGAAGGCGCGCAGCAGGGTGCGATGGTCCTTCATCTCCACCAGGCGGCCGGCGGTGACGAAGACCGGACGGTCCCGGTTCGCCAGCCAGGGGTGCGTGACGGGTTCGGCGGCACGGGACTGGAAATCCTCGCCGATGACGGCGTTGGAAATCGTGCTGACCTTGGCGGCCGGCAGGCCGGCGTGCCGGATCAGCTCGTTGGCAATCCCGTCCGACACCGCAACGGCATGATCGATGTAGCCGGACAGGGCGCCGTAGCACCACGGCACCACCCGGTGCTTCCAGTTCACCGTCGCATGATACCCCGACGACAGAGGATTGTGCTGGCAGATCACCAGTTTCGTTCCGCTGCCGGCGAGCGCGTGGGCCATCGAGGCGGCGACATTGTTGTGGTCGACATTGGCCACGAACACGCTCGGGTGTTCCGCCCGCAAATATCGCCGCAGCAGCAGCACGTCCTGCAGCGTGCGCTGGCTGTCGAGGTTCACCACCGGAATGCCCTCGGGCAGCAGCGGGATCAGCTCGCCGCGCAACTGATGCACCACGAGCGAGACATCGACGTCCCGACCGCGCAGTTCACGCGCCAGCACGAGGCTTTGACGCTCGACGCCGCCGGGCGAGAGGTCATGAATATAGATCGCCACCGACAAGCGCTTTTCCGCGACGCGCTGAAAAGCCTGAGGCAGCGGCGTTGGAAATTTGAGATCGGCCCGGATAATCTGCACGCTCGCACCGTTCGTGATTCTGACTGCTGATTTGCCGAAATAAAGCGGCGGGCGAAACTCCCGCTTTCGCGACCGCCCCGGCGCCGCTGTCCGCCGGATCGCCCGAAGCCGGTGCCGGCGGGCAAAAAGCCCGGCGCGGTCAAATGCCTGGAGACGTGTAAACCAGGCGGGACGGTTGCCCGAGGCGGAGGATCACGATGGCGTGCTGGCGGTACTTCCGTGCCAGAACCGCCGTCCACCGGAACGATCCGATCACCGCGATGTGCGACTCGGACCAGCGGCGCCAGCGTCCGCTGGCAGGCAGAGTGATCCGGCGCGACGCCGCCCGGGTCAGGCTGGCCTGCATGCGCCGGTTCCAGCCCGGCGGCATCGGGCGGGAAAACGGGTTGAAGGCGGTTACGAACGCGGCCTCCCGCTGGCGGTGCGACAGCAGCAAACGGTCCATCTCGGCGCTGCGGCGGCCGATGCGGATGGTGATGCCGGCGGTTGTATACCCGGTCATGCGGTAGGCGCGCAGGAGCGAAGGGGAGAGACGGTGCGGCGGCAGCTGCAAGCCGGGCCATGACGTAAGGGAGCGAGGGCGGATCGCGCATTCCATCATCCGCGGATGCCTACATCTCCGTACGCGACACCGCCAGCACATGCTCCGCGAGTGCCAGAGACGCCGTCAGCCCCGGGCTCTCGATGCCGAACAGGTTGATCAGCCCGGCCACGCCGTGCGCCTGCCGCCCTTGCACCACGAAATCCTGGCCCGGAGCACCCTTGGGCACGATCTTCGGCCGGATCCCCGCATAGCCCGGCTGCAACGCGCCGTCCTTCAGCGCCGGCCAGTATGTCCGCACCGCCGCATAGAACCTGTCCGCCCGCGCCGGGTCCACCGTGTAGTCGATCGCATCGATCCACTCCACGTCCGGCCCGAACCGGGCCTGTCCGCCCAGATCGACCGTCAGGTGCACGCCCAGGCCCCCGGGCACCGGCACGGGATAGATCAGCCGCGAGAACGGCGACCGCCCGGACAGGGTGAAGTAATTCCCCTTGGCGTAATAGGCTGGCGGCACAAGGTCGCGCGGCATCCCCTCGATCCGCGCCGCCAGCCCCGGCGCGTGCAGCCCGGCCGCGTTGACCAGCAGCCGGCAGCGCAAGGTCATCGGATCGCCGCCGCCAACATCCACCTCGATCCGCCCGCCGGCCGCCCGGGCGCCAATCACCGGGCTCAGGAACACCGTCACAGCGCCCGCATTCTCCGCATCGCCCTGCAGCGCCAGCATGAAGCCGTGGCTGTCGATGATCCCGGTAGACCCCGAAAACAGCGCGCTGGTGCAGGTCAGGTTCGGCTCCAGCGCGATGGCCTCGGCCGCGGTCAGCAGACGCATCCCTTCGACGCCGTTCGCCTGCGCCCGCTGCCGGATGCCGTCGAGCAGCGCATCCTCCCGCGCGCCGGTCGCCACGATCAGCTTGCCGCAGTTGACATGCGGCACGCCCTTTGCCGCGCAGTACGCATACAGCATCCGGCGGCCCGCGACGCAGAAGCGGGCCATCAGGCTGCCGGCGGGATAGTAGATGCCGGCATGGATCACCTCGCTGTTGCGCGAGGAGGTCCCGGTGCCGATGGACTCCGCCGCTTCCAGGATGATGACCTCGCGCCCGGCCAGCGCCAGCGCCCGCGCCACCGCCAGGCCGACGACCCCGGCGCCCGCCACGACGCAATCGACATCCTCCACGCTTGTTTCCTCCTGACGAACGGCAACGAAACCGGTTAGGCTGCCGGAAAACGGGAGTCCACCCATGCTGACCCTGAGCGCGGGCGAATCGTCCATCGTGGTGGCGCCGGAGATCGGCGCCGGCATCACCGGCTGGATGCTCGGGCGCACGGCGCTGACCCGGCGCGCCTTGCCGGAGGCGACCGCGGGCGGCGATTCGCATGCGATGGCCCTGTTCCCGCTGCTGCCCTACTGTAACCGCATCGCCTCGGCCCGGTTCGCCTGGCGCGGCCTTGACTATCAGCTTGCCCGCAATTTCGGTGACAATCCGCATTCGATCCACGGCGTCGGCTGGCAACGCGCCTGGACCGTGGCCGAGGTGGGCGCGAGCGCCGTCACTCTGGTGCTGGACCACAGCCCAGATGAGTCCTGGCCGTTCGCGTTCGGGGCGGAGGTGACCTACGTCCTCTCCGCCTCCGGCCTGACCGTGGCGATGCGGCTGACCAACCGGCACGGCGCGGCGGCGCCCGCGGGAATCGGCATACACCCGTATTTCCCCAGGGATCATGATCCGGCTGTGCGCTTCAACGCGCCCGGCGTCTGGGAGAACGGTCCGGACGCCCTGCCGGAACGGCACGGCCCGGTGCCATCGGAGTGGCAGCACGCCGCGTTCCTTCCGGTGAAGGAGTCGCGGCTGGACAACTGCTTCACCGGCTGGGACGGACGCGCGGATATCCAGGCCGGTCCGGCCAGCCTGCGGATCGAGGCGAGCGCGGTGTTCCGCCACCTGCAGGTATTTACCCCGCACTGGGCGGATTTCTTCTGCGTCGAACCGGTGACGCATGTTCCGGATGCTTTGAACCGGCCTGAGCTTCCGGTGGAGCACGGGATGCACGTGCTGGCTCCGGACGAGACGCTGGAGGGGACGATCAGCCTGATCCCTGTGGGGTGACGGTCTGTTCAGGCGGTCACCGGGCCCGGGAGCGCCGCGGCTGGGCGGGTGCGCGCGCACAATCCGAAAGAGCCAAGCCGACCGGTAGCGCGCCCAATCAATCCGTCACCGCAGCGTAGACCAGATCCCGGAACAGCACCCGGTAGTAATCCCGCTGCAGCGGCGCCTGGATCATCAGCACCGCGCACAGCCGCTCGGCCGGATCGACCCAGAACGTCGTACCCGCCGCGCCGCCCCAGAAATAGTTGCCAACCGACCCCGGGAACGGCGCCAGCCCGGCATGCATGCGCACCGCGAACCCCAGCCCGAACCCGTGCCCCGGCGGCACCAGATCAGCCGGGCGCGGGATATCGGCACCGAGATGATCCGCCGTCATCAGCTCGACCGTCTTGCGGCCGAGCAGCCGAACCGAACCGAGCCGCCCGTTGCCCAGCAGCATCGCCAGGAACCGGGAGTAGTCCGCCGCGGTGGAGACCATGCCGCCGCCGCCGGATTCGAACAGCGCCGGGCGCCGCACATCCAGCAGCGTCACGTCCTGCCCGCCATCCGGGTCCTTGGCGAACGGTTCGGCGATGCGGCTTTGGTTTTCCTCCGGCACATGGAACCCGGTGTCGGTCATGCCGAGCGGGGCGAGGATGCGCTCCGCCAGGAACGCGCCGAGGGTCTGGCCCGAGACCACCTCCACCAGCCGCCCGAGCACGTCGGTGGAGCGGCTATACTCCCACACGGTTCCCGGCTGGTGCAGCAGCGGCAGCTTCGCCAGTGCCGCCGCCTGATCCGCATTGGTCTGCTTCAGCCGGGCGACGCGGGCCTGCGCGTAAGCCTTGTGGACCGGGGTGTCGCCGCGGAACTCATAGGTCAGTCCGGAGGTGTGGCGCAGCAGGTCCTGCACCGTTATCGGCGTCCGAGCCGGGGTCAGCGCGTAGGTATCGCCATCGGCCACGCCGACGGCGGCGGCGCTGAAGGCGGGGATGTACCGGCCGATTGGATCGGACAGCAGAAGCCGCCCCTCCTCCCACAGCATCATCGCGGCAACCGAGACGATCGCCTTGGTCATCGAGTAGATGCGGAAAATCGCGCCGGCGGTCATCGGCGCGCCGGAGGCCGGGTCGAGACGGCCGAAACTCTCGTGATAGGCGACCTTGCCGTGCCGGGCGACCAGCGCGACCGCGCCGGGGATATGTCCGGCCGCGACCCGCTCCTCCAGCACCCTGGACAGGCGGTTGAGCGCGGCGGGGTTGAGGCCGACTTCCTCGGGCCTGGCTATCGGCTGGTCTGTGGTCATCCGGGCGGTCCTTGTGCGGGCAGGGCGCGCAGTATCGCCGGAGCCGGGCGGGGATCAAGGTTGGCCGCGCGGATGGGGCCAACCCGGCGGCGCCGCCGGCACGCGCCATGGCCGGCGCAGCCCGCCAACTGCGCCTTCGCCTCTGTTTGCACCGCAAGGCGCGGATGAGTCGCCTGCGCGGTCTGAAGATCTGTCCACCCCGCCAAAACACCCGGTGACGGATCGGCCGATCGGTGCGAGCATGAACCCCCGTATCTATCTTTGCGCAAAACCTGTAACTCGGGCGACCGGGACCGTCACCTCGGCCAGAAGGAAGGAAGCAGACTATGGACGACAAGACCTCCACCCCGGCAGCAGGCACCTCCGAGGCCGCCGACGCCGTGCTCAGTCTCTGGAGCTCCTGGCTGGATGCCGCCACCGGCTCCACCGAGGCCTGGAGCAAGAGCCTGACCTCCTCCGGCTCGCAGCTCCTGCACACCGCCCCGGATGCCGTCGCGGGCAACCTGCTCGCCACCGGGGTGAACCAGCTCAATGAGCTGCTCGGCTCCAACCAGGCGCTGCATGCGATCGACCAGGTGTGGAACGCCAACCCGCTGCGCGAGGTGGTGCCGGTGGACTGGGCCGAGATCGCCCGCGCGCTCCGCATCGTCTGGCTGCGCACGCTGCGCGATCCCGCCAAGGCCCTGACCGCGGCCGTGGATCTGAATACGCGGGTGTTCAGCGCCGCGGCCGAGGCGTGGACCGACGCCGCCCAGCGCTGGTGGGCCGGGGCCGCCGGCGCCAAGCCGGCGCACGTCTCCGACAAGCGGTTCGCCGCGCCGGAATGGCAGGCCAACCCGGCCTACCGCACCCTGAAGGAGCTGTATCTGCTCGCCTCCGACTGGCTGCTGCAGCAGAGCGAGAGCGGCAACCCGGATGATCCTGAAGAGGTGCGGCTGAATTTCCACCTGCGCCAGTTCATCGATGCGATGAGCCCGTCGCTGATGCTGCTGTCCAACCCCGAGGCGCTGCGCCGCGCGCTGGAAACCGGCGGCACCAGCCTGGCCGACGGCGCCCGCAACCTGCTGCACGACGTCAAGGAGGGGCGGCTGAGCATGGTGGACGCCAACGCCTTCGCGCCGGGCCGCAATCTCGCGGTGACTCCGGGCAAGGTGGTGCTGCGCAACAAGCTGATCGAGCTGATCCAGTATTCCCCGGCGACCGACACGGTGCATCAGATTCCGCTGCTGATCGTGCCGCCCTGGATCAACAAATACTACATCCTCGACATGCAGCCGAAGAACAGCTTCGTGCGCTACCTTGTCGCGCAGGGGTTCACGGTGTTCATCGTGTCGTGGAAGAACCCGGACGCCTCGATGGATGCCACGACGATAGAGGACTACATGGACCTCGGCCCGCTGGCGGCCAGCGATGCGATCCGCGAGATCACCGGCAGCGAAACCCTGAACGTGATGGGCTACTGCATCGGCGGCACCCTGATGGCGCTGACCCTGGCCTGGCTGGCGAAGAAGGGCGACACCCGCTTCGGCTCCGCCACCTTCATGGTCTCGCTGCAGGACTTCTCCAAAGTCGGCGATACGGCGGTGTTCCTGGGCGATACGGCGATCGACTTCGTCGAGCAGCAGATGCTGGAGCGCGGCTACCTGGACAGCCGCGAGATGTCGAACATGTTCAACCTGCTGCGCTCGAACGACCTGATCTGGTCGAACGTGGTGAACAACTACCTGCTCGGGCAGAAGCCGCCGGCGTTCGACCTGCTGTACTGGAACAGCGACGGCACCCGCATGACCCGCACGGCGCATAGCTGGTACCTGCACAATACCTATGTGGAGAACAACCTGATCAAGCCGGGCAAGGTGGAGGTGAAGGGCGAGGCGCTCGATCTCGGGCAGATCAAGCTCGACACCTATGCCGTGGGCGCGGAGAAGGACCATATCGTGCCGTGGGAATCGGCCTGGCGGATCACGCAGTTGTTCGGCGGCAATGTCCGCTATGTGCTGGCGTCCAGCGGCCATATCGCCGGGATCATCAATCCGCCGGGCGGCAAGGGCACCCACTGGATCAACGAGGCGAAGACCGAGACGCCGGAGGAATGGCGCAAGACCAGCGCGGTGCATGACGGCAGCTGGTGGAACGACTGGGCGCGCTGGCTGGGCGACCATTCCGGCGGCCGCGTCGCCCCGCCGCCGCTGGGCGGCAACGCGCATCCCCCGCTGGACGATGCGCCCGGGCGCTACGTGCTGGAGAAGTAGGACGGGATGGCGCCCGTGCTCTTTGGGCACGGGTGCCCTTGCCTGCCTCATACCGGAAGGCCGGTTGAACCCGGCCGCTCCGCGAGCCGCGACGTCGGCATCGACACAGGCAAGGCGTCGATCCACTGCTGCGGCGTGGCCCCCCGGCATTTCGTTGCCGGCGCCTGTTCGCAGCGGGGAGTTGCCCGCCGAACCGGCCCTTGCGGTTGAGCGGAACAGGAAGATCGGCATGAACTGAGCATAGGCCTCGGTATTCGGTAGTCACCTCGTGACCACATGCCCCGCTCGTGCTATGATGGGTGACCGGTCTGGCTCGGGGTTGGTGCGGGCGGAGAGGAGTCATGGAACTTTCGATACGCGAGGCTAAAGCGCGCTTTGCCGAGGCTGCCGCGGCGGCGGCGCGCGGGGAGCGCGTCGTCGTTACAAAACACGGCCGTCCGTTCATCGAACTCATTGCCGTGCAACGGACCGCAGGCATGGATTTCGCGAAAGCCGCCGAAGTCCGCCGCGAACTCGGGATTGATGGTCTCAAGGTGACCTTGCCGCCCGATTTCGATGACCCGGCCTTCAGCCGGGATGTGCTCGGACTGCCGGATTGAGACTGCTGCCCGACACCCATATGGTGGTTTGGGCGGCGCTGGACCCCGATGCATTGACGGCCGCCGAGCGCAAGCATATGGCGGCGACCGACAGGCCGCTGGTGCTTTCGGCGGTGTCGGTATGGGAACTGAGGCTGAAGTGGCATAGCTTCCACATCTCGGGCGTGCGGAAAGGCCCGCTCGACCCCGCTGCCGTGGTGGCGTTCGCGCAAGCGATGGACTGGGAGTTGCTTCCGCTAACGGCTGCTCACGCGGCGGCCGGGCTCGATCATCCGCTCGGACACAAAGACCCGTTCGACGAGTTGCTGCTCGTTCAGGCACAGGAGGAGGGCATGCGCCTGCTGACCCGCGATGCCAGGCTGGCTGGCCATCCGTTCGCTATTGTCGGCGGGCGGGACTGAGATCAGCGGAACTGGCGCTATGGAGAATCCCGGATAAAGGAAAACAAGCGTTGACCGCGACGTTCGCGCCGTTCGATCCCGCCGGGTTCCTCGATAATGAGGAGGTGATCGTCGAGTATCTGTCGGCGGCGGCGGAGGATCCGAACCCGGATGTGTTCCTCGCCGCGCCGGGCGATGTGGCGAAAGCGCGGGGGATCGCGCAGATCGCAAAGGATGCCGGGTTGGGACGGGAAAGTCTGTATGAGGCTCCTGGCCTCGGGGCGCACCCGCGGCACGAGACGGTGAATGCGGTGCTTCAAGCGTTGGGCGTGAAGTTTAAGGTGGTAAGCGCCCGGGTGACGGTTTGTCGTCGCATGCGCTTGCGGAAAGGCTGCGCGGTGCGCCGCCGGCTATCAACCTTGATCCAGGCTCGGTCCGGCCGGTATTGGGCGTGCGGGGCAGGCAATCCGCCGCCGTGATTGAAGTCGATCTTCGGCCTCGGTCAGTGCGCCGATCAGGTTCCGCACGGCTTCGGGGCGGTCGCGTTCCCGGTAGCGGCGACGCAGGTCGTGAATCCGCCGCTCAGCGTCGGGACTGTAGATCACTGGCCGTTGGTAGCTTTCCGCGGCAGCGGTGCGTCCGGCGGCACGGTAGGCATCCGCCATCGCCTCCGGCAGCTTCGGAACCAGGGCCCAATCGGTCTTTCCGGCCGAGGGCCCGTGGCCGTTCGATCAGGCGATGGACAAAAATTTCTGCCCTGAAGCCGACTGACATAATCGGCCCGGACCCAAAAGCCATGGCACCGCGCCCAAAGCGGCGCGCGTCGCCGATCGGCAAAGCCAAACCAAAAGTGCTTTGACCCTATGGTCCCGGCATCTATCAATGCGTCATGGCAGCGGTCGGCCACGGCTCGCTGCCAATGCGAGTGGAAACCCACCAGCGCCGGGGAAACGTGCATGAGCTTCATCATCGTCATAGCCGCGCTGTGCTTCCTGATGCTGGCCGCCTATCGGGGCTTCAGCGTCATCATCTTCGCGCCGATAGCGGCTTTGCTCGCGGTTCTGGTGACGGAGCCGTCGTCCGTCCTGCCAGTCTACAGCGGCCTGTTCATGGACAGGATGGTCGTGTTCGTGAAGCTCTACTTCCCGGTCTTCCTGCTCGGCGCCATTTTCGGCAAAGTGATCGAGCTCTCCGGCTTCTCCCGCTCCATCGTTGCCGCGACAATCCGGCTGGTCGGGCGGCAGCGGGCGGTGCTGGCCATCGTCATTGTCTGCGCGCTGCTGACTTATGGCGGCGTGTCGCTGTTCGTCGTGGTGTTCGCCGTCTACCCGTTCGCCGCCGAGGCGTTCCGCATCGGCGGCCTGCCGAAGCGGCTGATCCCGGGGACGATCGCGCTCGGCGCCTTCACCTTCACCATGGACGCGCTGCCGGGCACGCCGCAGATCCAGAACATCATCCCGGCGGCGTTCTTCAAGACCAACGCCTGGTCCGCGCCCTGGCTCGGCCTGATTGGCGCCATCTACATCGCCCTGCTGGGCCTCGGCTACCTGACCTGGCGCCTGCGTCAGGCCGCCAGGGCCGGAGAGGGCTATGGCACCGGCCATACGCAGGAACCGGAAACGGTCGATGAGGAGGACCTGCCCAATCCCTGGATCGCGCTGCTGCCGCTGGTGGTGGTGGGGGTGCTGAACCTTGTGTTCACCTATGCGCTGCCGATCCTGTACGGGCCGAACCACACTGTGACGCTCGCCGGCCTGGCGCAGCCGCTGACCGTGCCGGTGCAGGCGAATGTGGCGATCTGGGCGGTGCAGTTGGCGTTGCTCGCCGGCATCCTGACGGTGTTCCTAACCGCGTTCACCGCCGTCACCCGCCGCTTCGCCGAGGGCAGCAAACCGGCGGTCGCCGGGGCGCTGCTGGCCTCGATCAACACCGCGACGGAATACGGCTTCGGCTCGGTCATCGCCGCGCTGCCCGGCTTCATCGCCATCCGCGATGCGCTGTCCGCGATCCCCAACCCGCTGATCAACGAGGCGATCAGCGTCACCACCCTGGCCGGCATCACCGGTTCGGCGTCCGGCGGGTTGTCGATCGCGCTCGCGGCGATGTCGGGGCAGTTCATCGCCGCCGCCGACGCGGCGCATATTCCGCTGGCGGTGCTGCACCGGGTCGCGGCGATGGCGTCGGGCGGCATGGACACGCTGCCGCATAACGGCGCGGTCATCACGCTGCTCGCCGTTACGGGGTTGACACACCGGACATCCTACAAGGACATTTTCGCGCTGACCTGCATCAAGACGTCCGCGGTCTTCGTCGTGATCGCCGTCTACTACCTGACCGGAATCGTATAGCGCGGACGGAACCCCCATGCCCCATCACGCGGTCCACCCCTTCCTGCAATCGCTGCGGACCGCGCATAGCGGCAAGGTCGTGCCGGCGCGCGACGCGGTCCGCCTTATCGGCGACGGCGACACGGTGGCGACCGCCGGGTTCATCGGCACAGGCTTCGCCGAGGGAATCGCCGTGGCGCTGGAGGAACTCTACCTCGACGAAGACGAGTCGCATTTCCGCTCGCACGGCAAGCCGCACAACCTGACCCTGGTCTATGCGGCCGGGCAGGGCGACGGCAAGCACCGCGGGCTGAACCATTTCGGCCATGAGGGCCTGGTGCGCCGGGTCATCGGCGGCCATTGGGGCCTTGCGCCAAAGCTGCAGGAACTGGCGATCGCCAACAAGATCGAGGCGTACAACCTGCCGCAGGGGGTCATCACCCACCTGTTCCGCGACATCGCCGCGCACCGGCCGGGGCATCTGACCACCGTCGGCCTCGGCACTTTCGTCGATCCGCGCCACGGCGGCGGCAAGATCAACGCCTGCACCACCGAGGATCTGGTCGAGCTGATCACCATCAACGGGCAGGAGGCGCTGCTGTACAAGTGCTTCCCGATCGATGTCGGCATCATCCGCGGCACCACCGCGGACACGCTCGGCAACATCACCATGGAGCGGGAGGCGCTGACCCTGGAGGCGCTGGCCATCGCCATGGCGGCGCACAACTCGGGCGGCGTGGTGATCGCCCAGGTCGAGCGGCTGGCCGAAGCCCACAGCCTGCATCCGCGCCAGGTCAAAATCCCGGGGATCATGGTCGATTGCGTGGTGGTGCCGGACAAGGCCGAGCATCACGGCCAGACCTTCATCACCGTCTACAACCCGGCCTATACAGGCGAAACCCGTGCGCCGATGGGGTCGCTGCCGCCGATGCCGATGAGCGAGCGCAAGATCATCGCCCGCCGGGCTGCGCTGGAACTGGCGGCGAACAGCGTCGTCAACCTCGGCATCGGCATGCCGGAGGGCGTCGCCGCGGTGGCGAACGAGGAGCACATCATCGACCTGATCACCCTGACCACCGAGCCGGGCTCCATCGGCGGCGTGCCCGCGGGCGGGCTGGATTTCGGCGCCGCGGTGAACAACCAGGCGGTGATCGACCAGCCCTACCAGTTCGACTTCTACGACGGCGGCGGGCTCGACCTGGCCTTCCTGGGCCTCGCGGAAACCGACGCGGCGGGCAGCGTCAATGTCAGCAAGTTCGGGCCGAAGCTGGCCGGGGCAGGGGGGTTCATCAACATCAGCCAGAACGCCAAGAAGGTGGTGTTCGCCGGCACATTCGAGGCGGGCGGCCGCAAGCCGACGGTCGAGGACGGCAGGCTGGTGGTGCACGGCCACGGCGCCGGCTGCAAGTTCGTGCAGGAGGTCGAGCACCGCACGTTCAGCGGGGAATACGCGGCCAAGCGCGGCCACCCGGTGCTGTATGTCACCGAGCGCTGCGTGTTCCGCCTGACGCCGGAGGGGCTGGAACTGACCGAGATCGCCCCCGGCGTGGACCTGGAGAAGGACATCCTGGCGCGGATGCAGTTCAGGCCGGCGATGCACGATGCGCCGCGGCTGATGGACGAGCGGCTGTTCCGGGCCGAACCGGTCGGATTGCGGGAATTGCTGCTGGGGATTCCGCTGGAACAGCGGTTTTCCTACGATGCCGCTGAGGGACTGTTCTTCGTCAACTTCGAAGGACTGTCGATCCGCGACGCGGCGGAGATCGCGCAGATCCGGCATCTGGTTGCGGAACGGCTGTTGCCGCTCGGGCACAAGGTCTATGCGATCGTCAACTATGACCGGTTCAGTATTCTGCCGGAACTTTTGGATGCCTATACCGCGATGGTGCAGGATCTGACGGATCGTTTCTACTCGCGGGTGACGCGCTATACCACCAGCGGGTTCCTGAAGATCAAGCTGGGCGACGCGCTGAGCCGGCGGCAGCTTGCGCCGCATATCTACCTGTCGGCGGAGGAGGCGCGGGCGCATCTGGCGGAGAAGCAGAGCCGCTGATCCGGACCGTCTGCAGGGCGCTCGTGTTCAGCGACTTGCGGCTGCGATCTCCATGCGCATCATGGGCTTGCTGGCGGTCTTCACGCGATTCCGCCCGCTGCGCTTGGCATCGTATAGCGCGGCGTCGGCGCGCGCGGTCAGTTGCTGCACCTCTGCGCCCGGCACCGGCACCATGCAGGCGGCGCCGATGCTGACGGTGACATGGCCGAACGGACTCGCCTCGTGGCCCAGGCCGAGCGCCGAGACGGCTCGCAGGATGTGCTCGGCAATCCGCACGGCGCCGTCGAGCGGGGTGTTCGGCAGGATCGCCACGAACTCCTCCCCGCCGTACCGCGCCAGCCCGTCCGCCGGTCTGCGCAGGGCAACCGCGGCTGCGGCGGCGATCTCCTGAAGGCAAACATCGCCGGCGATGTGGCCGTACAGGTCGTTGAACAGCTTGAAGTAGTCGACATCCAGCAGCAGCAGGGACATCGGCTCCTGCTCCCGCAGGCAGCGGCGCCATTCCCGCGCGGCGTTGAGATCGAAGGCACGGCGGTTGGCGGCGCCGGTCAGGGCATCGGTCGAGACCAGGGTTTCCAGGTGCCGGTTGATCACCTCGAGATCCTGCTTGGCGGCCTCGAGGCTGGCGACGAGTTCGGATTTCTCTTCGTCCTGGCGCAGCAGCAGCCGCGTCTGGCGGTTGAGGTGGCGGGTCAGCGCCAGTGCCGCCACCATCAGCAGCGCGACGAAGCCCGCGTAAATATTGAGGTAGCCGCTGCCGGTCAGCAGGCAGGCGACGAACACCGGCGTCAGCGTCAGGAACACCTGGCCGGAGGCGATGGCGCGCACCGCCGCGTTGCGCACGGCGCCGCCGATCATGCAGGCGGATTGGGCGCTGAGGACCATGATGACGAGGGATTTTTCCGGTTCGAACAGCAGGACCGCGCTCCAGGCGCCCCAGCTTGCCGCGGTGAGCCATGCCCCGGCAAGGCTGCGGCGGGCCCAAACGGACGGGGGCGCGCTGTCCGGCGCACGGGCGTAGCGGCGGGTTTGCCAGAGCCGCAGCATGCAGGTGCATGCCGCGACCACGAAGCCGGCGAAATACCAGCGCGAGCCGGTGCCGAGGAAGCCGATAAGCCCGAGCGCCATAAAGACCGCCCCGCCGGCGGTCAGCGATGTGGTCTGTTGATAGAGCGTATCGACCAGCTTGCGTGCCGTCCGCGGCGAGACGGCATCGAGCTCGGTGGGCCTCAGGCCGAATTGCGGCATGGCGCGGAGTGCCGGTGGCAACACCGTGCGCGGCGAACCGCCGCGACTGCTTCGGCGCTTGGCCGCCGGGGTCGGGTTCCGTCAACGTTAGGCGGTATTGTCAACACGTTTATACGCCGCCCTCCTGGAGGTTTTGCTCAGACAATTTTACCGGAACGCGGGATGAAGCCATACACGATACCGTGATGGGCATCAAGCGAAGACGGCTACGTTGCGTATACGGATTCTCTCCGCGGGAAGAAGCGAGCATTTCCGGAAACCGTTTCTCAGCTTTCCGAAACACTGAATGTTACGGCCCCACCGAATTAGCCCAATTCCGCGGGGCCGCCGGAAACACTATGTATTCATCGCATCGAAGAAATCATTGTTCGTCTTGCTGTACTTCAGCTTGTCCAGCAGGAACTCCATCGCATCCACCGTCCCCATCGGGTTCAGGATGCGCCGCAGCACCCACATCTTCGTCAGCACGCTGCGCTCAACCAGCAGCTCTTCCTTGCGGGTGCCGGACTTGGTGATGTCGATCGCCGGGAAGGACCGCTTGTCGGACAGCTTGCGGTCGAGGATGATTTCCGAGTTGCCGGTGCCCTTGAACTCTTCGAAGATGACTTCGTCCATCCGGCTGCCGGTATCGATCAGCGCCGTGGCGATGATGGTCAGCGACCCGCCTTCCTCGATGTTGCGCGCCGCGCCGAAGAAGCGCTTCGGCCGCTGCAGCGCGTTCGCGTCGACGCCGCCGGTCAGCACCTTGCCGGAGGACGGCACCACGGTGTTGTAGGCCCGCGCCAGCCGGGTGATGCTGTCCAGCAGGATCACCACGTCGCGCTTGTGCTCGACCAGCCGCTTGGCCTTCTCCAGCACCATTTCGGTAACCTGCACGTGCCGCGTCGCCGGCTCGTCGAAGGTGGAGCTGATCACCTCGCCATTGACGCTGCGCGCCATGTCGGTGACTTCCTCCGGCCGCTCGTCGATCAGCAGGACGATCAGGAAGACTTCCGGGTGGTTGGCGGCGATGGCGGCGGCGATGTTCTGCAGCATCACCGTCTTGCCGGTGCGCGGAGGCGCCACGATCAGCGCGCGCTGGCCCTTGCCGACGGGGGAGATCAGGTCGATCACCCGCGGCGTGAAGTCCTTCACCGGGCCCTTGGCGACGGACTGGAAGTTCTCCATCTCCATCTTCAGGCGCTCGTCCGGGTAGAGCGGCGTCAGGTTGTCGAAGTTGACCCGGTGGCGCACCGCGTCCGGCGCCTCGAAATTGACCGCATCGACCTTGAGCAGCGCGAAATAGCGCTCCCCGTCGCGCGGCGCCCTGATCTGGCCGTCCACCGTGTCGCCGGTGCGCAGGCCGAAGCGGCGGACCTGGCTCGGGCTGACGTAAATGTCATCGGGGCCGGGCAGGTAGTTGGCTTCCGGGCTGCGCAGGAAGCCGAAGCCGTCGGGGAGGATTTCCAGGGTGCCGTCGCCCTGGATGGCCTGGTCGTTGTCCGCGAGGTTCTTCAGGATCGCGAACATGATATCCTGCTTGCGCAAGGACGACGCGTTTTCGATCTGAAGAGACTCGGCGAAGTTGACCAGTTCGGCCGGGGTCTTTTTCTTCAGTTCAGCAAGATGCATGGAGGGTGTTGCCTTGGACATGGAAGGCTGGGTGCGTGTGGGGAATCAGCCTGGACGGCGATCGGGCCTGAAAGCCCCGCATCTGGCAGCCGGTTGGAATTTTCTTGATCGGAGCCTGCGGTGCTTAGGCACAGCCGCTCGGATTCGCAGGAAGGATTTATACAGTAGTAAGTCAGGCGGCCGGCGTCAATGGGAGAATGAGCGGTGCTCCGAGTCGGTCGTCGCATCTGTCGGTCCCGTGTCGTGGCCGGCTTGGCCCGGCCATGCACGACTGACGGCATGCGCGGCGGCAAAGTCGTGGATGGCCGGACTAAATGCGGCCATGATACAACACGCCCTACTCCAGCCGATCGAGCGCGGCCTGCAGCCGCGCGATCTCGGCTTCGAAGGCCGCCAGGCGCTCCCGGTTCTCCGCCACCACCGCCTCCTTCGCACGGCTGACGAAATCGGGGTTGCCCAGCTTCTGCCGCATCTTCCCGGCCTCAACCACCAGCTTGTCGCGGTCCTTGGCCAGCCGCGCCCGCTCGGCCGCGATGTCGATCAGCCCCTCCAGCGGCAGGACGATCGTCGTCTCGTCCAGCACCGCCTGCGCGCTCCCCTTCGGCACGTCCCCGGTCAGCACCTGCACGTCGGACGCCCGCGCCAGACGGCGGATCGCCTCGATCCAGCGATCGACCCGCCCCAGCACGGCCGCCGGCGCATCGCGCAGCAGCACGGGCGAGGGCTTGCCCGGCGGCACGTTCATCTCCGCCCGCACCGAGCGGACCTCGCCAATCAGCCGGATCACCCAGTCGAGTTCCGCCCGCGCCGCCGCGGCATCCGCCACCGGCTCCGCGCCGGGCCACGCGGCGCGGATCAGACTGCACGGCTCGCCGTAGCCGAAGCGGTCCCACAGCTCCTCGGTCACGAACGGCATCGCCGGGTGCAGCAGCCGCAGGATCAGGCCCAGCACATGCGCCCCCACCGCCCGGATTTCCGCGGCATCCGCCGGGTCCGCGCCCTCCGCCAGCAGCGGTTTCGCGAATTCCAGGAACCAGTCGCAGAAGCCATTCCACACGAACCGGTAGCCGGCGGCGGCGTATTCGTCGAAGCGGTAGGCTTCCAAAGCCGCCGTCGCCTCGGCCGCGGCGCTGTTCGCGGTGTCCAGCAGCCAGCGCGACAGCGGCAGCGCCGCGCGTGCCGGGTCGAACCCCGGATCGGGGCGCACGCCGTTCATCTCGCAAAACCGCGCGGCATTCCACAGCTTGGTGACGAAGCCGCGGTAGTCCTGCACCCGCGAGGCCCCCAGCTTCACGTCGCGCCCCGGGCCGGTCAGCGAGCAGATGGTGAAGCGCAGCGCATCCGCCCCGAAGCTGTCGATCAGCTCCAGCGGGTCGATCACGTTGCCGCGCGATTTCGACATCTTCTGGCCCTTCTCGTCGCGCACCAGCCCGTGGATGTAGACGGTGCGGAACGGCACGTCGCCCATCATGTGCAGCCCCATCATCATCATCCGGGCGACCCAGAAGAAGATGATGTCGAACCCGGTCACCAGCACGTCGCCCGGGTAATACCGTTCGACCTCCCGGGTCTTTTCCGGCCAGCCGAGCGTCGAGAACGGCCACAGCGCCGAGCTGAACCAGGTGTCCAGCACGTCCTCGTCCTGGACCAGCGGTTCCTCGCGCCCGTATTGCGCCAGTGCCTGAAGCGCGGCATCGGCGGCGTCCTTCGCGACAAACACGGAACCGTCCGGGCCATACCAGGCCGGGATGCGATGCCCCCACCACAATTGCCGGGAGATGCACCAGGGCTGGATGTCGCGCATCCAGGCGAAGAACGTGTTCTCCCACTGCTTCGGCACGAACACCGTCCTGCCGGTTTCCACCGCCTCGATCGCCGGCTTGGCCAATACCCCGGCGTTGCAGTACCATTGCGTGGTCAGGAACGGCTCCACCGGCACGCCGCCGCGATCGCCATGCGGCACCTGGTTGACGTGCGGCTCGATCTTCTCCAGCAGCTCCAGCCGCTCTAACTCTGAAACGATGGCGGAGCGGGCGGCGAAGCGGGACTGCCCGGCCAACCCGCGCACGAATCCGGGGTCGGCGATTCCCGGCACCGCGGCCAGGACATCCTCGATCTCCTCCAGCGTGATGTTCGCCTGACGGTCGAGCACCGAGGGCATCGGCAGACCGTGCCGCCGCCCCACCTCGAAGTCATTGAAATCATGTGCCGGCGTGATCTTCACCGCCCCCGTTCCCTTCTCCGGATCGGCGTATGTGTCCGCAACGATCGGGATGCGGCGGCCGACCAGCGGGAGCACAGCCCGCTTGCCGATAAGGGCGGCATAGACGGGGTGTTCCGGATGCACGGCGACGGCGGTGTCGCCGAGCATCGTCTCCGGCCTCGTCGTCGCGACGATGATGAACTCTCCCGGCTCGCCCTCGATCGGATAGCGCAGATACCAAAGCGATCCCTTGATCTCCCGGTTCTCCACCTCCAGGTCGGAAATTGCCGTTTGCAGCTTCGGGTCCCAGTTCACCAGCCGCCGGTCGCGGTAGATCAGGCCCTGGTTATACAGGGTGACGAAGGTTTCCTTCACCGCGGCGGACAGCCCGTCATCCATGGTGAAGCGTTCGCGCGGCCAGTCCAGCGACGCGCCCAGACGGCGCAACTGCGTGGTGATCGTGCCGCCGGACTCGGCCTTCCACTGCCAGACCCGCTCGAGGAACGCCTCGCGTCCCATCTGCCGGCGATCCTTGCCCTCGGCGGCGAGCAGGCGCTCCACCACCATCTGGGTGGCGATGCCGGCATGGTCGGTTCCCGGCTGCCACAGCGCGTCGCGGCCCTGCATGCGGCGCCAGCGCACCAGCGTATCCTGCAACGTGAACGTCAGCGCGTGGCCCATGTGCAGGCTGCCGGTGACGTTCGGCGGCGGGATCATGATGGTGAAGGGCGGCGCGTTCGAGTCCGGATTGCAGGCGAAGCTGCCCTCCGCCTCCCAGCCTGCGTAAAGGCGGGGCTCCACGTCGCCCGGAGCGAACCGGCTATCCAATGTCATCGCGATCTCCCGCGGTCCGGCGAAACGGCTGCCGAAATGCCCGCGTCACAGAATGTCAGAAAAAGGCGGGGGCTGATAAGCCGCACGGGGGTATTACACGTGAAGGTCGTGCCTCGTCACGCTGCCAGCGTCGCGTCATGCTTTGTGGCCATGACCGGAGAGAGACACGGGCCATGACGCGAGGCACACGGGCCTTGCTGCGACGGGGCACGGCTTTCAGGGCACCGCCCGATTGACGACCCGCTCGATTTCCGCGCGCACCAGGCGTTCCACCAGCGGCGGCAGGTTGGTGTCGAGCCAATCCTTCAGCAGAGGGCGCAGTTCCGCCCGCACCATGTCCTCCAGCGTCGGGCCGCCGGACCACACCTGCGTCGCCCGGCCGGCCGCGAGCGTGCGCATCAGGCTGCCGACGGAGGACGCCGCGGCGGCGGCGGCCTCCGGCGCGACCAGTTCCGGGGCCGAGGCCAGCGCCGCGAAGGCCGGGGGCGGCGGGCTTTCGGCGAGGGGTTCAGGCTCCGGCCGGGGCCGCGGAACCGGCGCCATCGCCGCGGGCGGAGCCGGCTCGGGTGCCCGCTCAGGCACCGGCTCTGCCTCCTCGGACGCCTGCGGCGCCGGCGAAACCAGCATGGACTGGTCCAGCACCAGAACGTCGTCCTCAGGCGGGGCTTCCGGCGGCTGCTCCAACGGCGCCGGCTGCTCCTCCTCGTTCAGGATGCGCCGTATCGACGCAAGTATCTCCTCCATCGACGGATCTGCTGCGTCCCCGGAGGCTGTATCGGCAGGAGGCTGCGTGGTGCTCATCTGTGGCAGTGCGTTGACATCGGTCAGCGTCCCGGCTGGCTGGTCGCGTAGTCGGACAGGCCGGCCCACCTGTCCTTGACCGCCTGGTAATAGGCGGTGTCGTCATAAAGCGGCACCGCCAGGTGCAGATCGCGCGCGGTCAGGCGGCCGATGGCGGCGGCGACCCCGTAGGAGGCGGTGATCACCTGCGCCAGGTTCTGCACCAGTTGGGTGCGGGACTGCAGCAAGGCCTGCGTCGCGTTCAGCACGTCCAGGGTGGTGCGGCTGCCGACGATCGCCTCGCGCTCGACGCCCTCCAGCGCGATCTCGTTGGCCCGGATCTGCGCGCGGGTGCTGTCGGCGGCGGCCTTGGCGGCGATCAGCGTGTCCCACTGCTGGACCGCGTTCTGCACCGCCGTCCACTTGGCGTCATCGACCAGACGCGAGGTCTGTTGTTGCGTCTGCTTGGCCTGGCGAACCGCGGAATACTCCGATCCGCCCTGGTAGATCGGCACCGAGAGTTGCGCGACCACCTGGTAGCCGTTCGCCTGCGTGCTGCGCGCGCCCTGGTTGTTCTGTTGGAACGTCTGTCCCTGCACGCTGACCTGCGGCAGCAGCGCGCCGAACGCGGCGTCGATCGAGTCCTTCGCCGCAGCGTCGTTGAACGCGGCAGTGATCACGTTCGGATTGTTGATGCTGGCGAGCGAGGCCGCGTCGCGTTCGCTTTTCACCGGAAGGTTCAACGGTTGCGGCTCGACCAGGTCCGGCGGCGGCATGACTCCGATATATTGCTGGAAGGTTCCGCGCGCGGTCTGCAGCGTGCCCTCCGCGGTTTCGCGCGTGGCCCTGGCGCCTTCCAGCGCTGCTTCGGCCTGCGCCACGTCGGTGCGGGTAATCTCGCCGACACGGAACCGGTCGTTGGTTGCCTGCAACTGCTTGGCCAACACCTGTTCGTTGTTGATCTGCAAGGCCAGCAGTTGCTGGTCCTGGATGACATTGACATAGGCCTGGATGGCGTTGGCGAAGCTGGTCTCCTCCTGCGCGATCAACGTCGCGCGCTCGGCATAGACCTGATTCTTGGCCTTGTTGACGTTCGCCTGGGTGCGGCCGCCGGTGTAGATGTTCTGGGTGACCGTGGCCTGCGCCGTCGCGATGAGGCGGTCCGTCTGAGTATTCACCCAGCCCCCGTTGCCGCTTTGCCGCAAGTATGTGCGCGCGGTGCCATCGCCATACCCGGTGGTGCCCGCCATCACGACCGTCGGTTTCCAGCCGGCCAACGCCGTCGGCACGTTTTCATCCGTTGCCCGCAGCTTCGCCCGCTCCGCCTGCAGCGCCGGCTGGTTGGAGTAGGTCATCGCCAGCGCCTCGGCCAGCGTACGAGGCA
This sequence comes from uncultured Rhodopila sp., assembly GCA_903851415.1. Lineage (GTDB taxonomy): Bacteria > Pseudomonadota > Alphaproteobacteria > Acetobacterales > Acetobacteraceae > Rhodopila. The sequence goes on along the minus strand of CAINOE010000044.1, from coordinate 30,233 downwards.
CGCCTGTCAGCGCCGCATGCGCCGCCGAAGCGGCCACTGCCGCGGACGGGGACGAGGTGGCCCCGGGCGGCGTCTGCGCTCCGGCGGCGGACGTCAGAGCGACCAGACTGAAGCTCCCGAGCAGTGCGTGACGCAGACTCATTCGGCACCCTTTTCGGCTGGACCGCCGGCCGTATTGGCAGGCTTATCGGACCGTTATGTGAAGAAATCGTTAACGCGACGGCAAAAACCCGCCAGGCCGCCGTGCCCTGACCGGGATTTCGGCCGAATCGCATCGCAATGTCCAGCTTTCCGTTTATCCGTGCCGGCACCGTAACGCGCCGGGGCCGTCAGAACTCGAACACGGGTGCGCGGCGCAAGGACGGTATCGGCGGCGTATTGCAATCGAAAATCGCGGTCATCCCCGGCCCGCCGGCCGTCACCTCGCACTGAACCGCCCGGGTCGCGCGGCCGTCGCAGCAGATCGCGGTCAGCAGCCGCCCGGTCTCCTGGTGCAGCTGGGCCGCCAGCGCGGGCGGCACCGCGGGCACCGCGCCCTCGATCAGGATCAGGTCGTAGGGCGCATGTCCCGGCCAGCCGGCGCCCAACGGGCCCGACGCCAAAGTCACGCCGGGCGCCTCCTGCGGCAGGATCGCCTCGGCGATCGCCAGCAGCGCCGGGTCTTCCTCCAGCGCGACCACGCGGCAGCCGCACGCCGCCAGAACCGCGGCGGAGTATCCGGTGTTGGCACCGACGACCAGGACCCGCTCATGCTCCCGCAGAGTCGCCGCCTGGAGCAGTCTTGCCAGCACCATCGGCTCCAGCATGTAGCGTCCGTGCCCGAGCGGCACATCTTCATCGGCATAGGCCAGCGGCACCGCGGCGTGCGGCAGGAAGCGCTCGCGCGGCAGGCGGCGCATGGCCGCGAGGATTCGCGGGTCGGTTACCCGGTTAGGGCGGATCTGGCTGTCCACCATCCGCTTGCGGGCATCGGCGAAGAGTTCGGCTTGCGTTGCCATATCGGATTCGGCTTTCAGGAAGCGGGGCTTGCAGGAGGCGGGGCCACCTTATAGCCACGCAACCGCGGCGCCGCAAAGCCATCCGGCCGGGTTTTCCGCCGTCAGGCGGCGTCTTCCTTGCGGTCCCGGATGCGCACGTAAGCCAGCCTGGCATGCTCGTCGCAATACGGCTTGCCGGGCAGCGAGCTGTCGTCGCAGAACCGGAACGTCTTCGTGCCCGGCTCGCCAATCGGCCAGCAGCAGGCGGCAGCCGATCGGCGGGGCTGGACGGAAGGGGGAGGCATCGCCGGGCGGGGGGGTGGAACGGGGGCAGGCGCCGGCGCGGCGGCCGGGCGGGGCGCCTGGGGGGACAGCGCGCGCAGCGGCTGGACGTTGGAGACCGAAGCCGGCTGGTTCGGAGTTCCGGGCGGCGGCGGTGCGGCGGGCCGGGGTGCCGCGGGCCGCGGCGCGGCGTACACCGGCGCTGCCGGCGCGGGAACGATGGCGCTGGCGAGCGGCGGCAGCGTCGGGCCGGCAAGCCTCGCCAAGGCCGCCGAACGTTCGGATGGCGGCCTGGGGCCTTCCCGCCGTATCGGCGAGGGACGCGCATCAAGGTCAAGCCTGTGTGCTTTACCAACTATTGCATTCTTGGACACGCCAAGCCGCCGACCGATTTCGGCAGTAGAATGACCCTCTGCCCAGAGATCGCGCAGGTGCCGGATCGTCTCCTCGTTCCATACCATATGCAGGCTCCTTGGTGGACGCTACCTACTAAATACAGTACGGGGCAGATGAAGGCGTGGCAATCTCCGAATCGAGTCAAGATGCAGATTCCTGTGGACAAGTGCGGTTGTCACTTGTTCCGGAGCGCATCCGCCGGATTCGGCGGCCGGCACGGTGTTGAGGTCCGCGCGCCCGCCCGACGCGATCCGCAGCCGGTTCACCCGCCGCGCGGACCGCAACCCGGGAGGCAGATTCGTCGCGGGCGGCGGAGCGGGGCGGGCGAACGATTTCACGACGCGGCCGCCACGGGAGCGCTTGACAGTCCGGCCATCGGCACGGCCGAAGCGGTCGCCGCCGCCGCGCTCTGGCTGCTGCCGCCGGAAGCGTCCTATGGTATCCGCGTTGCATTGCCGATCTCCGGAGGGCGCGGAAATGGATTTCAAGAGTGCGTTGATCGTGGGGGTGGGGCCTGGTCTGAGCGCTTCCCTGGCGCGGCTGTTCGCCAAGCAGGGGCTGCAGGTGGCGATGGCCTCGCGTGAGCCGGACAAGCTGGCGAAGCTGGCGCAGGAGACGGCGGGCGTCACCTTCGCCTGCGAGACGACCGAACCGGAGGAGGTCGCGGCGCTGTTCGATGTCGTGGTGGCGACCCAGGGCGTGCCGGACATCGTCGTCTACAACGCCAGCGCCCGGGCGCGCGGGCCGGTGACGGAGCTGATCCCGGAGGAGGTGGCGCATGCGCTGTCCGTCAGCGCCTATGGCGGGTTCCTGGTGGCGCAGCAGGCGGCGCGGCTCATGGTGGCGCGCGGCTCGGGGGCGATTTTGCTGACCGGGGCGTCGGCCAGCGTGAAGGGGTATCCGAACTCCTCGGCCTTCGCGATGGGCAAGTTCGCGCTGCGCGGGCTGGCGTCGAGCCTGGCGCGGGAACTGGCGCCGAAGGGCGTGCATGTGGCGCATTTCGTCATCGACGGGGGGATCCGCGTTGCGGGGCGGCCTGATACCGACGACAGCACGCTGGACCCGGACGCGATCGCGGAGACGTACTGGCAGGTGGCGAACCAGCCGCGCAGCGCCTGGACGTGGGAGGTGGAGCTGCGGCCGTGGGTGGAGAAGTTCTGACCGGAAGCGCGCCCGCCGGATTTCCAGCCGCCACGCAAATGGTCTAGCCTCCTCTCCAATAGCAAAAAGGAGAGGAAACCATGGACTTCCAAGGCAAAGTCGCCCTGATCACCGGCGGCGGGAACGGCATCGGACGCGCCGCCGCCATCGGCTTCGCCAGCCGCGGCGCCAGGGTCGTCGTGGTCGATCGCGACGAGGCGGCGGGCGAGGCCGCTGTCGGCATCGTCCGCCGGCAGGGCGGCGACGCGCTGTTCGTGGCGGCCGACGTGACGCAATCCGCCGACGTGCGGAGCTACGTGAAGCTGGCGCTGGACCGCTATGGCGCGATCGACTGCTTCTACAACAACGCCGGCATCGAGGGCAGCGTCGCGCCGACGCATCAATACGATGAAGACATGTTCGACCGGGTGATGGCGGTCAACGTCAAGGGCGTGTTCCTCGGCCTGCGCCATGTCCTGCCGGTGATGATCGAACAGGGCCGTGGCGCGGTGGTCAATACGTCCTCGGTCGCCGGGCTGGTCGCGTCGCCGGGGATGCCGGCTTACGTTGCCTCCAAGCATGCGGTTATCGGGCTGACCAGGACGGCGGCGGGGGAGGTGGCGCGGTCCGGCGTGCGGGTCAACGCGGTCTGCCCGGGGCCGATCGATACGCGCATGATACATTCGCTGGAGGCGATGCTGAATCCGGGCGATCCCGCCGCTGTCGGCAGCCGCTACCAGTCCGCCATCCCGCTCGGACGTTACGGGACCGCCGGGGAAGTGGCGAACCTGGTGATGTTTTTGTCGTCCGACCTCGCCTCCAACATCACCGGCGCGCACTACGTCTGCGACGGCGGGCGGATCGCCACGGGCGGCGCCGTCTCGAACAGTCTGGTGCGCTGAGATGGCCGGGTTGCTCGGCGGCAGGCTGGCGCTGGTCACCGGCGGCGGCTCCGGCATCGGCGAGGGCATTGCGCGCGCCATGGCCGAGCACGGCGCCCGGGTGATCGTCGCCGATGTGAACGAGGCGGCGGCGGAACGGGTGGCCGCTTCCATCGGCGGCGATGCCGCGCATTTCGAGCTGGATGTGACCGACCGTTTCGCCTGCGATGCGCTGGCGCGGACGGTGGGGCCGGTATCGGTGCTGGTGAACAATGCCGGGATCATCCGGCGCGGCAAGGTGGAGGCGGAAACCGCCCGCACGGACTGGGACGCGACCCTGGCGGTCAACCTGGATGGGCCGTACAACATGGTCACCGCGTTCCTGGAGCAGTTGAAGGAGACGGCGGGCTGCGTGATCAATATCGGCTCGGTCCAGTCGTTCGTTGCTTTGCCGAATTCGGCCGCCTACACTGCGTCGAAAGGCGGCGTGCGGGCGCTGACCAAGGCGCTGGCGATCGAACTGTCGCCGCAAGGGGTGCGGGTGAACGCCATCGGCCCGGGGCTGATCGCCACGCCGCTGAACGCGGCGGCGCGGCAGAACCCCGAATACATGGCGAATTTCTCGCAACGAATCCCGCTGGGGCGGGTGGGAGAGCCGGCGGATATCGCCGGGCCGGCGGTGTTCCTGGCGTAGGACCTGGCGCGCTACATCACCGGGGTGACCTTGCCGGTGGATGGCGTGTTCCTGGCGTATTGAGGGTGCCTCTCCCGTCATGGCCCGGCTTGTTGTCCGGGCCACCTGTCGCGGCACGTGCTGGAATAGGTGGCCCGGACCAAGCCGGGCCATGACGGTGGCGATGTTACGAGAAAGCAATGACTATGCCGCTAAACCCCGCTTCGCACAGCATGATCCGGACCCCGGTGCTGGACATCGCCTACCTGGACTCCGGCCCCGCGGACGGTCCGGCGGTGATCCTGCTGCACGGCTGGCCGTCCGACGTGCACGACTACGACGGCGTGGCGCCGCCCTTGGCCGCCGCAGGGTTCCGCGTGCTGGTGCCGTGGCTGCGCGGCTTCGGGCCGACGCGCTTCCTCGATCCCGCGACGCCGCGCAGCGGGCAGCAGGCGGCGCTGGGTGCCGATGTGCGGGATTTTATGGATGCGCTGTCGATCCGTTCCGCGATTCTTGCCGGCTACGACTGGGGCGGCCGCGCCGCCTGCGTCGTGGCCGCGCTGTGGCCGGAGCGCGCGGCCGGGCTGGTGTCGATCACCGGCTACGCCATCCAGGACATCGCAGGGGCGGGCACGCCCGCCGCAGCCGGGCAGGAGTTTCGTTACTGGTATCAGTGGTATTTCCATACCGAACGGGGCCGCAACGGATTGACCGAGAACCGCGCGGAGATCGCGCGGCTGCTGTGGCGGCTGTGGTCGCCGAACTGGTGCTTCGACGATGCAACGTTCCAGCGCACCGCCGCAAGCTTCGACAATCCCGATTTCGTTGACGTGACAATCCAGTCCTACCGCCACCGTTACGGCAACGCCGCCGGCGATCCCGCCTGCGACGATCTCGAAGCACGCCTGGCGGCGCAGCCGGAGATCGCCGTGCCCACGGTCGTGCTGCATGGCGACGCCGACGGCGTCACCGCCGCCTCCGGCTTCATCCCCCGCGATCGTCTGTTCACCGGCCGTTTCGAGCGGCTGCTGATCCCGCGCGCCGGCCATTTCCTGCCGCGCGAGAGCCCGGGCGAGGTCGTCGCGGCCGTGCAAGGGCTGGCGGCGGAGAAGCGATCATGACCATCGTCCCGGGCGCCCGGAAATTGCCGCGTTCGCAAGGTGCTTCGGCGAGCGGGAGATGACGGGGCCGGCACGCCGGCATGCACGCCACGTGCGACGACTTGCCCGAACCGCTGACGCACGCGCCGGCGGGCGCCGCAGCCACGCATGATGTCGCCGCAGCAAGCCTTGCGGCCGGATTTGCAGTCTGCAATAGTTACGCAGCAATGCAGGCCCGATTCCGGTCTTTTGGCAGGTAGCTCCGATGGCGACTCCCGTAAACCAGAGCTTCTTCGACGACCCGCGCGAGCGCGATCGCCAATTGACATTCGCCGGCGGCTACAACGCCACAGGCGTGCGCGGCGGAATCTGGCCGATAACCGAGGACAAGCTGCGGCCCGGGGAGGTGATTTTTCGCGTCGGCCATTCCACCATGCCGATGACGAAAAACATGTCCTCACCCTGGTGGATGCGGGACGAGTCGTTCTATGCGATCTGCGACGCGTCCGAGCGGAGCGGCACCGGCCTGCCCAAACTCTATCGGATGAAATGCGCCGTGGCTTACGATTTCGGCGTCGCCGACATCGTGCTGGAAGCCCGGGTGACGGCGTTGCTGCGCGTGTTCGCCGGTCACGGCCGCCCGGTCGTCGATGAAAGTGACGGCCGGCGCGGCCAGGTGTGGTACGGGGCGCTTGAGATCGCCCAGATGTTCATTCCCGGCCTGCGGGACTTCTCGACCGGCTTCCCCACTCCAATCTGCCATCAATCGATCGAGATTCTGGAGAAGTACAAGCTGAGCGAGTTCATCTCCGTTCAGCGCGGCCGGCAGCGCAAGATCAGCAAGCGGCTGCTGGCCAATCTGTAGACGCTACACGCTGAACTCCAGCGTCACCCCGAACGCCTCCGCCGCCGGCACCAGGACGCTGGTGCCGATGCGGTCCACGCCGCGGATGCCGCCCGCCTCCAGCGCCGTCTCGGCCGCATCCAGCGACACCGTGCGGAACGTCAGCGCCGCCATGTAGTCGCGCCGCCCGCGGCTGTCGGGCGCCGCGTCGCCGAACAGCTCCCACAGCGCCGCCGGGGTCACCACGTCGAACCGCGACAGCCCCAGGATCAGCGAGCAGCCGTCATCCGTCGCCCGCACCGTCCGCGCTCCGAACATGCGGCCGAACAGCCGCCCCAGCGTCTCCGGGTCCGCCGCCGCGATCACCGCCCGGGCGATGGCGACGGCGCCGTTGGCATGGTGCCGCCACTCGTCCCGCCAGACCAGGTCCCGCGTGAGGTGCTCGCAGAAATACAGCCGCCCGGCGGCCACCGCGGCGCGCGGCAGGCGGGTGGTGCGGAACGCCGCATCGCGCCGGAGGCCATCGATCTCCACCGGGCGGGAGAACTGCTCCGGCGGCTCGATAGCGACATCCTGCCGCCGCAGCGCCTCATACGCCGCCGCCGCGTCCAGGGTGGCGAACACCAGGCCGTTCAGACCGAGCGGCGCCTCCATGATCTCCGGGCGGCCGGCATCGCCGGGCCGCGCGGCGATCAGCTCCAGGTAGTCGCTGCCGAAGATCGCCAGATGGTTCATCGAACCCAGCGTGTGGTAGCCGCGCGGCGTCAGGGTGAAGCCGAGCCGCGCGTAGGCCGCGGCTGCCTCGTCAAGACGGTCGCGGACGTTGACGACGGCGTGGTCGAGCACGGGGACGGGGAAGACGTGAGGCATGCAGGATCATCCGTTCAGAAGGGCACCGCCGGCGGCGCCGTATCCACCTATCGTCCGACAGGAGGCCCGGCGGCGGCAACAAGAATGCGGATGGAGTTCGCACCCGGATCGGTTCTATGCTCCATTTCACGTTTATCAACGCAGCGCGAAGGATCCGGATCATGTCCGACGTTCAACCCGTTCTCCTGCTGACCGGCGCCAGCCGCGGCATCGGCCATGCCGCCGTCAAGCGCTTCGGCGGCGCCGGTTGGCGCGTGCTGTCGATCTCCCGCCAGGCGTTCGATCCGCGCTGCCCCTGGCCGGGCGGCGAGGCCAACCATATCCAGCTCGATCTCGCCAACGTCGATGAGGTGCGCGACGCGGTGCCGCGGATCAAGGAAATTGCGCATGGCCGCCTGGACGCGCTGATCAACAACGCGGCGGTCTCGCCCAAGCACGCGGACGGCAGCAAGATCACCTCTCTGCAGATGGCCTATCTGGACTGGCTGCATATCTTCAACGTCAACTTCTTCTCCGCCGTGCTGCTGGCGCAGGGCCTGAGCGACCTGCTGATCGAGTCAAAAGGCAGCATTGTCAACATGACATCGATCGTCGGCTCGCGCGTGCATCCCTTCGCCAGCGCGGCCTATGCGACATCGAAGGCGGCGCTGGCGGCGCTGACCCGGGAGATGGCGAACGATCTCGGCCGCTACGGCGTGCGGGTGAACGCGGTCTCCCCGGGGGAGATCGACACGGCGATCCTGTCGCCGGGGACGGAGGAGATCGTGCAGCGGGAGATCCCGATGCGGCGGCTGGGCAAGCCGGGCGAGGTGGCGGATCTGCTGTTCTTCCTGTGTTCCAACCAGGCGCTGTATCTCAGCGGGTCGGAGGTGCATATCGACGGCGGGCAGCGGGTTTGACGGCGCGATAGCGGCCGCGCCGGCTACCAGGTCCGATTCCGCTGGACGCCCAATTCGATCGCTGTCCGGGACAACCGCTCCACCGGCAGACCCGGGTTTTGGCCGCGCGGTTTCCGTTGCCCCGCTGTTGCCCGGGACAAATCGCTCGATCCAATTGGCGCTGCCAGGGTATTGCAAAAACTGGCGGACCCGACACGATTCGAACGTGCGACCTTCGCCTTCGGAGGGCGACGCTCTATCCAGCTGAGCTACGGGTCCAGCACACCCCACAAGGGCGTCTCCCCACCCTATAGCGCCATTCCGCGCGAAGCTCAACCACCCTCTCACGGCCATCGCCGCGTCCGGTCCGCCTCCTGCTGCGGCGTCAGCACCGACGGCCCGTCCGCCACCCCGACCGGATGGTTCGGCAGGGTCGCCGGATCCGACCAGCAGTTCACCACGCCCAGCGTGCGGGTGCAGAACGCCGGCGGCGGCGGCTTCGGCTCGACGGGGCGGCAATACGTCTTGTGCTGCTCCAGCCGCACGGCCGAGCAGTCCTTGCCGCTGACCAGGGAGATCACCGCATCCACCGGCGTGCGCCCGATCGCCGCCACGCTGCCGGCGCTCGTGCCGACGACCGCGGTGGCGATCGCCTCCGGCGGCAGGCCGCACCCGGCCAAAGGGACGCAAAGAGGCACGCAAATCAGCCAAAGAACCTGCTTCATGCCCCCTGCATAGAACCAAAAGGTAAATGAACTCTTGCCGCCGCGACGGTTTGCGGCCACACCGCGACGCCGCTATGGTCCGCCGCCGCCAGGCGCCCCGGTGCCGTGGCGCGTGCAGGCAGGGCGAGAGACTCCACGTGGTTGATATTTTCGACGAGGTCGACGAAGACCTCCGCGCCGAGCGCGCGCAGAAGCTGGTCAGGCGGTACGGTTGGCTCGGCGTCGCGGGCGCGGTTGCGATCGTCGCCGCGGTGGCTGGCTGGCAGTACTGGAATCACTCGAAAAATCAAGAAGATGCCGCCGCCGCCTCACGCTTCGTGGCAACCCAGACGGCGCTGGAGCAGGCCGCCCCCGGGACATCCCGCGCGGCGCAGATCCAGACGCTTGACCAGATGGCCGCCGCGGGACCAGCGGGCTACAGGACCCTCGCCCGCCTGCGCGCCGCCGGGCTGAAGGCCGATTCGGGCGACCTGCCGGGCGCCATCGCGCTGTGGAACCAGGTCGCCGCCGACAGCAGCGCGGATTCGCTGCTGCGCGACCTTGCCAGCCTGACCGCGGCGACGCGGCAGATCGACCGCGGCGACCCGGGCCAACTCCAGGCCCGCCTCGAACCCCTCGCCGTGCCCGACAACCCCTGGTCGGCTTTGGCGCGGGAGCAGCTTGCCATCCTCGCGCTGCGCCAGGGCAAGACCGAGGACGCCAGGACGCGGCTGAAGCAGCTGTCGATCGACTTCCAGGCACCCCCGGGCCTGCGCGCCCGAGCCGCGGCCCTGCTTGCCGGATTGGGCTGATGCCAGCCGCGCGCACCACCAACCAACGGGGAAGCCTGGCGTGACCGTGAATACCTCGTTCCAATCCGGCGGCGCCAGGCTGGCCCGCCGGACCGCGCTGCTCGCCGCCGCCTCCGCGCTGTCCGGCTGCTCATGGTTCGACAATCTGTTTTCCGAGAAGAAGACGCCGCTCCAGGGCAAGCGCGACTCGATCTTCGCCGACAGACGCGGGCTGGTGGTGGATGAGAACGCGCCGAAGGTGGTGCTGCCGCCGGCCGTCGCCAACGCGGCCTGGCCGCAGGCGGGCGGCAATCCGGCGCATCTGATGGGGCATCTGGCCGCCAACGACCGCCTGGCCGAGGCCTGGCGGGCGGATATCGGCCAGGGCGGCGGCAAACGGCAAATCCTGATGGCGCAGCCGGTGGTCTCCGGCGGCACCGTGTTCACCATGGACTCTGATGCCGAGGTGTCCGCGTTCAACCTGGCCGACGGCAGGCGGCTGTGGCGGGTCGATACCAGGCCGAAGGACGTGGACAGCACCAATGTCGGCGGCGGAATTGGGGTGGACGGAACGACCCTGTATGCGGTCAACGGGCTGTCACAGCTTGTCGCCCTGGAGGTCGGCTCCGGCAAGCAGACATGGCGGCACGATCTCGGCGTGCCCGCCCGATCCGCGCCGACGATCGCCGACGGACGGATTTTCGTCACCACCATCGATGACCGCCTCAACGCGTTTGCGGCGTCCGACGGCCACCAGCTCTGGAGCCATCAGGCCGCCGAACCGGTGACGTCGATGCTGGGGCGGCCTGCGCCGGCCTATTACCAGGGGCTCGTCATCGCCGGTTTCGGCTCCGGGGAGCTGGCCGCGCTGCGCGCCGACAGCGGCAGCGTGGCCTGGACCGACGGCCTCGGCGCCTCGCGCGGGCGGGCCAGCGGCGGCGACTTCCTGTCGATCCGCGCCCTGCCGGTGATCGTCGGCGGCCTGGTCTACGCCATCAGCATGGGCGGGCTGCTGGTCTGCAACGACGTGCCGACGGGCCGCCGCGTGTGGGAGCGCCAGGTCGCGGGCGAGGACACGTTCGCGATCGCCGGCGACTGGATGTTCCTGATCTCCGCCCAGCAGCAGATCGCCGCGGTCAACATCACCGACGGCCGGGTCTCCTGGATCACCGAATTGCCGCGCTATGAAGACCCGGAGAAGCGCAAGAACACGCTGACGTGGTACGGCCCGCTGCTGGTCAGCGACCGCCTGATCGTCACCGGCACCAGCGAGGACGCGCTGTCGGTCAGCCCGTATACCGGGGAAATCCTCGGCCATATCGCCCTGTCGGCCGCCGCCGCGCCGTTCGCCCCGGTGGTTGCCGCCGGCACCGTGCTGGTAATATCCAACGACGGGCGGCTTTTGGCGCTAAGGTAGATGCTCGCCGCCCGGGAAAGGGGCGGACTGCATCACGGAGTATCATCGCATGCTGCCGATTGTCGTCGTGGCGGGACGCCCGAATGTCGGCAAGTCCACGCTGTTCAACCGTCTGGCCGGGCGGCGCATCGCGCTGGTGGCCGACACGCCGGGCGTCACGCGCGACCGCAAGGAGGCCGAGGCGACCTTGCGCGGCCGGGACGTCACCCTGATCGACACCGCGGGGCTGGAGGAGGCCGCGCCGGAGACGCTCGCCGGGCGGATGCGCGCCGGGTCCGCCAGTGCGGTGGAACAAGCCGATCTGGTGCTGTTCGTGATCGATGCGCGGGCGGGGGTGACTCCGGCCGACGCGCATTTCGCCCAGTGGCTGCGGCGCCAGGGCAAGCCGGTGCTGGTGGTGGCGAACAAGGCGGAGGGGCGGCTGGCGACCTCCTCGATACTGGATGCCTATGCGCTGGGGTTGGGCGATCCCGTCGGCGTCTCCGCCGAACACGGCGACGGCATCGCCGATCTCATGTCGGAAATAGCCGATCGGCTGCCGGCGAAGGAGGAGGAGGTTGAGGCGGCGGGGGATGACCGTCCGCTGAAACTGGCCATCGTCGGGCGGCCGAATGCCGGAAAATCCACGCTGCTGAACCGGCTGCTTGGCGAGGAACGGATGATCACCGGGCCGGAGCCGGGGCTGACGCGGGATGCAATCTCCGTGATTCTGGCGGACGACCAGGGGCGGGCGGTGGAGATCGTCGATACCGCCGGGCTGCGGCGGCGCTCCAAGGTCGAGGAATCGCTGGAGAAGATGTCGGTCAGCTCGGCCATCCAGGCGCTGAAGATGGCGGAGGTGGTGGTGCTGTGCGTCGATGCGGCCGATGGCATCCACGACCAGGATCTGCAGATCGCCCGGCTGGTCGAGCGGGAGGGCAGGGCCTGCATCGTCGCGCTGAACAAATGGGACGCGGTAGCGGATCGCAATGCCACCCGGAAGGCGGTGACGGAGCGGCTGGAGGATAGCCTGGCGCAGATGAAAGGCATCCCGGTGGTGACGTTGTCGGCGCTGACCGGCGCGGGGGTGGAGCGCCTGCTGCCCGCGGTGCGGCTGGCCCACGAAGTGTGGAACAAGCGGGTGCCGACGGGCGAGCTGAACCGCTGGTTCGAGCAGGCGCTGGAGACGCACCAGCCGCCCTTGGTCAGCGGCCGGCGGCTGAAGCTGCGCTACGTGACCCAGGCGAAGGCGCGGCCGCCGACATTCGTGGTGTTCGGCACGCGGGCGGAGCAGACGCCGGAGGATTACACGCGGTACCTGGTGAACAGCCTGCGGGAGACGTTCAAGCTGCCGGGGACTCCGATACGGTTGCAGTTGCGCGGGACGAAGAATCCGTTCGTGGACGAATAGGCCGGCCGTCGCGGACGCCAGCCACATAGTCTTTGCCCGGGTCGTCATTTTGATAAAGTATGCCAATCTTTCCGGCTGGTTTTGTGCTTTTGACGTGCCGTGCGTAAATTCCGGCCTCGACACGGAAGCTGGGCATCCAACCGATCGTCCACGGAAGCTGGGCGGCGACGCCCCATTTGTCGGCGCCCGAGGGGATGAATAAGTGTGGAATCTTCTTTCCGTTCAGATACTTGTATGTTGCAGCGGCGTTACTTGACCCAAGTGGGTGAAATAGAAACGCCACACCGTCCTCTTCGACCAGCCGTCGCGTCTGTTCTACGGTCTTGGGCGGACTCCCCGCGTCGTCGCAGGAGATGAAGTTGAGCTTTCGCCCATTGATGCCTCCCTGTTCGTTAATCATCCGGAAATAGGCCGCTTCGACACGGCCAATCGTCGCGTTCGCCGATATGGGGCCGCTGTAAGGCATGGTATTGCCAAATTTGATCTCGGCATCCGTGACGCCCGGCGCCTGATCGGCACGGGCATGCCGCACTATCGCGGGTGCGAGTGCCGTCGCGGTGCCGCCAAGCAGAACACCCCGCCTATAAAGTGATCGCATCGTGAAAGCTCCGATTGGACAATACTTCCGTTCATGTCACCCCGGGGTTTGTGGAGAGGTCGGACAGCCGTTTCGAGCTTAGCCCCGTCCTCGACCGAAAGCAGTCTGCCTCACTCATCTTATTGCGGGATCTCGTGGCCATCACGCGCTTGGATCGCCCGGCCCGATCTACCGGCGATCTGCTCTCGAAAGTCAGCGGGACCGTTGATCAAGGGGGTGCGCCAGTTCGATCTGCCTCACTGCGTGGTCGACGGCGCGCTCAGCCATGAACCCGATCGGCAGCGGCGGCGGCGGCATCGGATTTGATTCGCAGGCTTGCGACCCCGGTTCCCCGGCCCGGCACAGCCAAACCTTTCGGGTTTGTTGACCGTTGTAAAAAAGACGCACTCCACTGACTGTTTGCACCACGAGCGCGTATTTATTATGTTCCCGTCCCGTTTCGTGGAAAATATTTTGTGACATCGCCGAGTTGGATCGTGACGGGGGCCCCATGCGTAACTTGACATCCGGCAGACTGCGCCGCTTCCGTTGCCTGCCCGCCGTGCTCGCGGCATTGCTGCTTATCGGCCTGCCGCCGGCGGCAGCCCTGGCCAACTGCGTCGCCGTCGGGCTCACCACAACCTGCGACGGAACAGCCCCCAATCCCTATACCTCCACCATCGGCTCAGCCGCCGCCACGCCGGCAGGAACCTCGGTCATCGTCGGACCCGCCGCGCGGATCAGCGTCCTCAACAACAACGCAATCAGCCTCGGCGACAGCGCGACGGTGACTCTCCAGAGCGGCTCGGCGGTAACGACGACAACCAACGGCGGCGCCAGCGGCGGCGGCTATGGCAAGGGCAGCAACACGATCGAGTTCAACAACTATGCTATCATAACGATCCAGAAAGGCGCGTCGGTCATCGCCACCGGGACGCAGCAGACGTCGGAAGCGATCAACGCCATCGGAGCCGGCAACACCGTCGTCAATTACGGCCTGATCCAGGGCGGCCCCAGCTCCGCGATCTTCTTCGAGAATGTGACGTCATCAGCCGGCCGGAACGTTGTCGACAATTACGGCACCATCTCCGCGCTGCCGGGAGGCTCCAACCCCGGCCTCACCGGCCAGGCCATCGGCAGCTTTAATAATGTCGGGATCAACTTCATCAACGAAACCGGCGGCGTGGTGAACGGCAACCTCGATTTCCAGGGCGGCAACGACAACGTCACGCTGTTCACCGGGTCCAGGATCACCGGCAATTTCGACGGCGGCGGCGGCACCAACACGCTGACCCTGGATGCGGTCGCCGGCGCCGCCGATTCGTTGTCCGGCGTGGTCTCGAACTTCCAGACGCTGACGAAGACCGGCGCCGGCCTTTGGACCCTGACCGGCTCCATCGGACAGAACAGCGGAGCGCCGCTCGCGGTCTACATCGTCGGCGGCACCCTGGAGCTGACCGGCAACAATGCCAATTTCGACGGCAGCATCGTCGTCAATCCCGGAAGCGATCCGACCGCCACGCTGGAGGCGCGCGCGCAAAGCCTGCCGCCCTCAATCACCGACAACGGCATCGTCCTGATCAACCAGGCCTCCCCCGACGGTATCCAGCCCGCCGACGGCACCTACGCGGGCGTCATTCAGGGCACCGGCGTGCTGGTCAAGCAGGGCGCGGGCACGCTGACCCTGACCGGAGTCAACACCTATTCCGGCGGCACCGTCTTCAACCAGGGCCTGATCTCGGTCGCAGCCGACTCCGCGCTCGGCGCCGCCACAGGCGGACTGACCTTCAACGGCGGCGGCCTGCAGTTCGGCGGCAGCTTCAACCTGTCCGCGACCCGGGCCATCACGCTGAACGGGCCGAGCAACGGCTTCGCCGGCGGCGGCACGTTCGACACGCAGGACTACACGACGACGATCCGGCAGGACATCACCGGCACCGGCGGCCTGACCAAGCTCGGCACCGGCTCGCTGATCCTGTTCGGCGTCAGCCCGTTCTCCGGCGGGACGGAGGTGACGCAGGGAACCCTGATCGTCGGCGATGCCGCGCATCAGAGCGCATCGCTGTCCGGCGGCGGCGCCGTCACCGTTGCCTCCGGCGCGACATTGGGCGGCTACGGCAGTGTCGGCGGTTCCGTCACCAACTATGGCACCATCGCCGCCGGCAACGCCGTGCCGGCCTATGCGGGCGGCTCGATCGGCACGTTCACCGTGCTGGGCAGCCTGACCAATCCGGGGGTGGTCGATCTGGCAGGCTCGTCCATCGGCAACGTGCTATCGGTGCACGGCAATTACGATCCGCAGGGCGGCACAGTCGTGCTGAACGCGCTGCTCAACGGCGGCGGCCCGCTCTCCAACCAGTCCGCCGATCGGCTGCTGATCCTGGGGAGCGCGTCCGGCAGCACCGTGTTGCAGGTGCATGCCAGCGGGTCCGGCGCCTTCACCAGCGTCGAGATACCCTCGCCGACGGACGGCATTTCTCTGGTTCAGGTGGCCGGCGCGTCGTCCTCCACGGTCTTCAGCCTGGCGAACGGGTATGTCACCGGGGATACGCCCTACCGCTACCAGCTTTATGCCTACGGCCCCGGATCGCCGAACGGCAGCGCCGCCGCCAGCCAAACCCTCGTCGGCAATGCCGGCGGAAACTGGGACTACCGGTTGCAGAATGTCTACGTGACGCCGGACCCGGGGCCAGGCCCTGGCCCGAACCCGGAACCGAACCCCGGGCCGAACCCGGGGCCAAACCCGGGCCCCGGTCCGGCACCGGAACCGGAGCGTCCGGCGGTTGCGCCCGAAGTCCCGGCTTACATCACCGCCCCGCTGGCGCTGTTCAACGCCGGGCTGCAGGACCTCGACTCGCTGCACCGGCGGCTGGGCGAGATCCGCGACGGCCAGGCGCTGGGCACCGATGCCGGCGGCGAGGTCTTCGTGCGCGGCCTGGGCGGCAGCTACGACGCGGTCAGCGACCGCGGCTTCGGCGGCTATGGCTACAATTTCTCCGAGGACTACGGCGCGACGCAAATCGGCGGCAACTGGATCGCCCGCAACGACCAGGACGGCACGCTGCGCGCCGGTTTCGCTGGCACGTTCGGGCGGCTATGGATGCAGCCGAGTGCGGTGGACGGAACCAGCAAGGCCCTGTTCAACACCCAGACCGGGGCAGGGGTCGTGACCTGGCAGGCCCGCTCGGGATGGTACATCGACGGCATCGTGTCCGCCGGCGCATTCGACGGCTCGGTCACCACCGCGCAACCCGGCGCCGGCACCGGCCTGAACGGCAGCAGCATCGCGGCATCGATGGAGGCCGGCTATCCGTTCCCGCTGCCCGCCGGCTTCTCGCTGGAACCGCAGGCGCAGCTTGTCTATCAGCATCTGCAATTCCGCGATCACGTCGATGGCAATGGCATTGACGTCAACATCGGCGGCCTGAACCAGTCCATCGCCCGCATCGGCGTCCGTCTGGCGCATCCGTTCGTTGGTCCGGAGGAGACGCGCATCACCCCGTACGCGAAGCTGAACGTTCTGCAAGGGTTCGGCAGCAGCGGCGACGCGACCATCGGCAACGTGCCGTTTGGCGTCGCCAACTACGGCACATCGGTGCAAATCGGCGGCGGCGTCACCGGCAACCTGACGCGAGCGATCTCGGTGTACGGCGACGTTGCCTGGCAGCAGAACGTCGTCAACGATGGCGGCTTCCGCGGCTGGTCGTTCAATGCCGGCCTGCGCTGGACGTTCGGCGCGCCGCCGCCCGCCGCCGGGCCCGGCATTCCCGCGCCCGCCGCGGCGGCCGTTCGCAGCTACCTGGTGTTCTTCGACTGGGACCGGGCCGATCTGACGGACCGCGCCCGGGAGGTGATCGCCGAGGCCGCGCGAAGTGCGGTGCAGACCGAGGTGACGCGGATCTCGGTCGATGGCTATGCCGACACCTCCGGCACGCATCGCTACAATGCGGCCCTGTCGCTGCGGCGCGCCCGGGCAGTGGCCGCCGAACTGGTGCGCGACGGGGTGAAGCAGCCGATCATCGCGGTCAACGGGTTGGGCGACACCAGGCTGCTGGTCGCCACCGGCCCGGGCGTGCGCGAGGCGCAGAACCGGCGTGTGGAGATCGTCTTCCACTGACCCGCGGTGCGGGCGCGCCAAGGCGACGCCAAAAAACGATCGAATCGGTTGGCCCCACCGTTCACGTCATGGCCCGGCTGTCCGGGCCACCTACACAAGCACGTGCCGCGATAGGTGGCCCGGACAAGCCGGGCCATGACGGTTTCGGGGACCCTGCCCCGTGAAGCGGTAATTCTTGCGGGTCGCCTAAAGGCGGCTCGGCGCGGCCCGTCATGGCTCGTTTGCACAGGCGATGCTGGACGCGCCCGCCCCCGCGCCGCAGGGTGCCCCCCGACATGGCGACCTGCGCTGCCGTTCCTGACGTGCTGGTTATCGGCGGCGGAATCGCCGCGCTCTGCGCGGCCATAACGGCGCGCCGGGCGGGCGCGTCGGTGCAGCTTCTGGAGTGGGCGCCAAGGGCGTTGCGCGGCGGCAATGCGCGCCACGCCCGGAACCTGCGGGCGGTGCATGGCGCGCCGACGCCGTTCTCCCCCGGTGTGTATACGCAGGCTGAGTTTCTCGCCGAACTGAGCCGGGTCGCGGAGGAGCGGGATGACCCGGCGCTCTGCCAAAGGCTGGTGGCGGATTCGGTGTCCGTGGTGCCCTGGCTGGCGGCGCATGGCGTGGGGTTTCAGCATGCCGGCGACGGGTTGCTGCCGGTTTCGCGCCGCACGAGCTTCCTGTTTGGCGGCGGCAAGACCATGCTGAATGCTCTGTACGCCTCCGCGGGGCGATTGGGCGTGCAAATCGCCTATAACAGCCCCGTCACCGGGCTGACCCTGGCCGATGGAAGGGTCCGCGCGCTGGACCTGGCATCGTCGCGTGTTCAGCCGCGCGCCGTCGTGCTCTGTTGCGGCGGAGCGCAGGCGGATCCGGCCTCGCTGCGGCCGCTCTGGGGCGAGGCGGCCGACGCCTTTGTCCTGCGCGGCACGCCCTATGCCGATGGCGCGCTGCTGCGCGGCCTGATCGCGCAGGGCGTGGCGACGGCGGGCGAACCGGGGGCCTGCCATCTGGTTGCCGTCGATGCGCGCTCGCCGCGGGCGGATGGCGGCATCGCCACACGGGTGCTGGGCATCCCCGCGGGGATTGTCGTGGACCGCGCGGGGCGGCGCTTCCATGACGAGGGCGGGGATACCGGCCCGACGCGCTATGCGGTCTGGGGCCGCAAGGTGGCCGAACAGCCGGGACAAATGGCGTGGCTGATCCTGGATGCGGCAGCGCACAGCGGCACGCTGCCGCCGGTCTTCCCGCCGCTGACCGCGGTGACTTTGCAGGAACTGGCGGCGCTGGCCGGGGTGGATGCGGCGGGTTTGACGGCGACCGTGACGGCGTTCAATGCGGCCGTGCGCGAGGACGGCCGGACGGCCGGGCTTGTCCCGGGCAAGACCCGCCACGCCCGGGCGCTGACGGTTCCGCCGTTTGCCGCCATCCCGATACGCCCGGGCATCACGTTCACCTGCCTGGGCGTGAAGGTGGATGCCGGGGCGCGGGTGCTGATGGAGGATGGCACGCCGGTCTCCAACCTGTTTGCCGCGGGCATGATCATGGCGCCTAATGTCCTCGGCACCGGGTATCTGGCCGGGGCGGGACTGACCATCGGTGCGGTGTTCGGACGCCTGGCCGGCGATTCAGCCGCCCGCCATGCCCGGTGCGCGGCCGATCGGCGATGTGATCGGCGACCCGAAGGCCGCTCCGGTGTTCAGGTCTCCGAGGCCCGGGTCAACGGGGAGGGACAGGCAGATCATGAGCGATTTTGAACTGGTTTGGGATTCGCGCTGCAGCGTGGCGGAGTCGCCGGTGTGGGACGCCGCCAATCGCCGGCTGCTGTTCTGCGATATCAACGGCAAGCGGATCAACGCCCTGTCGGTCGACTCGGGGGCGCATACGTCGTGGGACTTTCCGGAGGTCGTCGGCAGTTTCGGGCTGTGCCGCAGCGGCCGGTTCGTGGTGGCGCAACGTCACCACGTCGCGCTGTTCGATCCCGCCAGCGGCGCGCTGACCGATCTGACGTCCAAAATCGACGAACCGCCGACGAACCGGCTGAATGACGGCAAGGTCGGGCCGGACGGGGCGTTCTGGGTCGGCAGCATGGATGAGAACTCGCCGCGGCAGAAGATCGCGGCCTTGTACCGGGTGACGGCTGACGGGAGGATCACGCGGGAGGAAACCGGCATCGCGGTTTCCAATGGCCTGGCGTGGTCGCCGGACGGGCGGACGATGTACCACTCCGACTCGACGGGCGGCATCATCCAGGCCTGGGATTTCGATCCGGCCAGCGGCGGGCGGTCCAATCACCGCATCATTGCCACCCTGAAGAACGAGGATGGCCGCCCGGATGGCGCGGCGACGGATGCGGATGGCAACTACTGGTCCGCAGGTCCGTCGGCGGGTTGCCTCAACTGTTTCAGCCCGGAGGGTCGGTTGCTCCGCAAGTGGGCGTTCCCGGTGCCGGGGCCGACGATGCCGTGCTTTGCCGATGCGATGCTTTACGTGACATCGCTGCGGGAGGGGAAATCCGCTGAGGTTCTGGCGGCGTTCCCGGCGCTCGGGGGATTGTTCCGCGCGGCCGCTCCGGCGGTTGGGACGCCGGTCGGGCTGTTTGCCGACGATTGACGGGGAGGCCTTGTTCGTCATGGCCCGGCTTGTCCGGGCCATGACCGTTGGCCATCCGGGCCTTGCCGAGATGGAGGTTGGCCGACTACGAAATCGCCCGCAGCGACGGCCGTTCCGGGTGCGTTTCGGGATGCGAGAGAAGCTTCAGGAACACCGAACAGAAGCGTTCCGCGGTGTTGACGCTGACAGTCTTATGCAACGACCGCCAGCGTTCCTGGCGTTCTTCCAGGTCCATGGACAGGCCGATATGCATGGCCTCGGCGATCTCATCGGAATCGTAAGGATTGACGATCAGAGCCTCGGACATTTCCTCGGCCGCGCCGGCGAAGCGGGAGAGGATCAGCACCCCCGGATCGTCCGCGTCCTGCGCGGCGACGTATTCCTTCGCGACGAGGTTCATGCCGTCCCGCAGCGGCGTCACCACGGCAAGCCGCGACAGCCGGAAAAATCCGGCCAGGGTGTCGCGCTTGACGGCCCGGGTCATGTAGCGCAACGGCGTCCAATCGAATTCCGAATACCGCCCATTCGTGTCGCCAACGATACGGTCCAGCTCGCGCCGCAGCCGCGCGTAGGCTCCCTGCTCCTCCCGCGATCGGGCGGCGATTTGCAGGAAGCTGACTTCCCGGCGGTGCTGCGGATAATTCGCGAAGAACCGGCCGATGGCTTCGAACCGGTTGATCAGGCCCTTCGAGTAGTCGAGACGGTCGACGCCGATGGCGAGGCCGCCTTTGCCGAGACTTTCCCGCAGCATGCGGGCGTCCGTCCCGCGCGAGGCCTCGACCGCTCGTTTCGTGAATTCATCGGCATCAATGCCGATCGGATCGACAATGGCACGAACCGGGTGGCCGCGCAGGACGAAGCGGCCGTCCTTGTCGGCGTGGACGCCGAGGTTTTCCGCGACGCAGTCGAGGAATGCCGTGCAATACGTGCGGGTATGAAAACCGACGAGGTCGTAGGCACACATCGCGTTCAGCAATTCGGCTGACCGCGGCAGGGCATTGAAAATCGACGGAGGAACGAACGGGGTGTGGATGAAAAAGCCGATTTTATTGGTCACGCCCAGGGCGCGCAGTTCGGCGGCCATCGGGATCATGTGATAGTCATGCACCCAGATCACATCCTCCGGCCGCAGCAGCGGCAGCAGCGAGGCGGCGAACTGGCGGTTTACCGAACGGTATCCATCATAGTCTTCGGACTTGAAGTCCAGCAATCCGAGACGGAAATGCAGCAGCGGCCATAGCGCGCCGTTGGAGAAGTTCACGTAGAAGGAATGATAATCCGCTTCCGTAAGGTCAACTGTTGCATAAGTAATACCATCGGACCGCTGAATATGGGTCGTGGCGGAGCCGCGGGCGGAGCGGCGTCCGCTCCAGCCGAACCACACCGAACCGGGCTGCAGCGCGTCGGCCAGCGCGATCGCCAGGCCTCCCGCCTTGGCGCCCCGTTCGGACGGAAGTGGAACTCGATTTGAAACGACGACCAGTCGTGGCATCGGTCAGCATCCCCCGATTATGTTTTGTCCGAGCAACGATATCCGCCTCGGACGCAACCGATTGTGCCTTGGTAAACGCAAACGAGACGGTGAGGGAAAGCCCCGGACGGTAACTTCGTCGTGAGGGGGCCGACTTTGTCCGCTTCATGTTCGCATCTGCCGCAAAAAAACCCGATCTGCCTCCCATCAATGGTTCCGAAACTTAAGACCGGGAGCCATTTGCAATGCGTATAGCCCAAATCGCGCCACTGACCGAGTCCGTTCCGCCGCGCACCTACGGCGGCACCGAACGGGTGGTCTCCTACCTGACCGAGGAACTGGTGGCCATGGGGCACGAGGTGACCCTGTTCGCCAGCGGGGATTCCGTAACGAACGCGCATCTGGACGCCGTATGGCCGTGCGCGCTGCGGTTCGACACGACCTTGCGCGACGCGATGGCGCCGGCGATGCTGCTGCTGGAGAAAATCGCCCAGCGCGCGCATGAGTTCGACATTCTGCACTGCCACCTGGATTACTGGCCGTTTTCGCTGCTCAGCCGGCAGCCGACGCCGTATATAACAACCCTGCACGGCCGCCTGGACCTGCCGGAACTGGCGCGTGTCATGCAGGAATTCCCGCAGGCACCGCTGGTGTCCATATCCGACGCGCAACGGAGGCCGTTAACGAACGGCAACTTTATCGGCACGGTCTATCACGGCCTGCCGCCGGACCTGCTGACGCCGCAGCCGATGGAGCGGGATTATCTGGCATTCCTGGGCCGCATCTGCCCGGAAAAGGCGCCGGACCGGGCGATCCGCATCGCTCGCGCAGCCGGCATGAAGCTGAAGATCGCCGCCAAGATCGACCGGGTGGATACCGCGTACTTTGAATCGACCATCCGTCCCATGATCGACGGCGACCAGATCGAATTGATCGGCGAAATCGGCGATGCGGAAAAACCCGCGTTCCTGAGCGGAGCAAAAGCGTTACTCCTGCCGATCGATTGGCCGGAGCCGTTCGGTTTGGTTATGATCGAGGCGATGGCGTGCGGCACGCCGACGATCGCCTATCCGGCCGGATCGGTGCCGGAGGTGATCGATCACGGCACCACCGGATTCATCGTGCATGACGAAACCGGGGCGGTGGCAGCGCTGTCGCGTCTGGATACTCTGTCGCACGACGTGATCCGCCGGGTCTTCGAGCAGCGCTTCACGGCTCGCCGCATGGCCGAGGACTACGTCGCGCTGTATCGCCGCATGGCGGTGAAGGCCGCCCGCCCGGTGCTGCGCGTGGTCTGACGCCGGACCGCTCGATCAAAGACGCGCTAAAATAAGCCGGGAGCCGGCGGCCCGTCCCGTTGTGTCATGGCCGGATTTGGTCCGGCCATGACACGGGGGCGGTATCCGCGCCGCCAGCCCTTCGGACCGCCACCAAATTGGCCGCCGCCGCCCTCAGCGCTCCGCCAAACGCAACGAAATGCTCCGCGCGTGGGCCTGCAATCCCTCCGCCTCCGCCAGCGCCACCCCGGCGGGACCGATGGCGGCCAACGCGTTCGGCGTGGCCGAAACGAACGTCGTTCGCTTGAGGAAATCGAACACCGACAGGCCGGAAGCGAAACGGGCGGTGCGTCCCGTCGGCAGCACATGGTTCGGTCCGGCCACGTAATCGCCGATCGCCTCCGGGCAGAAAGCGCCGAGGAAGACGGCGCCGGCATGGCGGACCCGGGCGAACAGCGCCTCCGGGTCCTTGACCATCAGTTCCAGGTGCTCCGGCGCCAGGCGATCGACCAGGGTGACGGCCTGTTCCCAGTTCTGCACGACGATCACCGCGCCGTTCGCCGCCCAGCTTGCGCCGGCGATGGCGGAGCGGGGCAGGGACGGCAGCTCCGCCAGCACCGCCGCGGCGACGGCGTCGGCGAAGGCGGCGCTGTCGGTGATCAGGATGGATTGCGCCGCCTCGTCATGCTCGGCCTGGGCCAGCAGGTCGACGGCGATGCGGCGCGGGTCGTTGTCCGCATCGGCCAGCACGACGACTTCCGACGGGCCGGCGATGTTGTCGATGCCGACGCGGCCGAACACCTGGCGCTTCGCTTCTGCGACATAGGCATTGCCGGGACCGACAATCCGGTCCACGGCGGGAACACGCGCGGTTCCGTAGGCCAGGGCGGCCACGGCCTGGGCGCCGCCGATGCGGTAGATCTCGGTCACCCCCGCCCGGCGCGCCGCCGCCAGCACCAGCGGGTTCAGCACGCCATCGGGAGTCGGCACGCACATCGCGATCCGCCCAACCCCGGCCACCCGTGCGGGGATGGCGTTCATCAGCACCGACGACGGGTACGCCGCCTTGCCGCCCGGCACATACAGGCCGGCGGCGTCCAGCGCCCCCCACCGCATGCCCATCGTCACGCCCGCCGCATCGGTCATGCGCAGGTCCTGCGGAAGCTGGGCGCGGTGGAACGCCTCGATCCGCGCCGCCGCCAGATCCAGCGCCGCCGCCAGTTCCGCAGGGATCGAGGCCGCCGCGGCGTCGATCTCCTCCGCGCCGATGCGCAGCGTTGCCGCCGTCAGGGTGAGGCGGTCGAAGCGTGCGGTGTACTCGAGCACCGCCGCATCGCCGCGGGCGCGGACATCGGCAACAATCTCCGCCACCGCGCGGTCCACGCTCTCGGTGGTTTCGCGGGCCTGCGCCAGCAGGGCAACGAATGCAGCTTCAAAGCCGGCGTCGGCCGTAGACAATCGTATCATGCGGTTGATTTAGCGGATGGGGAGCGGCGCGTCATCTTGTGTCTGATAAGGCATTGCGGGTGCCGCGGAATCCGCTGGCCGGCGCTGGCGGTGACTCGGATTCCTGTTGACGCGAAGGTAGCACGGTGCTACCTCATGGATCATGGTTTTGCCCGCGAACCCCCTGGAAGCCGTCCGGCGGCTCGCGGCTGACGAAAGAAACTGCACATTTTTCCAGCCGGTCGTGGTCGAACTTAGGCGTCACGGATTGGATACCGACGATCTCAGGGAGATATTGACGTCCGAACTCGGCGAGTTGCACTGCATCAATTCAAAGCCCACTGAAAAGTACTATCCTGCAACCGTTTCAGACTACTACTCGATATGGGTCGATGAGTGCGGCGTAAAGATGTTCCTGAAGCTGCTGATCAGCGGCGAACGGCTGGTGATCACATCCTTCAAGAAGGACGAACGGCATGTCTGAAATCTGCACAGCCTGCGGCAACGCCGCCCTGACCGAACGTGTTGCCTCCTTCTTTTTCTCGCACGGCGGCAAGCAAGCCTCGATCGACGATACCCAGACCGTCTGTGAGGTCTGTGGCTCGGTCAGCTATGCCGGTGAGCAAATTTCCCGCCACGAATTGGCGGTCGCGGCGAAGATCCGCGAGATGGACGGCCTATTGAGTGCTGACGATTTGCGGTGCATCCGGCTGAAATACGCATTCCGGCAAACCGACCTGGAGGCCATGCTCTCGGTCGGCCCGAAAACCTGGACGAGGTGGGAACGCGGCAAGGTACCGCAGAGCAAGGCGGCAGACACGCTCATCCGGGTGCTGGCCGACGATCCGGAGGTTGCGAGGCGGCTCATGCTACAGTCGGGGATCGAAAACCCCGCCGCGGACCGCGTGTTCGAGCAGATCGATGAGGATATGAAGCGACAAGCCACGGCCAATCTGCAAGCTCAGATAGGTTCGTCATGGTCCCGGGACATGAGTGTCGGCGACGTGGCAAGCCGGGCGATCGACGCAGTTCGGGCGGCCCGGCGCGAGAATGCAGCCAAGGCGGCGTGACAAAGCAGACGAGTCAGGCCACCGAAGCTGCCTGACCACTTTTCCAGCCGCCGAAGCTAACCCGCACTCTCCATCGCATCGCGGAAGCGGGCGATCCAGGCGCCGATGGCCTCGGGCTGCGTCTTCAACGCGCTGCGGTTGACGATCAGCCGGCTGGTGACACCGGCAATGACCTCGGTTTCCACCAGCCCGTTGGCCTTCAAGGTCGATCCGGTCTGCACCAGATCGACGATCATGCGGCACAGCCCCAGCCCGGGCGCCAGCTCCATCGCGCCGTTCAGGTGCACGACCTCGGCATGGATGCCGCGGCTCGCATAGTGCCGCCGGGCGATGTTGGGGTATTTCGAGGCCACCCGCACCCGGCTCCAGCGCGACGGATCGTCCGTGCCGGCGGTTTCCAGCGGCTCCGCCACCGACACCCGGCATTTGCCGATGCCAAGGTCGAGCGGCGCGTAGATCTCCGGATAGTCGAACTCCATCAGCACGTCGGCGCCGCAGATGCCGATATGCGCCGCGCCGAAGGCGACGAAGGTGGCGACATCGAACGGCCGCACCCGCACCACGTCGAGCATCGGGTCGTCTGTCGGGAAGCGCAGCCGGCGGCTGTCCTCATCGGTGTAGTCGGCGGCCGGCACGATGCCGGCGCGCGCGAGCAGCGGGCCGCACTCCGACAGGATGCGTCCCTTGGGCAGGGCGAGGATCAAAGGCGTGGTCGCGTCCGGCCCTAAGGAGGAGGCGGAGAACGGGGCAGTCATGGCAGCTCCGGCATACGGTCGCGGGGCGTTTACCTCAGCCGGGCGGCGATCGGAAGCCTGCCCCGGGTAACGCTGGCCTGCGTCCCGTCCGGCGGGGCCGCGTGGTTCGGCATGGAAGCAAGATAATTCTGGCAGAATTCGCCCGGCGCCGCTTAGATCGCCGGACAACGCCCCGCACCCTCCGCCAGGACCCGCATGGCTCCCTCGCCGCCGAAGCCGATCGTTACGAGTTGGGACGTGTTCGACACGCTGCTGGCCCGGTTCACACCCAACCCGAACGCCGTTTTCCAGTTGATCGAGGTGCAACGCAACGCCCCCGGTTTCGTCACCCGCCGGTTGGACGCCCAGGCGGCGCTGGACCGTATCGGCCAGCCCTATGTGCTGCACGACATCTACCGCCGCATGGCCGCCGACGGAATGCCCGAAGCCGAAGCCCGCGCCCTGCTCCGCCATGAAGTCGAGACCGAGCGCAGCCTGCTGTTCCCGATCCTGCGCAACACCGCGCGCGTCGAGCCGCCCGACCTGCTCATCTCCGACATGTATCTGCCGCCGGAGATCATCGCCGGCTTCCTGTTCGATGCGGGCGAACTGCATACCCACCTGCCGATCATCCGGTCCAACTGGGGCAAGCATACAGGGACGATCTGGCCGTTCGTGCTGGCCTCCTAC
Source organism: uncultured Rhodopila sp. (assembly GCA_903851415.1). Classification (GTDB taxonomy): domain Bacteria; phylum Pseudomonadota; class Alphaproteobacteria; order Acetobacterales; family Acetobacteraceae; genus Rhodopila. The sequence continues at coordinate 3,916 of CAINOE010000044.1, read as the reverse complement.
GTTGTCCGCCGGCATGTCGGCGACAATCCGGCATCGGATGTGAAGGTCCCCGCCGGCTTTGGCATAGACTGCGAGCTGGTGCAGGATTCGCGCTTCACGCCCTGGGAAACCCGGTTGCAGGAGCTTGGGCTGGCGCATCTCGCGCTGGTCCTGCGCGAAGTCCGGCTGCGCTGCATTCCGCCCGGTGCGACGGCGTTCCATTCCGCCGTTGTCGGGCCGTATTTCTCGCTCCTGGTCTGCTTCGCCCTGCACCTGGTGCATCGCTTCGGCGCCGCCGCGGAGTTCGCCTTCCTCAGCCGCAGCGCGGACGAGCCCGCACGGGTATTCGCCGGGCTGTTTCCGGAGATCCCGCTGCGCAGCCTGGACATCAGCCGGCGGCTGACCGCTTCGCCCGAGCTCGACCCGATCTTCACCGCCGGCATCACCCCCGCCACCGTCGTCGTCGACATGGTCGGCACCGGACGATCGTTCTTCCGCTTCGCGGAGCGCAACGGCAGCCCGGGCCGGGCGCTGATCCTGTTCGTGTTCCTCGACCTGCTGCTGAACCCGGCCGAACGCGCACAGGCGGAGCGGCGGGCGGCGGAAGGACGGTTCGACCACGTGTGCCGCATCACCGGCGGCGGCCTGGCGCACTGGCGGCTGGAGCATCTGCTGCAGGCGCATTATCCGCCGGTCAGCTTCGTGGCACTCGACCCGCGCTCCGGCGGTGTGGTGCGGCGGTTCGGCGCCGGAGAGCTGGACCAGACCGAGGCGCGGCTGGTGGGCTGGAAGTCGGCGGCGGTGACGGAGCTGGTGCGCACGCTGCGGCGGCGCGGGCTGGCCGATGCGGGCGCCGCCGCGGTGATTCCGGCCATGGAACAGGCGCTGCGGGCGATCCTGGCGGATGAGGGGATCACCGCACCGTTCACGTCGTTCCTCGCGCGTGAGAAGATGGACTGGGCGTAGCGGGGCGGACTATTTTTTTGACGCCGGTCGCTGTCACCGCATTGACCTTGCAATCCATTTCATTAATAACATGCTATTATAGCCATCTCGGACCGAGCGAATGGCGCTGTGGTCCCGAATCCGGTTGCCACATGGGAAGGTGAGCGTTGATGCCACGTGCAAATCATCTGGGCCGCGACACAGACAGAATTCTCCGCCTCAGCGCCATCTCCCTGGCGAGCGGCGCCTGCATGCTGTGGGGCCGCGATGCAGGCGCCACAGTGGTGACGCAGGATTTCGGGGTGAACGTGGACGTGGACACCCCGATCGATGTGACGATCGGCGACGGTTCGCCTTCCGGTTCGGCGCAATATTCCCTGGTATATCTGGGCGCCGCCCTTTATGGCACCGCAGCCGTTGAAGGTGCGATCGTCGGGCCGGCCGGCAGCACTGAACCAAAGGCGTCCGATCTCGCCGTCGGAGACACGGTGGGGCCGTCGGATGCATTCCTCGGCCTGGCCGATGTCGCGCCGGATACCGGGGTGCTATTCTCGGCGACCCAACTCGGGGCGGTCAAAGGTAATTCGGGCACGAGCTATATCGGGCTGCGCTTCACGATCGATGGCGGCGAGGACCTGTACGGCTATGAAACGCTGAATGGCGATGTCCTGACCAGCGTCACCTACGATGATGCCGGTGGTTCGGTCACCATCGGCGGCGCCGTCCCGGAACCGGCCTCTCTGGCGCTGCTTGCCGTCGGCGCCGCCGGGGTTGCGGGCCTGCGCCGCCGGCGTGCGCTCGGCGCCTGACCCTTGCAGAAGGGGCGGATCAGCCGATCGGCCCCGGTTCAGGCGACCGCCCGCCGCAGCACGACATCGGTCGCCACTTTTTCGGCGCCCGAGCGGCGGGCAAGGTTGACCGTATCGATCACCCGGTCGTCGCAGAAGAAACGGAACCGGCGCGAGCCGCGCAGCACCCCGATGCGCGTGCCCTCATGCGTCAGCAGCAGGTTGGCCCAGCCGCGGCGAAGGCTCGGGATCACCACGTTGGCCTCGACCTCGGGCACACCGTCGACGGCGATGGACACCAACTGCGCGCCCACCACCATCCCGTCCAGCAGCAGCACGACGGACCGTTGCGGATCGGGCGGCGTGCCGGCGAGGCAGCTCAGCCTGGCCAGCATCCGTTCGGGGTGATTATGGAACTCGCGCGCGACGAGGTTCGCCACCTCGTCCGGCGGCGCGTCCGGCAGCGCCACCACCCGGGCGCCCGCCGGTATCCAGCCGGAACGGTCGAGCTTTTCCCGATACGCCGCCAGCATCGCTTCCATGCGCTCCGCCTCGCCGCTGAAATGCAGGATGCGGTGATGCACGCCGAAGCCGCAGGCGAGGCAGAACGCAGCCGCCTCGCTGTCTTCCCGCAGCGCCGTCCAGGGCTGCAAGGCGGCCGCTTCGCCCCGCGCCAGCGCCGCCGCCGCATCCAGCAGCGCCCGCCCGAGGCCCTGCCTGCGAAACTTCGGCAAAACATGCACCGAGACCGGGAAGGCAGCAGGATCGCCGACGGCCTGCCAACCGATGGCGGCGGCGCCGGCGAGGTCGTCATGCCGCCCGAACGCCACCAGCGCCTCGGGAGCATTGCCTGGCGAGAACGTTTCCGGCAACAGCATCCGGCAGGCCCGTAGCTCCGCCCGCTCCGCATCCCGGATGAAAAAATCCAATGTCCGAATCGTCATTATCCCGCTCTTTGACAGCCGGCCCGAAGCCGCGGCGACGGGAACGGCTGCTGCTAGTCTGTTTCAGCGGCTGCGATCAAGCGGTAGCGGAACGATTGCTCGCGGAGGGGCGCATGCCGAACCTGGCGCGGCTGCGCCAGGACGGCGCCCGCGGCCGGCTGCTGCCCTCCGAACCGCTGTCGCCCCGCATTGCGCTGGCGATGATCGCCACTGGGCGCGATCCGGTGGCGCATGGCGTGCTCGCGTCGCGGGTGCCTCGCCCGGACGGTGGCGGCGTCATGGCCGCCGGGCGCGAATCCTGGCAGGCGCCGCCGTTCTGGCAGGTGCTGGAAGCGGCGGGCCGCTCCACCATCACCGTCGGCTGGCCGAACACGGCGCCGGCAACCGCGTGGCCGGGCATCCATGTCGATAGCCGCTTCGCCACCGCCACCGGTCCGGACTTCGAGTCCTGGGCGGTGCCGCGCCATGCGGTGTCGCCCGCCGCGCTGCTTCCGGCGTTGCGCGCGCTGCGGGTGCATCCCACCGATATCGAGGGCGCGATGCTCGCCCCCTTCGTCCCCGGGCTGATGCAGATCGACCAGTATCGCGATGCCAGCCTGACGCGGCTGGCGGTGCTGCTGGCCGAGGTCTCCACCCTGCACGCCGCGGCGACCGCGCTGATCGAGCAACAGCCCCGGGACGTCGCCGCGGTGCATTACGGCTGGCTGGACGGCATCCAGCGGTCGTTCGCGGCGCAACCGCCAGGCTCAATGTTCGGCGGCGTTGTCGATGCCGCCTATGGGTTCGCCGACGCGATGCTCGGGCGGCTGATGCACCTGGCCGGAGACGACACGACGATCTGGATGGTTTCGCCCATCGGCGTGCGCGGCGGTGCCGGCCAGCCGTTGGCCCGGGCGGGCGCGGGGTTCATCGCGGCGCGAGGACGCTGGATTGATGCCGGCACGGAGCTGGTGCCGGCGCGGCTGGTGGACATCGCGCCGAGCCTGCTCGCCCGGTTCGGGCTGGTGGCCGGCTCGGATGGCCGGACGATCCGGGCGCTGGCGCCTGGCCTGTCCCGCCGCCCGGTGCTCGTGCCTGCGTCGCCCGCGCCGGCACCGCAGCGCCATGTCGCCGCGCTTCGCATGCTGGGTTACGATGACACCCCGTCGCCCGCGCAGGCCGCGGCGCTGGCCGGGGCCGAGGCCGAGGCGCTCATCGGGCGCGGCGAGGCGCTGCTCGCCGCGGGCCGCGTGGCGGAGGCGGAGGCGGCGCTGCTGGCGG